>NZ_JBFUEI010000003.1:0-531573 GCF_056404275.1 Pedococcus sp. P2_D9
GTGGTGTCCCCTCCGCCGGACGCCACTTCTGTGTCCGCCCTACGTGGCTCGGAGCCGCGACGGCTCTCGGGTAGCGTCGCGACGTGGACGACGACCTCTTCGGACGGACGGTGGCGGGGCTCACGGCTGCCGACCCCCAGCTCGCCGAGCTCGTCTCGACCCACGGGGTTCCTGCCCTGTGGTTGCGGCCCACGGGGTTCCCGAGCCTGGTCCTGTTCATCCTCGAGCAGCAGGTCTCCCTCGCCAGTGCCGCTGCGGCATACCGCAAGGTCGTGGAGCGGATCGGGGACATGGCTCCCAGCGCACTGCTCGCCAGCACCCCGGAGGAGCTGCGGCTCGACGGGGTGTCCCGGCAGAAGGACGGCTACCTGCGCGCCCTGGCCACGGCCGTCGAGACGGGCACCCTTGACCTCGACGGGCTGGGTGACCTCGACGACGCCGCCGTCCGTCGTGCGCTGACGGCCCTGCCCGGCATCGGCCGGTGGACCGCCGACGTCTACCTGCTGGCCTGCCTGGGCCGTCCGGACCTGTGGCCCGTCGGCGACCGCGCCCTGCAGGTGGCCGCTGCCGAGACCCTGGGGCTCGACACCGTTCCCGACCAGGCTGCCCTCGAAGCCCTGGGCGAGCGCTGGCGGCCGCACCGTTCGACGGCTGCCCGACTGCTGTGGCACGGCTACCTCGTGCGTCGCGGCCGGGCCGAGACCCCCAGCGACCTGTTCGCCGGAGAACGAGAGCGAGCTCGGCCCGACGGCCCGGGAGGCGTCAGCCGGCGGTGATCTCCCTGGCGAGGGCAGGCGGCATGTAGTCGTAGCGGACGAAGCTGCGCGTGAACGTGCCGGTGCCGTGGGAGACCGACCTCAGGTCGACCGGGTAGCGAGCCAGCTCGTGCGCGGGCACCTCGGCATGGATCAGGGTGCGCCCCCCGACGTGTGCAGGCTCGGTGCCGTGCACCTGCCCGCGGCGTCCGCGGAGGTCGGCCAGGACCCCGCCGACGGCGTCGTCGCTGACCTCGATGTGCACCTCGTCCACGGGTTCGAGCATCGCGACGGTCGAGTCGTTGGCGGCTTCGCGCAGAGCCATCCCCGCGGCGGTCTGGAAGGCCATGTCCGAGGAGTCGACCGAGTGGGCCTTGCCGTCGACGAGGGTGATCCGCACGTCCACCACCGGGTAGCCCGCCAGTACGCCCTTCTCCAGCTGGACTCGGGCGCCCTTCTCCACCGACGGGATGTAGTTGCGAGGCACCGCCCCGCCGACCACCTTGTCGACGAACTCGATGCCGGCCCCTCGCTCCAAGGGCTCGATCTCGAGGTGGCACACGGCGTACTGCCCGTGACCGCCGGACTGCTTCACCAGTCGACCCTGGACCTTGGTGGGCCGCACGAAGGTCTCCCTCAGCGATGTCCGCACCGGCTCCACCTCGACCGGCACGTGGTAGCGCGACTCCAGCATCGCGATGAGCTGGTCGACGTGGGCAGGCCCCATGGCCCAGAGCACCAGCTGGTGGGTCTCGGAGTTGTGCTCGAGCCGCATCGTGACGTCCTCGGCGACCAGTCTCTGCAGGGCCGTGGCCAGCTTGTCCTCGTCCCCCTTGGAACGAGCGTGAATCGCCACGGGCAGCAACGGGTTCGGCAACAACCACGGCTCGACCAGAGCGGCCCTGTCCTTGCGCGACAACGTGTCGGAGGTCTCCGCGCCCGCGAGCTTGGAGACGACGACGATGTCACCGGCGATCCCCGCACTGACAGGTCGGGTCTCGTCGCCGAGCGGGGCAGCCAGCGGCCCGATGCGCTCGTCGTCGGTGTCGTGGTCGGCGTGTTCGTCGACGAGGTGGGTCGCGAAGTGCTGCAGGTGCCCCGAGATGTGCACCGGTTCGTCGGGGCGCAGCGTCCCCGAGAACACCCGGACCAGCGACTGCCGGCCTACGAACGGGTCGGTCGTGGTGTGCACCACCTCGGCCACGAGCGGGCCGGTCGGGTCGCAGGTCACGGCACCGAAGTCCCCACCGGCCGAGGTGTAGACGGTGGGGATCGCCGCTCCGACGGGTGAGGGAAATCCCTTCTCGCACAGCTCGATCAACGCCTCGATGCCCACGCCCGTGGGTGCATGCGTCGGCAGGATCGGGAAGAACCGAGCCGTGGCCACGGCCATGCGCAGGTCGGCGGCGATCACCTCGGTGTCGATCTCCTCGCCCTCCAGATAGCGCTCGAGGAGCCCTTCGTCCTCGGACTCCTCGATCACGGACTCGATCAGCTCACCACGCTGGGCGTCGATCAGCTCACCCTCGTCGACGCTCGGCTCCCTGTCGGCCTCACCGCCCCCTGGCTGCTGTTCGGTCACGGTGCGACGCAGGAGGTTGAGCAGGCCCTTGACCGAACCGTCGACGACCAGCGGGAGGGCCAGCGGCTCGGCGTCACCGAACGCCCGCTGGCACGCGTCGACCGTCGCCTCGAAGTCCGCCCGCGCCTGCTCGAGGCGCGTGACCACGACCGCGCGCGGCATACCGAGGACGTCGCACTCGCGCCACAGCAACCGGGTGGGTTCGTCGACACCGTCGGCGGCGGAGACGACGAACACCGCCGCGTCGGCCGCCCGCAGCCCGGCGCGCACCTCGCCCATGAAGTCCGGGTGGCCCGGGGTGTCGAGCAGGTTCACAGTCAGCCCACCCGTCGGGACCGACGCGGCCATGAGCGACAACGTCGCCGAAGAGTCCCCTTCACGAGCGCGGCGGCCCGGGATCCGAGCCGCCACGAACTGGTCGAAAAGGGCCGTCTTGCCGGCCCCGCTCGACCCCACCAGGACCACGTTGCGGATCTGCTCGGGCGATGAGGGACCCGCGGCGTCGCTGACACGGTTCATGGGTTCACCTTGCTCCGGTCACCCACGGCGCACAAGACCCGGACGACACCCGGTCAGCGCCAGCCGGCCGCCACGACCACCGGCAGCATGCTCGCCGCGACGACCAGCCAGTCCGCACCCCGCCACGGAGCCGGCGCAGCCCACGTGCGGCGGTATGCCGTGGCGAACCCGCGGGCGTCCATGGCCACGGCGAGCGTGGCCGCGGCCTGGAGCGACCGCACGAGGATCCCGATGGTGAGGGCCCAGAGCTCGGCCAGCACCGACCGGGGCGACCGTGCCGTGGCGCCGATCCCCCGCACCCGTCGGGCCCGCGCGATCTCCGACCAGATCTCGCCGAACGTGTGCACCCGCTGCAGTGCTGCCGCCACGGCCACCACGGGACGGGCGGGCAGCCGCAGCCGTTGCCCGAGGTGGTCGCCGAGGGCATCCGCGTCGACGTGCTGGATGAGCACCGCCGACGGCAGCACGATGATGAGCACCCGCAGTCCCCCGGTGAAGGCGGTGTCGAGGTCGTGGCCCCCCAGCAGCCACGTCGACCACGCCACGGACAGGGCGCCGAGGAGTCCTGGGCCGAGCCGCAGGAGCACCCCGCGCAGCCGACCGGTGGGCGCTGGCCCGTCGCCAGGAGCCAGCAGTGCCAGGCCCGCGAGCGCGACCTGCACCGCGAGCACGACGAGGCTCGTGGACCAGCGCGGTGAGACCACGCCCGCCGGGATCGCGAGGCTCGCCCCCGCCATCAGCGACAGGGGGCCGGCCCGCGCCACCAGCGGGCGTCGACGTGCCGGTTCGACGGGTGGCTGCACGGGCCGGTCGATCATCGTCACCGCATCCGCCCTGGTGATGACTGCGTCGTCATGAGTGGTCAGGACGACCGCCGAACCCGCGTCCCGCAAGCCCTCGACGATGCCCATGACGGCGGCCCAGGTGAGCCGGTCCTGGCCGACCGTGGCTTCGTCGGCGCAGACGAGGTCCGGCTGGTGGACCACCGCGGACGCCATGGCGAGCCGGCGCTGCTCTCCGCCGGACAGGTGTCGTGGGTCAGCCTGCGCGAGGTGGGCCAGGCCCAGGTGGTCCAGGAGGGCCCGGGCGCGCTCCAGCGCCTCGGACTCGACGAGCCCGACCGCTCGCGAGGTGGTCATCACCTCGTCGAGCACGGTGTGGCTGACGATCGTCGAGCTCGCCCACTGGGGCACCCAGGCAACCCGCGGGGCCAGGTCGAGGGTGCCCAGCGCGTGCGGGTCGCGCTCCCCGTCGACGGCGAGGTCGGGCCGCAGCCGCACCTCACCGGCCTGCCGTCGCAGCAGCCCGGCCAGCGCCAGCAGCAAGGTCGACTTGCCCGCCCCGCTCGGGCCCACCAGCGCGTGCACCTGCCCTGCGCGCGCCTGGAACCACTGGTCCCGCACCGCGACCGTGGTGCGGGTCGAGCCGTCGAGCGCTTGCACGGACCGGGTGATGGTGACGTCGGCGGCGTCGAGGGTGAGCAGGTTGGCTCCGGTCGACGAGGTGTCGAAGACACCCGCAGGTATGCCGCGTGGTTGCGGGTCGGGGAATCCGGGCACCCAGATCCCCTGGGCCGCGAGGGATTCTCCGTGCTGGGCGAGGACGGCGAGTGGTTCGCCGTCGGCTGCGACCCGGCCGCTGTGGTCGAGGACGACGAGCCGGTCGACGACGTCGAGCCACGGACCGAGCCGGTGCTCCACGACGACCGTCGTCAGCCGGCGGGACCGGGTCACCTCGTCGACGGTCCTGCGGACGGAGTCGGCGTTGGCGGGGTCGAGCATCGCGGTGGGTTCGTCGAGCAGCAGGACCGTGGGCTCGAGGGCGAGCGCCCCCGCCAGGGCAAGCCGCTGCTGCTCACCGCCGGACAGGGCATGGGTGGGAGTGTCCTGGGGCAGGTCGAGGCCGACGGCGGCCAGCGCGGCGGTGACGCGCGCCGACATGTCCGCACGCGGCATACCGATGTTCTCGAGGCCGAACGCGACGTCGCGGCCGACCGTGGCCGACACGATGCCCGCGCCCGGCTCCTGGAGGACGAGGCCGACGTCGCCGGCCCGCGTCCCGGGAACCGCGCCGTCGAGCAGCACGGTGCCAGTGCGTTCCCCGGAGTCGGCGACCTCGAGCACCCCGGCAAGTCCACGCAGGAGGGTGGACTTGCCGGAGCCGCTCGGACCGACGAGCAGGACCCGCTGTCCCGAGGGGATGTCGAGGTCGAGGCCGGGGATGACCGGTTCGCGGCGGCCGTACGGACGCCAGGTCAGTCCCCGGACCTCGAGATGTCCCCGACGCTCCTTGGGGGCGCCGGGACGAGGGTGCTCAGACAGCGCGTGACTCCCGGGCTTCCTGCCCAGCCGGGAACGCTCCCAGGGCGCCGGCTCGAGCCAGGCCGCGCGTCAGCAGCCACCCGAGACCGCCGGCCACTATCGCGCCCGCGACGGTGAGGATCCCGGCGTAGGCGAGCTTGTAGCCCATGTCCCAGTCGGTCCAGTAGACCTGCCATTCGTAGAGAGCTTCCAGCGGAGCCGAGAGGGCTCCGGCAAGCAGGGCGGCGCCGAGGCCGAACGCCGCGTACCCGAGGATCAGGAAGGCGATCTCCGCGCCGAGACCCTGCACGATGCCCGAGACGAGGGTGGTGAAACCCCACTTGGTGCCGGGCAGCATCGAGACGAGGGCCGCCACCACCTCACACAGCAAGGCCGAGCCCGGGCGTCGAATGGCGAGGCCGCCCACCACCCCGGCCATCAACCAGGGGGCTCCCGTGATGCCCTGAAGCGGTGGGAAGAGGGCCTCGAGCCCAGCCGCCGGTGCGGTGTAGGCCAGACCCCAGGCCCAGTAGGCGACACCGAACGCGGCGCCGAGGAAGGAGACCGTCAAGAGGTCGACAGTGCGCCAACCCCAGAGGTTCCCGCTGGCGCGGATGCTGCCGCGGCGGGTCCCGGTGGAAGAGGTGGACGAGGTCGCGCTGGCCGAGGTGGCCGGGGTGGTGGTGTCGGCCTGGGTGGCCGGGGTGGATGGTGCCGTGTCGGCCGAAGTGGCCGGGGTGTTCTTGGTGCTCATGTGTTCTTCTCCCGTGGAATCCGGTGGATGCCTCGGGGAGACCCCTTGCCGGGAGAAGACACCTGTGGTGGCGCACTTCACCCGACAGGTGTCTGAGATTCTCGACTCCCTACGCCGGTGCGAACCGGATCAGGTGTGAGGGTCTGCGGTCTCCCGCACTCTCAGCGCTTGCGCGCTCCCCTGTCGTTACCCGTCGAACCATACTCCTGGGTGTGGCAGGGTGGAGCCGCAGGTCAGCGGCAATTTCGCGTGGCGACGGGTCGCGACGCGGGGACACGGATCCTCAACGGGTCCGCGACAGGTACGGGAGAGGTGTGCGACATGGGACCACTGGTGTGGCGAGTGCTGGGGACCGGATCGGCGGTGCTCGCGGGTGTGGTCGCCAACAAGCTGGTCACCACCGCGTGGAAGAAGGCCGGCCGCGACGCCGTCGTCGACCCGCGTGACCCGCGCACCCCGTGGAAGGACGCCATCGCGTTCGCTGCGCTGACCGGACTGGCGGCTGGTGCTGCCCGGGTGATCGCGACCCGCAAGGCCGCCGAGTACTACGAGAAGTCCGCCGGGCACCTGCCCAAGGCGATGCAGCACGGCGACGCCTGAGGGCGCAGACCTCCACGACGCCTGAGCGTCAGGCCCCGTCCAGGTCGAGGGCCTTGGCGATCGGTACGCCCGCACGGTAGGACAGGTGGACGTGCGACGGCGCGTCGAGGACGGTGAGATCGGCTCGAGCCCCCACGACGATCCGTCCGATGTCATTGCGCCGCAGCGCCTTCGCCGAACCCGTCGTGGCCGCGAGCACCGCCTCGCCGGGCGTCAGGCCCATCTCGCGCACCGCCAGGGCGATGACGAACGGCATCGACGACGAGTAGCAGGTCCCCGGGTTGCAGTCCGTGGCGAGTGCGATCGACACGCCGGCCGCCAGCAGGGCAGCGGCATCGGGGTAGGGCGAGCGCGTGGAGAACTCCACCCCGGGCAGCAGGGTCGCCACCGTGGTGTCCGCTGCGGAGGCCAGCGCGTCGACGTCGGAGGCTGAGAGGTAGGTGCAGTGGTCGACGCTGGCCGCTCCGAGCTCGACGGCCAGCTGGACCCCGGGCCCGTGACCCAGCTGGTTGCCGTGCACCCGCAGCTCGAGTCCCGCACGACGTCCGGCGAGCAGCACGGTGCGCGCCTCGTCCTCGGTGAACGCGTGGGCCGAGTGTGGTTCGCAGAACACGTCCACCCACCTCGCGTACGGAGTGGCCGCCTCGAGCATCGGGCCGGTCACGAGCTCGAGGTAGGTCGCCCGGTCCTCGGCGTACTCGCGCGGCACCACGTGGGCCCCGAGGAAGGTCGTCTCGGAGGTGAACTCGCGGGCGATGCGCAGGGCCCGCGCCTCGTCCTCGATGGTCAGGCCGTAGCCGCTCTTGATCTCGACGGTCGTCGTGCCCTGGGCGCGCATCTCGGCGACCCGCAGGGCGACGAGTGATCGCAGCTCGTCGTCGGTGGCGGCCCGGGTGGCGGCCACCGACACCCCGATGCCACCACCGTCATAGGGCGTGCCGGCCATCCGCGCGGCGAACTCGTCACCACGGTCCCCGGCAAACACGAGGTGGGAGTGCGAGTCGACGAAGCCCGGCAGTACTGCTCGACCCCCCACGTCGACCTGGTCATCGGCCATCGGGGCGCCCGACGCCGGACCGATCCACGCGACGTGCCCGCCCTCGATGACCACTGCGGCGTCGCGCACGAGGCCGAGCCGGTCAGGGGTCGACCCGTCGCAGGTGACGAGCTCGGCGATCCCGGTGACGACGGTGCTGCTCACTGGTGCTCCCTCACGTCGGCCAGCGCCTTGCCGAGCAGCGCCGCCACGTCGCCCAGCCGGTGGCGTCCCGCCTCCACGACCGTGCTGCCGCCGACCACCACCCGGTCGACGTCGGATCGCGTGGCGCAGTAGAGGATCTGACCCGCCTTGGCGCCAGCGGTGTTGACGGTGTCGGTGCGCACGACGACGAAGTCCGCCGCGGCCCCCTCCGCGATCACACCGGCGTCCTGCCAGCCGAGGCTGCGGTAGCCGTCCGAGGTGGCGGCCGTCAGCAGCTCGTCGGGGGTGAACCGGCCGCGCTCGTTGCTGGCGAGCCGTTCGTGCATCTCGAGCCCCCGCACCTCCTCGAACGGGTCGATGACCGCGTGCTGGTCCGAGCCGAGCGACAGGCGCGCGCCCGCAGCCGTCAGCGCCCTCGCGGGACCGATGCCGTCGGCGAGGTCGCGCTCGGTCGTCGGGCAGAAGCAGGCCGTCGTGCCCGACTCGCCCAGCAGGCTGATGTCCCGGTCGGACAGGTGCGTCGCGTGCACGGCACTGAACCGGCCGCCGAGCAGACCGGCCTCGTCGAGGAGCTCGGTCGGCGTGGCGTTGTAGAACATCTGCGTCGCGAGGTTCTCGGCCGGCTGCTCGCTCACGTGGGCGTGCACCGTGCGGCCACGCGTCACCTCGGCCATCGCCCGCAGGTCGTCCCGCGGCACGGCGCGCACCGAGTGCACTGCGGCGCCGATCCGGGTCGTGGCGTCCGGAGCCAGGGCGGCCACCCGGGCTGCCCACGCGTCGACATCGCCGTCGCTGAACCGCCGCTGGACATCGTCCAGTGGCACGTGCCCGTCCCCTGCCAGCCCACCCGCGAGATAGCAGGTGTCGAGCAGGGTCAGCCGCAGGCCGGCGTCCCGCGCGGCCGCGATGAGCGCCTCCCCCATCGCGTTGGGATCGGCGTAGGGGCGGCCGCCCACGCTGTGGTGGAGGTAGTGGAACTCCCCGACGACGGTGATCCCCGAGAGCACCATCTCGGCAAACACCGCCCTGGCCAGGGCGAGGTAGGTGTCCGGAGTGAGGTGCCGCGTGACGGCATACATCTGCTGTCGCCACGTCCAGAAGTTGCCGCCGTCTCCGTGGGTGCGCCCGCGCAGGGCGCGGTGGAAGGCGTGGCTGTGGGCGTTGGCGAATCCCGGCAGCACCACGCCGTGCAGCCGTTCGTCACCCGGTTCGGGGCGGGCCCGGTGCACCCCTGCGAAGACCCCGTCGACCACCTCGAACCGCACACCCGTGGCCAGTCCGGTGGGGAGCCACGCGTGCTCCGCCCAGTACTGGGTTGATCCAGCCGTCACGCCTGCGCCCCCGTCAGGTCCTCGAGGACGGCCGTCAGGGCCGCCACCCCTTCGAGGCAGTCGGAGAGCTCCGCATGCTCCTCGGGTGAGTGCGAGACGCCCGTGGGGTTTCGGACGAAGAGCATCGCGGTGGGGATGCCGGCGTTCGCGAGGATGCCGGCGTCGTGCCCGGCCCCCGTGCCCAGGACAGGTATGCCGCCGAGCCGGGTCCCCAGCCGCGCGCTCAGCCCGGCGTCGAAGGGCGTGGACGGGGTCCACGACTCCTCGGTGATCCGCCCGCCGGACTGCTCGACCATCGCGCTGATGTCGGCGACCGCGCGGCGCACGGCGCGAGGGCTGGCGCCACGGGCGTCGAGCCATCCCGTCACGGCGCTCGGGATGGCGTTGACACCGCCCGGCGTCACCACGACCTTGCCGATGGTCGCGACGCAGCCGTTCGTGATGGCGGCCTCGCGCGCGGCGAGCACCGCACCGGCATACCCGAGCATCGCGTCGTGGCGGTCCTCGAGCCGGGTGGTCCCGGCGTGGTTGGCCTCGCCGGTGAAGTCCAGCCGCCACCTGCCATGGGGCCAGATGTCGCTGCCGACCGCGACGGGGTGGTCGAGGTCGATGAGGCCGCGTCCCTGTTCGACGTGCAGCTCCACGAAGCTCCCGATGCGGCGCATGGCGTCGTCGTCCCGACCGATCTGGTGCGGGTCGCGACCAGCTGCTTTGAGCGCGTCAGCCATGGTGGTGCCGTCGGCGTCCGTCAGGCTGCGTGCGCGACGCGCGGTCATGGCACCGGTGATGACCCGGGAGCCGGCGCAGGCCACGCCGAACCTGGCGCCCTCCTCGTCGACGAAGTTCACCACCCCGATCGGCCTGGAGGGCTCAAACCCCTTGTCCCGCAACACATCGATGGCCGCGAGCGCGCTGACTACCCCCAGCGGACCGTCGAAGGCACCGCCGTCGGGGACGCTGTCGAGGTGCGACCCCGTGACGACTCCCTTGTCCCCGCGGGCGGCCGCCGCATCGGGGTCCCCCCACCAGGCCCACTGGTTGCCCATCCGGTCCTCGGTGAGGTCGAGCCCGCGCGCGCCGCACTCGCCGGTGAACCACTCGCGGAGGTCGTGGTCCTCGCGGGTCCAGGCAAAGCGCCGGTAGCCACCTGACTGGGCGCTGCGTCCGACGGGCTGGAGGTCAGCCCACATCGACTCGAAGCTCACGGTGCCCTCTCTGGCGGCGGCGGCAGGACTGGGGCCGGTCCGCGGTGGACGCAGACCGACGACCAGACCATTCCACACCAGCGGACGTGATGATGTGCGGGCTCCTCCACCATTCCGTCTCGGATCACAGACAGGCGCCGGGCGAGAGGGTGGCGGACCGGGTGGCGGCTAGGCTTCCACCGTGACTGACGACGGCGCCGCACGGGCGGCGGCAGCGCTTGCGGCCAGCGGCATCGAGCACACCATCACGCGCCACGGCCGGGTCAGCTCGCTGGAGGAGGCGGCCGCCGCGCGGGGCGTTCAACCGGGCGACATCATCAAGACCCTGGTGGTGCGGCGGGCGGAGGACGACTACCTCTTCGTGCTCGTGCCGGGTGGTCGTGAGATCTCGTGGCCCAAGCTGCGCGCCCTGCTGGGCGTCAACCGGATGTCGATGCCCGACGCCGCAACCGCCAAGGACGTGACCGGCTACGAGCGCGGGACCATCACGCCGTTCGGCTCGCTGACGGCGTGGCCCGTCGTGGCGGACGCCTCCGTGGCCGGACGCCTCATCTCCATCGGGGCGGGTGCCCACGGCGTCGCCGCGACCGCGCAGGCCGACGACGTGGTCGCCGCCCTGGGTGCCCAGGTCGCCGACGTCACCGACCCGGCCTGAACCCACCGCCCCCGCCTGAACCCGCCCCCAACGCGAGGTATGCCGGGTGGTGACCACCCGGCATACCTCGCGTTGGTGCGAGATCAGCTCTCGCGCATGGGGATCCGCACGCCCTGCTCCCGGGCAGTGCGCTCGGCGATGTCGTAGCCGGCGTCGACGTGGCGGATGACGCCCATCGCCGGGTCGTTCGTGAGGACGCGGGCCAGCTTCTGCGCCGCGAGCTCCGTGCCGTCCGCGAGCGAGACCTGGCCGGCGTGCAGGGAGCGACCGATGCCGACGCCGCCACCGTGGTGGATCGAGACCCACGAGGCGCCGGAAGAGGTGTTGACGAGGGCGTTGAGCAGCGGCCAGTCCGCGATGGCGTCGGAGCCGTCGAGCATGGCCTCGGTCTCGCGGTAGGGGCTGGCCACCGAACCCGTGTCGAGGTGGTCGCGCCCGATGACGATGGGGGCGCTCACTGCTCCCGTGCGGACGAGCTCGTTGAACGCCAGACCCGCCTTGTCGCGCTCCCCCTGGCCGAGCCAGCAGATGCGGGCAGGCAGACCCTGGAAGGCGATCCGGTCCTGGGCGCCGCGGATCCACTTGTGCAGCCGGTCGTTGTCGGGGAACAGGTCGAGGACGGCCTTGTCCGTCGCCGCGATGTCCTTCGGGTCGCCCGAGAGCGCCACCCAGCGGAAGGGGCCCTTGCCCTCGCAGAACAGCGGCCTGATGTAGGCCGGCACGAAACCGGGGAACTCGAAGGCGCGCTCGTAGCCGCCCTGGCGCGCCTCGTCGCGGATCGAGTTGCCGTAGTCGAAGACCTCGGCCCCTGCGTCCTGGAACTCCACCATCGCCTGGACGTGCTTGGCCATCGACTCGCGCGCCCGGTCGGTGAACTCCTCGGGCTTCTTCTCGGCGTACTCGTGCCAGTCGCCCACCTCGATCCCCTCGGGGAGGTAGGACAGCGGGTCGTGCGCAGACGTCTGGTCGGTGACGATGTCGATCGGCACCCCGCGACGCAGCAGCTCGGGGAAGATCTCGGCGGCGTTCCCGACCACACCCACCGACCAGGCGCGCCGCTCGTTCTTGGCGGCGACGGCCTTGTCGATCGCCTCGTCCAGCGACGAGGCGACCTCGTCGAGGTAGCGGTGCTCGACCCGGCGCCGGAGCCGCGACTCGTCGACGTCGACGATGAGGCAGGCGCCCTCGTTCATCGTGACGGCGAGCGGCTGCGCGCCGCCCATGCCACCACAACCGCCGGTGAGCGTGAGGGTGCCGGCCAGCGTTCCGCCGAAACGCTTCTCAGCGATGGCGGCGAACGTCTCGTAGGTCCCCTGCACGATGCCCTGGGTCCCGATGTAGATCCACGAGCCGGCGGTCATCTGCCCGTACATCGTCAGCCCGAGGTGCTCGAGCCGCCGGAACTCCGGCCAGGTCGCCCAGTCGCCGACGAGGTTGGAGTTGGCGATGAGCACGCGCGGCGCCCACTCGTGGGTCTGCATGACGCCGACCGGACGACCGCTCTGCACGAGCATCGTCTCGTCCTGCTTGAGCGTGGTCAGGGTGCGGACCATGGCGTCGAACGACTTCCAGTCACGCGCAGCGCGGCCGGTGCCGCCGTAGACGACGAGGTCGTCGGGACGCTCGGCGTTCTCGGGGTCGAGGTTGTTCATCAGCATGCGCATCGGGGCCTCGGCCCCCCAGTGCTGGGCTGTGAGCTGCGAGCCGCGGGGTGAGCGGACGGGGCGGGCGCCTTCCATGTCGTTCTCCTTCAGTGCCTTGGTCAGACGGTTCAGTGACGAGCGGGGTATGCCGTGGTGTCAGTTGAGGGGGCCGGTGACCGACTCTGCCGCTGCGACGGCCACGCCGCTCGCGACGAGCTGGACGGCCACCTCGATCTCAGGGGCCAGGAAGCGGTCGGTACCCGGTGCGGGGGCGCCCGCGTCGCGGAGCGCCTTGACCACGGCCCCGGTGGCCGGTGCCGGGGTCAGGGGGGCCCGCAGGTCGATGGCGCGGGCGGCGGTGAGCAGCTCGACCCCGAGAACGCGGGTCAGCCCGTCCACCGAGCGACGCAGCTTGCGGGCAGCCGACCACCCCATCGACACGTGGTCCTCCTGCATCGCCGAGCTCGGGATCGAGTCGACCGAGGCGGGCACCGCCAGGCGCTTCATCTCGGACACGATCGCCGCCTGGGTGTACTGCGCGATCATGTGGCCGCTGTCGACGCCGGGGTCGTCCGCGAGGAAGGCGTTGAGCCCGTGGTTGCGCGACACGTCGAGGAACCGGTCGGTCCTCCGCTCCGAGATCGAGGCCAGGTCGGCGGCGACGATCGCGAGGAAGTCGAGGACGTAGGCGACCGGCGCCCCGTGGAAGTTGCCGTTCGACTCGACCCGTCCGTCGGGCGTGACGACGGGGTTGTCGACCGCGGAGGCGAGCTCGAAGCCCGCCACCGTCGCGGCATACTCCACGGTGTCGCGGACCGCGCCCGCCACCTGCGGTGAACAGCGCAGCGAGTAGGCGTCCTGGACGCGCGTGCAAGCCTCAGGGTCGCGGTGGCTGTCGCGGATCCCGCTGTCCTGCATCAGCTTTCGCAGGTTCTCGGCGGACCTGGCCTGGCCCGGCTGCGGGCGCAGCGCGTGGAGGTCCGCCGCGAAGACGTCGTCGGTCCCGAGCTGGCCCTCGACGCTCATCGCGGCCGAGATGTCGGCGGTCTTGAGCAGTGAGCGCAGGTCGGTGATGGCGAGCACGAGCATGCCGAGCATGCCGTCGGTGCCGTTGATGAGGGCCAAGCCCTCCTTCTCACGCAGCTCGACCGGGGTGATGGCCGCCGCGGCGAACGCCTCGCTGGTCGGCATCCGCTCCCCCGCGGCGTCGCGCACGACTCCCTCGCCCATGAGGGCGAGCGCACAGTGGGACAGCGGCGCGAGGTCGCCCGAGCAGCCCAGCGAGCCGTACTCGTGGACGACGGGCGTGATGCCGGCGTTGAGCATCGCGACGTAGGTCTGCAGGGTCTCCTCGCGGATGCCCGTGCGGCCGGTCGCAAGCGTGGAGATGCGCAGCAGCATCAGTGCGCGAACCACCTCGCGCTCGACCTCGGCGCCCGAGCCGGCGGCATGCGAGCGCACCAGCGAGCGCTGGAGCTGGGCGCGCAGCTCGACCGGGATGTGCCGCGTCGCCAGCGCACCGAACCCGGTCGAGACGCCGTAGTGCGCGACCGTGTCGTCGGCGAGCGCCTCGATCACCTCGCGGGTGCGGCGCACCTCCGCCAGCGACTCATGGGAGATCTCGACCCTGGCGTCGTGCCGGGCGACCGCGACGACGTCGTCGAACGAGACGGGCCCGGTCCCGACGGTGACGGTCGGCGCTGAGGTGACAGTGGTGGTCATGCCTCCATTGCAGCGGAGGTATGCCGCGTGCGCGCCCTGCGCAGGCGGCATACCGTCTCGGATGCGAGACGATGGGTCAGGCGGACACCCAGTAGGTGCGCTGGTTGGTGAACTCGAGGATCCCCGCGTCAGCCAGCTCACGACCGTAGCCGCTGCGCTTGGTGCCCCCGAAGGGGACCCGGGGGTCGGAGGCGACCACCGCGTTGATGAACGCCGCACCCGAGGTGACCTGTCGCGCGACGGCGACGGCCCGCTCGGGGGAGCGGCTCCAGACGCTGAGGCCCAGTCCGTAAGGGGTCGCGTTGGCGAGCCGGATCGCGTCGGCCTCGTCGGAGGCCACCGCGACGGCCGCGACCGGACCAAAGGTCTCCTCGTCGAACGCCGGCATCCCGGGACCTGCGTCGAGCAGCACGGTGGGTGCGTAGAAGTAGCCCGCGCCGTCGACGCTGCGCCCGCCGGCGGCCAGGGTCGCCCCTGCGGTCACCGACAGGTCGACCTGTCGCTGCAGGGCGTCCCGCAGGTCCGAGCGGGCCAGCGGCCCGACCGTCGTGGTGGGGTCGGTGGGGTCGCCGACGACCAGCGCACGGACGCCCTCGAGGAACAACCGGGTGAACTCCTGGGCGACCGGCGCCTCGACGATGAACCGTTTCGCGCAGACGCAGCTCTGGCCCGAGTTGGTGAACCGGGCGCCGACGGCAGCCGCCGCCGCTGCGGGCACGTCGGCGTCGGCGAGGACGACGAACGCGTCCGACCCACCGAGCTCGAGGACCGACCTCTTGGACGCGCGACCCGCGGCCGCGCCCACCATCTCACCCGCTCGGTTGCTGCCGGTCAGGGTGACCGCGGCGATGCGTTCGTCCTCGATGAGCCGCCCCACGGTCGCGGGGACGTCCTCCTCGGCCACGACCAGGGTGGTGAACAGGTCGGTGGGGAACCCTGCCCGGACGAAGGCCTCAGCGAGGGCGAGGGCGGAGCCGGTGACGTTGGGCGAGTGCTTGAGCAGGACCCCGTTGCCGGCAGCCAGGGTAGGGATGGCGAAGCGCATCACCTGCCAGACGGGAAAGTTCCACGGCATCACGGCCAGCACCAGCCCCAGGGGTTCTGGTGATACGAAGGCGGAAACCCCTGCGGGCGAGTCGATCTCGACGTGGCGGGTCGCCAGGATCGAGGCCGCCTGACTCGCGTAGTAGTCGGCGGTGACCGCTGACTTCCCGACCTCGCTGCGGGCCTGGGCCAGCGGCTTGCCCATCTCGGAGGTGACGAGCGAGGCATACCTCTCGGCATCGGCGCGGAGGTGGGCCGCGAGCCGGACGAGCAGCTCTGCGCGGTCTGCCACCGCCACCTGGCCCCAGGCACGGGCTGCGGCGGCGCCGGCGACCAGCGCCTTCTCGATGTCGTCGGCCCTCATCGAGTCATAGCTAGCGAGGACGCTCCCGTCAGCGGGGTTGACCGTGGCGATCGTGCTCATGGCGTGCTCAGGCCGCCTCGGTCGCTCTCCGACAGGTGCTCGAACGTCTCACCGGTGGCGGTGATCGTCCGGGTCACGTCGCGTCCGCCGTACACCCAGTAGATGCGCATCGGCCCGGCGCCGCGATTGTAGAAGCGGTGCGGGATGCCGGCCGGCACCCACGTGGCTTCGCCGGCGACGAGGTCGAACCGCTCGTCACCGATCTCGGCAACGGCCTCGCCCTCGAGGACCAGGACGGACTCCTCGACGTTGTGGCTGTGCAGCGGCAGGCCGGTGCCGGGCTGGAACTGGGTCTGGCCGGTGGTGATCCTGTTGGCCTCGCAGTTCCACTTCCCGACGTACGGGACGGTCACGACGCCGTTGCCACGGTCGAAGGGCCGCACCTCGTGGGGGCGGATGAGCAGGGTCGGGGCGAGGGGCTGGTCAGGCATGGGAGGGCTCCTGGGTCAGGGTGCCGATGAGGGCGCTGGTGAAGTCGTCGGTGCCGAGGGGGCCGCCGAGGTCGCGGGTGCGGGTGGCCGGGTCGGCGATGGTGGCGGTGACCGCGGCGTCGAGCAGTCGTCCTGCCTCGCGCAGCTCCGGCCTGCCGGATCGTGCGCCGTGCCAGTCGAGCAGCATCCCGGCCGAACGGATCAGCGAGGTGGGGTTGGCGATGCCCTGCCCGGCGATGTCGGGCGCGGACCCGTGCTGGGCCTGCGCCACGCAGACCCTGTCCCCGGCGTTCACCGACCCACCGAGGCCGAGACTGCCGCAGAGCTCGGAGGCCTCGTCGCTGAGGATGTCGCCGAACATGTTGGTGGTCACGACGACGTCGAACGACCCGGGGTCGCGGATCAGCCGGGCGGCGGCCGCGTCGACGATGAGCTCGCGCAGCTCCACGTCCGGGAAGTCGGAGGCGACCTCGCGCACGCAGCGCAGGAACAGCCCGTCCGACAGCTTGAGCACGTTCGCCTTGTGCACCGCGGTCACGTGACCCCGGCGGGTGCGCGCCAGCTCGAAGGCTGCGCGAGCCACGCGTCGCGAGGCTGGGGCGGTGATCTTGCGGATCGAGAACGCGGAGTCCTCGTCGGGCATGAACTCACCGCTACCGGCATACATGCTGCGGTCGGAGTAGAAGCCCTCGGTGTTCTCCCGCACGATGACCAGGTCCATCGGGGTGCGGAGCACGCTCAGGCCGTCGACCGACCGGCACGGACGGATGTTGGCGTACAGCGCGAAGCGGGTCCGCAGCTCCGCGCTGGGGTTGATGCCACCCTGCTCCCGCCCCGGGTAGTCGTAGTGCGAGACCGGTCCGAGGACGGTGCCGTCGACCTCGGTCACCCGCTGCAGGACGTCGCCCGGCAGGGTCGTGCCGACCGACGCCAGCGAGGCCAGTCCGATGTCACGGTGCTCCAGCTCGAGCCCCAGACCCAGCCGGCGATCGAGGGCGAGCAGGACCTCGACGGTCGCCTGGGTGATCTCGGGGCCGATGCCGTCCCCCGGCAGGACGAGGATCCTCACCGCTCGCTCCCGTCGTGGTGGAACCGTCGCGTGGCGAGGGTGTTCACCTGGCTGCCCGGCACCACGCACCGGCTCGCGGCCGTGCGCCAGTCCGCGAAGTGCGGAGTCGCGCGGTGGGCGGCCACTGCGTCGTCGTCGGCGTAGACCTCGTAGAACACGAAGTGGTGGTCGTCGGTGACGTCCTGGGTCACGTCGAAGTAGAGACACCCCGGCTCGTCGGCGAAGGAGCGCTCGGCGTTCGCGGCGATGGCGGCGACGAACTCGTCGAGCCTCCCCGGGACGACGGCGAGAGAGACGACGAGGGCGATCATGCGGGGACCTCCGGTCCGTCAGGGGCGCTCGGGTTGGCGGCGAGTGGGGCGGGGAGGGCGATGCCCGCCTCCCGCCCGAGCGCGGCGAGCGCTTCGGTCGTGGCATCGGCCAGGGGTATGCCGTCGGCGGACAGCCGGCGCCGGCTGCGGTCCTCGAGCTCACCGGGGACGAGGATCTCGTCCGCCCACGTCGCGAGGGCGCCACCGCGGGTCTGGTCGACCAACGCCTCGATGCGGGCCGAGAACTCGTCCGGGTCGGACACCGCGGCCACGTCGATGGTGATGAGGAGGTGCCCGGCGCCGCTGCGCCGCTCCGGGTCGTAGGGACCCGCGACGCCGTCGCCGAACGCGCTGCCCGTGAGCACCCCCGCCAGCACGTCCATCATGAACGAGATGACGTAGCCCTTGGGGCCGGCCATCGGCAGGATCAGGCCCGCGATCGCCGCCGCAGGGTCGGTCGTGGGCGCGCCATCGCTGTCGGCGGCCCAGCCCTGGGGAATCTCCTCGCCACGCTCGGCAGCCAGGTAGACCTTGCCGCGGGCGACAGCCGTGTTGGCCAGGTCCATGACGACCACGCCATGACGACCTGCGGGGGCGGCGATGGACCAGGGGTTCGTGCCGATGCTCTTCGCGGTCCCGCCCCAGGGCGCCATCGCGGGGCTGGCGTTCGTGACCAGCAGGGCCACACAGCCGGCCTCGGCCGCCTGTCGGGTGAAGTACGCCGCCGTGCCGAAGTGTCCGGAGTTGCGGACCGCGACCCCGCTGATGCCGTGCTCCCGGGCGAGCTCGATCCCCAGGTCGACCGCCCGCTGCGTGATGACCTGGCCGATGCCGTGCCGTCCGTCGAGCACGACCACGGCGCCACTGTCCCGCGCCACGTCCGGGGCGGTGACCGCCTCCATCGCTCCGCTGCGCAGCCGGGTGAGGTACCAGGGCAGTCGGAGCATCCCGTGCGAGGCGTGGCCCCACAGCTCTGCGGTGACGAGGGAGTCGGCCAGGAGCGCGGCGTCGGTGTCGGGCACTCCGTCGGCGTGCAGGAGGCGGGTCGCGAAGTCAGCGAGGTCCGTGGCCGCGAAGATGGCCCCTCGAGGGGCAGCGCCTCCGGCGGGCTCGGGCTGGGTCACGTGGTGCTCCTTGGTGGGACTGTGCGAGACTGGGTGAAGGAAAGCATACTTGTATACAAGTGTGCAAGATGGGAGAGACCAGATGGTGGATCGTCCACGCCGGGCGTCCGGCGGACAGCTCGTCTACAGCGAGCTGCGCCGCCAGATCCTCGACCTCGAGCTCAGGCCCGGAGAGCGGCTCTACGAGCCAGAGCTGGCCAGCCGGATGCAGGTGAGTCGCACGCCCCTGCGCGAGGCGCTGCGGTTGCTGCTCGCCGAGGACCTGCTCGACCAGCTGCCCACCGGCGGCATGGTGGTCCGGCTGTTGAGCGCGCGCGAGATCGAGGAGCTCTACTCGGTGCGCGCCGCGCTGGAGGGCCTGATGGCCGCCGAGGCCGCGACCCGCCTCGACGACGAGGGCGCAACCACGTTGCGTCGACTGGTGGACCGCAACGAGAAGCTCGTCGACCTGCCCAGCGATGCGATGAACGCGGGACACGACTTCCACCTGGCCATCGGCGCGATCGCAGGGCACGAGTGGGCCTCTCGCCTGCACGGGCAGGTCGACGGGCAGATGGCGCGCTACCGCGCGTTCACCAACCAGTCCCAGGAACGCCGGACCACTGCCCTGCGCGAGCACCAGGACATCCTCGAGGCCCTGGTGGCCCGAGACCCCGTCCGCGCCCACGCCGTTGCCGAGGCGCACGTGCTCGCGGCGCGCGACACCGCGCTCAGCGCCATCTCCGACCGGCTCGAGCAGTCCGGCTGAACGCCGGCGGCCCGATCCACGGCGTCAGCGAAGCCGGTAGCGACGCTCGGGCCTCCCGGCCGCGCCGTACCTCGGACGCATCTCGGCCGTGCCGACCGACACGAGGTGCTCGAGGTAGCGCCGGGTGCTGCTGCGGGACAGGCCCGTCGACTCGGCACACTCCGTCGCCGACAGCCCGTCCTCGTCGGCCGCCTCGAGGGCCTGGCGCACCAGGTCCGTCGTCTCCGGGCTGATGCCCTTGGGTGAGCCTCCCACCAAGCGGGCCCCGCTCGCCCGGAACACCCGGTCGACGTCGTCCTGACCCGCCTCGGTGAGCTCGGCGAGCTCAGCCCGGTGCACGGCATACTCACCGAGTCGTTGCTGGAGGGACTCGATCTCGAACGGTTTGACGAGGTACTGGAAAACCCCGCCACGCAAGGCGGTTCGCAAGGTGTCGAGGTCGCGCGCGGCACTGATCACGATGACGTCGACGTCCTCGCCGCTCCCCTCGCGCAGGCGTGCCAGCACCTCCAGCCCGGTCATGTCGGGGAGGTAGATGTCGAGCAGGACCAGGTCGGGCCGGGTCACCTCGACCGCCCGGAGGGCGTCGGTGCCCGTGCTGGCAATGCCCGCGACCTCGAAGCCCGGCTGCCTCGCCACGACGCTGGAGTGCAGCCGCGCCACCATGAAGTCGTCGTCGACGACCAGCACCCTGATCACGATGCCTCCTGGTGCACCAGCACGGGCAGCGTGGCGACGAAGACCGCGCCCTCGTCGTTGGTGACGATGATGTCCCCGCCGCGATTGCGACAGATGAGCCGCACGATCGCCAGTCCGATGCCACGCTCCTGCGCCGTCGTCGTGGACTTCGTGCTGAACCCCCGGGTGAAGACCAGCTCACCGATCGTGGAGTCGATGCCCGGGCCACTGTCGCGCACGGTCACGGTCATCGCGTCGCCGGAGTGCGAAAGAGTCACTTGCACAACGGGATCGGCGCCACCACCGGCGGCCGCGTCGAAGGCGTTGTCGATGAGGTTGCCCATCACGGTGTTGACGTCCGCCGCCAGCGCGTCGTCGAGAGGGGGCACGTTGCTGGTGGCGTCGACGACCAGCTCGACGCCGCGCTCCGTCGCCTGGCTGGCCTTGGCGATGAGCAGGGCGGCAACCGCCGGATCCTGCACGTGCGCAGCGACATTGGTCGTCAGGGTGCTCGAGTCGTCGGTGATCTGCCGGATGTAGCTGCGCACCCCGTCGAACTCCTCCAGCGCGATCAGACCACTCACGACGTGCATCCGGTTGCTGAACTCGTGGGCCTGCGCCCGCAACGTGTCGGTGGTGCTCTTGGTCAGGTCGAGCTCGCGCTGGAGCTCGAGCATCTCGGTGCGGTCGCGCATCGTGGCCACCCAGCCGATGTGCCTGCCGCGGCTGGTGACCGGCATCCGGTTCACGGTGAGCACCCTGCCACGGACTGGCATGACATGGTCGGTGAGCTCGGTCCCGTCGTCGAAGATCTGGTCGGCCCGCCCCGTGCCGTCCACCTCCGCGAGGGTCCGCCCCCCGGACGTGAGGGGTATGCCGAGCAGGTGCGCCGCTTCGTCGTTGACCATGGTGATGCGGTGGTCGAGGTCGACCGCGAGCACGCCTTCCTTGATGCCGTGCAGGAGGGCTTCGCGCTGCTCCACCAGTCCGGCGATCTCGCGTGGTTCGAGCCCCAGGGTCTGGCGCTTCACGCGCCCGGCGAGGAGCAGCGAACCCACCACCCCGAGCAGGCTCGCGATCCCCAGGTAGGTCAGCAGGTTGGGCAGGGCGGTCTCGAAGTTGTCGAGGATCGAGGGATAGGCGCGGACGACCGCCACCACACCGTCGGTCTCACGGGTGTCGACGTTGATGATCGGGGCCATCGCGAGTGCCGCTCCCGTGCCCTCCTGCGCACCGACCCACGACCGCCCCTCGAAGGCGTCGGTCGGCTGCAGGTACATGGCCCTCCGCGGAAGCGCGTCGCTGGAGGCAATGACCCGCCGGTCCCTGAGCGCGAGCAGCACCGTGGTCGAGCTCGAGAAGGTGCGCCCCGACTCGACCACCGACTGGGCCTGGCCCAGGAAGTCCTCACCGCCCGATGCCGCGGCCTCCCGCACTCCAGCGGTGACAGCCAGGCGTTCCGCGACGGCAAGGGCCCGGCTTCCCTCGGTCTCGCGGGCGCGGGCGTCGGACTGGGCCAGGGAGACCGCGGCCACTCCGACGAGGACGACGCACACGATGGCCAGCTGCATCGCCAGCATGCGGCTGGCGAGCGTCCAGCGCCGCCGCCAGGGCCAGCGCCGTCGGGCCAGCCACGCGCGCCATCGATCGTCCACGGCTCGATTGTGTCTGGGCTGCCTGCGTCCGACCAGCACCGCGTGAGCACAAAGGACAAAACAGAGTTTGCGCACCTAACCGTGACACCGCGATCGAGGCCGGGCACGGTGTGCTTCGAACCCCCTCAGACAAAGGAGTCTCCCGTGCAAGTACGGACCCCCCTCAAGGTCGTGGCAGCCGCCACGGTCGCCGGTCTCGCCCTGAGCGCCTGTGGCGTGAGCGGCGACGACTCGTCAACCGAGACGAGCAGCTCCTCTGGCCCCGTCAAGGGCCTGCGCATCCTCGTGCCGAACTCCCCCGGCAGCGGCTACGACACCACCGCCCGCCTCGCGGCCAAGGCCATGCAGGATGCCAAGCTCAGCGAGACGATCGAGGTCTTCAACTCGGCAGGCGCCGGCGGCACCGTCGGTCTGCAGCGCCTCGTCAACGAGAAGGGCCACGACGACATCCTCATGCAGATGGGGCTCGGGGTCGTGGGCGCCGTCTACACGAACAAGTCGAAGGCCACGCTCAACGACACCGTCCCGATCGCCAAGCTGATCGAGGAGTCCGAGGCGATCGTCGTGCCGAAGGGCTCCCCCTACGACACCCTCGACAAGCTCGTCGCGGCGTGGAAGGCCAACCCGGGCAAGGTCCCCGTCGGTGGTGCCTCCAACGCCGGTGGCCCCGACCACCTGACCCCGATGCTCCTCGCCAAGGCCGTGGGCATCACCCCGAAGGACGTCAACTACGTGGCGTACGACGGTGGCGGCGAGCTGCTCACCGGGGTCCTCGGCAAGAAGGTCGCCTTCGCGGCGACCGGCATCGGCGAGGTCGCCGAGCAGGCGAAGTCCGGCGACGTGAAGATCCTTGCCGTCACCAGCGCCAAGCCCGTGGAGGGCGTGGACGCTCCCACCCTCAAGAGCCTCGGTGTCGACATGGAGTTCACCAACTGGCGCGGCATCGTGGGTCCCCCCGGGCTCAGCGACGCCAAGACCAAGGAGTACGTCGACCTGCTGACCAAGATGCACGGCACCGACCAGTGGAAGAAGACCTTGGCCGACCAGGGTTGGACGGACTCCTTCCAGACCGGTGACGAGTTCAAGACCTTCCTGACCGCGCAGAACGACAGCGTCGCCGGCGTTCTCAAGGAACTGGGACTGGCCTGATGTCCAGCAGTCCGACTGCGGCAGAGAAGGGGGGCCGCTCCGAGTACGGAGTGGCCCTCCTCCTGCTGGGCCTCGGCGCCTGGGCGATCGTCGACGCGCTCGGGGTGACCGACACCGCGTCTCGTGGTCCCGTCAATGCCCGCACCGTTCCGATCGCTGTCGGGCTGCTGCTCATCCTGATGGCTGCCCTGCTCACCGTGGACCTGGTCCGTGGTGGGCGGGGTGAGGCCGAGGGTGGCGAGGACGTCGACCTCAGCCACGGCAGCGACTGGCGCACGATCGGCCTGCTCGTGGGCTCGTTCGCCGCCAACGCGCTGCTCATCGACCCGCTCGGCTGGCCGATCTCGGGGGCGATCCTGTTCTTCGGGACCACCTACGCCCTCGGTGCGCGGCACTACGTCCGCATGGCGCTGATCTCGATCGTGCTCTCGGTGGGGTCCTGGTACCTGTTCTTCCTCGGCCTGGGCATCAAGCTCCCGGTCGGGCTGCTCAAGGGAATCCTCTGATGGACGGAATCAACGCCCTCATCGACGGCTTCGGCACCGCGCTGACGCCGACGAACCTCCTCTACGCCGTCATCGGCGTGGTCCTCGGCACCGCCATCGGCGTGCTCCCCGGCATCGGCCCGGCGATGACCATCGCCCTGCTTCTGCCGCTGACGTTCACGCTCGAGCCCACTCAGGCGTTCATCATGTTCGCGGGCATCTACTACGGCGGCATGTACGGCGGGTCGACGACGTCGATCCTGCTCAACACGCCAGGCGAGAGCGCGTCGGTCATCACAGCGATCGAGGGCAACCTGATGGCCAAGAAGGGCAGGGGCGCAGCTGCCCTGGCCACGGCGGCGATCGGATCCTTCATCGCGGGCACCATCGGCACCCTGGCCCTCGCCCTCGTCGCTCCCCAGATCGTCAAGCTCGCGATCCAGCTCGGTTCACCCGACTACTTCGCCATCATGATGTTGGCCTTCATCGCCGTGACCACGGTGCTGGGGTCGTCGAAGATCCGTGGCCTCGCCTCACTCGGCATCGGACTGCTCATCGGGACCGTCGGCATCGACCCGACCTCCGGCCAGCAGCGGCTGACCCTCGGCATCCCCCAGCTCGCCGACGGCATCGACGTCGTCGTGGTCGCCGTCGGCCTCTTCGCGGTCGGCGAGGCGCTCTGGATCGCCGCGCACCTGCGCCGCAACCCCGCCGAGATCATCCACGTCGACGGCGCCCGGATGAACCGCGAGGACTGGCGGCGCTCGTGGAAGCCCTGGTTGCGCGGCACCGTGATCGGTTTTCCCTTCGGTGCCATCCCTGCGGGTGGAGCGGAGATCCCGACCTTCCTGTCGTACGCGATGGAGAAGAAGCTCACCAAGCACCCCGAGGAGTTCGGTCACGGGGCCATCGAGGGTGTGGCCGGGCCCGAGGCCACCAACAACGCCTCGGCCGCCGGTGGCCTGGTGCCACTGCTGACCCTCGGCATCCCCACCACCGCGACCGCGGCGGTGATGCTCGGTGCGTTCCAGTCCTATGGCATCCAGCCCGGACCGCGCCTGCTCGACGACCAGTCGGAGCTGGTGTGGGGCCTGATCGCCTCGCTGTTCATCGGCAACGTGATCCTGCTGGCCCTGAACCTGCCCCTCGCGACCATCTGGGCGCGGCTGCTCAACATCCCGCGCCCCTACCTCTACGCCGGCATCCTCTTCTTCGCCAGCATCGGAGCCTATGCCGCCAACACCTCGACGTTCGACCTGTGGCTGCTGCTCATCATCGGCGGTCTCGGGTTCTTCATGCGCCGCTTCGGCCTGCCGGTCGTCCCGGCCATCATCGCGATCATCCTCGGCCCGGTGGCTGAGGAGCAGCTGCGACGGGCACTGCAGATCAGCGACGGCGAGCTGTCCGGTCTGGTCAACACGCCCTTCTCCAAGATCGTCTACGTCATCGTCGTCCTCCTGCTCGTGGTCCCCGTGGTCATCGATCGCGTGCGGTCACGCCGCGGTGGCGGCGACAGCGGCATCCAGGACGTGTCCCCGCTCGGCCACCAGCACGCCAACCAGGAAGGGCAGTAGTCATGGCCATCGTCGTGGGGTTCGTCCCCCGTCCGGAGGGTCACGCAGCCCTCGACCGAGCGATCGAGGAAGCCAGGCTGCGCGGTGCCCGGCTGGTCGTCCTCAACGTCAGCCGGGGAGACGCCCTGGTCGACTCGAGGTTCGCGTCGTCCTCGGACTGGGATGCCGTGAAGGCCCAGCTCGAGGAGTCCGGGGTGGAGCACGAGGTTGCCCAGTCCGTAGAGGCCCGGGACCCGGCCGACCAGCTGCTGCGTGTCGCGGAGGAGACGAACGCCGAGCTCATCGTCATCGGGCTTCGGCGCCGGTCGCCGGTCGGCAAGCTCATCATGGGCAGTGCCGCCCAGACCGTGCTGCTCGAGGCGGAGGCCCCGGTCCTGGCGGTCAAGGCGGCCAGGGACTGATGGCCTCGGTGTCCACCGCCGACCTCTACGACGAACATGGTGACGACCTCCAGTCCTGCTCGGTGCAGTTCCGTCACTACGGTGCCCACTCCTCCTTCGAGGGCGTCATCACGACGATCCGATGTCACCGCGACAACGCGATCGTGAAGTCCACGCTCACCGAGGACGGCTCCGGCCGGGTGCTCGTGGTCGACGGTGGCGGTTCGCTGGAGTCGGCGCTGATGGGAGACCTCATCGCTGCGAGCGCGGTCGCCAACGGTTGGGCGGGCGTGGTCATCCACGGCGCGGTCCGCGACGTGGTGGCGCTGCGCGAGCTCCCGCTCGGCGTCCTCGCCCTGGGGTCGAACCCGCGCAAGAGCGCCAAGGACGGGGTCGGCGAACRCGACGTGGTCGTCAGCTTCGGCGGGGTCGACTTCGTCCCCGGCCAGCGACTCTTCGCCGACGAGGACGGGGTCCTGGCCACCCGCGCCTGACCGCGCGTCTCACCCCTCACGACCACGACCGGGTATGCCGCGTGCGCGCCCTGCGCTCGCGGCACACCCGGTCGTGGTTCGCGCGTCGCGTCCGAGGATGTCTGACACCTGAGACACTGGTGGCGTGGCCAACGCACCCGCCGCTGCGCACACGCTCCAGCTGCTGACCCTCCTCGCACGGCACACCGAACCGCTTCCGGCGGGGTCGATCGCGCGCGAGCTGGGGCTGCCGCGCTCGACGACGTACCACCTGCTCGCAGTGCTTCGAGACCACGGTTTCGTCACCCACCTGGAGGAGGAGCGGCGCTACGGCCTGGGTGTCGCGGCGTTCGAGCTGGGCTCTGCGTACCAGCGACAGGCGCCCCTGCAGCGGATCGCCCGGCCGTTGCTCGGCCGCCTCGTCGACACCACGACGCACAACGCCCACCTCGCGGTGCTGCACGGCCGCGACGTCCTCTATGTCATCGAGGAACGCGCCCCCGGCCGTCCCCTTCTCGTCACCGACGTCGGGGTGCGGCTGCCCGCGACGCTCACCGCCAGCGGCCTCGCGATGCTCGCCCAGCTGCCGGCGGCCCAGGTGCGGGCCCTGTTCCCACACCGCGACACCCTGGTGCAGCGCGACGGCCACGGCCCCACCACGGTCAGCGAGCTGCGGCGTGAGCTGACCGAGGTCCGCACCCGCGGCTACGCGCTCGAGGACGACTCGGTCAGCGTGGGGCTCTCGTCGGTGGCGCAGGCGGTCCTCGACCACACCGGGCACCCGGTCGCCGGCGTCGCGCTGACCTTCCCCCGCGACGGGGTCGACGACACGGAACGCAGTCGGCTGGTCGCCGCCGTGTCCCGCGCCGCCGCCACGCTGTCCGCGCGAATCGGCGGCGTCCGCTGACATCCACCCCCGGCCTGCCAGACTCCAGAGGGCCGCAGCAGAGGGGGTGAGTCCATGACGACGACGCACGTGTCGGCTGGTCGGCGACGGCGCCAACGGCTGCGCCGCACCCTCGTCGTGACCGCCGTCCTGGTCGGGCTCGGCGGAGCAGCCGGGTATGCCGCGTGGCACGACGACTCCTCGGCTGCCGCGGGGCCGCAGGCGTCAGCCACCAGCGAGGCCGACCGGGGGGCGGCGCTCGCCGCGTCGAAGGCGAAGACGAAGACGGGGAAACCGAAAACCGCTGCTGGCAAAGGCTTTGCGCCAGTCGTCACCGACCGGATCCCCGCGCCGACGACGAGCCTGGCACTGTCCGCTCCGATCCCGGGCACCACGAACATGCAGGCCGCAGCCGCAGCCGCCTTCACCCGTGCCTTCGCCGACGCGCGCGCTGACGGGCTGGCTCCCGAGATCAGGTCGGCCTGGCGCAGCGCCGAGTGGCAGCAGATCCTGTTCGACCGGGCCGTGACGAAGTACGGCTCACGCGGGGAGGCTGCCAAGTGGGTACTCGCCCCGGCCAAGTCGGCGCACGTCAAGGGTTATGCGGTCGACGTGCACCCGCAGGCGGCGGCGACGTGGCTCCAGACGCACGGCGCGGCATACGGCATCTGTCGCACCTATGACAACGAGTGGTGGCACTTCGAGTACCTCGCCACCTCTACATGCCCGCCCCGCCAGCCGACCGCAGCCGGCTGACGGGGGGCGGGTCAGACGCCGATCGTGTGCCAGGGCCCCCAGATCGCGAAGCTCAGTCCGGCGCTGGCCTGGATGTTGACGAACAAGGTCGACTTGTCTGGGCTGAACGTCGACCCCGCGAACTCGTCGTCGAACCTCGGCGTGCCGTTGGCGTTGGCTGCTCGGTTGAGTGCGATGTCCCAGAGCTGGCCGCCCTTGTTCAGTCCACGGATGTAGTTGTCCACGTCGTGGTCCTCGCACACGACGAGCGTGCCGCGGTTGCTCACGGTGATGTTGTCCGGGAAGTCGAACGTCTCCTTGCCGGGCGACTGGTAGACGAGCCGCAGCTTCTCGGAGCGGGTGTCGTAGGCCCACACCTGGCCGAAGCCGTTGCCGTACCCGGCGATGAGCTCGGGCCCGGTCTCGGCGTCGCCACCGCCCTGCGTCGAGGTGAAGTAGACGACTCCGTTGTCGTAGATCTGGCCCTCGAGCCGGGAGAAGCCTGCCGCGCCGAGCGCTCGACCCTGGTTGCTGACGTGGACCAGTGCGTCGTCGTTCTTCGTCGGCGCCGGCTGGCCCGGCGTGTAGGGGAAGGTCGGGTCGGGGTCGGCGATGTCCACCCACTCGACGTCGTAGACCGCTCCCTTGTCCTGGTGTGCCTCGAGGTGGGCGTTCGGCTGACCCTTGACGGCGAGCATCTGCAGGTGGCCGTCGTTGTCGAGGTGGCCGCTCTCCATCGGGTTGGTTCCCGGGGTGTACCGGTAGAAGCCGGACGGGAAGGCGAAGTTGTCCTCGGTGAGGTAGAGCCGTCCCTCGCGCGGATCGAAGGACACCGCCTCGTGGGAGAACCGACCTGCCCTCGTGATCGGCATCGCCGCCGAGCGGCCCGTGACGGGGACCTCGAAGACGTAGCCGTGCTTCTTGGTGAACGGGACATTGGACGCCCCGGTGAAGTCCGGCCCGACGTCGGGGCCGTTGACCGTCTCCTCGCAGGTCACCCAGGCACCCCACGGCATCTGCCCACCGGAGCAGTTGTTCGCGGTCCCGTTGATGGCGGTGAACTCCCCCAGGACCTCACCCTCGCCGGTCACGTCGACGTGGATGCACCCGCCTCGGGCGCCGGTGTCGTAGGTCCACGAGCCCACGGCGCCGAAAGGCGTTCCGGTGCCCGCGACCTCGTGGTTGCGGATGAGGGTGACGGCGCCGTCGGGGCCCTCGAAGGCACCCATGCCGTCGTGGCGTCCCGGCATGGGCTTGCCGTCCACGAGGGGCGGCGGCACCGCTTGGGTGTCGTGGAAGGAGCGGTAGCTGAACCCCTCCGGGAGGTGCAACCGCACCTTGCCGTCACGCAGGTCAGGCGTGGCACGCAGGCCACGGAAAGGCGCCGCACCGATGGCCGATGCGGGACCCGCGATCAGACCGGCGAACGGGCCGGCCAACGCCGCCCCTCCCGCGACCGCAGCGCTCCCCTTCAGAAATGTGCGTCTTTCGAGCGTCATGATCCTCTTCCCTTCGAGATCGTCGAATCTCGCCAACCTAGACCGGACCCGCGCGCATCGGAACCCCCACAGCGCCCTCCCGGACCCCCCACAATGGGCCTGTGACCTCGGCCTTCGTCCCCACCGCACCGGTGGGTGCCCTCGTGACGGCGGTCGTGCTCTGCGGGGGCGAGGGGCGGCGCTTCGGGGGCGACAAGACCCGCGCCGACCTGGCCGGGAGCCCGGTGCTCGACCACGTCCTCGACGGCCTGCCGTCCGAGTGGGCGGTCATCTGCGTCGGCGAACCGCGCCCCACCCGACGACCGGCGGCCTGGTGCCGCGAGTCCCCTCCAGGGGGTGGCCCGGTCGCCGCGATCGCGGCTGGCCTGGCCCACGTCGAGCGGCCCCTCGTCGTCGTCCTCGGCGGTGACATGCCGTATGCCGCGGGCCCGGCTCCCAGCCTCGCCTCCCGCCTCGCGGCGTCCCCCGACGTCGAAGCGGTCCTCGGCAGGGACGGTGACGGCCGACTGCAGCCGCTGCTCGCGGCATACCGGGCGGCTGCACTGCGCGACGCGCTGCCGGACCCGCCGGCGGGCACGCCGCTGATGCGGCTGCTCGACGCGCTGCGCACCCTCGTGGTGACCCTTCCTGAGGGTGCGGCACTGGACGTCGACACCACCGCTGACCTCGAGTCGGCGCGCCATAGGCTCGACCCGTGAAGGCGATCACCATCCCGCAGCCCGGCGACGCCTCGGCGCTCGTGCAGACCGAGGTCCCCGACCCGCACCCCGCTCCCGGCGAGGTCCGGGTCCGCGTGGTGGCGGCCGGAGTCAACCGGGCCGACGTCATGCAGCGGATGGGCTTCTACCCACCCCCACCCGGGGCGCCGGACTATCCCGGGCTCGAGGTCAGCGGCACGGTGGACGAGGTCGGCGACGGGGTCGACGGCTGGCACGTCGGCGACGAGGTCTGTGCGCTGCTGTCGGGTGGTGGCTATGCCGAGCTGGTGTGCGTGGCCGCCGAACAGCTCCTGCCGGTCCCGACCGGTGTCTCGCTCGTGGACGCGGCCGCCCTGCCCGAGGTGGTCAGCACGGTGTGGTCCAACGTGTTCATGACGGCGAATCTCCTTCCGGGACAGACCTTTCTGGTTCATGGTGGATCGTCGGGCATCGGGACGATGGCGATCCAGCTGGCCCGTGAGGTGGGAGCGCGCGTCGCCGTCACGGCCGGGTCGGCGGACAAGCTCGAGGTGTGTCGCCAGCTGGGCGCCGACATCCTCGTCAACTACCGAGAGCAGGACTTCGTCGAAGAGCTGCGCGCCGCGACCGCCGGGGCCGGGGCCGACGTCATCCTCGACAACATGGGAGCGAAGTACCTCGCCCGCAACGTCGACGCGCTGGCCCCCAACGGACGCCTGGTCGTGATCGGCTTGCAGGGTGGCGCGAAGGCGGAGCTCGACCTCGGGCTGCTGCTGCGCAAGCGAGCCGCCGTCATCGCCACCTCCCTGCGGGCCCGCCCTGCCCACGAGAAGGCCACCATCGTCGCGGCGGTGCGCGAGCACGTCTGGCCGCTCGTGGCGGCCGGTCGCGTCAAGCCCGTCATCCACAGCCGCTACCCCCTGACGGAGGCAGCGGACGCGCATCGCGAGCTCGAGGCCAGCGGGCACATCGGGAAGATCCTGCTGACCGCCTGAGGCCAGCTCTCGAACCACGTGACCCAGCGAGTCGGGCACGTGCCCCGCCCGCGTCTGCCACCCTGAGGCCATGAACGCAGTCGCCACGGTGCTGGTCGCCCTCGTCGCCCTGATCCACGTCTACATCGTCGTGCTCGAGATGGCGCTCTGGACGACTCCTCGGGGCCGGGCCGCCTTCGGCCTGACGCCGGAGTTCGCCGAGCAGACCAAGGTCCTCGCCGGGAACCAGGGGCTCTACAACGGCTTCCTGGCTGCTGGGCTGGTCTGGGGCATCGTCGGCCCCGACCACCTGCGCTTCGCGTTCCAGGTCTTCTTCCTGCTGTGCGTGATCGTCGCCGGCGCCTACGGCGCGGCCACGGCCAGTCGCAGGATCCTGTTCGTCCAGGCGGTCCCCGGCGCCCTCGCCCTGGCCGCCGTCCTGCTGGCCCACTGACGCACGCCCCCGCGGCGGGCTCAGGATGCTTGACGATCCCCCTACATACTCGGTATACATCTCCCCTACCAAGCGTGATACTGGGTAGGTAGGGGACACCAGAACGGGGACGGTGGGGCGGATGTCGGTCAAACAAGGGCTCCTGGCCCTGCTGGCGACCGAGCCGATGTATGGCGCGCAGCTGCGTGCCGAGTTCGAGGCGAGGACCGGGGGGACCTGGCCGCTCAACGTCGGGCAGGTCTACACGACGCTGGCGCGGCTCGAGCGCGACGGGCTCGTCGAGGCGATCGGGGAGGACGCCGAGGGGCGGATCTCCTACCGCCTCACCCGCACCGGGCGGGCCGAGGTCGTCAGGTGGTGGACGTCCCCCGTGAGCCGGGAGACCACCCCCCGCGACGAGCTGGTCATCAAGCTGGCCCTGGCCGTCACGGTCGACGGCGTCGACGTCAACCGGGTGGTGCAGACCCAGCGGACCGCCACCCTGCGCCACCTCCAGGACCTGACCCGCCTGAAGCAGCGGGCCACCACACACCACGAGTCGGCGGCGGACGGCGACGGCCAGGTGGACCTCGCCTGGCTCCTCGTCCTGGAGAACCTCATCTACGCCGGCGAGGCCGAGGTCCGCTGGCTCGACCACGTCGAGGCCCGGCTGGTGCGCGAGGCGACCCGCCCTCGGACGCCCGCGCGGCATACCCGGAGCAGTGGAGGAGGGGCGTCACCACGGCACCGACACCACAGCCACCAGCACGGACAGCAGCACCCTTAGCAGCACCGGTAGCAGCACCACGGACACCGCCGGTCACAGCATCAGCTCAGCACTCAGGGGGGAACAACGATGAGAAGCGCACCCAGCTCGTCACCGAGCACCGACGTGATCCTGCGCCTGGACAACGTCACCCGCGTCCACGGCACCGACAGCACGGCGGTCCGCGCCCTGGCCGGCGTCAGCCTCGACGTCCGCGCCGGAGAGCTCGTCGCCGTCATGGGCCCGAGCGGCTCCGGCAAGTCCACGCTGCTCAACCTCGCGGGCGGACTCGACGCGGCCACCAGCGGACAGGTGATCATCGAGGGCCAGAGCATCGGGAGCCTCAAGGCCGACGCCCTCGCACGGCTGCGGCGTCGACGGGTCGGGTTCGTCTTCCAGGACTTCAACCTGATCCCGTCCCTGACCGCGGTCGAGAACGTCGCCCTCCCCCTCGAGCTCGACGGCCAGCGCGTCGGCAGGGCGCGCCGCAGGGCTGTCGACGCGCTGACGATGGTGGGGGTGCAGGAGCTCGCGGACCGTTATCCGGACAAGATGTCCGGCGGCCAGCAGCAGCGGGTGGCGATCGCCCGCGCACTGGTCGGTGACCGTCGCCTGGTTCTCGCCGACGAACCCACCGGCGCCCTCGACTCGCACACCGGGGAGGGCGTGCTGCGGGTCCTGCGCGAACGCTGCGACGCCGGTGCTGCCGGGCTCCTCGTCACCCACGAGGCGCGGCACGCGGCCTGGGCCGACCGGGTGGTGTTCCTGCGTGATGGCGTGGTCGTCGACAGCACCGGATCGCCAGAGACGGCCGAGACGCTCCTCGAGCCCACCGCCTGAGGCCGGCCATGACGACACTCCTGGAGCAGGAGGCACCCGTGGGTATGCCGGGTGGTTCCGGCCGTGCCGACCGCTCGGGCTCGCGCCCCGCCCGGTGGCGTGCCTCGTGGCGGATCGCCCTGCGCATGGCCAGGCGCGACCTGCGTCGCCACAAGGGTCGGTCGATCCTCGTCTTCCTCATGGTCGCCATCCCCGTGGGGTTGCTGGCCGGCGGCGCGACCCTGGGCGCCACGGAGCAGGCCGACGGAGCCGATCTCGTGACGGCCCGGATGGGTACGGGCCAGGCGCTCGTCCAAGGCCCCCAGATCGGGAAGATCCAGCAGACCCCCGACCCGAACCGCGGTGGCAGCGGATGGGGCGGCGACAACCCGGCCACCACGATCCCCGGTTTCGTGGCGAGCGGGTCGTCGACCGACAACGCGGCCGCGATCGGTCGGCTCGCGGGTGGGGCGACTGCAGTCGCTGTGGGGGAGACGCAGATGCGACTCGTCGTCGGAGACCGCCGGGTGCGTGTCACGGGGCTCGTCGCCGACCCGCGGGTGGCGGACCTCGGCGACAAGGCGCGGCTCGCCTCCGGTTCGTGGGGGGCCGATCCGGACGAGATCGTCATCACCCCCGCCGGCGAGCGCAAGGGACTGCCGCGCTCCGGCACGGTGACGCTGTCAGCCGGCGGAACCGAACGATCGGTGAAGGTCGTCGGCACCGCCACGGCCCTGCTCGAGTGGGGCGGTATGCCCGACTTCGTGGTGCCCTCRATGCCGGACGGTGCCGCCGCCGACGCGAGTGGAATGGGGGCAGCTGGGTCCTGGGTGCTGGTGGGCGGTGGACCGGTGAGCTGGGAGGAGATCCAGCGGCTCAACGCCTACGGCCTGACCGTGTACAGCCGTGCGGTGCTCGAGAACCCCCCGCCGGAGAGCTCGTTGCCCGTCGAGCTGCGCTCCCAGAACGACTTCACCCAGGACACCAGTCGGATGATCGCCGTGATCGGCGGGGTGATGCTCTTCATCCTCACCACGCTCCTCGTCGGCCCGGCCTTCGCGGTGAGCGCCGCCCGACAGCGCCGGACCCTCGCCCTGGCGGCGACCAACGGCGCTGAGACACGACAGCTGCGCCGCACCGTGCTCGCGCAGGCACTGGTCCTCGGTGTGATCTCGGCACTGGGCGGCGTCCTCCTGGGGATTGCCGCAGTGACCGTCGGCCTGTGGTGGTGGGTCCGAGCGCACCCCGAGAGCTCGTTCGCAGCGATCCGCCTCGACCTCCCCTGGGCAGCGTTCGCGATCCTCGTGCCGTGCGCCGTCCTCAGCGCGATCATCGCGGCGCTGCTGCCTTCGATGCGCCTGGGTCGCCTCGACATCATCGGCGTGATGCGCGGCCAGAGCGTGTCGCCGAGGCTCAACAAGGTGGTTCCCGTCGTCGGCCTGGTTCTCGCCGTCATCGGGGGCGCGGTCGTCCTGTCCGCGGCGCAGCTCCGGGGCGGTGGCGACTTCCGTGTGGCCATCGGCGCCGTCGGCCTGGTGCTCGGCACCCTGCTCCTTGTCCCCGCGATCCTGGTCGCCTTCGGCAGGCTCGCCGCACGGCTCCCGGTGGCACCACGGATCGCGATTCGCGACGCCGCGCGACACCGCAGCCGCTCCACCCCGACCGTCGCGGCGATCCTGGCCGGTGTCGTCGCGCTGACCGCCTTCAGCATCGGGCTGGCCAGCGACACCAAGCAGCAGATGGCGACCTACCAGCCCCAGGCGTTGCGCGGTGAAGGAGTCGTCTACACCGCGGACCCGGAGATGCGGTTGTCCGCCGCGGCCGCACTCAAGCAGTTCCCCGCCCTGGTCCAGACGCCCTTCGTGGTGGCGCGCCCCAAGGAGGACCCGATGATGAACGCGGGCACCGCGGCACCGGGCAAGCCCGTCGAGTTCGTGTCCGTGGTGCCCGAGGGGTGCACGGCGACGTTGACCCTCCCGAGCAGCACGGGCGAGCACCAGAACTGCGTCCGCCTCGGTAGCCAGGCCTACGACCGGGGACAGATCGGCGCCCTTCCGGCCTCCGAGATCGCCCGTCGGTTCGGGCTCACGGAGACGCAGCGCTCGGCAGTGCAGAAGGGTGCGATGGTCGTTGCCCTGAAGGACCTGGGGGCCAAGCCGGCGCTGACCGTGGTCTCCGGCACCTTCGTCCTCGACAACCAGACGTATGCCGCGACCCAGGTCACCGAGCGCACGACCACCTCGGTCCCGGTCGTGGGCGTGCCCGCCGACCGACTCACGGACGGCTCGATGCCGGGTCAGTCGGGCGCCATCGTCTCCACCGAGACCGCGACCAGGCTGGGATGGCCGCTGCAGCAGGAGTCGGTCCTGCTGCGCGACGCCGAGGGCGCCATCAGCTCCGATACCCAGAAGGCCCTGGACGAGCTCGTCGGCGACGGCGGCGGCGTCTATGTGGAGCGGGGTTTCCAGCGCTACGACGAGACGGTCATGCGGATCATGATGGGCGTCGCCGCGCTCCTGCTGCTCATCGTGACCCTCATCTCCACGGCGCTGTCGATGGCCGAGCAGCAGGCCGACTCCGGCACCCTCGCGGCGGTCGGCGCCACCCGTCGCACCCGGCGCGCCTTCGCCGCCTCCCAGGCCATGGTGGTCGGGTTCATCGGCGCCATCCTCGGAATCGCCGTCGGCCTGGTCCCCGGCATCGCGATCACCTATCCCCTCACCACGCAGTACAACTCGGACCCGGCCACCGGCGTGGAGCAGTGGAGCGGACCCTTCCTGTCGATCCCCTGGACACCGCTGCTGCTCGTCGTGCTCGGGGTGCCGCTGCTCGCAGGACTGCTCTCCGCCCTGGCGATCAGACGAGCTCCCGCCATGACGCGCCGGGCCGACTAGGTATGGCGCCGTCCCGCGTCCACACCCCTGATGCCCGTGGACGGGGTGGGGCAGGATGGGTGGCATGAGCCAGACGCCAGACCAGCACGAGACCGACCCGACCGGCAACGGCGACCAGCAGCGCGTCGTGGTCGTGACCCAGGACGGCATGGGCGTCGCCCCGCACCGTGACGGTGAGGATGGACCCACGAACCCCGCCGACCTCGTGGAGCAGCCGGCCAAGGTCATGCGCATCGGCTCGATGATCAAGCAGCTGCTCGAAGAGGTGCGCAACGCCCCGCTCGACGAGGCCGGCAGGGCCCGGCTGGCGGAGATCCACCGCCGTTCGATCAAGGAGCTCGAGGACGGCCTGGCTCCCGAGCTGATCGACGAGCTCGAGCGGATCGCCTTGCCCTTCAACGAGAACGAACCACCCACGGACGCCGAGCTCCGCATCGCCCAGGCCCAGCTCGTGGGCTGGCTCGAGGGCCTGTTCCACGGCATCCAGACGGCGCTGTTCGCCCAGCAGATGGCGGCCCAGCAACAGCTCCAGCAGATGCGGCGAGCCCTTCCGCCCGGTCACGCGCCCGAGGGCGGACCCGGCGCCGAGGGCATGGCCGGCGCACACGGCATACCTCCACACCCCGGTGAGAGCGGCCCGACGGGCCAGTACCTCTGACAGGCAACCACCCGCTACGTTCTGGGTCATGACGGACTCGGTGCAGCAGCTGGCGGACGACTTCCACGACTACCGCATGCGGACCTCGCCCACCTGGGCGCACATGCTGGGTGACTACCGTTTCGCCGACCGGTACGAGGACGGGTCGCGGGCTGCTGAGGACGCCGAGGTCGCGTCCCTTCGCGAGTTCGCCGCGCGCGCCGAAGCCATCCCCGACGAGGGCCTCGACGGCCCGGACCGGGTGACCCGCGACGTCGTGGCCTTCGACGCGACGACCTCCGCCGACGTGGGCGAGTCGCACCTGGCCGAGTTCGGCGTCGACCCGGTCTTCGGGGTCCAGGTCGCCCTCGGTGTCACCATCGCCGGGTTGTCGCTGCCGACCGCGGACGTCGCCGACGCCATGGTGTCCAAGTACCGCGGGATCGGCCAGAACATCAAGGACTTCGCCGAGCGGCACCGCGAGGGGGTGGCCTCGGGACGCACTCCCGCAGCCTTCGCCGTGGAACGCTCGATCGAGCAGGTCGAGCAGTGGCTGGCCACTCCGCTCGACGAGGACGTGCTCCTCACGTCCACGACCGAACCGCCTGCCGGTTATGACGTCGAGGCCTGGCGCGGCCGCCTCGCCGACGTCATCGCCGCCGACGTCCGTCCCGCCCTCGAGGCCTTCCGTGACGTGCTGCGCGACGAGGTCACCCCGGTCATGCGACCCGACGAGCAGTGCGGCCTGTCCTGGCTCCCGGACGGGGAGCAGACCTATGCCCACCTGCTGGCCCGCGACACGACGACCTCCCTCACCGCCCAGCAGATCCACGAGATCGGGCTGCAGCAGATCGCCTCGCTCGAGGACGAGTACCGCTCTCTCGCACCGGAAGTGGTCGGCACCGACGACCTCCCGTCGATCTACCGGGCCCTTCGGGACGACCCCGCGCTGCGGCACTCCAGCTCGACCGAGATCGTCGCCGCCTGCGAGACGGCGTTCGCCAAGGCGCGCGGGGTCATGCCCGAGTGGTTCGACCGGTTGCCGGTCGCGGACTGCGTGGTGAAGTCCACCGACGTGGGTGCCGCGGCCTACTACTTCCCACCCGCGGACGACGGCAGCCGCGGCGGGACGTTCTACATCAACACGGCCGACCCGGCGCACTGGGGACGGTTCGAGCTGGAGGCGCTGTCGTACCACGAGGGCATCCCCGGCCACCACCTCCAGCTGGCCATCGCCGGCGAGCTCACCGAGGTGCCGAAGTACCGCAAGTTCACGATCTTCAACGCCTACGCCGAGGGCTGGGGGCTCTACACCGAACGCCTCGCCGACGAGATGGGCCTCTACACCAGTCCCCTCGAGCGGCTCGGCATGCTCACCATGGACTCCATGCGCGCCTGCCGGCTCGTCGTCGACACCGGCCTGCACGCGATGGGATGGAGCCGCCAGCAGGCCGTCGACTACATGGTCGCCAACTGCCCACTCAGCGTCGGTGGGGTCAAGGCCGAGATCGACAGGTATGCCGTGATGCCGGGTCAGGCGTGCGGCTACATGATCGGGCGGCTCGAGGTCCTGCGGATCCGTCGGGAAGCACAGGAGCGACAAGCGGACCGGTTCGACATCAAGGCGTTCCACAACGCCGTGCTCGACGGCGGCAGCGTGCCCCTGGCCGTGCTCGACACCGTCGTCCGCCACCGCCTCCCCTGACGGCCTGGCCCTAGGGCAGGAGGCCGCTGGGAACGGCCGACGGTGCCACCGACGTGGTCCGCGCACCCGGCAGGTCGGCGGTGTAGACATCGAGTCCCCGGACCAGGTCGACCGAGTACACGACGTTGGTCTTGCGGTCGGTTCGGACGTCGTGCTTGGTGTAGTCCGGCACCCAGTAGGAGTCCCACACCTCCGATGCGCCCCAGACGGCATGGCCGTACGGCTTGATGTCGCGGGGGTCGCGGACGTCGACCAGCTGGGTCCCGCCGCCGTAGAAGCCCACGGTGACGACTCCCGACGGGTGGAAGTCGAACCAGTGTGCCGAGCAGAACGCGCCGACGGGCAGCGGGAACGAACCCAGGTCGGACAGCTCGACCTTGTCGAGCGGGACGATCGCGTCCGGGGTGCCGTCGAGCCGCTTCACCCACCAGGTCTGGAACGAGCCGGACTTGGTGCAGTCGACCTGCTCGTAGTCCTCCTCGGTGACCAGGAGGATGTTGCCGTTGGCCAGGCTGGGTGCTGCGTCAGCGACGAAGGCCTCGGCGTTGGGCCGGAACGAGTTGTGGTGGATGAAGTCGTTGTACCCGTTCTTGGTGGTGCCGTCCGCCTCGAGCCCGCGGCCGGCGAGTCCCGTGGTCGTGACCACGCGCGGGTGAAGCGGGTCGCGCACGTCGAAGATCGACGAGCCGTTGTAGCCGGTGTGCGTCGCGTATCCGGCCTTGTCGAAGTTCCACTTGTGCCCACCGCTCGGCGAGGCGAAGGGCTGAACCCCGACCGTCGCCGGGTCCGCGTCGACCTCGTGAGGTGCGTCGAGGTTGTCGAGGTCGATCATCGAGAAGTTCGTGCGACCACCTGCGGAGTAGGCGTAGCGGCAGTCGCGGTCGTCGACGCAGGCCACCGTGTGCGTGCTCGTCGTGGCCGTCGCGCTCGAGCGCAGTCTGGGCTTGGTCGGGTCAGTGACATCGACGACGATGAGCTCCTTGCCACCAGCCGCCGCGGCGGTGTGCTGGATGTCTGCGGACACGTCGTAGGTGTCCACACCGATGAGCGCAAAGCGTTCGGTACCGGCAGCGGTCTTGCGTTCGCCGCAGTTGATCGCCTCGTTCTCGAAGACCAGGTTGGGCAGCGTGCCGACCAGCTTGGGCGCGACCGGGTCACTGACGTCGAAGACGCTGAGCGAGTCCAGCGAGGACATGACGAACAGCGGTGCGGTCTTGAGGAAGCAGCCGGAGATGCCGGCCGTTTCCGGGAAGTTCGCCTCCAGGCGCAGGTTGGGGCTGTTCACCAAGGGCACGCTCGTGCCGCCTGAGTAGGCCTGACGCGCTGCTGCCGCTCGCCCTGCGTCCTTGCCGTGGTCTCCGTGAGCGGAGGCGAACCCGGCCGTCGACGGGACCAGGATGGCGGCGCCCGCGATACCGGTCAGGACGGCGCGAACGGATGGGCTGATGCGGTGCATGTGATCCTCCAGAGGTGCGGCTCTTGGTCGGACAACGAGGCTCAGCCCGGACAAGTCACGAAAAGCGGCGGCGGCCCGGTGGGCCGCGCTCGACGAACCAGCGACCCGCGGTCAGCTGACGGCGGCTGCGGCTGCCCTGCCTGCGGTGCGCCCGGAGAAGATGCAGCCGCCGAGGAAGGTGCCCTCGAGCGCGCGGTACCCGTGCACCCCACCGCCGCCGAACCCGGCAACCTCGCCCGCGGCATACAGGCCGGGCACCGGCTCACCCGATGCGGACAGGACGCGCGAAGAGAGGTCGGTCTCGAGGCCGCCGAGGGTCTTGCGGGTGAGGATGTTGAGGCGCACCGCGATGAGCGGGCCGGCCTTGGGGTCGAGGATGCGGTGTGGTGACGCCGTGCGGATCAGCTTGTCACCACGGTAGTTCCGCGCCCCACGCACGGCGGTCACCTGGGCGTCCTTGCAGAAGTCGTTGTCGATCTGCCGGTCACGGTCGACGATCTGGCGTTCGAGGTGGGCCAGGTCGAGGGGCGCGTCGGGGGTGAGCGCGTTCATCTTGGCGACGAGCTCGCCGAGGGTGTCGGCCGAGACGAAGTCGGCGCCCTTGTCGAGGAACGCGCGCACCGGTCCGGGCATGTCGGCCCGGGCACGCCCGAGCACGTCCCTGACCGACTTGCCGGTGAGGTCGGGGTTCTGCTCCGAACCGGAGAGCGCGAACTCCTTGCCGATGATCTTCTTCGTGAGGATGAACCAGCTGTGGTCGTGCCCGGTCCGGCGCAGGTGCGACAACGTGCCGAGCGTGTCGAAGCCGGGAAAGAGCGGGGCCGGCAGCCGGTCGCCGTTCCCGTCGAACCACAGGGAGCTCGGCCCGGGCAGGATGCGGATCGCGTGGGACGGCCAGATGGGGTCCCAGTTCTCGATGCCCTCGACGTAGTGCCACATCCGGTCACGGTTGACCAGGCGCCCACCCGCGGCCTCGGTGATGGCCAGCATCCGGCCGTCGACGTGCGCCGGGACCCCCGTGAGCATGTGCTCGGGCGCGCCGCCCAGCCGTTCGGGCCAGTTGGCGCGGACGAGGTCGTGGTTGGCGCCGATGCCGCCGCTGGTGACCACGACCGCCTGCGCGGTCAGCTCGAACTCGCCGACGGCGTCGCGGTTGGTCGGCCTGCCCCGTGAGGCATCGTCGGCAGCCAGGAGCGTGCCCCGGACCCCGGTGACGGTGCCGTCCGAGGTGATCAGCTCGTCGACCTGATGCCGGTGCCGCAGCTCGACGCGACCCGCTGCGACGTGCTCGGCGACGCGCCTCAGGAACGGCGCCAGCACCCCGGGCCCGGTCCCCCAGACGATGTGGAACCGCGGCACCGAGTTGCCGTGCCCCGACGCGGACCCGTCGCCGCGCTCGGCCCAGCCGACGACGGGGAAGAACCGCATGCCCTGCTCGTGCAGCCAGGCCCGCTTCTCCCCGGCCGCGAAGTCGACGTAGGCGCGGGCCCACTGGGCGCCCCACTTGTCCTCGTCGTCGAGCCGGTCGAAACCCGCCGAGCCGTTCCAGTCCTGCCAGGCCAGGTCGACGGTGTCCTTGATGCCCATCCGTCGCTGCTCGGGGCTGTCCACGAGGAACAGCCCACCGAACGACCAGTGCGCCTGCCCGCCGAGGTTCGCCGCACTCTCCTGGTCGACGACCAGGACCCGGCGCCCGGCATCGGCGATCTCGGCAGCAGCAACGAGTCCGGACAGTCCGGCTCCGACCACGATGACGTCAGCGTCCATGACCGCACCCTATGGCGCAGGCGGTCACCGCGGGTTCGGTCACAAGGGATCGGTCACCCGGGGTCGGTCACCCGGGGGCGGTCCGTGAGGCGAACGYGACCGGACTCGACGACGAACCGCACGTCGCCCAGGTCGTCGACCACCGCGTCCGCGACGAGCTCGGCGCGAGCCGTCGTCGTCGTGACGGCGAGCGTCGCACACCCAGCCGCCCGGGCTGCTTCGAGCCCGCCGGGCGCGTCCTCCACCACGAGGCAGTCGGCCGGGTCGACCCCCAGCTTTGCAGCTGCGAGCAGGAAGGGGTCGGGGTGCGGCTTGCCCCGGGCCACGTCGCTCGCGGTCACCACGACAGCGGGCGCAGGAACCCCTGTCGCGGCGATCCTCGCGGTGGCCAGCGGGGTCGTGCACGAGGTGGCGATCGCCGCCAGGTCGCGGCCGTCGGCCCCGGCGGCGCGCAGGGTGGTGAGCGCGTCGAGCGCGCCGGGAAGGATCGCGATGCCCTCGGTGTCTGCGATCTCGATCGCCTCGATCCGGGCGAAGGCGGCGTCGACGCGCTCCAGCGGCAGCAACGCCGTGATGATGCCCCGCGCCGGCACACCGTGGAAGCCGTTCAGCCGGCCGGGGTCGACACCCTCCTCCTGCGCCCAGCGCAGCCAGGACCGGACCACCACGGGAATCGAGTCGATCAGCGTCCCGTCCATGTCGAACAACACCGCCGCGAAGGTGCGGCCCTCGAGCGTTCCCAGGCTGCGCGGCATACCCCAAGCCTAGGAGGCCCTGGGGGGCGGCATGGAGGAGGTGGGGAGGAGGCGGGGGCTGGTGACCGTGGGGCCACCGGCGTCGCCCGTTACGGTGGAGAGGTGAGCACGCCCCCCGAGAGCCCACGTCGGTGGCGGCGTGTGTCCCGGTGGCTGCTGCGGCTCGGCGCCCTGGTCGTCCTCTTCGTCGCCTGCAACAGCGGCGGCGTGGCCGCGACGACGCTCTTCCCGAGCAGTGCCGACACCCTCAACTACGGCGCCGACCTGCGGCTGTCGCTGAACCCCGGCGACGTCTCCGCCATCCAGAGCCCGACCATCTTCGGCGACATCCGGATGGACTTCGCGGGACTGGTGCCGGCACCCGGCGTGGTCGCCCAGGTGCACGTCAAGGAACGCATCACCGATCTCCTCGCGCGTCCCAACATCTCGGTCCAGTCCCTCCAGCCCGGTCCCCTCGAGCTCGAGCGCGCCGCCCGCGGTGGCGCGATCGCCCTGGGCTGGCGGTTCGCCGCCGGTGCCCTCGTCGTGGCCCTCCTCGGCCTCGGCGGGTATGCCGCGTGGCGGCGACGCGCGCCGCGGGTGCGGTGGAGCGCGGTGGTCGCCTCCGTGTGGGTCTCCTCCTGCGTCGCGACGTTCGGGGTGATCGGGGTGACCTACCAGCCCGAACGGCTCGACAGCTTCACCACCACAGGGATCCTCGGGACGGTCCAGCGCAACGCCGACCTGCTGGAGGGAGTCGAGACCAGGGCCGAGCAGGTCACGCCCTACCTCAAGAACCTGCTCGCGCTCTCGGCCGCGCTCCAGGACAAGTACTCACCGCAGGTGCTCGGCCAGCCGGTCGCCGCGCGGATCCTGCTCGTGTCGGACATCCACGGCGCCAACCAGTACGCCCTCATGAAGACCATCGTCGAGCAGGAGCGGATCGACGCGGTCATCGACTCCGGTGACCTGGTGAACTTCGGCAGCGCCACGGAGGCGGATGCGGCCGACCTCTTCAAGGGAATCGCCTCCCTGGGGGTGCCGTACCTCTTCGTCAAGGGCAACCACGACGGACGGTCCGACGTCGACCGTGAGGTGCTGGACCGGCTCGCCTCCATCCGGAACGTCGTGCTGCTCGAGCCCGACGCTCAGACCTACACGGTCGAGAGCATCCACGGCCTGCGGATCGCCGGGTTCAACGACCCTCGGTGGTTCGGCGACGACAACACCAACAACGCCGCCAAGCAGAGGCCGGCGGCAGCGCGGTTCAACGCCGCCATGGCGGACCTCGCCGCCCCGGACATCGTCGTCTCCCACGAGCCGTCGGCGGCCAAGGACGTTGCCCGGGCAGGCATCCGGGTCAACGGCCACCTGCACGCCACGCAGCTCGAGGGGTCACGGATCGGAGTCGGCACCTTCACCGGCGGTGGACCGTTCAGCCACTTCATCGCGAGCGAGGACACAGGTGCTGCCGGCAACGGCGACAAGGGCGACGCCGGCGAGCTCACCGGCCAGCCGTCCGCGTTCGACATCGCGACGTTCGGCACCGACTGCCGACTGGCCTCACTCACGCGCTACCAGTTCCGCAACGTCATCGAAGGACGCCCCGCCTACGACGACGTGACCCTGATCAACGGGTCGAGGATCGAGGACCGTGCACCCGAAGCTGCACCGCCGGCCGGCGAGGGCGAGGGCGCCGGGACGCCCGGAGCCGCGAAGCCGACCCGGACCTGCGGTCCCACCGTGGAGCAGACCAGGGAACGCGTGACCGCCACGCCACGCTGAAACCCGTCTCCGGGACGGGCGGGCCCTCCTGACCCCTCCTGGCCGGCCTGACCCTCCTGGCCAGCCGGGTCGGCCCGGTCCTAGCCGGCGGGGCCGGCGACCACGGCAGTCCACGTGTACGCCGTGGCGTCGGCCTCGGCCCGGCAGGTGAGCCGGGCGGCGGCCTGGCTGGTGCGTCGGACGGTCACCGCCGACCGCGCCGGCACGGCTCCCCGGCCCAGCACCTCGACGCGCCACACCTTGCCGTCCGTGACCACCTCGCCGGGCAGCACGTCACCGGCCGCCGCCGGACCGTGGGCGCGCAGAACCGCAGCGAGGGCGGCCTGCACGGGGGGTCGGTGGGCCGAGAACCCGCGCAGGTGCTCCACGTCCACGGACCCTGAGAGGTGGCCCTGCACCACCTCGACGGCGCTCGCCGCGTCGAGGCCGCCATAGACGGTGCCGTCGGGGACGACGAGCAGGTTGGCGGCGAACCGGTCGCCGCCTATGTGGGTGCACTCCCAGGTCTGCTGCGGCCAGCGGACCGCGAGCGCCTGAGCGACCGGGCGCCCCCTGACCGCACAGCAGAGGTCGTGCCTGCCATGCGTGCAGACCAGGAAGAGCGGGTCGGGCGGGTGTCCGCCGACCCTGCCGGCGGGTCCGTGCAGCAGGGCCGAGCCGGCGGCGAGCAGGTCCTCCGACCGCCCCCAGGTGCCCCACTGCTGTCGGCCGTCGAGGTCGAGAACGGTCCAGCGGCGCTGCTCCGGAGGTCGCGGCACGACGGGCCGGCCGGGTCGGCGGATCAGCACGACCCTGCCACCGACGTCCAGGGCGGTCCGATGCAGGCGATCCGCGACCGCCGCGTCGATGCCGGGGCTGTCGAGCGCTGCTGGAGCCCACCCGCCAGGGTGCTCGACGAGGAGCCACCGCACGGCCGGAGCCGCGGTGCCCACCAGCGGGTCGCCCCGACGCCGGGCAGACGTCGAGCACCGGGGAGTCGTCATCCGGGGACGACGACGCCGGAGCGCATCAGGGTCCGGGCGAGGTCCAGCCCGAGCTCCCCCACAGTCGCGGAGCCAGAGGCCAGGAGCTGCTCCACGGCAGCCAGGTCGGCTCGCTCGACGGGAAGCGCTCCGGTTCGGCTGCGCAGCACCGTGCGGCCTCCGGCGGCCGGCACGAGGGCGGCCGCCACATGGGCGCGCAGCTCGACCCGCGACGACTCGGTGAGGGCACGGGCCGCCTCGGCCTGGGCCAACGGTGCCAACGGTGCCGGGCGCTGGGCGGCTCGGGCCGCGCCGGCCAGGCCGTTGCGGAGGTCGGCGGCGTCGACCTCCGCAAGCGCCTCGATCAGGGCGGCACGGACGGCCTCGACGTCGCCGGCGGCCGGACCGCCCGCGACCAGGTCCGTGCCCACCGGCAGGGCCGACCTCAGCTCGAGGGATCGGCTGGCGCGGGTCACGGCGGCGCGAACGAGCTCGTCCGCCACGTGGCGTCGGGTCCACGAATGGACGCCGATGGTGAGGTGGATGCTCGTACCCCCCAGGGCCGTGGCCGAGTGGAGGTATCCCCTGGGAAGGTAGAGGCAGTCACCCGGGGCGAAGGTCTCCTCGATGAGGGGTCGGTCCTGGGCAGCCTCCTCGACGGCAGCTCGCCGGTCCGTCCACGGCTCGTCACGCAGCGGCAGCTCGTGCACGGGTGGGCGGATCCGCCACCTCTTCTCGCCCGCGACCTGCAGGACGAACACGTCGTGCACGTCGTAGTGGTCACTGAAGCCGGTGTTCTCGGGTGGGGTGACGTAGGCGTTCACCTGCACCGGGTGACCGAGCTCGGCCGCCAGGGCCTGGGAGAAGTCGATGATCGGGCGCCAGGTCCGGTGCAGTCCCTGAAGGACCAACGTCGCACCCTCGGAGAAGTGGTGCAGGACCGCGTCGTCGCTGGCCTGGTCACCGATGGCGGCGCCGATCCCTCCGCCGCGGGTGAAGCTGCGGTCCTCGAGCGTGGTCCCCTCACGCGCCATGCGCAGGAACGGTGTTCGTAGCCCACGACCGGAGACGAGCTCGTCGACGGCATCGGCGGAGAAGAGGTCGTCGAAGGACCTCGGCAGGTCGGCCGCTCGGCTGAGCAGGGGTTCGCGCGACCAGTAGCGCTGCGCGAACTCGGCCGGGGCGACGGCCAGCAGTCGTGACAGCACCGGGTGCCCACCGCTGGTGGCAGGCACCCGGTGCGGCGACGTGGTCGTCACCGAGTCACCGACGGAAGGTCGGGATCGCTACGCCTGGGCGTCTGCACCGCCGTCGGCACCACCGTCGTGCCCGTCGGGGTTCGCGCCGCCATCCGCGGGACCTTCCCCGGCTCCGCCGTCCGCGCCGCCGTCGGCTCCGCCGTCCGCGCCACCGTCGGCTCCGCCGTCCGCGCCACCGTCGGCTCCACCGTCCGCGCCACCGTCGTGGCCACCGGCGTCCGCGCCACCATCGGCCGGGCCCTCGCCCGCGCCGCCGTCGGCTCCACCGTCCGCGCCACCGTCGTCGGCGCTGCCCGGCATACCGGCCGCACCACCATCAGACGGTCCGATGCCGGCCTCGTCGTCGCTTGCTTCGTTCAGGGGGGTTTCGGTCATGGCTGGTTCTCCCTGTCGTCGAGCGACGCCGTGTCACGCCGCTTCCCCATTCCTATGCCACGCAGCCCTGAGCCGCCACTCAGAACCTGGCGTTTGCGCAGGTCAGGGGCCGATCACGCACACCTTTCGCCATACCGGAGAACCGGGCGGTCGGGGGCAGTCCCTGCGAGGATGATCTCGGCGGCCACCCACCAGCACCGCGCCCGTCCGAGGAGGTCCCGTTGACCGAGAGCATCAGCCCGATCCTGCGAGTGGCCGACGCGTTCGCGGCCCTGCCGTGGTACGAGCGGCTCGGGTTCGAGCAGGTGAGCGCGCACCGGTTCGGGCCCGGTATGCCGGTCTACCTGATCGTCCGTCGTGGCGATGTCCACGTCCACCTGTCCGAGCACCTCGGCGACGCCCGGCCGGGCGGGTTGGCCTACCTGTGGGTCGACGACGTCGACGTCGTGGCGGCCGAGTTCGGCACGGTCGTCGAGGACAACCCCTGGGCGCGCGACACCGAGCTGGTCGACCCCGACGGCAACCGGATTCGCGTGGGCACGTCGACAGGCTCAGTGGCCGACGGGTAGCTCCCCACGAAGGTGAGCGCGAACCCCCTGCGGCAGGTATGAAGTTGACAAGGGTTCCTCCCGACTTCGCGCTGGGCGCTCACCACGGTCCTGGCAGCCCTACTGTGCATTCACCGATCCACTGGACCGCAGGGAGATGTCAATGGCGATGACCCGCGCATTCGGCGTGATCGCGGCACTGGGTGCCGCGGCCGCCCTCACTGTCTCGGCAGCACCGGCGCAGGCTGCGAACTCCTATGTGGCACTGGGCGACTCGTACTCATCCGGGACCGGGACCCGGACGTACATCAACGACGGCACCTCGTGCCAGCGCTCGGTCTACGCCTACCCGTCGCTCATCTCGGCAAGCAAGGGGCTGACCCTGAACTTCCGGGCCTGCTCTGGTGCCAAGGTCGCCGACGTCACCAACACCCAGCTGAGCGCACTGTCTGCCGCCACCACGCAGGTCTCCATCTCGGTCGGTGGCAACGACGCAGGGTTCGCGGCCGTCCTCACCGAGTGTGCCAAGCCGGGCTGGATGAGCGACTGCAACGGGGCAGTCGACGCCGCGCAGTCCATCATCAACAACACCCTCCCCGCGAGGCTCTCGACCCTCTATGCCTCGATCAGGGCCAAGGCGCCGAACGCCAGGGTGGTCGTGGTCGGCTACCCCCGGATCTTCCAGGGTGAGGACTGCAACGCCTTCACCTGGTTCTCCCCCGCCGAGGAGTCCCGGCTCAACCAGACCGCCGACCTGCTCAACAGCAAGACGTCGACCCAGGCGAGCGCCAAGGGTTTCAGCTTCGCCAACCCCACCAGCCGCTTCGTGGGCCACGCCGTGTGCGACGACGTCGAATGGCTCAACGGGTTGTCGAACCCGGTCGGTGAGAGCTACCACCCCAACGTCGCCGGTCACCGCGACGGCTACGCCCCGCTCGTGAGCACCCCCCTGACGGGGAGCGCGTTCAAGGTCAGCGCTGTCAGCCTGCGCAAGGCCGAGCTGTCGGCCGACCGCCTGGCCAGCCAACAGCGTCGCTACGCAGGCGTCGACGCCTCGATCACGCCTGAGCAGTTCCGCGCGCCCGACCTGACGACGGCTGCCGCCAGGGCGGCGGCCAAGCGCGCCGGTGTAGATCTCCACTCGCGCGCCAGCATCGATGCCGCCGACCGGGCCTGGTCCCAGCGCCAGGCCGCAGACCACCTCGCCACCCCCTGATCACACCTTTATCGGGTTGAGGGACTAAGGGCGGCTTCACCCGGAAACCGTTTCCGGGTGAAGCCGCCCTTTATCGGGTCACCCGATAAAGGTGGGACGGGCGGCAGGAGGGGTATGCCGGGTGGTGACCACCCGGCATACCCCTCCTGTCGTCGTGCGGGAACCGCTCAGGCGCGGCCGTGGGCGGCGCGGCTGCGGCGGCTCAGGGAGTCGACGATGACGGCGAGCAGCAGGACGCCGCCGGTGATCATGTAGCGCTCGGGCGAGCCGAGGTTGACCAGGCTCAGGCCGTTCGAGATCGACTGGATCACGAGGATGCCGAGCAGGGCGGAGTAGGCCGAGCCACGCCCGCCGAACAGCGACGTACCACCGATGACAGCGGCCGCGATCGCGTTCAGGTTGACGTCGCCGCCGCCGCTGCTCTGGTTGGCGGCCGCCAGGCGACCGGCTGCGAGGAGGCCACCGAGGGCCGCGAGGGTCGAGCAGAACACGAAGACGGTGACGTAGATGCGCTTGACGTTGATGCCCGCGCGACGGGCGGCCTCGACGTTGCCGCCGATCGCCAGAACCGATCGACCCCACGACGTGCGCCGGATGACGAAGTCGAAGATGACCACGAGCGCGAGGAAGAGCACGAACATGTAGGACACGCCACGGTCCCGGTTGAGCACGTAGACCGGGATGCCCAGAAGCAGCAGGAGCGCCACGGAACGCAGCGCCACCGTGACGACCGGTGTCGTGGACAGACCCGCGGCAGCGCGACGCTGGTTGGAACGCAGGCGCAGGGCCGCGTAGATGAGCACCGCAGCGACGACGATCAGGTAGGCCACCGCATCGGGGAGGAACTTCAGGGCGGAGAACTTCACGATCGCGGAGTCGAAGGGGATGTTGATCGACCCCTCCTTCCCGAGGACCTTGAGCTGCAGGCCCAGGAAGCCGAGGAGTCCAGCCAGGGTGATGACGAAGCTGGGCACGCCGAACCGCGTGTAGAGCACGCCGTAGACCCCGCCGATGACCGCGCCCGCGACGAGGGAGGCGATGATCGCGAGGGGCAGCGACCACCCGTGACCGACGAAGCCAACGGCCAGGATGGCGGCCGACAACCCGCTGATCGAGCCGACCGAAAGGTCGATCTCGCCCAGCAGGAGCACCAGCACGATCCCGAGCGCGATGATCCCCGTGGGCACGCTCTGCTGGGTGAGGTTCACGAGGTTGCGGCTGGACAGGAAGGCGTCGTTGCGCAGGGCGAAGACGCCCCAGATGACGATGAGGCCGACGACGACGGGCAGCGACCCGAGGTCACCACTGCGCAGCCGCGACAGGAACGCGCGCAGGAAGCCGCCGATGCCCTGCGACGCGATCAGCCGCTCGTCCTGCAGGTCGGCGGGCAGCGCGGCCGTGGCGTCCAGGGCCTGCGCCTCGGGGGTGGGCGTGGGGGTGCTCATGACTGCTCCTCCGAGGTCGCAGCGGGACCGGTGGCCGCTGGGCCTGTGGTCTCGGTGCCGGTCGTGTCTGCGGGTTCGGGAGTGACCGCGCGGCGGGCGGCCCGCTGGGAGACGGCGTTCGTCGTCGCACCCGTGATCGCGGCGATGATCTCCTGGCTGGTGGTCTGGCTGACGTTGAACGTGCCGTTGTTGCGACCGAGGCGCAGCACGCTCACGCGGTCGGCGACGGCCATCACGTCCGACATGTTGTGGCTGATCAGGATGACCCCGAGTCCGTTCTCCCGCAGGCGTTCCACGAGGTTCAGCACCTCGGCCGTCTGGGCGACGCCGAGAGCCGCGGTCGGCTCGTCGAGCATCACCACCTTGGGCGCCCCGAGCAGAGACCGGGCGATGGCCACGGTCTGGCGCTGGCCACCGGAGAGGCTGGCGACCGGGATGCGCACCGAGGGGATCTTGGCACTGAGCTGGCGCAGCAGCCGCCAGGACTCCTGCTCCATCGTCACCTCGTCGAGGGCACGGCCGCGATAGAGCTCCCGGCCGAGGAAGAGGTTGGCGACGACGTCCAGGTTGTCGCAGAGCGCCAGGTCCTGGAAGACCGTCGCGATGCCGAGGTGTTGGGCCTCCGCCGGGCTGGCGACGCTGGCGGCCTTGCCGTCGAACGTCATCTGGCCCTCGTCGGGGGCGTAGACGCCGGCGATCGTCTTGACGAGCGTCGACTTCCCCGCGCCGTTGTCGCCCACCAGGGCCACGACCTCGCCCGAGTTCACGTCGAAGTCGATGTCCTTGAGTGCCTGGACGGCGCCGAAGTGCTTGGAGATGCCGGTGAGCGCCAGGACGGCTGTCGTCGGCGGTGCGAGGGTCGCGGTCATGTCAGTCCTTCGTGTGGTTCGGTGGAGCCGGAGCGAGTGCGAATGCCGTTGCGTCGGAACGGGTCCGTCGTGTCGGTATGCCGCGTGCACCGGCGGGTGGGAACGGCGCCGAGGCGCTGCCCCCACCCGCTGGTGCGGGTGCGTCAGCTCAAGCCTGCCTTGGCGCAGACCGCCGCGAAAGCACCGGAGCAGAGGTCCGCGATCTTGTAGACGTTGTCCTTGATGATGGTGTCCTTGACCTTGTCCTTGGTGACCGCGATCGGGTCGAGGATGGTCGAGGGGACACCGTCGGTGTCGCCGGTCGATTCGGGCTTCTGCTTGTTCGCCAGCGCGATGGCAGCCTTGGCGGCGGCCTCGGCCTCCGGCGGGACCGGCTTGTAGATGGTCATGGCCTGGTCACCGGCGAGGATCCGCTGGATCGCGGCGAGCTCGGAGTCCTGACCCGTGACGGGCGGGAGCGGGTTCACGCCACCGGCCTTGAGCGCTGCGATCGCGCCACCGCCGGTGCCGTCGTTCGCGGCATACACGCCGACGAGGTTGCCCTTGACGGCCGAGATCTGGCCCTCCATCCAGGCCTGTGCCTTGTCGGGGCTCCAGTCCGGGGTGTCGTACTCGGCCGCGATCTTGAAGCCGCTGCCGTCGAGGACGCTGTGGGCGCCCTTCTTGAAGCTGGCGGCGTTGGGGTCGGTCGGCGCGCCGTTGATCATCACGATGTCACCCGAGGTCTTGCCCCCGGCCTTGATCGTGTCGACCAGGGTCTGGGCCTGGATCTTGCCGACGGTCTCGTTGTCGAAGGAGACGTAGTAGTCCGCGCCGGCGATGAACCGGTCGTAGGCGACGACGGGAACGCCCTGGCCCTTGGCACTGGCGACCACCGCGGCAGCAGCCTTGCCGTCGACCGGGTCGAGGACGAGGACGTTGGCGCCCTGGGTCAGCGCGGCCTCGGCCTGCTGCTGCTGCTTGGCCGGGTCCTGGTCGGCGTTGCTGTAGATGATCTTGCAGTCTGCGCAGCCCTTCTTGACGGCAGCCTCGAACAGCGGGCGGTCGAAGGTCTCGTAGCGCGTGGTCTTGGACTCGGGCAGGAGGAGGGCGATGGTCTTCTTTGCACCGCCACCGGACGATGATGAGCTGGTGCCGGAGCCGGAGTCACCGCTGCCGCCACACGCGGCGAGCGACGCGAGGCCGAGGCCAGCCACTAGCGCGGCCCCGGCGAGACGAATGGAACGGGTGGGCATAGCTGAACTCCCTTGGTCAGGCGCCGACAACCACGTTGGTGCGGGCGTGCACTGAGTTAAGCGCTGTCTGACCGTTGACGTCAAGAGTTGAATTCAAGAAATGGGGTCAAGGGTTGAATTCAAGAAATGGGTACGGCGGTCGCCAAGACCCCTGCGTTGGCCGGCAGCAGAGCCGCTGCGCACACCAGGGCGCCGACCACGTCGGCATCCGTGTCGAGCTCGCTCTCGCGCACCACGACCGAGGCGGCAGCACTCGGGATGGCGCAGCGCTCGAGCGACGCACGCATCGGGCTGATGATGATCGAGCCGACCCTGGACAGCTGCCCCCCGAGCACGATGACCTCAGGGTTGAGCAGGTTGACCAGGCCCGCGACGGCGACCCCGAGGTGCCGACCGGCATCCTCGAGCACACGCTTGCAGCCCGGGTCTCCGTCCAGCGCGCGCGTGATCACGTCACGCAGGCTCAACGGACCGTGCGAGGAGGCCAACGCGTCGAGCAGCCCGCGCGCCCCGATGTAGGTCTCCAGGCATCCCCGGTTGCCACAGCGGCAGACGGGGCCGTTCTCGTCGATCGTGAGGTGCCCAATCTCCCCGGCCGTCCCGGCGGCGCCCCGGAAGAGGTCACCGTCGAGGATCAGGCCGGCTCCGACACCGTACGAGAGCTTGATGTAGACACCGTGCTGAACCCCTTGCAGCACACCGCATCTGAGTTCCCCCAGCGCCGCCAGGTTCGACGTGTTGTCAACCGTCACGGGGGCCTGGATCCGCCCCTGCATCTCGGATGCGACGGCCACACCGCGCCAGCCGGGCAGGATGCTCTCGCTCCCCACCTGACCAGAGACGGAGTCGACGGGTGCCGGGATGCCCACACCGACCGCGCGGACGTCCGCCATCGTCTTGCCGGCCTTCTCGACCAGGTCGAGCAGCAGGCGCGATGCCCGGTCCATCCCCTCGTCGGCTGCGTGGTCGGCGGGTAGCGGCATCCGCTGTCGCCCGATGATGTTCCGCGGCCCGGTGCCGAGCGCGACCCGCACGTCGCGGTCGCCGAAGGCGATGCCGGCGATGAGTACGCTGCCGGTCGCCAGCGACACCAGGACTGCCCGCCGGCCGTTCCTGATGCTCGGCTCGAGCTCGACCGCGCCGGAGGTGTCCAGCTCCTTGACCATGTTGGAGACCGTCGCCGGGCTGAGCCCGGTGAACCCGGCAATCTCCACCTGTGTCATGGCGCCCTGGTCCCGCAGCGCCTCGAGGACACGCAGCCGGTTGGCTTCACGCAGGGACGCCTGCGAGCCGGGAGCCGCCTGGGATGGATTCACGGCCTAAACATAAAGGGTGGGACGGTCAAACGGTAGGGATGACCGCCAGACCGTGCCCGAAGGCGAACAACGGGTCGTCGTACCCGGGGACGTCCTCGCCGTGCCGGCGGACCTGCTCCATGGAGCGCGGCAGGTCGAAGGGCAGGCGGCCCACCGGCGCGACCGTGCCGGTCAGCGCATCGACCAGGGCCTCGTCGCTCGTGCCGTAGCTGCCCACGAGTGCGCTGGTCAGGGGCAGCAGCGGGGTGAGGACGGCGGGTCGGTCCAGCACCACGTCGACGACCAACGGGCAGTGGGCTGCGATCCGGGCCAGGCGCGAGACCAGCCCCGGCGGGAAGTCGAGCGAGCCCTGGTGGAACCACGACTCCAGGAAGAGGTCGGACCTCGGGTCGAACGGCGCCATCAGCCGCACCAGCGCGATGTCGGCATCGTCGGGCCGGTCGACCTGCTCGCCGAGCACGGCGACGGCCTCCGGCGACACGTTCTCGGCATAGACGCGCTGGCCCCGGGACAGCGGCAGCACAGGGGCATGCCGGTCCGTACCGTTCTGGAGGATGGTCACCGACCGTGCCTGCGCGGCATACCCAGCATCGCGGAAGTCCTTGCGCCCCACCGTTTCTGCCGCGGCGTCCTCATCGACGAACGGGTCGTCGAACAGTCCGAGCCGGAACTTCACGGCCAGCAGCCGGCGCACCGACTCGTCGATGCGTGACTCGGCCACCCGACCCTCGGCGACCAGGTCGAGCAGGAGCTCGACGCACTCCTCGCCGCCGAACTGGTCCGACCCGGCCTCGATGATCAGCTCCATCCGGGCCGCCGGGTCGAGGTGCTCGACCCCCCAGGCACGCGCGGGCAGCACCTGGTCACCGACGTGGTTGTCGTTGACGAGCTCCCAGTCGGTGACGACGACTCCGTCATAGCCGAGCGTGCCGCGCAGGAGGCCGGTGACGATCTGCTTGTTGAAGCCGAAGCCGACCTCCTCGATCTTCTCGCCGTGGACCTCGAGCGCGATGGGCATCCCGTAGTAGGGCATGATCGCCGCGGTCCCGGCCGCGATGATCGGCGGGAACGGCTTGAGGTGGTCGGCGAACCGGTCGCCGGGGTAGACCTGCTCGCGTCCGTAGGGGAAGTGCGCGTCCTCGCCGTCCTTCTGCGGACCGCCGCCCGGGAAGTGCTTGCTCGTGCACGCGACGCTGCCAGGTCCGAGCGAATCCTGTTGGAAGCCCTGGAGATAGGCCACGGCCAACTCGGTCACCAGGTCAGGGTCCTGGCCGAAGGTGCCCGACTGGCGAGCCCACCGCGGCTCGGTGGCGAGGTCGAGGGTGGGGTGCAGTGCGGCGCGGATGCCGACGGCGCAGTACTCCTGGCGCGCGATGTCACCGAACTCGCGCACCAGCGCCGCGTCGCGCAGGGCCGCGAGTCCGAGCGACTCGGGCCACTGCGAGAACGCCTTGGCGGCGAAGGAGGCACCGGCGTTTTCGATGAACGCGTGCCGAGGATCCGTGGAGATCGTGACAGGTATGCCGTGCGGCGCCTTCTCGGCGATGGCCTGGAGCGCGTTGTGCCAGCGGGCGGCCATGCGGGCGTCGTCGAGGGCGTGCACGTTGAAGTGGGTGAGGTGCTTGCGCAGCACCACGTCCGAGGTGCCCGACTTGCTGATGGCACCCGCCGCCTCCTTGACCGTGCCGTCCGCGCCCGCCTCGATGACGGTCTGGAACATCAGGCCGACCTTCTCCTCGAGGGAGAGCCGGGGCAGCAGGTCCTCGACCCGCTCCTCCACGGTCAGACGTGGGTCCTCGAACGGATCCATGCGGTCGTTCCCGTTGAGGTCGCGGTACTCGACGCCCTCGGGGCTGGTCTTCCTGACCGGGTGCATGGTGACCTCTCAGTCGTGTTTGTCGTGCCTGTGGGGGTCGTCTCCGGCGCCGTGTGCCCCCGGCCTATCAGGGGATGCCAGGGGCACACGACGGGACCGGGGAGGCTAGACGATGCCTGCGCCGAACTCTTCCATGCCGATGACCGGACGGATTGCCCGCTCGACGTCGGCCGTGCTGAAGGCCCGACGAATCACGTTGTCGGCCAAGACATTTCCGATCGCACCCAAGACCATGGCCTGGTCGAGGGCGAGGTAGCGGCGAGCGATCGTGCCCGACCGCACGGCGACGGCGTCGAAGAAGCCGCCCTCGCCGTAGGCCTTGAGCTCGTCCTGGATCTTCGCGAGGTTCGTGTAGGCCTGGGCGGGCTCGTGCATCATCGCGAGGAACGACGCGTGGGGGGTCACGACGCCGTCACCGAACGTCGGGTTGGGGTTCTGCGCGTCGCGACAGCCGTCGTAGGCGAGCTTGACGTCGGTGTTCTCCTGGTCGGAGAAGTAGCCGTCGGGCTTGAGGCCGAGCACGTCCACGCCGTACTCGCGGTAGCCGCCGACGGGGTTGCTCGACGGGGAGAAGCCCCAGTAGCCGTAGTCCGCCTCGATGAGCCCGTGCTCCCGCTGGGACCGCACGTGGAGCGGGTGGTTGAGACCCCAGGACCGCGGCGCCCAGCTCGACTCGGGCACGAACATGTCCGGCATGAGCTCCTCGAACATGCTGCCGCCCCAGCCGGGCACGACGTGCATGCCACGGTAGGTGTAGGCGCCCTCGAAGACCTCGACACCCAGGTAGGTGCGGGTCTGCCCGACAGGCTGCATCTCCTGCCAGTTCCAGCCGCAGTCACCGGGGAAGGTGCGCCACATCGCGAAGTACTGCGATGGGGGGATCTGCCCGGTCATGATGCCGAGGTAGCTCGTGATGCGCGTCTCGGACACCGTGGTGTCGTAGTGGTGGTTCTTCGTGTACCAGACGTCCGGGCCGACGCCGATGGTGTTGCCGAGGGCGAAGTTGTCGGTGTCGGGCGGCGTGCCGGGGTAGAAGCCGCCGTAGATGAGCCCGGGCTTCCGTGCGGCGTTGGTGTCGTAGTACATGTCCCAGCGCATCCGCCCGAAGATGCGTCGGGCCAGCGGTGCGGCGCCCTTGTCGGCTGACATGACGACCTTGAGGGCGGCACCCAGCCAGCCGTTGTCGACCGAGGAGCAGAACGGGTAGACAGTGTTCCCGTTGGTCGGCCACGTGGTGATGACGTCGCCTGATGCCTCGTCGTACCAGTTGTAGAACTGGCCGCTCGGGGTGTGGTGCTTCAGGCGCAGCACCGTGGTCAGGGTCTGGATGAGGCGCTTGGTGCACTCGGCCTTGGAGATGATGCCGAGCTCGCGCGCGACCACGGCGGACCAGAGGTAGCCACCGATGTTGGTCGGCGACGTGTAACCCGAGCGGTCCTTCGCACCGAGCGACTCCGGGATGTTGTCCGCTGGCAGTCCGGTCTTCTCGTCGGTCATCGCCACGAGGCTGTGCCACGTGTCGGCCGCCCACGTCCGGACGCGAACGGGGTCCGCGGCAAGCGAGGTGCGGGACGGGATGTATGCCGGCGCCGCGGGTGCCGCCGCGGCGCTCGCGGAGGCGCGCGTGGCCGTGAGACCTGCGGCTGCGACGGCGGTGGCTCCGACGAGCAGCTGTCGCCGTGAGGGCCTGGGCAGGATGAGGGAGGAGGTGCTGGCCATGGGTGAGGCTCCAATCAGTGGTTGGTTCCTAGTGTTGCCAGGTGCCGTCGAGTGCTGCTGGTGCAGGTGGGCGGCCCACCGGTGACGGCGGTTACTTGATTCCGGTGGTGGCGATTCCTTCGATCACGCGTCGCTGGAAGACCAGGAAGACTGCCAGCACCGGGACGACGACGACGGTGGCTCCGGCCAGGAGCAGGCCGTACTGCGTGGAGTTCTGACCGGTGGAGTAGAGCGCGAGCGCCACCGGCAGCGTGTAGGTCTTCTCCTGCTGGGCGACGACCAGCGGCCAGAGGAAGTTGTTCCAGCTGCCGAGGAAGGTCAGGATGCCCAGGGTTGCCAAGGCCGGTCCGGCCAGCGGGAGGAAGATCTGCCGGAAGATCCGCAGCTCGCCCGCGCCGTCCACCCGGCCTGCGTCGAGCAGGTCGCGGGGGAGGCCGAGGAAGAACTGCCGCATGAGGAAGACACCGAACGGCGTCGCCAGGAACGGCAGGATCAGGCCGGGCAGGGTGTCGATGAGCCCGAGGTTGGCCACGAGGACGAACAGCGGGACGAACATCGCCACGCCCGGGATCATCAGGGTGCCCATCACCACCATGAACAGGATCTTCTTGCCCTTGAAGTCGAGCATCGCCAAGGCGTAGCCGAGCATCGAGCAGAACAGCAGGTTGCCCGCCGTGACGCAGGCCGCCACGACCGTGGAGTTGAAGAAGTACTGCTTGAAGTTCAGCCGGGAGAAGAGCTGCGTGTAGTTGTCCAGGGTGGCCGTCTGCGGCCACCAGGTCGGCGGGCTCTGGAGCAGCTCACCCTGGGTCTTGAAGCTGCCCAGGATCATCCACACGAAGGGTGCGATGACCATCACCATGAGCACGGACAGGAGTGCGTAGAGCGCGTACCGGCCGCGCGAGCTCATTCCAGTCATGACGACCTCACGTGTTGTCACGCAGCAGGCGGAACTGGACGGCAGCCACGATCGCGATGACGACGAAGATGATGTAGCTCATCGCGGCGGCATAGCCGTAGTTGCCGAAGCCGAACTGCTTGTAGGTGTACATGGACATCGAGATGGTGCTGTTGAGCGGGCCACCGTTGGTCATGACGAACGGCTCCTCGAAGAACTGGAGGTAGCCGATCGAGGTGGCCACGGACACGAAGAGCAGGGTGGGCCGCAGCATCGGGAGGGTGATGTGGCGGAACCGCTGCCACGCACTAGCTCCGTCGATCGAGGCTGCCTCGTGGAGCACCCACGGCACGCCCTGCAGACCGGCCAGGAAGATGATCATCGCGGTGCCGAAGTTGCGCCACGCCGCCATCAGGATCAGGCCGGGCATCGACCAGTGCGGGTCGCCGAGCCAGTTCGGGCCGGTGATGCCGACCCAGCCCAGCGCGGTGTTGATGAGCCCGAAGTCCTCCTGCAGGAGGAACCGCCAGACCACGGCCACAGCGACGATCGAGGTGATCACCGGCAGGTAGAAGCCCAGGCGGAACGCCGACCGGAACCGGGTGATCCCTCGGTCGAGCGCGACTGCCGCCGCGAGCGCGATGCCCAGGGTCAGAGGCATCCCGATGACGACGAAGTAGGCCGTGTTGAGGACCGACTTGCGGAAGACGGGGTCGGAGAACGCCTTCGCGAAGTTGTCGAAGCCCACGACGTTGACCGAGAACGGGCTGCGCAGGTCGCGTGACTTGGTGTCGGTGAAGCTCATGAAGAGCGACTGGATGACAGGCCACGCGGTGAAGACGAGGAAGAGCAGGCAGAACGGCAGTGCCAGTATCCACGCTGCCGGCCCCTCACGCAGAGCTCGCCTCGCGGCGCCACCCCCGCGGGGGGACGGGCGACTCGCGCCCGTCTCCCCGCGAGGGGTCACCTCGGTGGTGGTGGCCATGACTACTGGCCGGTGCCGATCGAGTCAGCCTGCTGCTGCACGGTCTTGAGGGCTGCAGCGGGGTCGGCGCCCTTCTTGGTGACCTTCTCCATCTCGGTGTCGAAGCTGGCGACGACCTGCTCCCACGTGGGGAAGCTCGGCGGAGCCTGGGCCGTCTCGAGCTGCTTGCCGAACACGGCGAGCTTGGAGTCAGCGGTGAGGGCCGGGTCCTGCCAAGCGGACTTGACCGCGGGGAGGTCGGTCGAGGACTGGTACCACTTGACCTGGGTCTTGGGGTCGCTCAGCCACTGGATGAACTTCCAGGCAGTGTCGCGCTGCTTGGACTTCTTGAAGACCACGAGGTCCGAGCCACCGACGAAGGACGACGACTTGGTCTTGGCCGGGATCGGCATGACGTCGTACTTGTCCTTGAAGCCGGCGCCGCCGACCTTCTCGACCGCGGACATCATCCACGGACCCGAGATGAACATCGGCACCTTGCCGCTGGCGAAGTCGGGCTCGGTCGTCGGGGTGGCCGGAGCAGCCTTGTCCGAGATCCCGTCGGTGAAGTAGCTCTGGTAGTACTTCACGGCCTCGAGCACCTCGGGGCTGTCGAAGTTGTAGGCCTTGCCGCCGTCCTTGGTGAGGTCGGCGTCGTTGGACCAGCCGAACGGCATGATCGACTGCCAGGAGCCGACACCGCCGGCCTGGAAGCCCATGCCGTACTTTGCACCGGCCTTGGTCTGCATCGCCTTGGCCATCGACTTCAGGCCCTCCCAGTCCGTGGGGGCGGTGTCGAAGCCGGCCTTCTTGGCGAGGTCCTTGCGGTAGTAGACGAGACGGGTCTCGACGTACCACGGGACGCCGAAGGACGTGCCTCCGACCTCGGTCGTCTTCTGGGCGCCGTCGAAGAACACGGACTTGTCGATCGACGGAGGAGTGGGGTCGAGCGCGTCGTTGCCGGCGAACTCACCCATCCAGGTGGTGCCGACCATCGCCGCGTCCGGGGTGGTGCCGGCCGTGATCGCGGTCGTGAACTTCTGGTACGCCGCGTCCCACGGGATCGCGGTGACGTTCACCTTGGCGCCGGGGTTGGCGGTTTCGAACTCCTTGGCGAGGGCGGGGAGCTTCTCACCCTCTGCACCCATCGCCCAGACGGTGATGGTGCCGGTGGCCTTGCCTGAGCTGACGTCCTTGCCTGTCTCTTTTGCGGTCGAGCCTGCGTCACCACGGCCGCAGGCCGTCAGGGTGAGCGCTGCGGCGGCAATCGTCGCGACCGCCATGGCGGAGGTGCGTCTCATCGGTTTTCTCTCTTTCATCGGGGGAAAGGACTAACGGCAGTTGTGCTTCTGGAGGCATGGGGTATGCCCAGCCGGCTGGGTCAGCCGGGAGCGGCTCGGGGCTTGCAGCCGCAGGAGGATCGGATGACCACGCTGGTCGGGATGACCCGAGGGGCGTCCCCGACGGGCGCACCGGTGATGCGCTGGTGGAGCCGGTCGGCGGCCAGGGCGCCGAGCTCACGGACGGGCTGGCGCACGGTGGTCAGGCCGGGCTGGACGTAGCGAGCCGTCATGACGTCGTCCCAGCCGACGATCGCGAAGTCGTCAGGGACGACCTTGCCGCCTTCGCGCAGTCGCTTCATCACGGCCAGGGCGAGCTCGTCGTTCGCGCAGACGAGCGCGTCAGCCGAGAGGTCTCCTGACAGGAGCCGATCGGCGAGGGCGGTGCCGTCGACCTCGCGCAGCGCGATGCGCACCGGCTCTGCCGCGACGAGGCCAGCCGACTCGTGGGCGGCCACGAAGCCGGCATAGCGGTCCCGGACGTCCGGACCTGAGGCGGGGTCACCGATGAAGCGGATCCTGGTGCGACCGTGGGCCAGCACGTGGCTGGTGATCTCGGCGGCGCTCCCGGTGTTCTCCGAGGTGACGCTGTCGATGTCCGGGCGGGCGTCTCCGGCGATGAGGACGACGGGCTTGGAGCCGTGCAGCGCGGTCACGGTGTCCTCGGGAATGGCCGCCGAGCCCAGCATGGCCAGGCCGTCGACGCGGGTTGCCAGCCTGCGGACAGCGCGGACGAGGTCGTCCTTGCCCTCGGCCAGCATGAGCACGACGCTCTGGCCGAGCTCGGCCGCGCGGGACTCGAAGCCCATGAGGAGCTCGGAGTAGTACGGGCCGGAGAGTTCGGGGAGCACCAGGCCGTGGGCTTCGTGGTGTCGCACTGCGAGGCTGCGGGCGGCTGCGAGGGGCACGTACTTGAGCTCGTCGGCCGCCTCGAGGACCCGCTGACGGGTCTTCTCGGACACGGCGGTGGACCCCTGGAGGACCCGGGAGACCGAGGCGATGGAGACACCGGCACGCTCGGCGACGGAGTAGATCGTCGTCCCGCTGGTCGGTGTCGAACCGGTCGCCACAGGTCTGCCTCTCATCGTTGAAAGCGCTTACATCTGTTCTCGACCATGCCAGCACGTGGCGATTAGCGCAAGAGGAGAGGCTCGCGAGGCTTGTCCTCACAGGCCCGAATTGACCGGATCCAGCCCTCGCAGACGGGTTCACGCTCAGCTCGCGAGCAGCACGTCCGCGAGGGTGGCGTCGACGACCAGGCCCTGGACCAGACCGCCGTCGAGAGCGGCTCTGACCGCCTTCGCCTTGGAGGCGCCGGCGACCACGGCGATCACCTCGGGCACCCCGGCGAGGTCGTCGGGATCCACGGTGATCAAACGCGCAGCGACCTTGGGCCGCAATGCTTTTCCGTTCTTGTCGAAGAAGATCCCGGCCAGCTCGCCGATGACTCCCCGGCTGGCGAGGTCCCGCTGCTCCGCCTCGTCGAGGAGGTCGTGGATGGTCGACTGTCCGCGCTCCCAGGCTCCGATGCCGACGACTGCCTTGGTCACGAGCGACGCCCTCGCCAGGCCGTCCAGCACCGCGGGTTGGCGACGCAGCGCATCGGCGCTGGATTTGGTGTCGAGAACAAACGGGGCATAGAAGACATGTGCCTTGCCACCGGACAACCGCGCGGCCCGCCGGACGATGTCCACGGCACTGCTGTCGAAGTCGGGCAGGGCGATCGCCCCGGTCAGCTGGACCACCTCCACCCGCGGGAGGCTCGTCAGCGCGGCGACCACGGCATGCACGTTGCGCGACCACGGCAGCCCGAGGACGTCGCCGTCCACCAGGACCTCCGAGAGCAGGTCTGCGGCGGCGCGGCCCAGCAGGTGTCGGACCGCGCCGGTGTCGGCGTCGGCCGTGTCCACCACGACGGCGTGAGCCAGGCCGAAGCGCTCCTGGAGCCGCGCCGAGGCGTCGACGTCGAGGGACCCCTGCCGGACGATCTCGATGCGGACGAGCCCCCTCTCCCGTGCCGCCTCCAGCATGCGGGCGACCTTGAACCGGCTGATGCCGAGCTCGTCGGCGATCTCGACCTTCGACTGGTTCTGCAGGTAGTGGCGGCGGGCGACGGCAGCGAGCATCACCAGCTCGGCGGGGCCGTCGTCGATCACGTGCACATCCTTGCCGTTGACAGGTTGGCGTCGCGAGGATTTACTCGTCTTACTCGTTTGGGCATCATGGCGCTCATATGAGCAGTAGTCAAACTGACGCCGTCAATGGCGACGGAGGAGGACGCGTGCGAAGTCGAAACTCCAGGGCCACGCTGGTCGCGGGGGCGACCGGCCTGGCGCTCAGCCTGTCGGCCTGTGCCGGGTGGGGCGGAGGCGGCGTGGGAGGCGGTGGCGCGAACAGCATCAACGTCCTCATGGTCAACAACCCCCAGATGGTCGACCTCCAGAAGCTCACGGCCGACAACTTCACCAAGGAGACCGGCATCCGGGTCAACTTCACCGTGCTGCCCGAGAACGACGTCAGGGACAAGATCAGCCAGGAGTTCTCCAGCCAGGCCGGCCAGTACGACGTGGCGTCGTTGAGCAACTTCGAGATCCCGATCTACGCCAAGGCGAAGTGGATCGCGCCGCTCGACTCCTACCTCGCGTCGGACACCGAGTTCGACCAGGCAGACATCCTCAAGTCGATGACCACCTCGCTGTCGAGCGAGGGCAAGGTCTACGGCGAGCCGTTCTACGGCGAGTCCTCCTTCCTCATGTACCGCAAGGACGTCCTCGCGGCGAAGGGCATCACGATGCCGGCCAAACCCACGTGGCAGGAGGTCGCAGACATCGCGGCCAAGGTCGACGGCGCGGAGCCGGGCATGCGGGGGATCTGCCTGCGCGGCCAGCCCGGCTGGGGTCAGCTCTTCGCCCCCCTGACCACCGTGGTCAACACGTTCGGGGGGGCTTGGTTCACCAAGGACTGGACCCCCGGTGTCGACTCCCCCGAGTTCAAGGAGGCAGTCAGCTTCTACGTCGACCTCGTGCGGGCCCACGGTGAGAAGGGCGCACCGCAAGCGGGCTTCACCGAGTGCCTCAACAACCTCGTTCAGGGCAACGTGGCCATGTGGTACGACGCCACGTCTGCCGCTGGATCCCTCGAGGCGGACGACTCCCCCACCAAGGGCAAGTTCGGCTACGCCCCGGCTCCCGTGGTGAAGACCGACTCCTCCGGGTGGCTCTACGCCTGGTCCTGGTCCATCCAGCAGGCCAGCACCAAGAAGGACAACGCCTGGAAGTTCATCTCCTGGGCCAGCGGGAAGAAGTACGAGAACCTCGTGGGCAGCAAGATCGGCTGGACCAGCGTCCCCGCGGGCAAGCGTGCCTCGACCTACGAGAACCCCGAGTACCTCAAGGTCGCCTCGGCCTTCGCCGACCCGACCAGGGCGGCCATCGAGGCCGCCGATCCGGTGAACCCCGGCGTGCAACCCCGGCCCGCCATCGGGATCCAGTTCGTCGACATTCCCGAGTTCCCCGATCTCGGGACCCAGGTCAGTCAGGACGTCAGCTCGGCGATCGCCGGCAAGACGTCGGTCGACGACGCGTTGAAGCGGGGCCAGCAGCTCGCCGAGGACGTCGCCGAGCGCTACCAGGCAAGGGGGCAGTGATGTCGTCCACGACCGCCAGCAGAAGCACGACGGCTGCCGAGCCATCGGTTCCGAGCAAGGCACTCCAGCGCTCCGGCGACTGGGCACGGCGGGCGCCGCTGCTGCCTGCGCTCATCTTCACGATCCTGATGACGCAGCTTCCGTTCGTCGCCACGATCGTCATCTCGTTCATGAACTGGAACGCCTACTACCCGGACGAGCGCGGCTTCGCCGGCGTCGACAACTTCGCCCGGGTCTTCACCGACACCAACACCCGCAAGGCCGTCTGGGTCACGATCCTGCTGACCGTCTCGGTCGTCCTGATCTGCCTGGTGCTGGGCTTGGGCATCGCGCTGCTGCTCGACCGCAAGTTCCGCGGGCAGGGCGTGGTGCGCACGATGATGATCACGCCGTTCCTCATCGTTCCCGTGGCTGCGGCCCTGCTGTGGAAGCACGCGCTCTACAACCCTGAGTACGGCCTCTTCAACGGACTGCTCAAGACTCTCTTCGGCGACAACGCGCCGCAGCCCGACTGGATCACCAACAACCCACTGGCCGCCATCATCGCCGCGCTGGTCTGGCAGTGGACGCCGTTCATGATGCTGATCCTGCTGGCAGGGCTGCAGAGCCGACCCCTGGACGTCGTCGAGGCCGCACGGATCGACGGGGCCAGCAGCTGGCAGATCTTCACCACCATGACGCTCCCGCACCTGCGCCAGTACATCGAGCTGTCGGGTCTGCTCGGAGCGATCTACGTCGTGCAGAACTTCGACCACGTCTTCACGATCACGTCCGGCGGTCTCGGCACGGCCAACCTGCCGTACTTCATCTACCAGACCTTCTACACGGCGCAGGACTACGGCCGGGCGTCGGCTGCCGGCGTCGTCGTGGTCATCGGCACGATCATCATCGCGACCGCAGCGTTGCGGACCGCGTTCAGCTTGTTCCGGGAGGACTCATGACCATCACGACGCAGGAGATCAACCACGCGAAGCCTCCACGCAGCGGCGTGCTCCTCTCCGCCGCTGCGTGGATCGTGGGCATCCTCTTCGCCCTCCCCGTGCTGTGGATGGTCCTGACCTCCCTGCACAACGAGAACGACGCGGCCAAGAACCCGCCAGACTTCTTCGCGCCCCTCTCGCTCGACGGGTACCGGTCCTTCTTCGACGCCGGACCCTGGCCGCCACTGCTCAACTCGCTGACCGCCAGCGTCCTGTCGACCATCCTCGTCCTGCTGCTGGCCTTCCCCGCCGCCTACGCCCTGTCGATCCGGCCCGTGAAGAAGTGGACAGACGTCCTGTTCTTCTTCCTCTCGACCAAGATGCTGCCGATCGTGGCCGGCATCCTGCCGCTCTACCTGTTCGCGCAGAAGGTCGGCCTGCTCGACAACATCTGGTGGCTGATCCTGCTGTACACCTCGATGAACCTCCCGATCGCTGTCTGGATGCTCCGCTCGTTCCTGGCGGAGGTGCCGGTCGAGATGCTCGAGGCCGCCTCGGTCGACGGCGCGAGCCTGACCAGGACCCTCAGGGACATCGTCGCGCCCGTCGTGATGCCGGGCATCGCCTCGGCAGCGCTGATCTGCTTCATCTTCAGCTGGAACGAGCTGCTCCTGGCCCGGGTGCTGACCAGCACGGTGGCGGGAACTGCTCCTGTGTTCTTGACTGGGTTCGTGACCAGTCAGGGACTGTTCCTCGCCAAGGTGTGCGCCGCGTCCTTCGTGGTGTCGCTGCCAGTCCTCGCCGCCGGGTTCGCGGCCCAGGACAAGCTGGTGCAGGGCCTGTCGATGGGCGCGGTGAAGTGACGGAGACGTCTCCGGCCACCCCCTCCCCGATCGCCTTGTCCCAGAACACCCTCGGTGAGCTGGGCCAGGAGGTGCGCCGGCCGGCATACGACCGCTCGAAGGTCACCGCGAGCATCGTGCACTTCGGCGTGGGCGGCTTCCACCGCGCGCACGAGGCGATGTACCTCGACGCCCTGATGAACGAGGGCCTGGCCCTGGAGTGGGGGCTGTGCGGCGTCGGGGCGCTGCCGCACGACCGCAGGATCATCGACACCCTGCGGGCCCAGGACGGGCTCTACACGCTCGTCGTCAAGCACCCTGACGGCCACCGCGAACCGCGGGTGATCGGTTCGGTGATCGAGGTGATGTTCGCGCCCGACAATCCCAAGGCCGTCGTCGACCGGCTCGCCGACGACCAGACGCGGATCGTCTCGTTGACCATCACCGAGGGCGGCTACCTCGTCAACCAGACGACCGGTGAGTTCGACGCGTCGGACCCGTCGATCCGGGCCGACCTCGCGGCTGACTTCGCCGGAGGCGGCTCTCCCGCAACGGTTTTCGGGTTCGTCACGGCGGGGCTGGACCGTCGGCGCACCGAGGGACGTGCGCCGTTTACCGTGATGAGCTGCGACAACCTGCCGGACAACGGCGACGTCGCGAAGCGGATGATCTGCGCCTTCGCGCGGCTCAAGGATCCCGGGCTCGCGGACTGGATGGAGGCCGAGGTGGCCTTCCCCAACTGCATGGTCGACCGGATCACACCGGTGACGACCGCGCACGACACCGAGCGGCTGGCCGAGGACTTCGGCGTCGCCGACGGCTGGCCCGTGGTGTGCGAGCCGTTCACCCAGTGGGTGCTGGAGGACCGCTTCGGGCAGGGGCGTCCGCCGTTCGAGCGGGCCGGCGTCCAGATGGTCGACGACGTGGTGCCCTACGAGCTGATGAAGCTCCGGCTGCTCAACGCCAGTCACCAGGCGCTGTGCTACCTCGGCTTCCTGGCGGGCTACCGGTACGCGCACGAGGTCTGCCAGGACCCGCTCTTCGCGTCGTTCCTGTTGTCCTACATGGAGCGCGAAGGGACCCCGACCCTGCCGGAGGTGCCGGGCGTCGACCTCGACGCCTACCGCCACCAGCTCGTCGAACGGTTCGCGAACCCCGAGGTGCGCGACACCCTCGCCCGGTTGTGCGCCGAGTCCAGCGACCGCATCCCCAAGTGGCTGGTCCCCGTGATCAACGCCAACCTGCGCAGTGGCGGCGAGATCGAGCTGTCCGCGCTGGTGGTGGCCTCGTGGGCCCGCTACGCCGAGGGCGTGGACGAGCGGGGCAAGCCCATCGAGGTGGTCGACCGGCTCAAGGACCGGGTGATGGCCGCGGCGGCCAGGCGCCAGGACGACCCGCTCGCCTTCCTTCGCGACCGCGACCTGTTCGGGGACCTGGCCGACGACGAGCGCTTCGCCGCGGCATACCTCCACGCCCTGGACCGGTTGCACACGCTGGGGGCACGGGCGACGCTGGAAGCCTGGAGCGCCACGGCAGGCGCCGGAGAAGGGTGACCCGATGCGCGTCGCAGTGCTGAACCGGCCCGGCGACGTCGAGGTGGTCGAGCGGCCCACACCCACCCCTGCCGCCGACGAGGTCCTGGTCCGTGTGCACGCCGTCGGAGTCTGCGGCTCGGACACGCACTACTTCGACCACGGGCGGATCGGACGCTTCGTCGTGGAGTCGCCGCTGGTCCTCGGCCACGAGGCGTCGGGAGTCGTCGAGGCGGTGGGCGACGACGTGGACCGCGCCCGCGTGGGCCAGCGCGTGTCGATCGAGCCGGGGGTCCCGTGCCGCGCGTGCGAGCAGTGCCTGGGCGGGCGCTACAACCTGTGTCCCGACATGCGGTTCCACGCCACACCCCCGGTCGACGGGTCGCTGGCCGAGCTCGTGACGATCCACCACGCCTTTGCCCATCCGGTTCCCGACTCCGTGAGCGACGAGGCCGCGGCGCTGCTCGAGCCCCTCTCGGTCGGGGTCTGGGCCTGCCGCAAGGGTGGGGTGGGCGCCGGGTCGCGGGTGCTGGTCACGGGCGCCGGACCGATCGGCCTGGTGTGCGTCCAGGTGGCCCGGGCGTGCGGCGCGAGCGAGATCGTCGTCGCCGACCTCAACGAACAACGGCTCGCCGTGGCGACCGAGCTCGGCGCGACGCGCACCATCGCCTCCGGTGACCAGACCATCACCGCCGGGTATGCCGGTCGGCGGGCTCCCGACGTGCTCCTCGAGTGCTCGGGGCACCCCGGCGCCACCGGGGACGGCATCCGCGCGCTTGCTCCGGCCGGTCGGGCGGTGCTGGTCGGGATGGGTGGCGACGAGCTTCCCCTGCCCCTGTCCGTCGTCCAGGAACGAGAGCTCGTCGTCACGGGCACGTTCCGCTATGCCGGCACCTGGCCCACCGCCATCGCCCTGGCGGCCTCGGGCCAGGTCGACCTGGAGCGGCTCGTGACCGGCAGGTTCACGTTGGCCGAGACGGCGGCTGCCCTGACCGCGGCGCGGGACAGCCCGGGTGCGATCAAGTCCGTCATCACCCCTCAGCGCTGACCCCACGCCCTTCACGCCTCGACCTTCAACCCCTCGACCCTGGTCAGCCGAGCGGACGCCGCACCATCGACCCGGAGGAATCCATGACCGACGCCCCACGCACCCTCGTCGCAGGGGTCGACTCGTCCACGCAGTCGACCAAGGTCGTGGTCTGTGACGCCGCGACCGGCGAGATCGTGCGGACCGGCAGGGCACCGCACCCCGACGGCACGGAGGTGCACCCCGACCGGTGGTGGGAGGCCTTCGGGGCGGCGACGACCGACAACCTCCTCGAGGGCGTGTCCGCGATCTCGGTCGGAGGCCAGCAGCACGGCATGTGCGCGTTGGACGAGTCCGGCGAGGTGGTCCGGGACGCACTGCTGTGGAACGACACCCGCTCCGCGCAGGCCTCGCGCGACCTCGTGGAGGAGCTGGGGTCGGCGACCTGGGTGGAGCGCACCGGTTCGGTGCCGGTGCCGAGCTTCACCGTCACGAAGGTGCGGTGGCTGGCCGAGCACGAGCCACAGAATGCCGCGCGCGTCGCCCAGGTCGTCCTGCCCCACGACTGGCTGACCGGCCAGATCCTCAAGCAGGGGAACGCTTTCGACTCTCACGTGACCGATCGCGGCGACGCCTCCGGCACGGGGTACTTCTCGGCGGCGGAGGGGAGCTATCTGCCCGACCTCCAGCTCCTCGCCTTCGGCCGCGAGTTCGGCACCCCGCGCGTGCTCGGGCCGTCCGAGGCAGCGGGCACCACCGATGCCGGGGTGGTCGTCGGGCCGGGGACCGGGGACAACGCCGGCGCGGCCCTGGGTCTCGGGCTGCGGCCCGGAGACGTGGTCGTGTCGCTGGGGACGAGTGGCGCCGTGTTCGCGGACTGCCCCACCCCGGTCAAGGACCTGCGTGGTGACGTGGCCGGGTTCGCCAGTGCCTCGGGCGGGCACCTGCCCCTGATGTGCACGCTCAACGCCGCCCGGGTGCTGACCGCGGCAGCCCAGCTGCTGGGCACCGACCTGCCCGGCCTGGACCGGTTGGCCCTGCGCGCCGAGCCCGGCGCCGGCGGCCTGACCCTGCTGCCCTACCTCGACGGAGAGCGGACGCCTAACCTGCCCGAGGCCACCGGCACCCTCGGCGGGATGACCCGCGCCAACACGACACCGGAGAACCTCGCCCGCGCCGCGGTCGAGGGGATGCTCGCCAACCTCGTCGCCGGGGTGGACGACCTGCGCGACCTCGGCATCCCGGTCCAGCGGGTGCTGCTCATCGGTGGTGCGTCCGCCTCGRCAGCCGTGCGCGCGGTGGCTCCGAGCCTGTTCGGCGTGCCCGTGGCCATCCCCGCGCCGGGTGAGTACGTCGGGCTGGGAGCCGCCCGGCAGGCCGCGTGGGTCCTCAGTGCGGCCGACGAGCCGCCGTCGTGGGACGTCCGGATCGAGGCGACCCTCGACCCACCGGAAGACGAGCGCGGCGCAACAGTGCTGACGCGCTACGCCGAACTGCTCGGGACGGTCCACCCCTGATCGGCAGGGGGACTCGTCGACGACGCCGCAGCGCCTTCCGGCACGCGCCACCGCCTGACCCGGGCAGGATGGCTCGCATGAGCTATCCACCGCCCCTCTACGACGGCACCACCGGCGAGGTCAGCGCGACCATCCGCCTCAGCGACGCGGCGCCAGATGTCATCTACCCCAACGGAAACCGGGTCCACTACCTGTCGACCGGCGACTCGACGGGCCGGCTCTTCGGCCTGTACCGCTGGGAGTTCGCTGGCCCGCCCAGCGGTCCGGACTCGCACTTCCACAAGACCATCGCCGAGTCGTTCTACATCCTGTCCGGCGAGGTGAGCATCTTCGACGGGAACCGCTGGAACGTCACCCGCGCGGGTGACTACGCCCATGTCCCGCCGGGCGGCCTGCACGGCTTCCGGAACGAGTCGGGCGCCGCCTCGATGCTGCTGCACTTTGCTCCTGGCGCACCCCGGGAGGCCTACTTCGAGGGACTGGCCCGCGTCGCCGCCGGCGAGACGATGACCGAGCAGGAGCGTGACGAGTTCATGCGCTACCACGACAACTACTGGGTGGACTGACGACTAGGGCCCGGACTGGGCCGCCGCGATCTGGAGGCGGACCGCGAGCCGCACGGTCGCGTCCTCGAGGTCGAGACCGGCGAGGTCGGCAATGCGGGCCATCCGGTAGCGCATCGTGTTGGGGTGCACGTGGATCGACCGGGCAGCGCGGGTGGGCGCCCCCGGGTGGTCCAGCCAGGCGGCGAGGGTGAGCAGGTAGTCGCTGTGGTGCTCCGCGTCGTGGCCCAGCAGCACCTCGAGGGGCCCGAGCGGGTCGCCGACCAGCGTGCTGGCCGCCCGCGCGACCGTGACCTCGGCCCACACCTCCTCGTGCGACACGACGGGGGGTCCCTGTCCCGCCGAACTTCCCTGTCCCGCCGAACTTCCCTGTCCCGCCGAACTTCCCTGTCCCACCGAACCGCCCTGTCCCACCACGCGATCCGTCTCCTGCGCCTCGCCTCGCGAGCGCTCCAGCTCCCCCGGCGTGTATGCCGTACGGCCGGCTCGCGCGGTCAGTGCCACCGCCTCGTCACGCGCTTGGCCGACCACCGAGCTGAGCCAGCCCCACGTGCCCGGTGAGTCGTCCTCGGAGTCGCGCACCACGGCATACCCGCGGCCGTCGAGGTCGGCGAGCAGCGGCTGGTTCCACGCGTGCCGACGGCACACTGACTCCCAGAGGTCGAGCAGGCGGACGGGGTCACCCTCCCCGCCGAGCGCGACGACGCGCCACGGACCTGGGGGCAGCCAGTCCTCCGCACCCGCGACGTTGCCGGACAGGACACCGCGCAGGCGGTCGGCCGCGACGCGGCGTGAGAGGTCGGCCTGGGCGCGCAACCGCAGCAGGTGAAGGGCAACCACGGACGAGGTCTGGACCAGCTCGGTGACGAGGGCCGCGGGCGGGCGCTCCTCCACCACGGCCCAGATGGAGCCCAACCACTCACCGCCGGCGCGCACGGGGATGACCAGCCGGGGTTTGGTGCCTCCCGAGGCCGGGACGTAGACGGGCTCCGCCGACCGGGCGAGCCGTCGGAACACGCCTTGCGCGCGCAGGGTCGCGAGCACCTCGTCGGGCACGCGCCGACCCACGATCGTCGACACGCGGGCGGGGTCGGCGAGGTCCTGGCGTGAGGAGTAGGCGAGCACCCTCGACTGGGCGTCCTCGATCGTGACGGGGGCGTCGACCAGGGCGGCCGCCGCGTCGGCGAGCGCGAACAGGTCGTCCTGCACCGGTGCGTCGTCGCGCCGCCCCGGTCCGACCGCCGCCCTGTCGATGACGCCACGCAGCAACCAGACGAGGTGGGCCCAGGACGCCTGTTCCGCGAGCTCCACCAGGACGATCCCACTGCGCCGGGCGCGGTCGCGAACCGTGCGCCGCCGGGCTATGCTCCGCCGGAGCACCACCCCTCCGGCGCCGGCCGACGCGGCGCGTTGCACGAGGTCGGAAGCGGCCTCCGCCGACTCCACCCCCACCCCCAGGACCAGGTCGCCCGGCTGGCCCACGATGCCCTGAGCCGGTTCGGCGATGGTGAGGTCGTCGACCTCGGCGCCGTCACGCTCGACGCCCAGGGCAAGGAGGCCGCCGAGGGCGGCCACGAGGTCGGTGACGGCAAGCACCCACCCAGCATCGCGCGGGTTGTGTCCTCAACACAAGCGAATGGATCTGATTCGTGCTGTTGGGACAAGGCGGCATACCCGTCGTCCTGTCACTCTCGATGCATGGCTCCCATCACCGCAGCAGGTCTTCCCGTTCCCCAGCGCGTCGCCGTCGTCGGCGCCGGCATGGTCGGTCTGTCCACCGCCTGGTTCCTCCAGGAGCACGGTGTCGAGGTGACCGTCCTCGACCGCGAGGGTGTCGCCGCGGGTTCGTCGTGGGGCAACGCCGGGTGGCTCACGCCGGGCATCGCGACGCCGCTTCCGGAGCCGGCCGTGCTCAAGTACGGCCTGCGCGCCGTCCTGTCGCCGTCCTCGCCGGTCTACGTGCCGCCGAGCGCCGACCCCAAGTTCCTCAAGTTCGTCACCGGGTTCACCAAGAACTCGACGATGAAGGCCTGGAAGAAGGCCATGGGCTCGCTCGTGCCGGTCAACGACCTGTCGCTCGAGAGCTTCGACCTGCTGCGCGACGGTGGTGTCCAGGCCGACACCCGTGAGGCCAAGTCGTTTCTCGCGTCCTACCGCACCGAGGCCGAGCGCGTGACCCTGCTCGAGGAGATCGAGCACATCCACGCCGCCGGGCAGGACATCGAGTTCGACGCCCTGACGGGTGACCAGGCCCGCACCATCGAGCCGAGCCTGTCCGACGAGATCGGCGCGGCCATCCTGCTCAAGGGCCAGCGGTTCATCGACCCCGGCACCTACGTGCACGCGCTGGCCGACTCGGTGAAGGCGCGCGGCGGCAAGATCATGGATGCCTCGACGGTCGCCGACATCCGCGACACCGGCGCCGGCGTCGTTGTCACCACGGCCGAGGGTTCGGTCGAGGAGTTCGACGCGGCGGTCCTCGCGACCGGTGCCTGGCTCGGCAAGCTGGCTCGTCAGTTCGGCGTGAAGAACGTCGTGCAGGCCGGCCGCGGGTACTCCTTCTCCGTCGCCATCGACCACGTGCCCAACGGTCCGGTCTACTTCCCGGCCCAGCGCGTCGCCTGCACGCCGATCGGTGACCGGCTGCGCGTCGCCGGGATGATGGAGTTCCGCAAGCCCGAGGCCGCACTCGACCAGCGCCGCATCCAGGCCATCGCCGAGGCCGCCCGCCCGCTCCTGCGCGGCGCCGACCTCGACAACCGCCAGGACGAGTGGGTCGGCTCGCGCCCGTGCACCGTCGACGGCCTGCCGCTCATCGGCGCCACCAAGTCGCCGCGCGTCTTCGCCGCGGGTGGTCACGGCATGTGGGGCATCACCCTCGGCCCGGTCACCGGTCGACTCCTCGCCGAGACCATGGTCACCGGCAAGCAGGTCGAGCAGCTCAAGCCGTTCGACCCGATGCGCTGACACCCTTCCCCCGAAGCGTGCAGCAACCTTTGCTAACAAAGGTTGAGTGATGGCGGACAGGTTGCAACCTGTCCGCCATTCATTTTCCTTTGCTGGCAAAGGTTACTGCGGTGGGGGCGGGGGGTTGACTGGATACCATAGGGGGGTATGGTGTGTGCATGAGTGAGAGCGAAGCGCAGCCCGGGTACCACGACCAGAAGGACAGCCACCTCAAGCGACTGCGCCGCATCGAGGGCCAGGTTCGCGGGCTGCAGCGCATGGTCGAGGAGGACAAGTACTGCATCGACATCCTCACCCAGGTGTCCGCGGCGACCAAGGCCCTGCAGTCCTTCTCGCTCGAGCTGCTCGAGGAACACCTCGGACACTGTGTCGTCGACGCCGCCCGCAAGGGTGGGCCCGAGGCGCAGGAGAAGGTCCGCGAGGCCTCCGACGCGATCGCCCGACTGGTCCGTTCCTGAGCCCGCTGGCACGACAGCCCGCCGCACGACCATCTCGGCGGCACCCCCACCACCGCGACACCACCGCGACATCAGCAAGGAGCACCACATGGGCACCCAGAACTTCGCCGTCGACGGCATGACCTGCGGCCACTGCGCGAGCGCCGTGACGGAGGAGCTCACGGCGCTCGACGGCGTCACCGACGTCCGGGTCGACCTCGTGGCCGGCGGCACCTCCGCCGTCACCGTCGACGCGACGCGCGAGCTCACCCCTGCCGAGGTGGCGGCTGCCCTCGACGAGGCGGGCAGCTACAGCCTCGTGCCGTGAGCTCCCCCAGCAGCGTCGAGCTCGTCATCGGGGGCATGACGTGCGCCTCGTGCGCGACCCGGATCGAGAAGAAGCTCAACAAGATCGACGGCGTGACCGCGACGGTCAACTACGCCACCGAGAAGGCCAAGGTCACCTTCCCCGAGAACGTCACGACCGACGACCTCCTGGAGACCGTCGAGCGGACCGGCTACACCGCCACCCTTCCCGTCGTCGAGCCCGAGCAGGCAGCGAGCAGGGAGCCAGACCCGACCGCGGCCCTGCGCCACCGGCTGTTCGTCTCCGTCGCCCTGGCCCTGCCGGTCGTGCTGATGGCGATGGTCCCGGCGTGGCAGTTCCGCTACTGGCAGTGGGCTTCGCTCACGTTGGCGGCACCGGTCGTCTTCTGGGGTGGCTGGCAGTTCCACCGCGCGGCCTGGACCAACCTCCGGCACGGCCAGTCGACCATGGACACCCTGATCTCGGTCGGCACCCTGGCCGCGTTCGGCTGGTCCGTCTACGCGTTGTTCTTCGGCACTGCCGGCACCCCCGGCATGACCCACGCCTTCCGGTTCGCCCTCGAGCGTGGTGACGGCGCCGACAACATCTACCTCGAAGCCGCCGCAGGGGTGACCGCCTTCCTGCTGGCCGGTCGCTACGCCGAGGCGCGCGCAAAGCGAGCCTCGGGCGCAGCGCTGCGAGCGTTGCTGGAGCTCGGCGCCAAGGAGGTCGCCGTCCTCCGCGAGGAAGGCGACACCAGCCGCGCGGAGCTCATTCCGGTCGACCAGCTGGCCGTGGGTATGCGCTTCGTCGTGCGGCCGGGGGACAAGATCGCGACCGACGGCACCATCGAGCAGGGCACCTCGGCCGTGGATGCCTCGATGGTCACCGGCGAGTCGGTGCCGGCAGAGGTCGGGCCCGGCGACGCCGTCATCGGAGCCACCGTCAACGCAGGCGGCCGACTCGTCGTGCGAGCCACCCGGGTCGGCGGGGACACCCAGCTCGCCCAGATGGCCAGGCTCGTCGAGGACGCCCAGAACGGCAAGGCCGACGTGCAGCGACTGGCCGACCGCGTGTCCGGGATCTTCGTGCCCGTCGTCATCGTCCTGTCCGCCGGCACCCTCCTCGTCTGGGTAGCCACCGGCGGCGGCTGGACCGCAGCCTTCACCGCGGCTGTCGCGGTCCTGATCATCGCCTGTCCGTGCGCACTGGGCCTCGCGACCCCGACGGCCCTCATGGTCGGCACCGGGCGCGGCGCCCAGCTCGGGTTGCTCATCCGCGGCCCCGAGGTCCTGGAGTCGACCCGTCGCGTCGACACGGTCGTGCTCGACAAGACCGGCACCGTCACCACGGGGCGGATGACCCTGACCGAGGTCGTGCCCGCCGACGGCGAAGACGCTGTGGAGGTGCTGCGCCTGGCGGGGGCGCTGGAAGACGCCTCGGAGCACCCCGTCGCCCGCGCCATCGGAGCCGCCGCACGCGAGGCCGGCAGGGTCCCGGCCGTGGAGGGCTTCGCGAGCGCCGAGGGCCTCGGGGTCCGGGGCACCGTCGACGGCCACGCCGTGGTGGTGGGTCGGCCTCGCCTGCTCACCGACTGGTCCGTCCCCGTCCCCGACCAGCTCGCGTATGCCGTGAACACGGCCCAGCAGCGGGGCGCCACTGCCGTGGTGGTCGCCTGGGACGGCGTCGCCCGCGGGGTGCTGGTCGTCGCCGACACCGTCAAGGAGAGCTCGGCCGAGGCGGTTGCCGAGCTGAAGGCGCTGGGCTTGCACCCGATCCTCCTCACCGGTGACAACGCGGCCGCCGCACGCGAGATCGCGGGCCAGGTCGGCATCCACGACGTCATCGCCGACGTGCTGCCCCAGGAGAAGGTCGACGTCGTGAAACGCCTTCAGGCGCAAGGCAAGACGGTCGCGATGGTCGGCGACGGGGTCAACGACGCGGCAGCTCTGGCCCAGGCCGACCTCGGCCTGGCCATGGGCACCGGGAGCGACGTGGCCATCGAGGCGAGCGACCTCACGCTGGTCCGCGGGGACCTCCGGTCGGCCCCGGACGCGATCCGGTTGGCCCGGCGCACGCTCGGCATCATCAAGGGCAACCTCTTCTGGGCCTTCGCCTACAACGTCGCCGCCATCCCGCTCGCCGCACTGGGCCTGCTCAGTCCGATGATCGCCGGTGCCGCGATGGCACTGTCCTCGGTTTTCGTCGTGACCAACAGCCTGCGCCTGCGCGGCTTCAAGGCCACCGCACCCTGAGCCGGCCAGGCGGCATACCTCGGTGCTCATCCCGCCCCGCCCTGCAGCCAGCCCCTGCAGCAACCCCCCGGAGCAACCCCCTGCACCAACCTTTGCTTGAGAGGGCAGGTGGCAGGATCGAGTCGTGAGCGCCGACCTGCGAGCCCTTTTGCAGTCCTCGCTGCTGCCCGCGATGCGCGTCGGCGACAAGGACACCGTCGACGTCGTCCGCTCGGCGCTCGCCGCGATCGCGAATGCCGAAGCCGTGCCCGTCGACGACGCCTCTGCGCTCACTGAGGGCCCGATCGCCGGAGCAGCGGTCGGGGTGGGTGCCACGGAGGCGCCTCGCCGCGAACTGACGCCCGAGGAGGTGCGCGAGATCGTCGAGGGCGAGCGCCAGGAGCGCGTCCACGCCGCCCAGGAGTCGGAGGCTGGCGGGCTCGGGGAGTATGCCGGGCGGCTGCGAACCCAGGCCGCCGTACTCGCCTTCCTCCTCGAGCGCTCTGACTGACGAACCACACCGTGCGGCGAGGGGGCGGACGCTGGGGTCCGCGGCCTGGCGCCGAGTGTTTGAAGGATCCGACGCACCAGGACCCGTCGGATCCTTCAAACTCGCGGGGTCGGAGCGTGAGTCAGGCGGCGAGGGCCAGGCTGCGCCGGCGCAGCGACCAGGCCAGCATCGACAGCCCGCCCACCGGGATCTCCATGCCGAAGATGAACGCCCGGTAGAGAAGCACACCCGCCGCGGCAACGGCCGGTTCGCCGTGGAAGGCCACCAGCACCCCGGTCATGCCGAGCTCGACGATGCCGGTCGCACCGGGCGTGATCGCCACCATCGTGAGGATGCGCTCGACGGCGAAGGCTGCCCCGACCACGGCGGGGGGCACGTCGGCCCCGACCACGCGCAGACAGGCCCAGAGGAGCACGGCCTGCAGCGCGGCATACGCGAGCTTGCCACCGACCATCCGTCCCCAGCCGGCGGCCACCAGCCCGGCACTCTCGCGGCGGAACGACGCGGCACGCTCGGCATACCCCTCGTCGGCGACGGGGAGGAACCGCACCCGCGCGACCACGCGGTCGGCGAGGCGGCCCAGCCAGCGCACGGCCCGGTCGTCACGCGCGACCAGCCACACGGCGGCGACGCTGCCGGTGAGCAGACCCAGGCCGAGGTAGGCCGCAGTGCTGACGCTGCTGGACACCTCGACGCCGGCCACCCCGAGCCAGCACAGCGCCAGACCGGGCAGGATGAACTTGAGCAGGGTGTCGACGAGGTCGGTCAGCACGGCCCAGCGGGCGAAGGCGGGTGACTCGAAGCCCCACGACCGAGCCATCCGCCAGTTGGCCACCGTGCCGGCGGCGCCGCCCAGGGGGAGCAGGTTGGAGACGAAGGATCCGGTGAGGTTGAGCATGAGGGCCCGGCGGTGCGACAACCCGGGCATCGCGGCGGTCAGGGCCGGGGTGTGCACCCACAGCCCCGCGAGCCACACCAGTGCGAGGACGGCCAGCTGACCGATCGACAGGCTCTTGAGCACGGTGGCGATGTCGACCCACTGGGCACCCGCCACCTTGGGCAGGGCGAGGGCCACGATTCCGGTGGCGAGGGCGCCGGAGACGAGCAGCTTGGCGGCCCCCCTCCCGCCGCGACCGCCCCCCGGCGGGCGGCGGGCGACCCGAACCCGCGCGGTCAGCGGCCGCAGTGGTGCGGTCAGCGCCGTCGGCGGGAGCAGCTCGGTGTGGAGGGCCATACCTGAAACCGTCCCGCGAACGGGGCACCCACCACATCCGGCAACATACCTAGATGAACCCCTGAACGTGACTAGTCATCTCAGGGTCAACCCTGAGCCGATCGACCCCCTCGGGACGACACCACGACGGTCGGCGCACCTAGTGGACGTGCTGCTGCCAGTCGGCGGGCACGGCGCCCGCAGGGCCGGGAGTGGGCTGGTCCAGCGGGTGGTGCAGTGGGGCGGCCAGGTCCGGACCCCGGAAGGCGCGTTCATCACCGAAGTGCCAGAACCAGTCCTCCCCGGGCTCGAACGAACGGATCACCGGGTGGCCCGTCTCCTCGTAGTGGTGCGACGCGTGCTGGCTCGGCGAGGTGTCGCAGCAGCCGATGTGGCCGCACTGGGCGCACCTCCGAAGGTGCACCCACCACCCTTGTGCTGCAACGCATTCCACGCAACCGTCCCCGCTCGGGGGGACCTCGGGGTCGATGCCCGTCTGCTTCCCTGCCATCTGCCACCTCCGTGTGCCACCGCCGTCCGCCCAACGTACCCGCCGGCGCCGAGCGCCGCTCCCAGGCGCGGGGCCCTAGCGTGAGGTCATGCCACGACCCACGCCTGAACCCACCTCGCCCGGCTCACCCGGGCAGGAGTCGGTCTGGGACTACCCACGGCCGCCCCGGGTCGAACCCAGCGCGGAGACCGTCGAGGTGTGGCTCGGTGGCCTCCGCATCGCGTGGACCACGGCGTCGTGGCGCGTCCTGGAGACGAGCCACCCCCCGACCTACTACCTGCCGCGCGACGCCTTCGTCGACGGGGCCCTGCGTCCCACCGGGGGATCGTCGTGGTGCGAGTGGAAGGGTCAGGCGTCCTACCTCGACCTGGTCGCGGGCGGCGTGGTCGCCCCACGCGCGGGGTGGTCCTACCCGCGACCGACGCCGGGCTTCGAGGTGCTCACGGATGCCGTGGCGGTGATGCCCGGGCAGGTGGACCGGTGCGTCGTGGGCGGTGAGGTGGTCCGCCCCCAGGCCGGAGGCTTCTACGGCGGGTGGATCACCGACCGCGTCGTCGGCCCCTTCAAGGGCGGACCCGGCACGCACGGGTGGTGACCCGAGCGGCGCCAGGGGCCTGCTCGCCGGCTGGGCTTCAGTCGCGGCCGCGCGCGTCGTCCAGCGCCAGCTCCGCGGTATGCCGCGTGGCCTCGGCCTGCTTGCGCGCCCGGACCGCGTCGGTGACCGCTTCCAGCGCGCGTTCGTCGGCCTCCCTGGCCTTGGTGAGCTGGCGCTCGACGACGGCCAGCCGCTCCCTCGTCTCCTCCGCCCGTTCGCGTGCCGCGTCGACGGCGGCCTGGGCTTCGGCCAGCTGGCGCTCGGCCACGGCCAGCGCCTCTTCGAGGTCCTCGGCAGACGGCGGCTCGTCGCCGTCACTGCCTTCGTCGTCCTGCCCGTCCTGTCCCGCGCTGTCGGTGGAGTCGGCGTCACGGACGCCCGATCCCCTGCCCGGTCCCCCGCCCGGTCCCCGGCCACGACCGCCCGGGAGGATGGTCAGGATCGCTCCCCCGGCGGTGCGCGCCACGGCCTCGGCCAGGTCGACCTCGCCGAAACCGCTGTAGGACAACGCCCGCGTGAGCTGACCGGACGTCACGGCGGCGGACGCGCGCTCGTCGGCGAGCGCGGCGATCGCCGTCGCCCGGACGTCCTGTTGGGCTGCCGCGCTGAGGCTGCGGCCAGATGCACTGACCGCGTCGGACGCCGCGCGGACGAACGCGTCCACCGCGGCATCACGGTCGCCGCGCATGGCGGTGAGGGACCCCGTGTCCATCCGCGACTGCGCCCCCCGCATCGTCGCGCCGAGGTCGGTCAGCGCCGACACGACTTCCGGCACCGTGCGCGCCGCGAGGTTGACTGCCCAGGCCGCGAGGCTGGGCTTGCGGAGCTTGCCGATCTCGGTCGCGGCCGGGGCGTCGCCGTCCGCCTTCGCCGCAGCGACGAGGGCGGACCTGGCCGCCATGAACTCATCGGGCGCGGCGGCATACAGGCTCTGCATGGCGGTGGCGAGCCGGTCGGTCACGGGAGTCTCGTCAGGCAACCTGGTCCTCCAGTCCGAGCAAGCGTGCTCCGTTGTGCCACAACACCTTTCGCATCCACTCATCCCCCAGACCGAGACGGTGCAGCGCCTCGATCTGGTGGGCGTAGGGATAGGGGATGTTGGGGAAGTCCGTGCCCAGCACCACGCGGTCACCGAGGGCGGCGAGGCGCTCAACGTAGGCGGGGGTCAGCGGCGCGAACTGGTTGCTGAAGTCGGTGCCGGCCATCGTCGTGTCGAGGTGCACACGGGGGAAGGTCTCGGCCAGGTCGGCGAAGGCGTCGTACTCGTCCATCCCGAGGTGTGCGATGACCAGGGTCAGCTCGGGGTGCCGGTCCAGGACTGCGGCGACCGCCTTGGGTCCCGTGTAGGCGCCTTCCTTGGGGGCCGACCCGGCGTGCAGCACGACCGGAGCACCAGCCCGCTCCAGCGCGTCCCAGGCCGGGTCGAGCAAGGGGTCGTCCGGGCTGTAGCCACCCACCTGGACGTGCATCTTGAACAGCCGTGCTCCCGAGTCCAAGGACCGCTCCACCTGCTCGCCGACCCCCGGCTCGGGGAACAACGTGGCGCAGTGGACGGCCCCGTCGACCCGCGCGGCGAAGTCGGCGCACCAGTCGTTGAGCCAGGCCGCCATGCCGGGCTTGTGCGGGTAGGCGAGCGCCGGGATGGCCCGGACACCGAGGGCCCGGAGGGTCTCGAGGCGGGTCGCCTCGTCATCGCGGTAGTGGATCGGCCACGGTTGGCCGTAGTTCCGCTCGGCCTCGTCGAAGTAGGCCCACACCTTGGCGAGCATCGGCTCGGGCAGGAAGTGCACGTGGATGTCGGCCAGACCCGGCACGTCGAGGGCCCGCCAGTAGGCCGGGACGTCCGCGTCGGCGCGCGGTGCGCTGAGCAGCGACGGAGGTGACGGGGCCACGGTGGCGACGCTACGGCATACCCGCCGATGAGTTCGGACGTCGGCGGCGGTCAACACCTGCAGGACGCGGGCACCCGCGCCGGCACACGGAAGGAGCACGTCATGCCACGCCAGTACGTCTGCCTGTGGTTCGACCGACAGGCCCAGGACGCCGCGGAGTTCTACACGTCGGTGTTCCCCAACTCGACCATCGGCACGATCGCCCGCTATCCGGAGGGGAGTGGTGATCGCGCCGGTGAGGTGCTGACGGTGGGCTTCGAGCTCGACGGGGTGCCCTACGTGGCGCTGAACGGCGGGCCACAGTTCACCTTCGACGAGGCGGTCTCGATCACGATCGACTGCAAGGACCAGGCCGAGATCGACCAGTACTGGGAGGCCCTGACCGCCGACGGCGGCGAGGAAGGTCCCTGCGGCTGGCTGAAGGACCGGTTCGGCCTGTCCTGGCAGGTCGTGCCGGAGAACTGGGACGAGATCGCCAGTGGCGACCCCGACCGTGCCGCCAAGGTCTTCGCCGCGATGATGACGATGCACAAGCTCGACATCGCCGCCCTCGAAGCGGCCGGCAACGCCTGACGGTCGGTCGGCAACGACCGGCCGAGGGTCGGTCGACAACGACCGGCCAACCCTCCCACCTGCACCGATGCCGCGCCCGCAAAAAGGGTGTGTGGGCTGTCAGTACGCAGGTCTAGGATTTTTCCTGCGTCACGCACCGTTGCGGGGGAAGCGCGACGACTCACATCCGTTCCCGAGAGGACCCCCAGTGTCTGCACCTGCCACGACACCTGTCGTCTACCCCGAGAAGATCGACGCCGCCGTCCTGAAGGTCGCTGGCGTCGTCGTCCTCGGGGCCATCATGTCGATCCTCGACATCACCGTCGTCAACGTCGCGCTGCGCACCTTCCAGACGGCCTTCGGCGGCGAGCCACTCGCGTACTCCACCGTCGCGTGGACGGTGACCGGCTACACCCTTGCGCTCGCGACGGTGATCCCGCTGTCCGGCTGGGCGGCCGACCGCTTCGGCACCAAGCGCCTCTACATGCTCGCGATCCTGCTGTTCACCCTCGGCTCGGTCCTGTGCGCTGCGGCGACGTCGATCGGCATGTTGATCGGCTTCCGCGTCCTCCAGGGCCTCGGCGGCGGGATGCTGATGCCGCTCGGCATGACGATCATGACCCGCGCCGCCGGCCCCGCCCGGATGGGCCGCCTGATGGCCATCCTCGGCGTGCCGATGCTGCTCGGCCCGATCTTCGGCCCCATCCTCGGTGGCTGGCTGATCGACCACTTCAGCTGGCACTACATCTTCCTGATCAATGCCCCGATCGGGCTCGTTGCCCTGGTCTACGCAGGGCTCGCGCTGGCCAAGGACAACCCCCAGCCGTCCGAGTCGTTCGACTTCGTCGGCATGCTGATGATGAGCCCCGGGTTGGCACTCTTCCTCTACGGCGTCTCGTCCATCCCCGGTGAGGGCGGCATCGGCCACGCCAAGGTGCTGGTCCCGGGCTTCGTCGGGTTGGCCCTGATGGTCGCGTTCGTGCTCTACAGCTTCCGGCCCAAGCACCCGCTGCTCGACCTTCGACTGTTCAAGAACCGCAACCTCACGGTCTCGGTCATCACGATGTTCATCTTCGCGGCGTCGTTCTTCGGCGGCCTGCTGCTCGTGCCCCAGTTCCTCCAGCAGGTCCAGGGCGAGACACCGCTGAACGCAGGCTGGCTGGTCGCCCCGCAGGGCGTCGGCGCCATGCTGACCATGCCGATCGCCGGCACCCTGGTCGACAAGTTCCCGGTCGGGCGGATCGTGCCGTTCGGACTGGTGCTCATCATCGGCGGCATGTTCGCGCTGACCCAGATCGAGGCGGACTCCTCACACTGGGGCTTCCTCATCCCGGTGCTGTTCGTCATGGGGCTGGGCATGGGCGGCACGATGATGCCGATCTTCACCACTGCGCTCAAGACGCTCACCCACCACGAGGTCGCGCGAGGGTCGACGCTGCTCAACATCACCCAGCAGATCGCCAGCTCCGTCGGCGTGGCCCTGTTCTCGGTGGTCCTGACCAACGCCCTCAAGGACAACCCGCCGTCCAGCCCAGCGCAGGCACCGGTCGCGGCTGCGAGCGCGTTCGCCCACACCTACTGGTGGGCGGCGATCCTGGTGAGCCTGACGCTGATCCCGGCGTACTTCCTGCCGCGCAAGCAGGAGAAGTCGCACCTGCTCGACGAACAAGGAGTGCCGCCTGTGGTGGTCCACTGACGAGGCCCCACGCCCTCGTCGCGGGCCTGCGACCTCCACGACATCGGCGTCCGACCCACGGGTCGGGCGCCGATGCGCGTGCCCTGTCGGAAGCTGCTCGGAGCCAGTAGGTTCAGCCTGTGGCAGTCGACCCAGAGCCGTCCCCGTGGTGGCGCTCCGCTGTGATGTACCAGGTCTACCCGCGCAGCTTCGCCGACGGGAACGGCGACGGGGAGGGCGACCTGCAGGGCCTGCGGGCCAAGCTTCCCTACCTCGCCGACCTCGGGGTCGACGGGCTCTGGATCTCGCCGTGGTTTCCCTCGCCGATGGCTGACGGAGGCTACGACGTCAGCGACTTCCGCGGCATACACCCGATGTTCGGGTCCCTCGAGGACGCAGACGCCGTCCTGAGCGAGGCCCGCGCCCTCGGCCTGCGGGTCATCATCGACCTCGTCCCCAACCACACGTCCGACCAGCACCCGTGGTTCCTCGCGGCCCTCGCGGCCGGGTCGGGGTCGCCGGAGCGCGCGCGCTACTTCTTCCGCGACGGCCGAGGTGCCGATGGAGGCGAGCCCCCCAACAACTGGATCAGCGCGTTCGGCGGGCCGGCCTGGACGCGGATCGTCGAGCCGGACGGTTCGCCGGGGCAGTGGTACCTCCACCTGTTCGCCCCCGAACAGCCCGACCTCGACTGGAGCAACGAGGCAGTGCTGGACGACTTCGACGACGTGCTGCGGTTCTGGTTCGACCGCGGGGTCGACGGACTGCGCATCGACGCTGCGCCCGCCATGTCCAAGAAGGCAGGGCTGCCGGACGCCGACTACGGCGGGGTGCTGCAGTTCCGCACCGTCGACTGGGACGACAACCCGCACTGGGACGTCGACACGGTGCACGACATCTTCCGGCGGTGGCGGGCTATCGCCGACACCTACGACGGTGACCGCGCGTTCGTCGCCGAGGCCGTCGTCAGCACGCCGGAGCGGCTGGCCGCCTACCTGCGCCCCGACGAGATGCACACCGCCTTCAACTTCCCCTACCTCAAGGGGCCGTGGGAGGCCGGGCCGCTGCGCCAGGTCATCGACGACACGCTGTCGTCGTTCGCGCCGCTGGGCGTGCCTTCCACGTGGGTGCTGACCAGCCACGACGAGATCCGTCCGGTCACCCGCTACGGCCGGCCGACGACAAGCTCGTACTTCATCAGCGACGGTGAGGGCGAGGTGTCCGACCTGGCGCTGGGGACGCGGCGTGCACGGGCAGCCGCGATGCTGATGCTCGCGCTGCCGGGTGGTGCCTACATCTACCAGGGAGAGGAGCTCGGCCTGCCCAACGTCGACGACCTGCCCGACGAGGTGCTCCAGGATCCGATGTTCCTGCGCAGCGGCGGCGAGATGCGCGGACGAGACGGCTGCAGGGTGCCGTTGCCATGGAGCGGGCAGGAGCCTCCCTTCGGATTCTCCCCCGACGGCGTCACGCCATGGCTGCCGCAGCCGCAGTCGTGGAGAGAGCTCACCGTCGAGGCGCAGGATGGCGACCCGGCATCGATGCTGGCGCTCTACCGCCAAGCCTTGCGACTGCGCCGCGACACCGGAGGGCTCGATGGCGAGGAGCTCGCGTGGCGCGAGTCGGCACCTGACGTCCTCGACTTCGAGCGTGGTGAGGCGCTGCGCTGCGTCGCCAACCTCTCAGGCATTCCGGTCGAGCTGCCCGTGGACCGCGTGCTGCTGTCGAGCATCCCTCTCGAGGACGGGCTGCTTCCCACCGACGCGACGGCCTGGCTCCGCCCCTAGACCCACTTCTGGCCCACTGTTAGTCGGGACACGGTCGGCGTCCGGCCCCGTCGAGCCGACGACCTAGGCGGGCGTCCCGGCGATGTTGACCATCCAGCCGATGCCGAACTGGTCGGTGCACATGCCGAACTCGTCGCCCCACATCTGCTTCTCCAGCGGCACCGAGACCGTGCCGTCGGCCGACAGCTTGTCCCAGTAGCCACGCAACTCGTCGCCGTCGTCGCCCTCGCCGGAGAGGCTGACCGAGATGCTGGTGCCGGGGGTGTAGTCCATGCCGGGCGGGGTGTCGGCGGCCATGATGGTGAAGCCGGCGGGGGTCTTGAGGTTGCCGTGCATGATGCCGTCGGCACCGGGCTGGCTGGGGTCGCCGTACTCCCCGAAGGTGCTCACCGTCAGCTCACCGCCGAAGGTCTCCTGGTAGAACTCCAACGCCTGCCGGGCGTTGTCCTGGAACGAGATGTAGGGGTTGAGGATCGAGGCCATGACGCGCTCCTGCGTGAGAAGGGAGGGATGCTTCGCAGACTAGCCCCGGCAGGTGACAGCGTCAGGTGTCGGCAGGAGGCGCTGGACGACGCCCGCTCGACCGCCGCCCCCCTCGTCCAAATGACCGATGACAGGATCGAGCGGGCGAGGACAATCCGAAACATGGCTACGGGGAGCCGACCGCCCGTCGTCCGCCCCATCGGGCGGCAACCACAGGCACCCGCACGGCCGGGGCAGCAGCTGAGGGGGCGATGACGGTGGACACGACGGGAACCGTGACCGGAAACGTGCTGAGCGTGCGCGACGCCGTGGCGGTCCAGACGAGCTTCGTGGCCCTGCGACGAACGGTCGACGTCGTGCAGTCCGACTGCAAGGAGGTCGCCGAGACGCTCGAGGCGCTGGAAGCTGCCCTGGGGGTGGTGACCCATGGCGGCGGCCCCAGCGGGGGCGGCGGCCAGTCCCTGGCCGGGTTCGGCCTGATCGGCCTCCCGATCGCGGGGGCGCTGCGTGCCGTCAAGGTACTGGCCAGCCAGTACGTCAAGCAGCAGACCGGGGTGCCGCTCAGCACCTGGACCGACTTCGTCACCTCAGCCTCCACCGAGTTCCAGGGCTACCTTGCCGAGCTGGACCGCGTCAGCGACCTCGCGGAGAAGCAGCGGCAGACCCGGGAGGGCGTGATCGACGCCACGCGGGTCCGCAAGGACCTCAAGGTCCTGGACGACATCCGGTGGCGCACCGCGGCGTGGAAGGCCGTGCTCGGCCGCGTGGCACAGCTCGGACAGGTCGTCGACGCCATCCTGCAGGTCGACCTGGGTGCCGTGGAGCCCGAGTCCGCCGAGACCGATCGGCCGGACGCGCCCTCGGGCTTCTCGGGCACGCTGCAACGGCGCCTCAAGGACGTGCAGCACCGCACAACCGATCGCTCCGGTGACCTGCGGGAATGGGTGTTGCACCCGTTCCTCGAGGTGCGCGACAAGGCCCGGCTGCTGCCCGGCCAGGTGGCCCGGCTGTCGCACGAGGTGGGTCAGCTCGAGCTGTTCCTCGAGCTGGAGATGGCCGAGCTGCGCAGCCTGGCCGGCCAGGTGCCCGCGGAAGAGGCCCGGATCGTGCAGCTGAGGGTGGCCGCCTCGGTGCTGCTGCCGGAGCTGGTCCACGACCTCGGCGAGGCCCGGGCGCAGGTACAGGCGATCGAGGGCTACCAGCGCCGGCTGGACGCGGCCCGGACGGAGGGCACGGTCGGGGCGCTGGCCCACGAGCGGTTGACCCACGAGTACCACCGTGAGCTCGAGGAGGCGCGAAGTCGGCTGTCCGAGCTCGAGGCCCGAGCCGGCCAGTGGCGGCGCGAGGGGCCCGAGATCCTCCAGGCCTGCGTCGAGTGGACGAGCGCCGAGCTCGACGTGCTGGCCGCCCGCCGGTTGGCCGAGGAGGGCGACAAGAGCGCCGAACGGCGTGCCCTGCTCGAACGTGAGCGCGACCGCCTGGGCGAGGCCCGAGCGCTGTTGGACCGGCTCTGAGCGGACAACCGACTCGGCTCAGACGGCGCGGAGCTTCTCCAGCCTGGTCCGCAGGGCGGCTTCGCGGTGCGCGTTGCCGTGGAGGGCGAGGTAGCGCGAGCCGTAGACCGCGAGCAGCGCGTCGTCGAGGCGGCGGACCACGCCGGCCGGGTAGCGGTAACCCATCCGGGCGTTGATGCCCTCCAGGTCGATCGACGACAGCAGGCCGGACAGCTCGTCGAGCGAGGTGATGCCGAGCTCGAGCAGCAGCCCCGAGATCCAGGCGTAGTGGTCGGTGCGCGACCAGCCGGCCTCCTGGAACTGGCCGGCGAGGAAGGTCGCGAGGTCCGACGCGCTGATCCGCGGGTCGTCCTCGTCCGCCGTCAGCCGCTGGCCGCCCATCGTCACCTGAAGGGTGTCGCGGATCTCGGAGAACTCCCGGTCGGCGAGCTCCAGCAGCCCCGCGGCCAGCGTGAACCGGCGATCGAGGTCGGGCACGTGCTCCGCGGGGATCGTGCCCTTGTAGCGCACGTCGTGCTCGAACTCCGCCCACGCGTGCTGGAGGATCGTGCGCACCTGCACCGAGGCGCTGCGCCCCTTCAGCACCTCGTATGCCGCGGGCACGCCCTTCACGGGGTCCGCCGCCACGAGAAGGTGGCGGCTGGAGTAGCCGAACCGGCCCTGCCGGGCCGTCTCGCGCCCCATGTCGCGGTCGTCGAGGACGCTGAACGCGTCGGACAGCAGCCCGGCCACCGCGTCGACGTCGCCGTGCAGGTAGGTCACGACCCGCACGCCGATCTGGTCGGTGATCTCGGTCAGCGGATCGGCGTACTCGGGTTCGCCGTCGACGGTGCGCGAGGCCTTGGCGGCGAAGGAGGCCACGGACTTGGTGCGTCCCGTGACGCTGACGTAGTTGATGCCGGCGTCGTCGAGCAGCGAGGTGACGAGCGAGACGAACTGCTCGGTGGGTACGCGCAGCTCGGGCTGCATCGCGGCATACCTCTGCACCGCGTCGTGCACGGTCGTCGGTTCGGGCGGTGCGGCCTCAGTGCTCACGCTGCACAGGCTATGCGTTCCCGGCGTGGCCGTGCCCTGGCAGGCGCCGCAGGCGCTCTACTGGCCGGTCCGGCCGTCGATCCGCTCGCGGATGAGGTCGGCGTGACCACAGTGCCGGGCGTACTCCTCGATCAGGTGGACGAGCAGCTCTCGCAACGAGATCGGGTCGCGGGTGGGGTGGGTGCTCATCAGCTCGAGGGACTCGGCTGCGTCGACGAACGCCTCGGCGTGGGCGACCTCCTCGCGCCATGACCGCCAGGCCTCGGCAACCACCTCGTCGTCGGCCACGGCCCCGTCGAAGTCGGCGTCGCGGTCGTCGTCCTTGCCCCACAGCCGCGGCACGACCTCGCCGTCCATCGTGATCCGGAACCAGGTGTGCTCGACCGCGGCCAGGTGCCGGAGCAGCCCCAGCAGGGACATGGTGGACGGCTCGACCGACCGTCGGGCCATCTGCTCGGCGTCGAGGCCGTCGCACTTCATCTCGAAGGTCATCCGGAAGTGCCGCAGGTAGTCGACCAGGACGCTGCGTTCGTCGCTCGCCGAAATCCCCGCCGACGTGCCGGCCGACGTGCCCGCCGCCTCGCGGGGGTCGTCCTCGGGGTCGACCCACATGTCCGGATAGTTCTGCGCCTTCGACGTCATGGGCTCGATCATGTCCGGCCCGGTCAGGCCGCACCAACTCGATTGATGGCTCGGCCGCCGCCACGTCGGCGTTCGCGATGCAGGTCCCACAGGTGGTTCGCGCTGGGAGGCGGCCGGGTTACCCTCGGTGACCATGCGGCACACGGTCTGGTTGGCAGTGGCCTGCCTCGCGCTCGGCGCGTGCGCTGGCACCGAGGAGGCGCCGCGCGCGGCCACCACGAGTTCCGCCAGCACGACGTCCACCAGTACGACGTTGCCCTCGACGAGCAGCACGACCACGAGCTCCACGACGACCACGGCGACCCGGGCCGCTCCGAAGACCAAGGCACCCGCGGTGAAGCCACCCCGGTCGACCAAGCCGTCCTCCCCTGCACCGTCGGGCGCGCTGCGGACCAGCCTCGCGGGGGACCCCAACGACGCCTTCGCGTTCGCCCCGCTCAGCAACCCGGGCAAGGTCACCGTCGAGGGGTCGGTGTCGAGCTACAAGGCGTGGTCGACGTCCAAGGTGCTGGTGGTCGCCGCCTTCCTCGACACCGTGTGCGACGGCGACCCGGCCAGGGCCACCGCGCAGCAGAAGCGCTGGGTGACCGCCGCCCTCACCGCCTCCGACGCGAACGCGGTCGTGGCCCTGCGTGACGCGATCCCGGGAAGCCCCGGCGCAGCCATCACGAGGGTCCTGCGGTCGATCGGCGACACCCGGACGGTGGCCCCCGACACCTCCCAGGGCGGCATGCTGTGGACCATCCGCGAACAGGTCCGGTTCATGGCCGCCCTCAGCGCGGGGCGAGTGGTGTCCAGGGCTGCGAGCGCCTACCTGCTGTCGTCGATGCGACCGATCTCCGCGCACCGGTGGGGCCTGGGGACCATCGGCGCCGGCCCTTTCAAGGGAGGCTGGTTGCGGAGCAACACGGTCACCCGCCAGATGGGGATCGTCGACGGGTATGCCGTCGCGATCATCACCGACGCGCAGGGCCCGGCGGTGCTCCAGAGCGACGGTGACTCAGCCCACGTCGCGCAGATGAACTACCTCGCGAAGATCCTGAAGCGGCGGCTGGCGCTGGAGTCCGGCCGAGGCTGATGGGCGACATCGTGCTGTCCCGCGCCGAGGCGCGACGCATCGCGGTGCGGGCGCAGCTGCTCGACGCACCGCGGCCCACGGACCTGCTCGACGTGGTGCGGCGCCTGGGGGCGGTCCAGGTCGACCTGACGGCGGCGGTCGCGCCCAGCGCGGACCTGGTGTGCTGGAGCCGCCTCGGCGGTCGCTACGCGGTGGGCGACCTCGACGAGCTGTTCCAGGAGCGGACGGTGGTCGAGCTGAGGGGGTTCCTGCGCCCAGCCGAGGACATCTCCCTCTACCGCGCGGAGATGGCCCAGTGGCCTGGCCCCGAACCGCTTCGCGACTGGCAGATGGACGTCGCCGAGTGGGTGTCGGCCAACGACGACTGCCGCCTCGACATCCTCGAGCAGCTCGCGTCCGAGGCACCCCTCGCGGCGCGACACCTGCCCGACTCGTGCGTCGTGCCGTGGCGGTCGACCGGCTGGACCAACAACAAGAACACCCAGCGCATCCTCGACTTCATGGAGGCCCGGGGCGAGGTGGCCGTGGCCAGCCGCGAGGGGCGCGAACGGCAGTGGGACCTGGCCAGTCGGGTCTTCCCCGACACCAGGGCCGTGCCCGTGGACGAGGCCCTTGGGGAGCGCGCCCGGCGGCGACTGGCCGCACTCGGGCTGGCCCGCGAGAAGGCAGTCGAGGCCTCCGGGGAGCCGAACGACGTGGGCCAGGTCGGCGAGGTGGTCTTCGTGGAGGGCCTGCGTGGGCCCTGGCGGGTCGACCCGCGGCAGCTGGAGCGCCTCGACGAGCCGTTCGCCGGACGCACTGTGCTGTTGTCCCCACTGGACCGGCTGGTGTTCGACCGCAAGCGGATGACCGAGCTCTTCGAGTTCGAGTACCAGCTCGAGATGTACAAGCCGGCTGGCAAACGCCGGTGGGGCTACTGGGCGCTGCCGATCCTGCACGCCGACCGGCTGGTCGGAAAGGTCGACGCCACCGCCGACCTGGCGGCAGGGGTGTTGCGGGTCGCTGCGGTCCACGAGGACGAGCCGTTCCCTGCCGGGCTCCGGACCGCGGTCGACGCCGAGATCGAGGACCTGGCGGACTGGCTCGGCCTGGTCGTCGCCCGCTGAGGTCGCTGAAGTCGCTGAGGTCGCTGAAGTCCGGAGCTCAGGCACGCTCGCGCAACGAGGCGCCGACGGCATGCAGGTGGCGAACGACGTCCGCGTACGAGGAGGGCGCAGAGGCCTCGACGTAGGGAACGCCGTTGCGGTCGCAGAACGAGCGCACGATCACCTGCGCCCGGGGAAGGTTCGCCCGCGGCATACTCGGGAAGAGGTGGTGCTCGATCTGGTAGTTCAACCCGCCCAGGGCCCAGTCGACCACCGGGCCACCGCGGATGTTGCGGGACGTGAGCACCTGGCGCAGGAACGGGTCCGCCTCGTCGGCCCTGGAGAGCACGGGCATTCCCTTGTGGTTGGGGGCGAACGACACGCCGAGGTAGAGACCGCGAAGCCCTTGGTGGACGGTGACGAAGACCAGACCCTGCACCCAGGTCATGGTGGCCGCCACGAGTGAGACGTAGGCCAGCGTGTGGCAGCCGATCAGCAGGATCTCGGTCGTCCGGTGGCGGGAACCCGGGCGGACCAGCGTGCGGAGGCCGGCGACATAGAGGTTCGCGGCCTCGAAGGTGAGCATGGGGAAGAAGAGCCACGCCTGGTACCTCGTGACCGTCGCGGCCAGCCCCCGGCGTCCGACCGCCTGGCTGACGTCGAACACGAGGGCTCCAGCACGCACGTCGGGGTCGGTGTCGAGGTCGTTGGGGTGCGCGTGGTGGGCGTTGTGCTTGTCGACCCACCACCCGTAGCTGAGCCCACTGAGCAGGTTGGCGTGGAGCAGACCGAGCAGGGTGGCCGTCCTGGCCCTGCGCGAGACCTGACGGTGCGCGATGTCGTGACCGAGGAACCCGATCTGCACCGACACCACCGCCAGCACCGCCGCCCACGCGATCAGCCACCACGAGTTGCGCCAGAGGACCATCGCGGCCACCACGGTGAGGAGGCCGAGGAGGTTGAACGCGAAGTGGCCGGCGTAGGACCCGAGCCGCCGATCCATCAGTCCTGCGGCGCGCACGGCAGCGTTCACGTCCGCGTACAGCCGTCGAGGGGCGTCCGCCGTCGAGGACACGGGACTGGGAAGGGTGCTCATGACGGACTCCCGGTGGTGATGCGCCGTGGTGGTACGCCACCGGGTCCGGGGCAGCCTTGCTCGTCGAGTCTACGCGCGAAGCGGCGGCGCAGACAGGTGCCAAAGCAGCAGTGGGCGGCGAGCCACATTCCTCAGAAGGGGTACGCCTGCAGACCCGTCACCAGCCGGTCGACGTCCTCGTCCGTCGTGTAGGACGCGACGCCCACGCGGAGACCGCCGGCGTCCCCGAGCCCCAGGACTCGGGACGCCTCGACCGCGTAGAAGTTCCCGGCAGGGGCGTTGACTCCCCGATCGGCCAGGTGGCGGGACAGCGCCGTGCTGTCCTGGTCCTCGAACGTCACGAGGATGGTCGGGGTGCGGTGGTCAGCCCGCGAGTGCAGGGTCGCGCCGGGGAGCGCCGACAGCTCGGTCTCCAGGCGTTCGCGCAGGCGCAGCTCGTGCCGGCTCACAGCTGCCATCGAGCTGGCGAGCCGCTCGCGCCGACTGCCGTCACCGGGCACGATCCCCGCCAGCACGTCGACGGCCGCAGTCACTCCGGCCAACAGTTCGTAGGGCAGCGTCCCGAGCTCGAACCGCTCGGGAACGGCGTCGGAGGAGGGCAGGAGCTTGTCGGGATGAAGCGTCTCCAGCAGTTCCGGGGTCGACGCCAGGGCGCCGCAGTGCGGCCCGAAGAACTTGTAGGGCGAGCAGGCCACGAAGTCGGCGCCCATGGCCGCCCGGTCGATCAGCCCGTGGGGGGCCAGGTGCACGGCGTCGACGTAGAGCAGGGCTCCCGCGCCATGGGCGATGTCGGCGATCTCCGGAAGGTCGGGCCTGGTCCCGATCAGGTTGGACGCGGCAGTGACGGCGACGAGCCGGGTCCGGTCGCCGACCACCTCGGCGACGGCCGCAGGATCGAGGTCACCGGTACGTGGGTCGAACTCTGCCCAGCGCACCGTCGCACCGACCGCCGCGGCGGCCAGCACCCACGGGCGGATGTTCGCGTCGTGGTCGAGCCGACTGACGACCACCTCGTCACCCGGACCCCAGCCGCGGGACAGCGTCCGCGCCATCTCGAAGGTCAGCGCCGTCATGCTGCGGCCGAAGACCACTGCAGTCGGGTCCGCGCCAAGCAGGTCCCCCACCGCGGTCCGGGCATCGCGCACCGCAGCGTCGGAGTTGCGCTCCGCGTGGGTGACTGCGCCCCTGGTCGACATGGGGGAGGTCAGCTGGCGGGCAATGGCATCGGCCACCGCCTGCGGGGTCTGCGAGCCACCTGGTCCGTCGAAGTGCGCCGCCCCTCCCCGCAACGCGGGGAACTGGCCGCGCAGGGCCTCGACGTCGAACGAGGCCTCCGCAGCGAGCGGGGCGGAGTTCGGCTGGGACTCGGTCGGCGGCATACCTTGCACTGTGCCATCCCTCGCTCGGCCAGACCCCGGCACACACTGATCGAAGGTTCGGCGCGAGTCGTGGCACGCTGGCGCACGGCGCACGGCAGACACGACCGAACGGCGGTGAGCAGACATGGCGGGCGAGGCAAGCGCGCACGACCTGTCCATCGAGCTGTCCCAGCAGGCGGCCGCCCTGGCCGCGAGGCTCGATGCACCTGCAGCCGCAGCGGCGGGGTTCACGGCAGCCGAGCCCGCCGCGAGCGGAGAGGTGGCGGAGGCAGTGGCGGCGATCGCGACCACGCTGCGACGCCTCGGCGACGCCCTCGGGGTGGACGTCGACGCCCTCGCCGCGCGGCCTACCGATCCGGAGACGAAGCCACCCGGCGGGCCGACGCCCGCGCCGCGCGTGGAGGTGACCGTGCCCGTGCTCGGCGTAGACGCGTGCAAGGCCGGCTGGGTGGGCGCCATCCTCGAGCCCGGCGCGCCGCGGCCGCGCGTCGCCGTCGCGGCCACCATCGCCGCGCTGGTGGAGATGGTGCGCCAGACCCTCGACCTCCAGGCGGTGGCGATCGACATCCCCATCGGCCTTCCCGACGACAGCACCCGTCAGGCGGATGTTCTGGCGCGAAAAGCGTTGAAGGGCAAGGCTTCCTCGGTGTTCACCACGCTGACCCGGGCGGCCTACGAGGAGGAGTCGCGACCGGCGGCCGATGCGGTCAACCGCACCAGGTCCGGTCAGGGAGTGGGCGCGCACGCCTTCGGGCTGCGCGACAAGATCCTCGAAGTCGACGCCTGGGTGCGCAGCCGACCGACCGTGGCCGTCTTCGAGGTGCACCCCGAGCTGAGCTTCGCCATCATGGCCGGCGCACCGCTGATCGCCGCGAAGAAGACCGACGAGGGACGCACGGCCCGGCTCGCGGCTCTCGCCGCGGCCGGCATCGCGTCACCGTCAGTGCTCAAAGGCGACGGGTATGCCGCGGACGACGTCCTCGACGCGTGCGCGGCTGCCTGGACGGCCGCCCGTCGCACGACCGGACTCGCCCGCTCGCTCCCGGAGCCGCCCGAGACCTTCTCCGACGGCATACCCGCAGCGATCTGGGTCTGACGCCCCCGGCGGGGTGGGCCGGTCAGAAGCCGTCGCGGGCCATGTTGGCGAAGCGCGAGTAGTGGCCCTGGAAGGCCAGCACGATGTCCTTGGTCGGGCCGTTACGGTGCTTGGCCACGATCACGTCGGCCTCACCCTCGCGACCCGGGTCGGCCTTGTCGCGGTGGAGCAGGATCACCATGTCGGCGTCCTGCTCGATCGAGCCCGACTCACGCAGGTCGGACATCTGCGGACGCTTGTCGGTGCGCTGCTCGGGACCACGGTTCAGCTGGCTGATCGCGATGACCGGCACCTCGAGCTCCTTGGCGAGCAGCTTGAGCGCACGCGAGAACTCCGACACCTCCTGCTGGCGCGACTCGACCTTCTTGCCCGAGCTCATCAGCTGGAGGTAGTCGATGACGACGAGCTTGAGGTTGTGCTGCTGTTTGAGCCGGCGGCACTTGGCCCGGATCTCCATCAGTGACATGTTCGGCGAATCATCGATGAACAAGGGCGAATCCGAGATCTGACCCATGATGCGCGCGAGCTTCTTCCAGCCCGCATCACCGATCGTGCCCTTGCGCAGGTCCTGCAGCTGGATCTGCGCCTCGGCCGAGAGCACACGCATGGTGATCTCTGACCGGCTCATCTCGAGCGAGAAGACGGCAGTCGCCATCTTGTGCTTGATCGCAGCCGACCGGGCGATGTCCAGGCCCATCGTCGACTTTCCGACGGCCGGCCGGGCAGCGAGGACGATCATCTGGCCAGGGTGCAGGCCGTGGGTGAGCTCGTCGAGCTCGATGAAGCCGGTCGGCACGCCGAGCATCTCGCTGGCGTCGCGCCCCGCGGCCACCTCGATCTCGTTGAGCGTCTCCTCGAGGATGTCACCGAGCGCGTGGTAGTCCTCACCGCCGCGCTTGTCGGCAACCGCGTAGACCTCGGCCTGGGCGGCGTTGACGATGTCCTCGACGTCGCCGTTGCCCTGCTGGTAGCCGAGCTGCACGATGCGGGTGCCGGCCTCGACGAGGCGGCGCAGCACCGCCCGCTCACTGACGATCTCGGCGTAGTAGCCCGCGTTCGCGGCCGTCGGGACAGCCTGGATGAGGGTGTGCAGGTAGGCCTGGCCGCCGATCCGCTGCAGGTCACCGCGCTTGGACAGCTCGTCCGACACGGTGATCGCGTCGGCCGGTTCGCCCCGCCCGTAGAGGTCGAGGATCGCGTCGTAGATCAGCTCGTGAGCGGGTCGGTAGAAGTCGGTGCCGCGCAGCCCCTCGACGCAGTCGGCGATCGCGTCCTTGGACAGCAGCATGCCGCCGAGGACGGACTGCTCGGCATGCAGGTCCTGAGGGGGAACGCGCTCGTCGCTCGGCGGCGGTCCGTCACCGCCGGTGCCGAACGCACTCGTGCTCAACTCCGCAAGAGACACCCGCGCAACTCCCCTGTCACTTCATTCGACGTGCACCGCATCCGCCATGCATTTCAAAGGTCACCGCACTCCACGGCACCACATCCGACGCCCACTGGCGGCGACTTCCACCGGTGTGATTCGAGTACACCAGTGCCCACCGACATCTCGCGTCTGCGACACCAGAACCATGTGACCCGGCACAACGTATGGCCGCCCGCCCCGCACCTCAAACCAGCCCTGTGGACAGGGTGGGGACAAGGTGTGCGCAACGCCCGACTTGCTTGTGCACAGTCGGGGGATAACCCTGTGGATTTCGCGACGCTCGGTCCCGCAAAGGGGACTTGACCTGCAGGTTCGTGATCCACCGGGTGTGGACTCAGGAAATTTTCGGGCGTGTCCACGCTGTGGCTCATCCACATGACGCGCGACACACTCGGCCGCCCCGACGTAGCCTGACCGCATGTGCCGAAACATCCGCCAGCTGCACAACTTCGAGCCCGCCGCCACCTCCGACGAGGTCCGCGCCGCGGCGCTCCAGTACGTCCGCAAGGTCAGCGGCAGCACCAAGCCCAGCGCCGCCAACCAGGCCGCCTTCGACGAGGCCGTCGCCGAGGTCGCGCACGCGACCCAGCACCTGCTCGAACACCTCACCACGACGGCGCCGCCGAAGGACCGTGAGACCGAGGCGGCCAAGGCCAGGGCCCGCGCACAGGCGCGCTACGGCGCCGCCTGAGCCGCGCTGACTGAGCCTCGCGCCGTGAGCCCCGCGGGGCGGGCTGTGGATATCTGCCGGGTGGTCCCGCTGTCGCTGTCATCGTGGGGACATGACGTCGCCACCGAAGTCGCCGAGCCACCGCACACAGCCCGCTGTGGCCGGGGAACCACTGAACGACGCTTCGGACTGGTCGACCCGGTGGACGGACGAGGCGGAAGCCGAGGCAGCCGCCACAGCCCGCGACACGCGCGCACAGACCCTGGGTCGTCGGGCCCGTATCACCCACCTGGTCCTCGTCGACGGGCTGCCCGCCGACCACTGGGTGGAGGACGGCAGCGACGGCCGGTGGGAGCCCTCGGCGCGGCGTCGCCGCCCGGCGCTGACGATGGCGACCGACCACCTCGATCGCGAGCTGCGCTGGCTGGACTGCCTCGTCGGGGGTCGTCGGGCCTTGCTCGACCTCGACGACCGCCCACTGGTCACACGACCTCTCGACCTGCCTGAACTGCCCGTCGACCTGCTGGTCAGGGCGCACAGGATCAGTGCCGAGTGCGACCGCTGGCTGTCGAGGCGTTCGGGCTCGAGGAGCTGGTGGCCGCACTGCGCCACCTGCTGGCCGCAGCGCTGACCGCCGACCCCGGCATGCTGCTGCGCAGCACCCGTGACGACTCCGCGATGGGGGCACTCGTGTGGGCAGCCGCCCAGGCCAACGCACTGATCGGGCCGACGGGTCAGCTGCTGGCGCGCGACCTGTGGCCGCGACTGGGCGTCGCACCGTCCGCTGCCGGGCGCGGGGCGGCCCTGCTCGATCGGCTGGCGCCGGGCGCCGACCTGGTCGTGGCACCACCGGGCGCGCCGCGGTTGCGGCCAACCGGCCTGCCCGGGGCCCTGCTCGGGTCCACGCGGGCCCTGCTCGTGGCGCGACGCGACGAGGCCCTTGCCACCGGCACGTGATCGCCGCGCGATCCCCGCGCGATCCCCGCGCGACGCCCGGGCGACGCCTGGGCCCTGTCCCTGCCGCTTGTCGGAGCAGGCTGGGATGCTGCCTGCGTGACCCATCCCGTCGTCGACGCCGTCCGGACCGCCCTCGCCGGGGCGGGCGACCCCGAGCGTGCCGTGAGCCAGCAGGCCTACATGAAGTCGTCGATGCCCTACCGCGGCCTGACCTCCCCCGAGCTCAAGGCGCTGCTGCGACCGATCCTGGCCGACCCGGCATACCGGATCGAGGGGCGCGGTGAATGGGACGGCGCGGTGCGCGAGCTCTGGGACGGTGCCACCCACCGCGAGGAGCGGTATGCCGCGACAGCCCTCACGGGACACCGCGCCTACCGCGAGTGGCAGGACCCGGACGTGGTCCCGCTCTACCGCCACCTCGTCGTGACTGGCGCCTGGTGGGACCACGTCGACGAGGTCGCGAGCAACCGCATCGGGCCGATCCTGTTGTCCCACAAGGCGACCATGACACCCGTGATGCGCGGGTGGGCGACGGACGACGACCAGTGGCTGCGCCGGACCGCCATCATCAGCCAGCTGACGTTCAAGGAGCAGACCGACCTCGCGCTGCTGCGTGAGGCCATCGAGCCCAACCTCGCGGACACCAGCTTCTGGATCCGGAAGGCGATCGGATGGGCACTGCGCCAGCACGCGCGGACCGACCCGGACTGGGTGCGCGCGACCGTCGCGGAGTACGGCGACAGGTTGAGCGGACTGAGCCGGCGCGAGGCCCTCAAGCACCTCTGACGGGGTGGGCCGGACGGACGACTACCCGCGCCACTGCCAGGGCGGCCAGCGCGGACCCCGCGGCCACGAGGAAGGCTGCGCCGATCCGCCCTGCGTCCGACAGCGAGCCTGCGGCGGCGGCACCCGCCGACGAACCCACCAGGAACGCGGAGATCAGCCACGCGAACGCCTCGGTGGTCGTGCCGACCGGGGCCAGCCGGTCGACCAGCTGGAAGACGCACGTGAGGACCACCGGCAGGCCGACCCCGCTGGCGACGGCGAGCAGACCCATCATCAGGGCGTTCGACGGCACCCAGGCCAGGGCGGCATACGTCAGCGCGACCAGTCCCAGCCCCAGCAGCAGGTCACGGCGCGGATCGCGGTGGGGCGCGCGCGGGCTGTAGGCAACCCCGCCGACGAGGGCTCCGAGGGCGTTGGCGGCCACGAGCCAGGGTGCCAGCCCGCGGTCGCCGGTCGACTCGGCATAGGCAACCAGCGCGACGGCCGGCACCCCGATGGTCAGTCCCACGAGCGCAACCGCGGCGTACAGCACGCACAGCCGGCGCGAACGCAGCGGTCCGAGCCAGTGCCTGTCCTCGTGCACCGGCGGCACCCACGCACCCGAGGCGCGCGACGCGACGAACCAGGCAGTGCCGGCCAACCCGATGGCAGCGGCCGCCACCAGCCCGCCACCGCTGCCTCCCAGCTGGGCGACCAGGACGACCAGCGGACCGATCACGAAGATCAGCTCCTGGGCCGCCGCGTCGAGCGCAAACGCCGACGGCACCTGGCGCGGCGACAGCACGGATGGCCACAGGGTGCGCAGGGCCGGCTCGAGCGGTGGCGTCGCCAGCCCGGCGACCAGCGCCACGAACAGCGCGCCTCCGGACGGCACCCACGGGAGCACCGCGAGCGCGAACGACGAGACCAGCCCACCCAGCACCAGCGCGGCGCGCTGTCCACGCAGGTCCATCACGCGCGAGAGGGCAGGCCCACCCAGGCAACACCCGAGGGAGTATGCCGCGGTGAGCAGACCGGCTCGGCCGTAGCCGCTGCCGGTGTCGCGGGCGAAGAGCACCAGGGCGAGCGGGACCATGCCGTTGGGCAGTCGCCCGACCACGGCGGAGAACAACAGCCGCGCGACCTGGGGCAGGCGGAGCAGGGCGACCGGACCGAGCGGCGCGGCTGCCGGGGCGGCGTCAGTCACCGAACGGCCAGCCCACCTGCATCCCTGGGTGCTGGGCACGGTCGAGGCCGGGCTCGAGGTAGTGCTCGCGCCCGAAGAAGATGGCGAAGAAGTCCGGGGGCATCGAGAGCATCCCCTCGATGTCAGTCGCCTGGCTCCGGTGCGCCTCGAGGGAGGCGCGACGCTGCTCGAGGTAGTCGCCCACGTCGACCTGCCAGGTGATCTCGGCCTCGGGCGTCCCGAGCGGGTTGCCGTCGTCCATGGGGCTGTCGGGGTCGAACGCCTTGTCCCCGGCACCGGCTGCCACCGCCGCCTGGAAGACCCCGCGCACGGCGTCCCGGTTCATCGTCGACTCGAGCAGTCGAGGGCGACGGGCGGCCAGCTCGGCTGCGCGGTGGACCACGGCGTGGACCTTGACGTGGTCGGGGTGGCCGTAGCCGCCGTGCCAGTCGTAGCCCACCAGGACGTCGGCATCCTCCTCGTCGAGGATCGCCGCGAGCCTTGTCGCCGCCTCGTCGAGATCGGCACCGGTGAAGGCGCCCTCCTCGGAGTTCTGCGCCCAGCCGGTCATCCCCGAGTCCCGATAGCCCAGCCACGCGATCCGTTGGACACCCAGGGCATCCGCGCTGGCCTGGGCCTCGCGACGACGCCAGTGGACCAGGGTCTCGCCCTCGGGGAGGCCGCCGGACGGGAGCTCGCCATGGTCGCCATTGGTGGCGAAAACGGTGACGACGCGGTGCCCCTCCGCGACGGCGCGGGCCATCGCACCGGCGGTCTGGGAGGCCTCGTCGTCGGGGTGGGCGTGGAGGAAGACGATCGTGGACACGACGCCATCATGCCAACCGCCCCCGCCCCGGTGTCTCAGTCCGCGAAATAGTTAGCGGTAACTATTTACTGCCTGCCCATGCTCCGCTGCACTGGGAGCCGTGACCTCCACCGACTTCAGCGCCCTCGTCGCCACCCTCGACCTTGACACCAAGGTGCGCCTGCTCACCGGCGCCACCTCCTTCACCCTCCACGGCGAGGACTCGATCGGGCTCGCTCCGATGGCCTTCTCCGACGGCCCCACCGGCGTCCGTGGCCTCAAGTTCACCGGCGGTGACCACGTGGCGCTCTTCCCCAACGCCACCCTCCTCGCGAGTGCCTGGGACGAGGACACCGCCCACGAGGTCGGAGAGATGCTGGCCGAGGAGGCCGAGCGCCAACAGATCCACGTCGTCCTGGGGCCGACCATCAACCTGCACCGGTCCCCCCTCGGGGGCCGGCTCTTCGAGGCCTACTCCGAGGACCCGCTCCTCACCGGTCGTCTCGCCGCGGCATACGTCAAGGGCTTGCAGGGCAAGGGAATCGGTGCCTGCCTCAAGCACCTCGTGGCCAACGAGTCCGAGACGCTGCGCAACTACATGAACTCGGTCGTGAGCGAGGAGGCGCTGCGCGAGGTCTACCTCCTGCCGTTCGAGATCGCTGTCGAGGAGTCGCAGCCCTGGTCGATCATGGCGGCCTACAACGACGTCAACGGAGCCGCGGCCACCGAGCAGGACCACGTCAACAACGAGGTCGTCAAGGGCGAATGGGGCTGGGACGGCCTGCTCATGAGCGACTGGTTCGCGACCAAGACCTCCGCCCCGGCGGCGCTCGGTGGCCTCGACCTCGTCATGCCCGGCCCTGACGGGCCATGGGGTGAGGCGCTGGTGGCCGACGTGGAGTCGGGCGCCGTGCCCGAGTCCGTCATCGACGAGCACGTATGCCGGCTGCTCCGGCTCGCGGAGCGGGTCGGCGCCCTGGGTGGTCCGGAGGGTCACCGGGTGTGGCCGACGGACTCGCCGGCACCTGACGCACCCGCGCGCCGCGAGCAGCTGCGCCGACTGGCCACGGACGGGATGGTCGTCCTGCGCAATGACGGCGGGGTCCTGCCGCTCGCCGGCTCGGGCTCCGGCACAGTTGCCCTCATCGGGCGGCACGCCGTGGAGACCGTCTGCATGGGTGGCGGCTCGGCCCAGGTGAACCCGCCCTATCAGGTGTCCATCGCCGACGGCCTGCGTGCCGCGATCGGCGACCGGCTGACCGTCGTCGATGGTGTCGAGGTCCGCGAGCGCCCACTCCCCGCCTCGGTCACGGTGATCAGCGACCCCGAGACCGGCGCCCCCGGCATGCAGGTCGAGCACGTCGACGCGGACGGTGTGGTCATGCTCTCCGAGCACGTGGGCGGCGCTGACGTGACGACGGGCTGGGACGAGACCCTGCCACGCCCGACCGAGCAGCTGCGGCTGCGCGCCCGGCTGGTCGAGGGCGGCCCGGTGCGCCTCGGTGTCCTCGGCACGGGTCGGTGGACGGTCAGCCTCGACGGTGTGGAGCTCGGCGGAGGAGACCTCGCCGCCAGTGGCGCCGACCCGGGTGAGGGCATGTTCAAGCCACCGCGGTGGACGACCGAGGTCGACGCCGCACGGGGCTCGCTGGTCGAGGCCGTCCTCACCATCGTGCGATCCGAACCCCAACCCGGCCCCGACGGCAAGCTGAGCACGCTGTCGCACGTGCTGGCCTCGGGCATGGGCGTCAAGTCGCTCGTGGCCGGCCCGGTGCCGCCCCCGGCGGATGACGTCATCGAGGCGGCGGTCGAGGCCGCGCGCAGCGCAGAGGTGGCCGTGGTCGTCGTCGGGCTCACCCCGGAGCAGGAGACCGAGGGCACCGACAAGTCCACCCTCGCCCTGCCGGGCGACCAGGACCGGCTGGTGTCAGCGGTGGCCGCCGCGGCCTCCCGCACGGTCGTCGTCGTCAACGCCGCCACCCCCGTGCTGATGCCGTGGGCCGGTGACGTCGACGCCGTCATCGTGGTCGGGCTGCCGGGGCAGGAGGGTGGACACGCGGTGGCCGATGCCCTCCTCGGGCTGCGGGAGCCCGCCGGCCGACTGGTGACGTCCTGGCCGGCAGCGGACGGCGCGGCCCCGGCGTGGGACGTCGAGCCCACAGACCTGCAGCTCGACTACACGGACGGGCTGTTCGTCGGCTACCGCGGCTTCCACGCCGGTCACGCGGACGCCCCCGCACACTGGCTGGGCGCTGGTGACGGGTACGGGTCGTGGGACTACGAGTCCGCCGAGCTCACGGAGGCGGGAGTGCGTGTCACGGTGCGAAACACCAGCGAACGACAGTCTCGCGAGGTCGTGCAGGCGTACTTCCAGCCCGCCGACCCCGACCAGCCGGTCCGGCTCGTCGGGTGGGGCTCGGCCACGGTGGCCGCGGGTGAGCGCGTCGAGGTGGAGATCGCCACGGACGCGAGGCTGTGGCGCCGATGGGACACGGCAGCCGGCGAGTGGGGCACCCCCCTCACCGGAGGCGAGCTCCTGGTCGCCCGCGGTCTGGGCGACATCCGCACCCGGCTCCCCCTGGCCTGACGGTCGTGACCTTCCCGCACCACCGTCCCGCACCACGGTCGTGAGCACCGCACGACGGGGGCGCGGCCGGCCCAGGGGTGCGGCCGGCACCGGCGACACCCGCGAACGAATCGTCGAGGCAGCCACCGAGCTCTTCGCCGAGCGCGGTTTCCACGCGACGCCGATGACCGCCATCGCCACCGCGTCGGGCCTGAGCCAGACCGGCCTGCTGCACCACTTCGCCTCCAAGGAGGACCTGCTCGCGGCGGTGCTCGAGCAGCGCGACCTGCGCGACCTCGCGAGCCTGTCCGCCCGACGCGGGGCACCCGCCCGCGGCTGGGAGGTGCTCGACGACATGGTGGAGCTGGTGCGGCTCAACGCCCGTCGCGAGGCGATGGTCCGACTCTTCACCAGCCTGGCCGGCGAAGCGGTCGACCCGGCCCACCCGGGACACGACTGGCTGCGGCGGCACCACGCGAGTGCCGTCGACTCGCTCACCCGCGCCCTGACCGATGCCGTGGCCGACGGAAGGGCCGAGCCGGGGCTGCCCGCGCCGGCCATCGCCCGGCAGTTCGTCGCCCTCATGGACGGGTTGCAGCTGCAGTGGCTGGTCGCCCCCGACCAGGTGGACATGGCTGCCGACGTCGAGTCCTACGTCGCCGGGCTGCGCGACCGCTGGGCGACCGCTGGGCGACCACCACCGAACAGGTCTCCGGCCAACCGTTAGCGTGGCGCGGTGAGCAGAGGGCAGGTCGGCGCGAGGTCGGCGCAGAGCCGCGACATCCTGCGCCTCGCGGTCCCCGCGTTCCTCGCCCTCGTCGCCGAACCCCTGTTCCTGCTGGCCGACTCGGCGATCATCGGCCACCTCGGCACCGCCCAGCTCGCCGGCCTCGGAGTCGCGAGTGCCACCCTCGTCACCGCGGCCAACATCTTCGTCTTCCTCGCCTACGGCACCACCTCGATCGTGTCGCGCCAGATCGGCGCCGGCAGCGAGCGCGGCGCCCTGGAAGCAGGCATCGACGGCACCTGGCTCGCGGTCGGGCTGGGGGCAGCGACCTCCATCGCCGTCGCCTTCGCCGCCGAACCGCTCTGCCGGGTCTTCGGCGCGTCCGAGGACGCCATCGGGTATGCCGCGACGTACCTTCGCATCTCGGCCCTCGGCATCCCCGCGATGCTCGTGGCGTTGGCCGCCACGGGGGTGCTTCGCGGGCTTCAGGACACCCGGACCCCGCTGGTGGCCTCGGTCGCCGGATTCTCCTCCAACGTGGTCCTCAACCTCCTCTTCGTCTACGGATTCGGTTGGGGCATAGCCGGATCCGCGTGGGGCACCGTGATCGCGCAGACCGGCATGGCGATCGGACTCGTGACCGTCCTGGTGCGCCACGCGCGTCGGGCAGGCGCCACTCTGCACGCGCATCCGGGCCGCGTCCTGCGCGCCGCGCTGACCGGCATACCTCTGCTCGTGCGAACGCTGGCGCTGCGCGCGATCCTGTTGGTCACCACCTGGGTCGCCGCCGGCCTCGGTGACGTGCCGCTGGCCTCGCACCAGGTGGCGGCGACGGTGTGGAGCTTCCTGGCGTTCGCCCTCGACGCCCTCGCCATCGCTGCGCAGGCGATCACGGGCAAGGCGCTCGGCGCCGGTGACGTCGCTGCGGCACGCGCCGCAACCACCACGATGATCCGGTGGGGCATCTGGGGAGGAGCACTCCTGGGGCTGGTCGTCCTGGCGGTGCACTCGTTGCTGCCCGCGCTCTTCACCACCGACCCCGCCGTGCGGTCGGCGTTGGCCGCCGCCCTCATCGTGGTGGCCCTCGGGCAGCCCCTGGCCGGCTACGTCTTCGTGGTGGACGGGGTGCTGATCGGTGCGGGTGACGGTCGCTGGCTCGCCAAGGCCATGGCGGCGACGCTGGTGCTTTACCTGCCCCTCGCCCTCTGGGTGCACGCCACCGGTGACGAGCTGCTGGCCAACGGTGCGCCGCGAGCGGTCGTCGTCCTCTGGGTCGTCTTCACGGCGTTCATGGCGATCCGCGCGTGCTTCTTCTGGTGGCGGATCCGCGGCGACGCCTGGGCCGTGACTGGCGCAGCCCGCTGACCCCTCGCGCGGAGCGCCGACTTGTTGCCGGCTGGTGGTCACCGAAGGCCAGTTCGGGGTCCGGTGACGATCTGCGCGCAACAAGTCCACGGCCTCGGCGACTTGTTGCCGGCAGGTGGTCACAGAAGGCCAGTTCGGGGGGTCCGCTGACGATCTGCGCGCAACAAGTCCAAGAGCGCGCCGACTTGTTGCCGGCTGGTGGTCACCGAAGGCCAGTTCGGCGGGTCCGGTGACGATCTGCGCGCAACAAGTCGGCATGGGGCCGGACGGGTCGGGCGGGCGGGCCGGGTCAGGCGACGCGGGTCGCGGCCTCGCGGCGGGAGTCGCCGGCGGCGTCGAGGGTGCCGTCAGCCAGTCGCCGGGCCGCACCGACACCACCGAAGAACATCGACCTCGGGCCGTGCGAGAACGACGGCAACCCCAGGCGCTCCACCGCAGCAGACACGGCGTCGTCGTCCTCGTGATCGACCCGCGTCGTCCCGTCCTCCAGGATCCGCACGTGCACCCGCGTCGCGTCGATCGCCTCCTGCATCGGGAGGCCCTCGAGGCAGTAGCGACCGAGCACCTGCATCAGGGCTGTCGTGATCCGGTCGGCGCCAGGGCTGCCGATCGCGAGCGCCCCGCCAGACCGCGAACGCGCCACGGACGGGGACATGTTGGAGGCGAGGCGGGTGCCGGGAGCCAGCGCGTGCAGCCCGAGCCTGTTCAGCTCGGGCTCGCCCAGACAGTTGTTGAGCATGAGTCCGGTGCCGGGAACCGTTGCGCCGGAACCATACCCGCTCGATGCGGTGATCGCGCAGATCGTGCCGTCGCTGTCGACCGCCGAGACGTGGGCCGTCGAGGAGGAGGTCGGCAGGCTGGCCAGCCCGTTGCGGTCGACCGACTCCAGCAGGGCGTAGCCGTCCTCCTCGAGATCGGTCGACAGGTCGTGCACCTGGTGGCGGTAGGACAGCACCCTTCGCTGGATGTCGATGATGCGCGCCCAGTCCCAGCCGCCGGTCGCGAGCTCACGCAGCATCACGGTGAGCATCGGCCCACCCACCGAGGGAGGCGGGTTGAGGGCCAGGTCCCACTCCCCGAGGGTGAGACGCAACGGCGTGCGGACCACCGCCCGGTAGGCCGCGAGGTCAGCGGCGGTGATGAGGCCACCGCGCGCGTCACTGTCCGCAGCGATGCGGGCGGCCAGGTCGCCGGTGTAGAGGGAGCGGGCTCCCTCGGTGGCGATCTGCTCGAGGGTGTCGGCGAGGTCGGGGTTGGTCGCCTGCTGACCGGCGATGACGATCTCGCCGTCGTCGCCCCTCACCAAGGGCCTGGTGTGCTCGTCCCACCCGAAGACCAGCTCCCCGGTGATGGCGAGGTAGCTCGCCGCGGCGCCACCGATGGCATAGCCGGTCCGGGCCGCCACGATGCTGGGATCCAGGACGTCCCGCCACGTCGCCGCACCATGACGGTCGTGCGCCACGCCCAGGGCTGCGAACGCGCCGGGGGTCGCGACCGAGCCGTGACCGGCATACAGGGTGAGGCCGCCGCCGTAGGAGGTGGTGACCTCGCGAAGCCCCGTCCCGAACTGCGAGGGGTCCAGCCCACGACCGGGCATCTCGACGTTGCCGTCGATCACCTCGGGGTCCCCGCCGGCGGGCCAGACACTGACGAAGGCGCCGCCCGCGGCCGACACGATGCCCGGCTCGGTGGTCATCGCGGAGACCATCGCCGCGATGGCGGCGTCGACGGCGTTGCCGCCGGCAGCGGCCGCCGCGAGGCCGGCCTCAGCAGACGCCGGTCCGGTCGCCGCGATCGCCACGCGTGGTGTCATGCGCCCGATTCTGTCCCATGCCCCGAACTCTCGCACGGGGCCACCCGCGCCCGAACGGACCCCGAAAGGCTGCCGGGCGTGACGAAGGCCCGGCCCCGCCGTGCAGCGGGAACCGGGCCTTCGTGCAGCGGCTGGGTCAGCCGGCGACGACGTCGAGCGTCACCTTGGCCTGCACCTCGGGGTGCAGGCGGATGAGCGCCTCGTGGCTGCCGACGGACTTGATCGGGGTCGTGACCTCGATCTTGCGCTTGTCGAGCTCCGGGCCACCGGCCGCCTTCACGGCGGCGGCGATGTCGGCGGTCGAGATGGCACCGAACAGGCGACCGGAGCCACCAGCGTGGGCCACGACCTTGACGGCCTTGGCCTCGAGGTTGCCCTTGATCGACTTGGCCTCCTCGAGGGAGTTGATCGCCCGGACCTCGCGGCCCTTGTTGATCGAGTCGACCTGCTTCTGCCCGCCCTTGGTCCACGCGGTGGCCAGGCCACGGCGGAACAGGAAGTTGCGGGCGTAGCCGTCCTTGACGTCGACGACGTCACCGGCGGTCCCGAGGCTGGAGACCTCGTGGGTCAGAATCACCTTCATGGTTCAGATCCTCCTAGCGCCCGAGCTCAGCGGGACGAGCTCGAGTAGGGCAGCAGCGCCATCTCGCGGGCGTTCTTGACCGCGGTGGCAATGAGTCGCTGCTCCTGGACGGACACACCGGTCACCCGACGCGCGCGGATCTTGCCGCGGTCGGAGATGAACTTGCGCAGCAGCGCAGTGTCCTTGTAGTCGATGTTCTCGACCTTCGCCGCCTTCAGCGGGTTGGCCTTCTTCTTGGGCTTGCGCACAACGGGCTTGGCCATCGTGGTGCTCTCCTTCTGCTGAGAGTCTCAGCGGATGAGCCCTGGTCTCCCAGGGATGGTGTGTTTCACGTTTTCTGGATGATGCTGTTCAAACGGTGGGTATGCCGCGTGGCCGGCTTCCCTGCGGAAGCTCACCACCCGGCATACCGAGTGATCTGTCTGTGACCGATCAGAACGGGGGCTCGTCGTAGGACGGCGCGCCGCCGCCCCACCCGCCACCCTGCTGGCCGCCACCCTGGGGTGCCGACTGCGGAGCGGACTGCTGGCCACCGGACGGGCCGGTCGCCCACGGGTCCTCCTGCGAGCCACCCTGGCCACCACCCTGGCCGCCACCTGAGAAGCCGCCACCACCCGCTCCGCCGCGCTGGGTCTTGTTGACCTTCGCAGTGGCGTAGCGCAGGGACGGGCCGACCTCGTCGACCTCGAGCTCCATGACGGTGCGCTTCTCGCCCTCTTTGGTGTCGTACGAGCGAGACTTCAGGCGACCGGTGACGAGCACGCGAGTGCCGCGCTGCAGCGACTCGGCGACGTTCTCCGCCGCGTCACGCCACACCGAGCAGCGCATGAACAGCGTTTCGCCGTCCTTCCACTCGTTGGACTGCCGGTCGAACTGCCGCGGCGTGGAGGCCACGGTGAAGTTCGCGACGGCAGCACCCGAGGGGGTGAAGCGCAGCTCAGGGTCGCCGGTGATGTTGCCGATGACGGTGATGATGGTGTCGCCAGCCATGGAGCAGGTCCCCTGTTCGTTTGGGTCAGGTCTGGTCGAGCAAGCTCTTCAGAGCCGGCTCAGTGTTCAGAAACAGATCGGGTGCAGCTCAGGCGCCGGGGCGCAGGAGCTTGGTGCGCATGACCGACTCGTTGAGGCCGAGCTGGCGGTCCAGCTCCTTGGCCGTGGCCGGCTCTGCGGTGAAGTTGACGACGGCGTAGATGCCCTCGGCCTTCTTCTTGATCTCGAACGCCAAGCGACGGCGGCCCCAGATGTCGATGTTGTCGACGGTGCCCTTGTCCTTGGTCACGACGGTGAGGAACTTGTCGAGCGACGGCGCGACGGTCCGGTCGTCGAGCTCGGGGTCGAGGATGACCATGAGTTCGTACTGACGCATGCTGATAACCCGCCTCCTTTGGTCTATGGCGGTCACGGTCTCTCCGTGACAGGAGGGTTGCAGTGCGATCCCCTGCGAAGCACCGTCGAGGTGCGCCGCCGGGGAACCTGGAACAGAGTACCGGGACACAGGGACATCGACCGAATCGTTGTCCACAGGCCCCGATTCCGGGCGGGCGCCCCTCAGGCGAGGCGGACGAGCAGCTGGTCGGGGGCGTCCGTGAAGTCGCCGGCCAGCTCGTCGACCACTGCGTCGGAGTCGTCGGCCTGGTCGAAGTCCCGGAAGTCGTCCTTCGGAAGGTCCCCCGTGTCCTGACCCCGCAGCTCCTCGGCGGAAGAGACCTCCGGGGCCTCGGCGCGCTGAGCGGCGGTGTACCAGACCCGCCACACGAGGTAGCCGACGGCGAGGACACGGAGGGTGAGGGTCACGGCATACCAACCGGCCGGGAGGCCCCGGTCGGGCTTGGACAGGCCGGCGACGTAGAGCCACACGGCGACGAAATGGAGAGCCTCTGCCCCTGCCCACAGCAGGTGGTCCCGCCAGCGGAGCCCGCACAGCGCCACCAGCGGCAGCAGCCAGAGGGAGGACTGCACGGGGAAGGTCTTGCCGGCCAGGAGGGCGAGGGCGACCAGGACGAGGGCGACCTCGGCCAGGGTGGGCCGACGTCGGGTGCTCAGCGCGAACATCGCGCCCGTCAACGCGGCCAGCACCAGCCCCACCACCGTGAGCAGGGTGCTGACTCCGGCGGGGAGGGGGTGACCGACCAGGTCGGGCACCATCCACAAGGAGCCCAGACCGGCGGGGCTGTCCCACCACTTCTCGTACGACACCACGATGGCGCCCGGGTTCGCGACCAGGAACGGCAGCAGGACCACCCCGACGGCCCCGGCCGCGGCGGCCAGCGTCCGCCCGACCGCCTCGAGGCGGCCGGTGCGCAGCCCGAGGACCACGAGGGCCAGCAGGATCAGGACGGGGTAGGTCCGGGCGGCGACTGCCAGGCCCAGGAGGGCACCGGCCAGCGCGGGGCGTCGCCGGCTCCAGGCCCAGATGCCGGCGCTGGCCAGAGCGACCCCGAACAGGTCGGGCGACAGCATGGCCGTGAGCAGCAGCACGGGGCTGAGCGCGACCTGCGCGGTCTTCGCGGAGTGCCGCGGACGCGAGGCGGCGGTGAGGTAGACGATGGCGATGGCGAGGCCGGTGCCGAGCAGGGCCCACAGGGCGAAGTACCACCGGGTCTGGTCGAGGAACGACCCGTCCGGCACCAGACCTCCCACCCAGGCCATCACCGAGCCCGTGAGCACCGGGTGGTCGGCCTGCGCACCGTCACCAGCGAGGTAGGACGTCAGGCCGTCGTCGAGGTTACCCAGCTGGTAGAGCGCCGGCAGGTCAGAGAAGCAGGCGTGCCAGAACTGGTCCGAGCCGGTCCAGCCCTTCTGGATGCAGTGGGCGCGCTCGGCGACCGACAGCGACATGGTCGCAGCCGTCGCGACGAGCAACGGCACGACCGTGGCGACCCACGAGACCGCCCGAGCCGAGACGTGCCGGCCCAGTGGCCCGCCGGCGACCGCCAGCGCACCACCGGGCAGGAGGTCCGACGTCGAGGAGACGTGCGGCGCCGGGTCGTGCGGCCGGGTCACTGTGTCGTCGGGGGTGGTCCGCCGGCGCCGAGCGTGATCGTCGTCGGCGGTGGAACCGTGGCCGTCGGCTTGCCCGTGCCCTTGGTCTTGGTCGGGGTGGGCGTCGTCGTCGTGGTGGTCGGCGTGGTGGTGGTCGTCGTGGTCGTCGTGGTGGACGTCGTCGTCGGCGGCGGGGTGTAGACCTTGTCGTCACCGAGGCCGGCGCGCTTGGGGAAGTCGACGACCTTCTGGCCCTTGAGCGCCGCGGTCATGAAGTCGGTCCAGATGTGCAACGGGACGGTCGCGCCGGTGAGCTCCCCGACGCCGGGGATGTTGTTCATCGACAGCTCCTCACCCTTGGGGCCGCTGCTGTAGATGCCCACGGCGGTGGCCAGCTGCGGGGTGAACCCGTCGAACCAGGCCGCCTTGTTGTCGGTCGTGGTGCCTGTCTTGCCTGCGACGGGCCGCCCGAGGTTCTGGGCGTAGACGGCGGTGCCGTCCTTGACCACCTGCTCCATGGCATCGACCGTGTCGGCCGTGACGTCCTTGTCGAAGGCCGCCTTCTTGACCGGCTTGGCCTTGTAGTTGAGGTCGCCGGGTCCACCCTTCACGGAGCGGATGTAGTACGGCGTCACCCTGGTGCCCTGGGCCGCGATCGTCGCGTAGGCGTTGGCCATGTCCGTCACCGTGACGTGCGACGTGCCGAGGACGTTGGCGTAGTTGGTCCCGAGCCCCTTCTGCGGCAGACCCGCAGCGACCGCTGCGTCGCGGGTGGCCTTGGGCCCGACCTTGATGTTGAGCTGCGCGTAGACGGTGTTGACCGAGTGGCCGGTGGCCGTCCGCAGGTCGATGTTGCCGAACTGCTCACCCGAGCCGGGCCCGAAGTTGCGGACGCCGCCGCGGCGCAGGAAGTCGGTCTTCGCCGCGGAGTCCTCGAACTCCTTGAAGTACTGGGGGCTGCGGCCCTCGAACTTGGTCTTGGTGCTGATCGGCTGGTCCTGGGACAAGGCCGCCAGCAGGGCGAAGATCTTGAACGTCGACCCGGCCTGCATGGTGGCCTGGGTGGCGGTGTTGAACTGTTCCTTCTGGTAGTCGGAGCCGCCGTACATCGCGACCACGGAGCCGTCCCCGGGCTTGATCGAGGTCAGGCCGACCCGCAACGACGACGTGCCCTTGCCCTTGGGCATCCGGGCCTTGACGGCGTCGACGGCGGCCTTCTGGGCCTTCTGGTCGATCGTCGTGACGATCCGGTAGCCGCCCTTGTCGATGTCGGTGTCGGTGAGCTTGAGCTTGGCCTTCAGCTCGCGCTTGACCGCGTCGGTGATGAACCCGTTCGGTCCGGCGGCATTGCGGTTCGGCTGGTACTTCACCAGGGACTTGGTCGGGAACTGTGCCTCGGCGCGCTGCTGCGGCGTCAGCCAGCCCTTGGTGACCATGCCATCCATGACGTACTTCCAGCGCGCCTCGGCGTTGGCCTTCTGGGACTCCCCGAGACCGGGGTCGAAGAACGACGGCCCCTTGACGACCGAGGCCAGCAGGGCGCCCTCGGACGGCGTCAGCTTGGACACGTCCTTGTTGAAGTAGGCCTTCGACGCCGTCTGGATGCCGAACGCCCCGCGGCCGTAGTAGATCGTGTTGAGGTAGTTCTCGAGGATCGTGTCCTTGGACTGCTGCTTGGCGATCTTGATGGAGATGATGATCTCCCGGCCCTTGCGCGACAGCGTCTGGTCCTGGGTCAGGAAGTAGTTCTTGACGTACTGCTGCGTGATCGTCGACCCGCTCTGGGCGGTGCCGCCGGACAGGGTCGTCCAGGCACCCCGGAGGATGCCGGTCGGGCTGATCCCGGAGTTCTGGTAGAAGTTGCGATCCTCCGCAGCCAAGTGGGCCTCCTGCACGGCCTTGGGCACCTGCTTCAGCGGCACGGACTCGCGGTTGACCTCACTGATCCGGTCGATCTCGGTCTTGCCGTCGGCGTAGTAGATGATCGATGCCTGCGCAGCGGCCAGGTCGTTCGGCTTGGGGGCGTCGATCATCGAGTAGGCGACGAAGAAGCCGATCGCGAGGAGCAGGAACCCTGCCAGCGCCGTGAGGCCGAGCCACTTCGCCCACCGCCTGCCGGCGCCGCCCTTGGGCCGGGCCGTCTTGGCTGCCTTGGCTCGGCGGGTCTGCCCCGCCTTGGCCTGGGCTCGCGTCTTCGGACGTGGGGTACTCATGTGACCTTCCCGATCGGCATACAGCTGGCGCAGGCACCGACCCTCGGGCCGCCCTTGCGCGCAGTCAAGTGGCCCTCAGTATGACTGGCGGACTTCTGAATCGTGCATTCGGTGTCCCCGGTATGCCGGCTGGCCGGCTGTTCGGGCTGGGTTCACCAGATATATCGGCTCGATATATCTGGTGTACGCTTACCCAGTCGTCGAAGCCACGAGGACACCCACGGGCGAGTTCCGTCCGCCGATCGCGAAGGGAGGTGCTGACCAGTCATGAGCCGTCGTTCCGAGCTCCTCGAGTTCGCCGTTCTGGGCCTCCTGCACGAGAGCCCCATGCACGGCTACGAGCTGCGCAAGCGCCTCAACGCGGCGCTCGGCGTCTTCCGCGCCCTGTCCTACGGCACGCTCTACCCCTGCCTGCGCGGGCTGCTCGACCAGGGCTTCATCGCCGAGGCGGTTGGCACTCAGCACGCGGCCACCTCCGGGTCCAGGCGCGCCCGCATCGTGTACGAGCTCACCGCGGACGGCAAGGAGCACTTCCAGGAGCTGGTCAAGGAAGCCGGGCCGACCGCGTGGGAGGACGACACCTTCGACGTCCACCTGGCCTTCTTCGCCCGCACCGAGGCCGAGGTCCGGCTGCGCATCCTCGAGGGGCGCCGCAGCCGGCTGGAGGAGCGGCTGGACAACATCCGCACCAGTGCGGCCAAGAACCGCGAGCGCTTCGACACCTACACGACCGCTCTCGAGCGGCACGGCCTGGACTCCGCCGAGCGCGAGGTCCGCTGGCTCAACGAGCTGATCACCGCCGAGCGCAACGTCCCCGCTTCGGTCACCACCAAGAGCACCACCAGCAGAACCCCGAAATCCACCACCCCCAAAACCCTCTAGAAGGAGTATTCCCATGGGATCCGTTCGCGTCGCCATCGTTGGCGTAGGCAACTGCGCCAGCTCGCTGGTGCAGGGTGTCGAGTACTACAAGGACGCCGACCCGGCTGGCAACGTCCCCGGGCTCATGCACGTCACCTTCGGTGACTACCACGTCAAGGACGTCGAGTTCGTCGCCGCCTTCGACGTGGACGCCAAGAAGGTCGGCTTCGACCTCTCCGAGGCCATCGGCAACTCCGAGAACAACACCATCCGCATCGCCGACGTGCCGCCCACCGGCGTCACCGTGCAGCGCGGTCACACCTACGACGGCATCGGCAAGTACTACGCCCAGACCATCGAGCAGTCCGACGCCGAGCCGGTGGACATCGTCCAGGTCCTCAAGGACACCAAGGCCGACGTGCTCGTCTCCTACCTCCCGGTGGGCTCCGAGGTCGCCGACAAGTTCTACGCACAGTGCGCGATCGACGCGGGCGTGGCCTTCGTCAACGCCCTGCCGGTCTTCATCGCCTCCGACCCCGAGTGGGCCGCGAAGTTCGAGGCCGCCGGCGTGCCGGTGATCGGCGACGACATCAAGAGCCAGGTCGGCGCCACCATCACCCACCGCGTGATGGCCAAGCTGTTCGAGGACCGCGGCGTGACGCTGGACCGCACCTACCAGCTCAACGTCGGCGGCAACATGGACTTCAAGAACATGCTGGAGCGCGAGCGCCTCGAGTCCAAGAAGGTCTCCAAGACCCAGGCCGTGACGTCCAACCTGACCGGTGCCCTCGCGGGGCTGACCGACAGCCGCAACGTCCACATCGGGCCGTCCGACTACGTCGCGTGGCTCGACGACCGCAAGTGGGCCTACGTGCGCCTCGAGGGTCGCGCCTTCGGTGACGTGCCGCTCAACCTCGAGTACAAGCTCGAGGTCTGGGACTCCCCCAACTCGGCCGGCATCATCATCGACGCCATCCGTGCGGCCAAGATCGCCAAGGACCGTGGCATCGGCGGCGCGCTCATCAGCGCCTCGTCCTACCTCATGAAGTCCCCGCCCGTGCAGCGCGAGGACACCGAGGGCCGCACCAAGCTCGAGGCCTTCATCGCCGGCACCGAGGAGCGCTGACCCAGCGCCCCAAGCCACACGGCATACGAGAGGGGCACCTTCCGCATCACGCGGGAGGTGCCCCTTTTCGCGTCCCGCCTCGGACTTGTTGCGCGCAGGTCGTCACCGAACCCCCGAAACCGGGCCACGGTGACCACCGGGACGCAACACGTCGGGGTGGGTCAGCTCGACGGGGGTTGGCTCGAGTCGGCCCGGCTCGACTCCGGCTGCTGCGCCCACCAGGCGCGCAGCTCCTGCTCGGCGGCGTCGCGGCCGATCATCCCCCGGTCGAGGCGCACCTCGAGCAGGTGGGCGTAGGCCCGGCCGAGCACGGGGCCGGGACGGATGCCTAGCACCTCCGCGATCTCGTTGCCGTCGAGCTCGGGCCGCACCTTGGCCAGCTCCTCGGCCTCCATCAGCGCCTCGATCCGGAGCTCGAGGGCGTCGTAGGTCTGCGAGAGGCGTGCCGCCTTGCGGGCGTTGCGGGTGGTGGAGTCGGAGCGGGTCAGCCGGTGCAGGCGCTGGAGCAGCGGCCCGGCGTCCGTGACGTAGCGGCGCACGGCGGAGTCCGTCCAGGCGCCGTCGCCGTAGCCGTGGAACCGCAGGTGCAGCTCGACGAGGCGCGAGACCGCCTTCACGGTGTCCTTGTCGTAGCGCAGGGCCTTGAGCCGCTTGCCGGTGAGCTTGGCGCCGACCACCTCGTGGTGGTGGAACGAGACGCCGCCGCCGGCCTCGAACCTCCGGGTCGCCGGCTTACCGATGTCGTGCAGCAGCGCCGCGAGCCGCAGCACCAGGTCGGGGCCGGGCACCGAGGACTCCGGCCCGCCGGGGGGTCCCTCGAGCGCGATCGCCTGGTCGAGGACGGTCAGCGAGTGCTCGTAGACGTCCTTGTGGCGGTGGTGCTCGTCGATCTCGAGCTTGAGCGCCGGGAGCTCGGGCAGCACGTGGTCGGCCAGCCCGGACTCGACGAGCAGTCGCAGTCCCGCGCGGGGTGCCGGAGCCAGCACCAGCTTGGTCAGCTCGTCGCGGACCCGCTCGGCCGACACGATCCCGATCGATCCCGCCATCGCCGTCATGGCCGCGCTCACCTCGGGGGCGACGTCGACGCCGAGCTGCGCCGCGAACCGGCAGGCCCGCATCATCCGCAGCGGGTCGTCGCCGAACGACACCTCCGGTGGCCCCGGCGTGCGCAGGCGCCGCGCCGCGAGGTCGGCCAACCCGGCATACGGGTCGACGAACTCCATGGAGGGGAGCCTCATCGCCATCGCGTTGACGGTGAAGTCGCGCCGCACGAGGTCGTCCTCGAGGTTGTCTCCGAAGGCGACGACGGGCTTGCGGGTCTGGCCGTCGTAGGCGTCGGCCCGGTAGCTCGTCACCTCGACCGTGTGCTCGCCGCGACGCGCGCCGATGGTGCCGAACTCGCGTCCGATGTCCCAGTGGGCGTCGGCCCAGGGCTTGAGGATCGCCAGCGTCTGGTCGGGAGTCGCGCTGGTCGTGAAGTCCAGGTCCGGCGAGAGGCGGCCGAGGAACGCATCGCGCACCGGGCCCCCGACCAGGGCCAGCTCGTGACCCTGCGCCACGAACAGGTCGCCGAGCTCGGTCAGCAGCGGCACCACCGGCGCGAGGTGGGCAGCGGCCCGCCGCATCAGCTCGGGCAGGAGCACTGCCCGGGTCTGGGAGGGAGGGCCGGTCTGCGGCTCGCGGGGATCGGCGGTGGACACGGAGGTCAAGGGTAGGCGCTCGTTAGAGTGGCACGGTGACCTCCCCCGCTCGCGACCCCGAGAGGCTGGTGCCCCAGCGGCCCCGGCTGCCCGCGGTCGAGGAGCGGTCGGCGGGCGGGATCGTCGTCGACGTGCACGAGGGCGTCGCCCGGATCGCCGTGATCGCGCGTCGCAACCGGGCCGGCCGCATCGAGTGGTGCCTGCCCAAGGGGCACCTCGAGAACGACGAGACGCTCCAGCAGGCCGCCGCCCGTGAGGTCGAGGAGGAGACCGGCATCGAGGGCCGCGTCCTCACCGAGCTCGGCACCATCGACTACTGGTTCGCCACCGACCAGCGCCGGGTGCACAAGTTCGTCCACCACTACCTGCTCGAAGCCACCGGCGGTCACCTCACCATCGAGAACGACCCCGACCACGAGGCGATCGACGTCGCCTGGCTGCCCCTGCGCGAGGCGCACGAGCACCTCACCTTTCCCAACGAGCGACGCATCGCGAGGCAGGCCTGGGCGCGTCTGGCCGGAGACGGGTGATGCACCGCGCATCCGTATGCCGCGTGCTCGCCGCGGCCGCGCTCGCGCTGCCCACGTGGGCGGCCGGGTCCGGGCCTGCGTCGGCAGCGGGCGTCGACCTCGCCCTGTCCGCCGTGACCCCAGCCGTCGTGATGGGCGGCCAGGACCTCGTCGTCACCGGCACGGTGCACAACGACGGCACCGGCCCGCTGAACCGGCCCACCGTGTCCGTGGTCATGCCCACCGCCGACGCCGCCCTGAAGTCGACCCGCGAGGCCGTCCAGGCCTGGGCGGCGGCGACCGGCCCGGCCGAGGGAACCGTCATCGCCCAGACCCGGCTCGCCGGTGCCGTGCCGGCGGGCGGGACGGCGTCGTTCTCGCTCACCGTTCCCCGCCTCGCCTCGCTGGGGGGCGCGGCGTACGGCGCCATCCCGCTCAGCATCCAGACCGGCACGTCCAGCGTGCGGACCTTCGCCGGCTACCAGCGGACCAAGCAGTACGAGCCGATCTCCATCAGCTGGGCCGTGCCGCTCACCCTCGACCCCGACCCCAACCTGTTCGGTGGCCGGGGAGCGAGCCGCGAGACCGCCTGGGGCGAGGCGCTCGCCGAGGGATCCCGGGTCAACCGGGTCCTTGACGCGACCCAGGACGCGCCGGTGACCTGGGCCATCGACCCCACCCTCCTGCCCGGCCTGCTGCCCGCGGGCGTCGACCTCGGCGGTGAATCCACCCAAGGCGACCAGGAGACGGCGATGCGCGCCGCGACCCAGGCCCGCATCACCGACGCGGCCGCGCGGCATACCCCGTGGGTGCTGCCGGACACCGACGCCGACCTCGCGGCGGTCGCCGGGGCCAGCACGGGCCAGTCCCTGATGCGCACCCTGGTGGGGCGCTCGCAAGCGGTGGCCGAGAAGCTGGGCGGCCGCGCGGACGTGGCCTGGCCGGCCGACGGCGGTTACACCACGAGCCGCGAGACGGCCCTGCGCCGGCTCTTCCGCGTGCCTGCCCTCGCCGGGCAGGTCACCTCGGCCGCGGTGCTCAGCACGCCGGGGTCGGCCGCGACCCCGGGTTCGGCGCAACGCAGCACCACCGGGCTGCCGCTGCTGGCCTACGACGACGCCTTGAGCGCGCTGCTGCGGCGGACCACCTCGGCGGCGGAAGGCGTGCTGAGTACCCAGCAGTTCGTCGCGGACTCGGTCGCGCTGCTCAACGAGCTCCCCGGCACGCAGGGGCGCTCGGTCCTCGTGGCGGCGCCCCGTTCGTTCAACCCCGACCCGACCGCTGCCCGGGCCTTCCTCTCCGCCACCGCCAGCATCCCGTGGCTCACCCCGACGACGACCGGCGACGTGCTGGCCAGGGCCAGGCGCGCCGTGGGCACTCCAGCCGCCCCGGTCACCCGGCCCACGGTCGCGCCCAGCGGCGGCCGGGCAGTCCTCACCAGTGCCCGGATCAGCCAGCTGGAGCAGACCGTCCGCACGGTGCGCGGTGTCGCCCAGATCCGCGACGACGGCGACGAGTTCCTGCGCACCTGGACCCGGGCGGCCGAACAGCTCGCCTCCACCCGCTGGCGAGCCGCCCCGACCGCGTGGGACACCCTGAGCGGCCGGGTCACCCAGGCCGCCAGGCAGACGACCACGTCGGTCAAGGTGTCGGCCAGCACGATCAACTTCCTCGCCGACTCCGGTCGGCTGCAGATCACCGTCACGAACGACCTGGCCGTGCCGGTCGAGAACGTCAAGCTCACGGTGGAGGCCTCCAACCCGCGCCTGCGGATCGACAGCCAGCCCGCCGTCCTGCGGATCGGCCCCAAGAGCAGGGCCACCGTGTTCGTGGGCGTCACGGCGCTCGCCGCGGGCTCTGTGCCGCTGCGGACCACCCTGACGACGCCGGACGGCACCGTCATCGGACAGGGCGCCGACGTGCAGGTCCGCGTCACGCCCACGGGCAACTGGGTCTACTGGGGGCTCGCCGCCGTGGGCGGGCTCATCCTGCTGCTGGGTATCGTGCGCACCGTCCGACGTCGCCCCGGCGCCCGGCTCCCCCGAGAGGCCATCCCCGAATGAGCGACGCCACCACCGGCAACGAGCGCAGCCTTGCCCGGTCGAGCGCCGTCATGGCCGCCGGCACGGTCGTCTCGCGGCTGCTCGGGTTCGCGCGGGCCTCGATGCTCGCGGCCACCGTGGGCATCGCCCTGGCGGCCGACACGTTCCAGGTCGCCAACACCCTGCCCAACCAGTTCTACCTGCTGCTCGCCGGTGGTGTCCTCAACGCCGTCCTGGTGCCCCAGATCACCAAGGCCGCGAGCCATGACGACGGCGGTCACGAGTTCGTCAACCGGCTGCTCACCCTCTCGATCGCCCTGCTGCTGGGCGCCACCATCGTCGTCACGGCGGCCGCGCCACTGCTCGTCCGGCTGTTCTCCAACCGGTGGGACGCCACGACCCTGGGGCTGGCCACCGCGTTCGCCTTCATCTGCCTTCCGCAGGTCTTCTTCTACGGCCTCTACACCCTGTTCGGCCAGGTGCTCAACGCGCGAGGTCAGTTCGCGGCATACATGTGGGCGCCGGCCCTGGCCAACGTGGTCGCGATCGGCGGGCTGCTCTGGTTCGGCGCGGCCTACGGCAAGGACATCAAGGTCGAGAACTGGTCCGGCACCATGATCTGGCTGCTGGCGGGCACCGCGACCCTCGGCGTCGCAGCCCAGGCACTCGCGCTGTGGCTCCCGCTGCACCGCAGCGGTTTCCGGTATCGACCCGTGTGGGGCTTCCGCGGCGTGGGGCTGCGGTCCGCCTCCAAGGTCGCGCTGTGGACGTTCGCGGCGGTGGCCGTCAGCCAGCTCGGGTTCATCGTCACGTCGAAGGTCATGACCCGGGCGGGCGACCTGCTCGACGAGCGCGGTCAGGTCGGCGCGGGCGTCACTGCCTACGGGCTCGCCTTCCTGCTGTTCATGCTCCCCCACTCCCTGATCACGGTCTCCCTCGTCACCGCCCTGTTCACCCGGCTCTCCCAGGCCGCGCACCGCGACGACACGGTGGAGGTGGTCGCCGACCTCGGCCGGGGCATCCGGATGCCCGCGGTGCTCCTGGTCCCCGGCACCTTCCTCGCCCTGGTGCTGGGCGCCCAGGCCGTGCGGGTCGCCTTCCCCGGCAACGACCACGCCGAGAGCCTGGCGATCGCGCACGTGATGATGGCGATGATGCTGGGACTGGTGCCGTTCGGCTGGCTCTACCTCGTGCAACGCGTGTTCTACGCCTACGAGGACGCCAGGACACCGTTCCTGCTGCAGGTGGTGGTGACCGTCGTCGCCACCGCGGTGAACATCACGGCCCTCACCGTGGACCCTGGGCGCGCCGGCATCGTCGTCGGCATCGGACAGACGCTGAGCAACCTCGCCGCGGCCCTTCTGGGGTTCATGCTGCTGCGTCGGCGGCTGGGCCTGCTGCGGCTCGGATCGAGCATCCGCACCTACGTCAGGCTCGCGCTGGCCGGGCTGCTGGCCGCCGCGGCCACGGCCTTCATGCTCGTTGGTCTCGAGGGTTTCGGCATCGACGGCGAGCGCTGGTCGGGCGCCCTCGTCGAGATGGTGCTGGGTGGGGTGCTGTTCCTCGTCCTGTGCTTCGGGACCGCCCACCTGCTGCGCGTCGAGGAGGTCGGCCAGCTGTTCGAGCCCGTGTTGCGCCGCCTGCGGCGCCGCCCGTCCTGATCGGGCACGCCCTAGGATGAGCCCGCACCGTGCTGGTGCAATAGGGGCGACGCGTCCATCGACACCGTAGGAGGCAGCGTGCACGGGGTAGGCCCATCGACGGTGCTGGGCGGCCGCTATGCCGTGCAGCGTCGGCTCGAGCAGCTGCCGAGGGCCGAACGCTGGTCGGCCCACGACACGACGCTGGAGCGCGACGTCGTCATCGTGTGCTTCTCCGAGGACGAGTCCCACGCCGATGCCACCCTCGACGCCGCGCGTCGCGTCGCCGGACTCGACAACCACCGCCTCGTGCGCGTGCTCGACGTGGGCCGGTCCGAGGGGATCGCGTTCTTCGTCGAGGAAGCCATCCACGACGCCCACTCGCTCGCCCAGATCCTCGAACAGGGCGGACTGCCCGCCGAGGAGGTCCGCCGCGTCGTCGGCGAGACCGCCACCGGCCTCGAGGCCGCCCGCGGCCGGGGCCTGCACCACCTGCGCCTCACCCCGCACTCGGTCCTGCGCTCCCACGACGGCACCATCAAGGTCCGCGGGGTGGCCACCCTCGCCGCGATGGCCGACGAGGACGACCTCGACGCCACGCAGGCGGCTCGGCTGGACGCCGTGGGCGTCGTGGCCCTCACGTATGCCGCGTTGACCAGCCGGTGGCCACTGCCTGGTTCGGTCCCCGGCCTGGAGTCCGCGCCGCACGTCGTCGGCGGCGTCCCCGCGCCGTCCGAGATCGCGGCGGGTGTCCCCGGTGACCTCGACGCCCTGTGCCGCCTCACCCTCAACGAGGACCAGGGGCCGCTCACCCCTGGTGACTTCGCCTCCCAGATCGCGCCGTGGGCCATGGCGCAGGTCAGCGGTCTCGGCGGCACGACCCCGGTGGACGACGGCACGACCCGGACCATTCCGCTGGCCATGGAGCAGCTGCGCTCCGAGCTCGCCACGGTGCCCATCCCGCCAGCAACCCAGGCAACCCCGGCACCCGCGTCCTCCCCCGCCTCGGAGAGCACCGTCGCCCTGCCGACCGGCCAGGACGCACCGGTCGACGGACCGGTYGACGGACCGTCCGTGTCCGCGGACGAGTGGGACGCGGCAGACGAGCAGGATGCGGCGTCTCAGCACCACGCGACCGGTGCGGACGTCGACACGGCGCTGCTCCCGGCCGCGGGTGGCCCTCGTCCCGCAGGTGGCGGCAGCGCGACGGGCAGTCCCGCGACGCGCCCGACCCAGACGCGGTTCGACCCGGTCCTCCCCGGCCCGCCCTCCGAGCCCTCCGAGCTGTCCGAGCCGGCCGCAGGGCTATCCACCCAGCCATCCGCAGAGCCCGGTGAGCCGGGCGCCGGCGCGGCGGCAGCCGCCCAGGCCGCTGCGGCGGCGAGTGCGGTCGGGTCCGCGATCGGCACGGCAGGTCAGGCAGCCGGTCAGGCAGCAGGGGCTGCTGCACACCGCGTGGGAAGCTTCGCCCGTGCGGCGGCGGACAAGGCGGCCGAGCGGCGGGCGCAGCGCCAGGCGGCCGAGGAGCGGGCCGAGCAACGCCGGATCTCCCTCGACCAGGCCCTCGTCGAGGGCCAGGAGCCACTGGACCCTCCGCTCCCCATGCTCCACGCCGACACCGGCGAGGCACCCACGCGCGACCAGTCCAAGCTCGTGCTGGCCGTCGTGGCGGCGTTCCTCATCCTGGCCATCGTGGTCGGTTTCTACGGAGCCTCGAAGATCGGTTCCAACACCGACCTCGGGCTCGGCACCCCCCCTACGCCGAGGAGCACCGTCAAGGTGACCGCCCCAGCGGTGACCGTCACGCCGACGCAGCCCGACGAGTCCTCGAGCCAGTCCTTCGCCGTCCTCAGCGCCACCGGGTTCGACCCGGAGGGCGACGGTGCGGAGCGCAACGGCGAGGCGGCCCGCGTCTTCGACGGCAAGGACAACACCTTCTGGAGCTCGGAGGGCTACGCGTCGGCCAACCTCGGTGGCCTCAAGAAGGGCGTCGGCGTGCGGCTGGACCTCGGCCAGAACCGCGACGTGACCACCGTCAAGCTGGTCCTGCCCAACGCCTCCGACGTGACGGTCTACGTCGGCGACGACCGAGAGAGCCTCGACAGCGCCAAGGAGGTCGGCTCCTCGAAGGGCAAGTCCGGCGACGTCACCCTGACCGCCCCTGCAGCGGTCAAGGGCCAGTTCGTCTTCGTCTGGTTCACCAGCGTGACCCAGGTCAGCGACGGGCGTTTCCGCGCCACGCTGGCCGAGGTCACGGTCAGCTGACCGGGAAGGTCGGCAGGGCGGCATACCCATGAGCACCCTCCCGCTGCGCGAGCGCGACGACCGCGACCTGCTCCGCGCCCACATCGCCGGCGACCCGGACGCCTTCGGGGAGCTGTTCCGTCGTCACCGCGACCGGATGTGGGCTGTCGCGCTGCGGACCACGCGCAACCGCGAGCTGGCCTCGGACTGCGTGCAGGACGCCTTCATCTCGGCGTTCCGGCGAGCCGAGTCCTACCGAGGCGACGCGGCCGTGACCACGTGGCTCCACCGCATCGTCGTCAACGCGTGCCTGGACCGGTTGCGGCGCGACAAGCCGACCAGTCCGCTGCCCGAGTACGAGCTGTCCGACAAGCGCGACGCGCAGGCCTCGGTCGACACCAGGCTCGACGTGCGGGAGGCCCTCGACCGGCTGCCCGAGGGCCAGCGGATGGCGCTCATCCTCGTCGACATGCACGGCCTCTCGGTGGCGGAGGCCGCCGCCGTCCTCGAGGTCGCGGAGGGCACCGTGAAGTCGCGCTGCAGCCGGGGCCGTGATGCCATGGCCGAGCTCCTCAGGGAACCATCGGGGCAGCCGTGACGTCGTACACATGTCGCCCCTGCCGTGTGTCCACCGGCATCCGCGCGTCCCGAATGCTGGTCCCCGACGTCTGGAGGTTCTCGTGGTGAGCACCCCACCCGTGCCCCCCGCGGACAAGGGAGGCCCCGAGCACGACCCCACCGGCATCCGCGAGCTGCTGTCGGCCCTGCCGGACCCCGGCCCCATGCCGGCGGACCTCGTCTCCCGGATCAACGCCTCCATCGCCGCCGAGCAGTCGGCCCGCGAGGGCGGCGGCACGGTCGTGCCCCTGCGACCGCGCCGCTGGGGCTGGCAGCACGTGGGAGTCGCCGCCGCGGCAGCCGCCATCCTCGGCTTCGGCCTCCCCGCCCTGCTCACCGGCACCGGCCCCGGCGACGTGATGGCCTCCCTCAGCGGCGGCTCCGCCGCAGACAGCGGCAGCGGGGCGGCGGCCAGTAGCGAGAGCGGGTCGGACACGAACTCGGGGTCGGGCGTGGCGCCGCGCACCCAGTCGTCCTCGGGCCCGGACCTGCGGGTCAGGGGGCCCTTGGGCCAGGTGTCGCTGGCGGCCAGCGGCACGGCATACACCGCGGCAGCGCTCGCCACGCAGGCTGCTGCCGTCCACTACACCGCCCGCGACAGCGCAGCAGCACCCAAGGCGAGCCGCGGTCCCGCCGACAGCGAGACCGGCCTGCGCGCCTGCCTCACCGCGATCGGCGTGCAGGCCTGGATGCCGGTCGCGGCTGACGTCGCGACTCTCGACGGCGCACCAGCGGTGGTCGCCGTGGTCAGCAACGACACCGGACGGACCGTGTATGCCGTGTCCCCGGCCTGCGACGCCGCGCACCCCCTCGTGCTGGCCGGCCCGCTCGCGGTCCCCTGAGCCTGCAGGGGCCGCCTCACGGCGCGTCGTGACGCACCGCAGCGGTGGGGAACATCGAGGGCCTACGATCGGTTGCAGACACAGGCACCGTATGTTGCGGTGCACCGCCTTCTCGACCACAAGGGGCTGTAACCGCGTGAGCACCACCGCACCTGCCGACATCCGCAGTCTGATCATCATCGGCTCCGGTCCAGCGGGCTACACCGCCGCCGTCTACGCGGCCCGGGCCAACCTCCAGCCCCTGCTGTTCGAGGGCGCCGTGACCGCTGGTGGCGCGCTGATGAACACCACCGACGTCGAGAACTTCCCCGGCTTCCGCGACGGCATCATGGGCCCGGACCTGATGGAGAACATGCGGGCCCAGGCCGAGCGGTTCGGCGCCGAGATCATCACCGACGACGTCGAGTCGGTCGACCTCGAGGGCGAGGTCAAGACGGTCGTCGACGCCGAGGGCAACACCTACCGTGCGCACGCCGTGATCCTGGCGATGGGGTCGGCCTACCGTGAGCTCGGGCTGCCCGACGAGAAGCGACTCTCCGGCCACGGCGTCTCGTGGTGTGCGACGTGTGACGGCTTCTTCTTCCGCGACCAGGACATCGCCGTGGTCGGCGGTGGCGACTCGGCCGTCGAGGAGGCGACCTTCCTCACCAAGTTCGCCCGTTCGGTGACGATCGTGCACCGTCGCGACGAGCTGCGCGCCTCCAAGATCATGGCCGAGCGCGCCCTGTCCAACGACAAGATCAGGTTCGCCTGGAACTCCGCCGTCGAGGCGATCCACGGTGATGCCAAGCTGACCGGGATCACGCTGCGCGACACCGTGACCGGCGAGACCCGTGAGCTGCCCGTCACCGGCCTGTTCGTCGCGATCGGGCACGACCCCCGCAACGAGCTGGTCAAGGGCGTCGTCGAGCTCGACGACGAGGGCTACGTCCTGGTCCAGGGCCGCACGACGCTCACCAACGTGCCCGGTGTGTTCGCCTCCGGCGACCTCGTCGACCACACCTACCGCCAGGCCATCACCGCGGCCGGTTCCGGGTGCGCCGCGGCCCTCGACGCCGAGCGCTACCTCGCCGACCGCGAGCACGCGGGCGCACCCGCAGGCGACGCCGCCCTCACCGACGAGCCCGCCCTCACCCACTGACCACCCTGTCTGCCTGTCAGACCCCGCTGGGATCCTGACGGACAGGCCGAGCCCCACGCCACAACCGGCACACCTCACCACCCATCCAGCCCCAACCGCAGCACCACCGAAAGGAGCCCCCGAGTGGGAGCCATCAAGGACACCACGGACGCCACCTTCGAGGTCGACGTCCTCCAGAACGACAAGCCCGTCCTGGTGGACTTCTGGGCGCCCTGGTGCGGCCCGTGCCGCGCCGTCGCCCCGGTCCTCGAGGAGCTGGCGATCGCGCACGCCGACAAGATCGACATCGTCAAGCTCAACACCGACGAGAACCTCGCGGTGAGCAGCCGCTACGGCATCACCGGCATCCCGACCCTCAACGTCTACGTCGGCGGCGAGGTCGTCAAGACCCTCGTGGGTGCGATGCCCAAGCCCAAGCTGGTGCGCGAGCTCGCCGACTACCTCGGCTGAGCACCGCAGTGACCGTGTGCCGGCCGCGCCCGATGGTGGGTGCGGCCGGCATCGTCGTCCCCTGGCTTCGGGCCAGGACGTGAGGACCACGGACGAACCAGGCGACCGGACGAGGCCTTCGGACCAGGCTTTCGGACCAGGGGTCGTCCGGTTGGTCCGCAGCCCGGTTCTGACTTAGGCTCGGGCGTCAGCCACCATGCCCCGCAACCCGGGCGCACCACCGCTGACCTGCACAAATACCCCAACAGCCAGCCACCCGCACACCGGCCAAGAACCTGGCTCGGTGCGCGATCACCCGAGGAGGTCGAGTGTCCGACAGCAAGAGCGGCCTGCTCGGCCTCGGCAGCCACGGACCCGCCGTCCTGGACGTGCGAGCCAGGCTGGCGGCGCTGCCACTCGACCAGCTGCCCGAACCGCCACACCTCGGCGGCCCTGACGTCGAGGGCGCTGGCGAGGGGGACCAGACCCCGTTCGACCCCGCCCTGTTCGACGCTTCCCTCGAGCGCGCGGTGCGGGCCTTCCAGCAGCACAAGGGGCTGATCGTCGACGGGGTGGTCGGGGTCGAGACCTTCACGGCCATCGACGGTGCCCGCTGGGCCCTCGGCGACCGGATCCTCATGCACACGCCGGGTCACCTGCTGCGCGGGGAGGACGTCGTCACCCTGCAGGAGCGGCTCAACACCCTCGGCTTCGCCGCCGGCCGCGTCGACGGCCGGTTCGGGCCCGAGACGGAGCGTGCGGTACGCAGCTTCCAGCGCGCCTACGGCCTCTCCGGTGACGGATCGGTCGGTCCCGACACGCTGCGTGCCTTCAAGGACCTGCGTCGCTCCGTGTCCGGGGGCTCGGCCAACGTGCTGCGCGAGCAGGAGCTGGTCCGCCGCTCCGGGCACAGCCTGAGTGGCCGCACCGTCGTGCTCGACCCGGGCCACGGTGGCAGCAACTCCGGCGCCGTGGCCCACGGGCTGGTCGAGGCCGAGCTGGTCATGGACCTCGCGCGCCGGATCGAGGGTCGGCTGACCGCCATCGGCGTCTCGGTCGTCTACACCCGCACCGAGCACACCTGCCCCACCGAGGACGAGCGGGCCGCCCTGGCCAACGATGCCGGCGCCGACCTCGTGCTCTCACTGCACTGCGACTCCCACGACGCCGCCGAGGCCAGCGGGGTCGCCACCTTCTTCTTCGGCCGCGACCGCAAGACGTCGTGGTCGGCCGTCGGGGAGCACCTCGCCGACCTGGTGCTGCGCGAGGTCGTGGCGCGCACCGGTCTCGAGAACTGCCGCTCGCACGGCCGCTCCTGGGCCCTGCTGCAGCAGACCCGGATGCCTGCCGTGCGCATCGAGGCCGGCTACCTGTCCCACCCCAGCGACGCCGCACGCCTGGCCGACCCGGCGTTCCGCGACACGATCGCCGAGGCCGTGCTGGTCAGTCTGCAGCGGCTCTACCTGGGAGATGACGACACGGCCACGACGGGCGTCCTGAGACTCGGCGACCTGCGCGCCTACCTCGCCTCACACAGCTGACAACGGCCACGAATCGGCTACTCCCCCAAGGGGATTCGCCGACCGCTGAGCAGCCCGCGGTCGCGGGCAGTCGGTCGGTCCGTGGTCTCAGCTGCGACGGTCGAGGCCGAGCATGTCGACGATCCGGTTGAGGTCCTCGACCGAGGCGAACTCGACCGTCAGCTTGCCCTTGCGCTGACCCAGGGCGATGTTGACCCTCGTGTCGAACCGGTCGGACAGCCGGGCCGCCAGGTCGTCGAGCTGGGGGTGCCGGTTGCCGGCGCGGGGGCGACGCGGCTTGGCCACGTCGTCCGGCCCGCCGACGGCGACGATCTCCTCGACGTTGCGGACGCTCAGGCCCTCGGCCACGATCCGCTGCGCGACGCGCTCCATCGCGGCCCCGTCGGGCAGCGACAGCAAGGCCCGCGCGTGGCCGGCCGACAGCACGCCCGCAGCCACGCGGCGGGCGACGAGCGGAGGCAGCTTCAGCAGCCGCAGCGTGTTGGAGATCTGGGGCCGGGAACGGCCGATCCGAGCGGCGAGCTCGTCGTGGGTGCAGCCGAAGTCCTCGAGCAGCTGCTGGTAGGCCGCCGCCTCCTCGAGAGCGTTCAGCTCGCTGCGGTGCAGGTTCTCCAGGAGGGCGTCCCGCAGGAGGTCGTCGTCCTCGGTCTCCTTGACGATCGCCGGCACGGTGGCCCGCCCAGCCTCCTGCGAGGCGCGCCAGCGGCGCTCACCCATGATGAGCTCGTAGCGCACGCCCTCGGGGGCGTTGTCGAGCTGGTCAGGCCCCTGACCTGCAGGAATGGGCCTGATGACGATCGGCTGAAGCACCCCGATCTCGGAGATGGAGTGCACCAGCTCGGCCATGTCGTCCTCGTCGAAGACCGACCGGGGCTGACGCGGGTTGGGGCGGATCTGCTCGACCGGGATCTCGCCGTAGGAGACTCCCGGGACCGGCGCCAGCCCGTGCGGGTTGTCCGTCTCTGCCGCGTCCACCGCGCCATCTGCGTCGTCGGTGCTGTTCGCGTCACCGCCTGGCGCCTCACCGGTGCGGCTCTGCCCGTTGCCGGCAGCGCGATCGTCGTCGGACACCCCGTCCGGACCGTGACCGGCGTCGCTGGGCGGCTCCATCGTCGTCGTGGTCGTCCCTGCCCCAGCCGTGGCCTCGCCGGCGCCGTCGCGCCCGGACGGCGTCCCACCGGCATACGCCGTCGCGCCGGGACGCTGGTCAGGGAAGAAGACGTCCACGGGACGGCCGTTGGGGGAGGTCGGGGCGTTCGGGATCAGGGCACCCAGGCCCCTGCCGAGTGCGCGGCGCTTCTCGCTCATGGTGTCTTCTCTCAGTTCTGCGTGGACGCGGTCGAGTGGTCGGCGGTGGCGGCGCCGCGATCGGCGAGCTCAGCAGCCGCGCCCAGGTAGGACAGGGCGCCGCTGGAGTTGGGGTCGTAGGTCATCACGGTCTGGCCGTGGCTCGGCGCCTCCGAGATGCGCACCGAGCGAGGCACGGTGTTGCGCAGGACCTGCGCGGGGAAGTGGTTGCGCACTTCCTCGGCGACCTGGGCCGACAGGCGGGTTCGGCCGTCGTACATGGTCAGCAGGATGGTCGACACGTGCAATGACGGGTTGAGGTGGTTGCGGATCAGCTCGATGTTCTTGAGCAGCTGTGACAGACCCTCGAGCGCGTAGTACTCGCACTGGATCGGGATGAAGACCTCCTGGGCGGCGACGAAGGCGTTGACCGTCAGCAGGCCCAGGCTCGGGGGGCAGTCGATCAGGACGTAGTCCGGCGCCGGGCGATCGGCATCGGCGTCCGCTTCCAGGTACGCCGCGATCGCCTTCTGGAGGCGGGTCTCGCGCGCAACCAGCGAGACGAGCTCGATCTCCGCGCCGGCGAGGTCGATCGTGGCCGGCGCACACCACAGGCCGGGGATGTCCGGGCACTCCTGGACAACATCCGCCATCGGTGTGCCGTCGACGAGGACGTCGTAGATGCTCGGCACCTCGGCGTGGTGGTCGATACCGAGGGCCGTACTCGCATTGCCCTGCGGGTCGATGTCGATGACCAGCACGGTCAAGCCCGCCTGGGCCAGCGCCGCCGCGACGTTCACGGTGGTGGTGGTCTTGCCCACCCCGCCCTTCTGGTTGGCCACGGTCAGGACGCGCGTCGCCGTCGGCTTGGGGAAGACTCGCCCGGTGAGGGCTATTCGTTTGCGGGCATCAGCGGCGACGGCTTGCGCCAAGGGGGTGTCCCGGTCAGCGGTCGGCAAGGAGGAGGCCAGTTCCTCACGCTCGTCCGTTTCACGTGAAACAACGGCCGCCAGCGCCTCCTCAGCCGCGGCCGCATCCACGGGGCGGGTGCCCGGGTGGGTGCCCGCGTGGGCGTCGGGATGGAGGTCGCGGGCGCCGTTGGTTTCACGTGAAACAGCGGCGGTATCGCTGTCGACTGTGCCGGTCATGGAGGCGTCACCTGTCGTGAGGGTCGTACCGTTCGCCGTGGGCTCGGCCTGTCCCGCGCGCTCGTCCTGGGCCGTCGTCGCGGTGGAGAGCTGCTCCGTTTCACGTGAAACCGGGTCGCTCTGCGACCTCCGGTCCCCTGCCGGCCACCCGAGTGCGCTGCTGGGGCGGTCCGGCCGTTGCGGCCATCCGAGCCCCCTGGTCAGGTGCAGCGTTGCTGTGCTCACGCAGTCTCCTCGTTGGCCATGGGCATCATCCAACCCTAGTTCGCGCGTGCGTCACAACGCGGGAGGCAGCGCCCTGTCAGCAGGATTGATCAGGTCCGGTTCCTGGCGCGTCGCGCGGCACCGCGCTTGGCTGCCGGACGAGCGCCCACCGTGAGCTGCAGCGTGGTGGTGGGCACGGGGAGCAGGCCGGCGCCGAAGGTCACGACCCGCGCTGAGGTCATTCCGAGCCTGCGCAGCACCTTCTCCTCGGCGGCCAGTTCCTGGGCGGCGGACTCGCCCTTGAGGGCCACCAGGGTGCCGTCGTCGGCCAGCAGCGGGAAAGTCCACCGGGCGAGCTTGTCAATGCGGGCGACCGCTCGCGCGGTGGCATAGGGCGCCGTCAGCACCCCGTTGAACTCCTCGGCCCGGCCCCGATGGACCGTGCAGTTGGAGAGGCCGAGCTCGTCGATCGTGGTCGAGAGCCACGTGGTGCGACGCAACATGGGCTCGACCAGATGCAGGTGCAGGTCAGGCCGCACGATGGCCAGGGCCAAACCGGGCAACCCGGCTCCGGAACCCACGTCGACCACGGCCACCCCCTCGGGGAAGGCATCGTGCGCGACCGCACAGTTGAGGATGTGCCGGTCCCAGAGAATCGGCACCTCGCGGGGGCCGATCAGGCCGTGCGAAACCCCGGTGTCGGCCAGGATCGCGGCGAACCGCTCGGCCAGGGCCAGCTGCGTACCGAACACTGCCTCAGCCGCCTGCGGTGCCACCGGAGCCGGAGCCGCTGGGTCTGACGCGGGCGGGTCTGAAGCGGTTGGGTCTGAAACGGCTGGAGGAGCGGCGGGACCCGTCGACGACGCGACGGGCGCGGTCCCGGTCTCCCCGGTCCCGCGCCCGTCGTCGGTGCGTTCGTGCGCCGTCATGCGCTCTGTTTCACGTGAAACACGCTCGCCTGCGGCTCGATCACGCCGGGAGGACGACGACGAAGCGCCGGGGCTCCACGCCGTCGGACTCGGACGTGAGACCGGCAGCGAGGACCTCGTCATGAACGACCTTGCGCTCGAAAGCCGTCATCGGCTCGAGAGAGGCCTGCTCGCCCGTCGCCTTGACCTGCTCGATGACGCCGCGCGCGACCTCGACCAAGGACGCACGGCGCTCGGCCCGGTGGCCGGCTACGTCCAGCATCAGTCGGCTGCGCTCTCCGGTGGCCGCCTGGACGGCGAGCCGCGTCAGCTCCTGGAGCGCGTCGAGCACCTTGCCGTCCTGGCCGACCAGGCGCCGGGGCACCCGGCCCTCGTCGGAGTCGACGATGGACACCGCGGCACGGTCGCCGTCCACGTCCACGTCGATGTCGCCGTCGAGGTCGGCAATGTCGAGCAGGGTCTCCAGGAAGTCCGCTGCCACCTCGCCCTCACGCTCGAGGTCGGCCACCTTGGCCGGGCGACGCCGCGGCGCCCCGTGCTCGTGGTCAGAGGGCGCGTCCGCTGCCGTGTCGTCGGAGTCGTCGGAGTCGCCGGCGCCCGGGTCGGTGAGCTGATCGGCGCCCTGGTCGGTGCCCTGGTCGGTCCCGTGGTCGATGCCCTGGTCGGCGCCCTGGTCGGTGCCCTCGTCGATGGACGTCTCAGTGGTCTGGGTGTCGTCCACGACGGTGTTGTTGTGCTCGGTCATGGTGGTCACTCTCAGTTGTCGGTCTGGGGCTTGGTGTCTGTGGTGGAGCTGGGCGCCGGCTTCTTGGCCGGCCCTGCGGCACCCTTCTTCTTCTTGTTCCGCGAAGGCTGGACGCGCTGACCGCCCGCCTTGGGCGCCTCGGTGTCCTCCACCTTGTCGAGCCCCTTGACGGTGAACTCCTCGATCGGCTTGCCCTTCTTGCGCCGCCGCTCCTGCATCGCCTTCTCCGCGAGGGAGCCGGGGGCGGGCATCTTGCGGATCACGTAGAACTGCTGGCACATCGACCACACGTTGGTGGTGAGCCAGTACAGGAGGACACCGATCGGGAAGTTGACGCCGGAGATCGCGAAGAAGATCGGCATCAGGTAGAGCAGCATCTTCTGCTGCTTGGCGAACGGGTTGTCCAGCGCCGAGGCCGGCATGTTCTTCATCATCAGCTGGCGCTGGGTGGTGAACGTGCTGGCAGACATGGCGATGATGAGCACGACAGTGACGATCTGGACGGTGAGGCTGTTCGCTCCGACGAACTTGTCGGACAGCTGTGCACCGAAGAACGTCGACGACTCCGCCTCACCGGCGAGCTTGGCCGAGATCGGGCCGATCGGATCGTTCGTGCCGTCGGCGATCTTCTTGAGCCCGTTGAGCACGCGGAACAGTCCGAAGAAGAACGGTGACTGCAGCAGGATCGGCAGGCACGAGCTGAACGGGTTGGTCCCCGTGCGCTTGTAGAGGTCCATCGTCTCCTGCGTCATCGCCTGACGGGAGTCCGGGTCCTTCTTGTCCTTGTACTTGGCCTGGATCTTCTGCATCTCGGGCTGGATGAGCTGCATCCGCCGCGACGCGTGGATCTGCTTGACGAACAGCGGGATCATCGCGGCCCGCATCACCACCACGAGGCCGACGATGGACAACGTCCACGCGACGCCGGAGTCGGACGGGATGCCGAGCAGGTTCGTGAACACCCAGTGCCAACCGAAAAGAATCCACGAGACGATCCACTCGAACGGGAAGATCAGATCACTGAAACTCATGTCGTCCTCAATCTGGTGGTGGGCCGTCGAGGTGACGGTCCACCGGTGGTTCCGGCCGCGCAGTGGGTATGCCGCGCGGCCGGCAGGTCTGGTGCCTTGCCGCTAGGCGGCGTGGGCGGCATGCGTGGGTCGTGCTGGAACGTGGTCGACCCCACCGGCTGCCCAGGGATGGCACCTAGCCAACCGCTTGGCGGCCAGCCAGGTTCCCTGGACCGGACCGAAGCGCCGGATCGCGGTGAGCGCGTAGGCCGAGCAGGAGGGGTAGTACCGGCAGGTCGGGGGCGTCATCGGTGAGATGAAGCGCTGGTAGAAGAGCAGGAGCCCGATCAGGGGTGCCGCGGTCACCCGCTTGAGGGTGCTCACGCGCGCCTCGCCCCGAGTCGTGCGGTCACCCGAGCGAGGAGACCATCCAGCTCGACGCCCAGAGACGACGAATTGGCTTGCGCCGCAACAGGATTCGCACGAATCACGAGATCCGTACCAAGCGGGAGTGCGCCGACCCGAGCCGCCATCAGCGCCCGCAGGCGCCGCTTGGTCCGGTTGCGGACCACCGCTCCGCCGACGGCTTTGGAGACAACAAAACCGACCCGCGGCGGTTGTCCCGCACGCGCGTCGGCCTGGTTGGCGTGGACCACGATCAGCGTGGAGCCAGCTCGGGCTCCCCTGGGCCCCCGAAAGGTGGCCGCGAAGTCCGAACTCGCACGGAGCCGGTGCCCCGCGGGCAGCACGGGGTCGGCCTCAGGCGGAGAGCTCGGTGCGGCCCTTGGCGCGGCGGGCCGACAGGATGGCGCGACCCGCACGGGTCCGCATACGCAGGCGGAAGCCGTGGGTCTTGGCCCGACGACGGTTGTTCGGCTGGAAAGTACGCTTGCTCACGAGGATCTCCGTTACTGATCAGGCCCGGGTGGCCTGCTGAGTGCATGGGCGGCTGGGTGGTCGGCCGCAATCGGAGACCCGCGAGAACCGATCCTCGGTGGCTGGCACCAGGGATCCAGGGCGTCACGGGCATGCGAAAACGGCCGACAGGCCGGTTCCAAGGTACGCGAGCGCCCACCGCAGGGTCAAACCAGCGCCGGCCACGCGGCATACCGCGTGGAGCAGCTGGGCTGGCGAGGCGCCAATAGCACCCACTCTTGGCCATTTCTACCCAGACACGCCGTGCGTCGGGCACCAATTTCCCCGAACGAGACCCAATTTCCGCCGTTTCGGTTGCCGCCCTGCGCCGCTGTTGTTACCGTCCCTCCTCGTCCCATCCCTTGCCCACAGGTTGTGGATAACTATGTGGATAAGGCACAGTGTCGATGAGGCACAGGGGACAGACACCATGACCCTGCGACAGGGCAGCCAAACCGTCGAAAGGGATGTGGGACCGGTGAGTGACACAGATCTGGACTACACGCAGATCTGGCAGAACACCATCGCCACCCTCGACGCCGACGGACTCCCGGCCCGCGAACGCGCGTTCCTCACGCTGGCCCGCCTCGCCGGACTCCTCGACGGAACCGCCCTGGTCAAGGTGCCGAACGAGTACACCAAGGACGTCGTCGAGCAGCGGGTGCGCGACGCGGTGACCCAGGCACTGTCCTCTCAGCTCGGCGAGCAGGTGCAGTTGGCCGTCACCGTCGACACCTCGTTGGACGAGGCCCACCATGGTGAGGACACCACGGGTTACGTCGACGAGCAGCCCCTGTCGATCCCTCCCCTCGCCCAGCATGGACAGCCGCACGGCCAGCCGCCTGCCCACCTCACGGTGGACAACGTCTACCCGCTGACGCCGCCCGCCGAGGCGCAACGCCGCCCGCGCGACGAGGTCATGAGCGTCACCGACGAGTCGGCGACTCGACTCAACCCCAAGTACACCTTCGACACCTTCGTCATCGGCGCGAGCAACCGGTTCGCCCACGCGGCCGCGGTCGCCGTGGCCGAGGCGCCGGCCAAGGCGTACAACCCGCTGTTCGTCTACGGCGAGTCCGGGCTGGGCAAGACCCACCTGCTGCACGCCATCGGGCACTACGCGCGCAACCTCTACCCGCACGTGAAGGTGCGGTACGTGAACTCCGAGGAGTTCACCAACGACTTCATCAACAGCATCCGCGACGACAAGGCGAGCAACTTCCAGCGCCGCTACCGCGACGTCGACGTGCTCCTCATCGACGACATCCAGTTCCTGCAGGGCAAGGTGCAGACGCAGGAAGAGTTCTTCCACACCTTCAACACGCTCCACAACGCCAACAAGCAGGTCGTGATCACCAGTGACCTGCCCCCCAAGCTGCTGTCCGGCTTCGAGGAACGCATGCGCAGCCGGTTCGAGTGGGGCCTGCTGACCGACGTCCAGCCGCCCGACCTCGAGACCCGCATCGCGATCCTGCGCAAGAAGGCCATCCAGGAACGCATGAGCGCGCCCGACGACGTGCTCGAGTTCATCGCGAGCCGGATCTCGACCAACATCCGCGAGCTCGAGGGCGCCCTCATCCGCGTCACGGCCTTCGCCAGCCTCAACCGGCAGAGCGTCGACATGGGCCTGGCCGAGATCGTCCTCAAGGACCTGATCCCCAACGAGCAGGGCTCCCAGATCACCAGCGCGACGATCATGGCCCAGACCGCGGCCTACTTCGGGCTGACCATCGAGGACCTCTGCGGCACGTCGCGCTCGCGGGTCCTGGTCACGGCTCGCCAGATCGCGATGTACCTGTGCCGCGAGCTGACCGACCTGTCCCTGCCCAAGATCGGGCAGCAGTTCGGTGGCCGTGACCACACCACGGTCATGCACGCCGACAAGAAGATCCGCCAGCTGATGGCCGAGCGGCGCGCGATCTACAACCAGGTGACCGAGCTGACCAACAGGATCAAGCAGCAGTCTCGCTGACGCCGGATTCCGACTTCTCTGCACGAGGAACTGGTTGTCCACAGCCTTGTGCACAGGTGTGGGGGCCTGTTCACCTCCCCGACACCTCAGTCGAGTTCGTGCTCAGGTGAGCACGAATCCCGCAGCAGATTCGGACATTTGAGGAACTCGACCCATGGTCCACACCTGTGGACAACTCTGTGGGTATGTGGTTCGGCCCTACGCCTATCCACCAAACGGATGATTTCTGTTCCGGAGCCGTTTCCCCCGCACATCCACCCCTGTGGACAACCGGTGGACAACCCGTGCACGACCAGCTTTCAGCTGGGGACAACCGGGGTATGCCGTGTGGAGACCGTGTGGGCGCAGCCGGCGCCTCCACAAGCCGGCCCAGGTTGTGCCACCGCTTGTCCACCCGGCATACACAGGGGGCGCGCCGCGCTGACCTGCACCGATGTCGGTCGTCCACAGGATCCACACCCCCTATGACAACGACTACCCATCTCCCATCAGCCATCCAGCCCCGAGTACCAATCCTGACCCTGCCCACCTCCAGACCACACCGCTACCCACTGAAATGACACGGAGGAAACAGCTGGGACGGATTGCCCCATCCGGGTTGGCCGAGTGCATCGTGAGCACTAGGGTCAGTGCGCAATCACATTTGTGAAGTCACATTCTTGAAGTTCGGCGGCGGGGCCGCGTGCGAAAGGGCAGGTAGTCACGGTGAAGTTTCGGGTCGAACGTGAGGTCCTCGCCGACGCCGTGACCTGGGTGGCCCGTGGCCTCCCGGCCCGTCCCCCGGTGCCCGTCCTCGCCGGTGTCCTCATCGAGGCGAACGACGAGGGCACCCTGACCCTCTCGGCCTTCGACTACGAGGTCTCCGCCAAGATCACCGTCGCGGCCGAGGTCGCCGAGGGCGGCACGGTGCTCGTCCTGGGCCGACTGCTCGCCGACATCTCCCGCAACCTCCCCACCAAGCCGGTCGACATCGCCACCGAGGGCAACAAGGTCTCCGTGGTCTGCGGGTCCTCGCGCTTCAGCCTGATGCAGATGCCGGCCGACGACTACCCCACGCTGCCGATCTCCCCCACGGCGAGCGGCACCATCGCCGGCGACGTCTTCACCCAGGCGGTTGCCCAGGTCGCGATCGCCGCCGACCGCGGTGACACCCTGCCGATTCTCACGGGCGTCCGCGTCGAGATCGACGGCGACAAGATGACGCTCCTCGCGACCGACCGCTACCGGTTGGCCATGCGTGAGCTGACCTGGAACCCCGAGGCCACCGACGCCAGCCACCTGGCCCTGGTCCCGGCCCGCACCCTGTCCGAGACGGCCAAGGCACTGGGCGCCTCCGGGTCGATCGAGGTCGCCCTCGGGTCTTCCGCCGGTGGCGACGGGCTGGTCGGCTTCGAGGCCGGGCAGCGACGCACCACCACCCGCCTGCTCGACGGTGAGTACCCCAAGGTCACTTCGATCTTCCCCACGACGGTCGACACCGAGGCCGTCCTCAAGACCTCCGAGCTCATCGAGGCCGTGAAGCGGGTCGCCCTCGTGGCCGAGCGCAACACCCCGGTGCGCCTGAAGTTCTCCGACGGCCAGGTGGCCATCGAGGCCGGCACCGGTGACGACGCCCAGGCCTCCGAGGCCGTCGAGTCGACCCTCACCGGTCCCGAGATCGAGATCGCGTTCAACCCGCAGTTCCTGCTCGACGGCCTCGGCGCGGTCGGCACCGACTACTCGCGGTTCTCCTTCACCCAGCCGTCACGCCCGGCGGTGCTGTCCGGCCAGGACGAGCTAGACGGCGACGCCGACAGCTCCTACCGCTACGTCCTGATGCCCGTTCGCTTCGCGAGCTGACCGCCCCCGGGCGTAGCCTGAGCACGCGCACCGCGAGGTATGCCGCAAAGCCAGCGCGGCGGCATACCGAACCACCCACACGAACGGGAGTCGTCACATGCAGCTCGGTCTGATCGGTCTCGGCAAAATGGGCGGCAACATGCGCGAGCGGATCCGCCGCGCCGGGCACGAAGTGGTCGGCTTCGACCGCAACCCTGCGGTGGCGGACGTCAAGACCCTGGCCGCCCTGGTCAAGGCACTCGACGCCCCGCGCACGGTGTGGGTGATGGTCCCCGCGGGCGCGCCGACGACCGACACCGTGGCCCAGCTGGCCAAGCTGCTCGACAAGGGCGACATGGTCATCGACGGCGGCAACAGCCGGTTCACCGATGACTTCGAGAACGAGAAGCTGTTGAAGGCCAAGGGCATCGGCTACCTCGACTGCGGGGTCAGCGGCGGCATCTGGGGCCTGGACAACGGCTACGGCCTGATGGTCGGCGGTTCGGCTGCCAACGTGCGCAAGGCGATGCCGATCTTCGATGCCCTGCGGCCCGAGGGTCCGCGCGAGGAGGGCTTCGTCCACGCCGGCAAGGTCGGCGCCGGGCACTACACCAAGATGGTCCACAACGGCATCGAGTACGGCCTGATGGCTGCGTATGCCGAGGGCTACGAGCTGCTCGAGGCCAAGGACATCGTCACCGACGTCCCGGGCGCCTTCAAGGCCTGGACCCGCGGCACAGTCGTCCGGTCCTGGCTGCTCGACCTGCTGGTCGACGCCCTGGAGAAGAACCCGCACCTCGAGGACGTCTCCGGCTACACCGTCGACTCGGGGGAGGGGCGCTGGACCGTCGAGGAGGCGATCGCCAACTCGGTCCCGATGCCGGTCATCTCGGCGTCGCTGTTCTCCCGGTTCGCCTCCCGCCAGCAGGAGTCCCCGACCATGCAGGCCGTGGCGGCCCTGCGCGGTGGGTTCGGTGGACACCAGGTGATGTCGGTCGCCGAGGGCGAAAAGCTCCGCGCCGAGGGAGCCCCGAAGCACGAGAAGGCGGTCGCGGCGAAGGCCGCGACGAAGGAGAAGCCGACCAAGAGCCCCGCCAAGGCGGCTGCGAAGGGTCGCAAGGCAGCCTCGGCCGGTCCCTCCTCGGGCACCGGCTCGACGCGGGGGTCTGCACCGTCGGGGTCTGCGCGGTCGGCGTCGGCTAGCAAGCGCGCGGCGCGATGAGCCTGCTGCGCCGCGACGAGCCCTAGCCGCCTGTGTACGTCCGGCACCTCACGGTTGCCGACTTCCGCAGTTACACCGCCGCCGACCTCCCCCTCGAGCCCGGTGTCACCACGCTGGTCGGCCTGAACGGCCAGGGCAAGACCAACCTCGTCGAGGCCATCGGCTATCTCGCCACCCTGTCCAGCCACCGGGTGTCGACCGACCAGCCGCTGGTCCGGTTCGGTGCCGAGCAGGCGGTGATCCGCGGAGCCGTGATGCGGGGTGGTCGCGAGACGATGCTCGAGCTGGAGCTCAACCCGGGCCGGGCCAACCGGGCGCGACTGGGCCGGTCCCCCGTGTCCCGGCCGCGCGACGTGCTGGGCACCTTGCGCACGGTGCTCTTCGCGCCCGAGGACCTCGCGCTCGTCAAGGGCGACCCGTCGGAGCGCCGTCGCTTCCTCGACGACCTGCTGGTCGCCCGCCAGCCGCGCTGGGCCGGGGTGCGCAGCGACTACGACAAGATCCTCAAGCAGCGGAACGCGCTCCTGAAGTCTGCGCAACCGTTGCTGCGCAAGGGATCCCGGCGCCGACCGCCCTCGCGACCGAGCGACGAGCCCGTCGACGACGCCCGCGCGACCGCCCTGCACACCCTCGACATCTGGAACGACCACCTCGCCACGGTCGGGTCCCAGCTGCTCTACGCCCGGCTGCGGCTGCTGCGTGACCTGGGTCCCTACCTGGCCAAGGCCTACGACGAGGTGAGCGCCGGCCAGTCCGACGCGCGGGTCTCCTACAAGAGCAGCCTGCGCGAGGCGGCTGCCGCGTCGCTGGCTGCCGGCGAGGTCCCGGAGATCGATGCGCTGCGCGCCGAGCTCCTCGGCACTCTCGAGGAGGCGCGCGACAAGGAGGTCGAGCGGGGCATCTCCCTCGCCGGACCGCACCGGGACGACCTCGTGCTGTCGCTCGGTGAGCTGCCGGCCAAGGGCTACGCCAGCCACGGCGAGAGCTGGTCGTTCGCGCTGGGACTCAAGCTCGCGGCATACCAGCTGCTGCGGCACGACCTCGGTGAGGACCCGGTCCTCATCCTCGACGACGTCTTCGCCGAGCTCGACACCGGCCGTCGCGAGCGGCTCGCGACCATGGTCGCCGACTGCGAGCAGGTGCTGATCACGGCCGCGGTCGATGCCGACGTGCCGAAGAGCCTGGTGGGACGGACCTTTGCCGTGAGCCTCGGGGAGGTGACCAGGCGTGAGTGACGAGACCCTGCCCGAGCCTGGACCGGAGTTGGGATCGGAACCGGACATCGAACCGGACGTGGAGCCGGGCAGCGAACCGGCCCCCGGCGTCGAGCCGGACCCCACCGCCCTGGTCGACGACGCCGCGGGGGCCGCGCTGTCGCGCGCCCGGGCGGCCGCTCGCGAGAAGGGCCTTCGACCGGGACTCAAGCCGATGCGGCGCCGACAGATCGGCGTCCAGTCGCCGGGGGCGAAGACGGATCGGCGCGACCCGCTGCTGCTCGGTGACCAGATGGACCGGTTGATGGCCGACCGCGGGTGGAAGGTCGACGTGGCGGTCGGGTCCGTGATGGGGCGGTGGCCGGACATCGTCGGTCAAGAGGTTGCCCAGCACTGCACGCCGGTGACGTTCGAGTACGGGATCCTCACGGTCCGGGCCGACTCGACCGCCTGGGCCACGCAGCTCAAGCTCCTGGAGTCCTCGATCATGTCCCGTCTCGAGGGGGAGGTCGGCAAGGGCACCGTCACCGCCCTGAAGATCGTCGGCCCGAGCGCACCGTCCTGGTCCAAGGGCCCTCGCCGGTCGACCGGGCCCGGCCCGCGCGACACCTACGGCTGAGCCGACCGCTGCCTAGGATCGACGCATGACGGCCGATGCTGACCGAACGCTCACCCGCGCGCACTTCGACCACGTCGTGCGGGTCACGACGCGCTGGTCGGACAACGACATGTACGGCCACCTCAATAACGCCGTCTACTACGAGCTCTTCGACTCGGCGATCAACGGCTGGCTGATCACGGGGACGGGCGCCGACGTCATGGCGCTGCCGGAGCTGGGGGTCGTGGCCGAGTCGGGCTGCCGCTTCTTCCGCGAGCTGGAGTACCCGCGGCCGCTCGACGTCGGCGTCCGCGTGGAACGTCTGGGGCGTAGCAGCATCACCTACGCCCTGGGCCTGTTCGACGCCCAGGACGCCGAGCTGGCGGCGCTCGGCCACTGGGTGCACGTCTACATCGACCGCGACTCACGCGGCACCGTGCCCATCCCGGAGGTCGTGCGCCACCTGCTCGACCAGGCCGTGCAGGCCCGCTGATGCAGGGGCGCTGATGCAGGTCACCGGCGCGGTCCTCGAGGAGGTCGGGCGCGCTGCTCCCTACGCGGCCAGCCGACCCCTCACCGTCGGCCCCCTGGACCTCGACCCTCCCGAGGCCGGCGAGGTGCTCGTGCGCATCGAGGCCGCCGGGGTCTGCCACTCCGACCTCTCGGTGGTGGACGGCAACCGCGCCCGTCCGGTGCCGATGCTGCTAGGCCACGAGGCGTCGGGCCGCGTCGAGCGGCTGGGTCCGGGAGTCACCGACCTCGTCGTGGGCCAGCGGGTGGTGCTGACCTTCCTGCCCCGGTGCGGCGAGTGCGCCGGCTGCGCCACCGGCGGGCGTATGCCGTGTGGTCCGGGTTCCGCGAGCAACAACGCCGGTGAGCTGCTCGGCGGCGGGCGACGGTTGTCCCGCCACGGAGCTCCCGTGCACCACCACCTGGGGGTGTCGGCGTTCGCGACCCACGCAGTGGTGGACACCAGGTCCGTGGTCGCCGTCGACGACGACGTGCCGCCGGACGTGGCCGCAGTGCTCGGGTGTGCCGTGCTCACGGGTGGAGGGGCGCTGCTCAACGCGGCACCTCCCGAGTCGGGGCAGACGGTGATGGTGGTGGGCCTCGGCGGGGTCGGGATGGCGGCCCTGCTCACGGCGATCGCGCTCGGCACCGGTGACGTCGTCGCCGTCGACACGATGAGGTCCAAGCGCGAGCGGGCGCTCGAGCTCGGTGCCACGCGGGCCCTCAGTCCCGACGAGCTGGCCGGCACGGGGGCCACCGCCGACGTCGTGGTCGAGGCAGCCGGCACGGTGCCCGCCTTCGAGACAGCGCTGGACGCGACCGCACCGGGTGGCAGGACGGTGACTGTCGGGCTCCCCCACCCCGACGCGCGGGCGAGCATCTCGCCACTGGCCCTGGTGGCCCAGGCGAAGACCGTGACCGGCAGCTACCTCGGCTCCGCGGTGCCGGCGCGCGACATCCCGGTCTTCGCCCGGTGGTGGCGCGAGGGTCGGCTCCCCGTCGAGGCGCTGGTGTCGGCGCGGATCGGGCTCGACGACGTGAACTCCGCGATGGACGGGCTCGCCGCGGGCAGAGCGGTCCGTCAGGTCATCATCTTCTGACCCGAGACCACGGGCGCCTCGTCAGGAGGTGCGCAGCCTCGGGGTCACTCCGACTCCCGAGGACCCGGCTCCAGCTCACCCTCGGCGACTCGCGTCGACGGCGGACCAGAAACGCCTGAATCGGGCGCTCAGGGGGCGGCCCGCGTATCCCCACCCGTGAGAGGGCACTTTTTTGTCCCAAATCCGCGTTCCCGGGCCTCCTGACGTGAGATCTGACAGTCCCGACAGGTAGACTCTGGAGTGAATTCGCGACCAGCTGGTTCCCAGTCTGGTCGCGTGCCATGAGCGGGTTCAGCGACCACGGGGGAAACCCCCTGTTCGCTGCGCCACCGGAGAAGGAGCACCGTGTCCGAGGCTGACCACACGCCAGACCAGAACGCCCCCGCAGACAGCACCACACCCCCCACCACCGAGAACCTCACCGCCGCCCAGGCAGAGGCCGCCCGCGAGGTGGTCGAGGCCGACCTCGCCGGCGCCGCTCCCGGGTCGGACTACGACGCCAGCCAGATCACGGTCCTCGAGGGTCTCGAGGCAGTGCGCAAGCGTCCCGGCATGTACATCGGGTCCACGGGTGAGCGMGGGCTGCACCACCTCGTCTGGGAGATCGTCGACAACTCGGTCGACGAGGCGCTGGCCGGCTTCGCCGACACCATCGACGTGACCCTGCTGGCCGACGGCGGCGTGCGCGTCGCCGACAACGGCCGCGGCATCCCCACCGACATCCACCCGGCCGAGGGCAAGTCGGCGGTCGAGCTCGTGCTCACCCAGCTGCACGCCGGTGGCAAGTTCGGCGGCGGCGGCTACAAGGTGTCCGGTGGGCTGCACGGCGTCGGCTCCTCCGTGGTCAACGCCCTGTCGACCCGGCTCGACGTCGAGGTCTTCCAGAAGGGCCACGTCTTCCGGGTCACCTTCGACCGCGGTGAGGCGGTCGCCCCCCTGGAGAAGATGGAGGCGTCCGACCGCACCGGCACCACCATCACCTACTGGGCCGACGGTGGCATCTTCGAGACGACCACCTACGACTTCGAGACGATCCGCGCCCGGATGCAGCAGATGGCGTTCCTCAACAAGGGGCTGCGCATCAACCTCACCGACGAGCGCGAGCCGGAGCGCGCCGAGGACGCCGACACGGTAGACGTCAGCGAGAAGAAGCAGCGCAAGGTCTCCTACAAGTACGACAACGGTCTGGTCGACTACGTCACCCACCTCGTCACCTCGAAGAAGTCCGAGCCGGTGCACGCCGAGATCATCTCGATCGAGTCCGAGGACACCGAGCGCCAGTTGTCGCTGGAGCTGGCCATGCAGTGGACCACCGCGTACTCCGAGTCGGTGCACACCTATGCCAACACGATCAACACCCACGAGGGCGGCACCCACGAGGAGGGCTTCCGCGCGGCGATGACCAAGCTCATCAACGACTTCGCGCGCAAGCAGAACCTCCTCAAGGAGAAGGACGACAACCTCACCGGCGACGACATCCGCGAGGGCCTGACCGCCGTCGTGTCGGTCAAGCTCGGCGAGCCGCAGTTCGAGGGCCAGACCAAGACCAAGCTCGGCAACTCCGAGGTCAAGGGCTTCGTCCAGCGCGCGATGACCGACGAGTTCGGCCACTGGCTCGAGGCCCACCCGGTCGAGGGCAAGGACATCGTCCGCAAGTCGGTCCAGGCCGCGGCCGCTCGCATGGCCGCCCGCAAGGCGCGCGAGGCGACGCGACGCAAGGGCCTGCTCGAGTCGGGTGGTCTGCCGGGCAAGCTGCGCGACTGCCAGAGCAAGGACCCCGCGATCTCCGAGGTCTTCATCGTCGAGGGTGACTCGGCCGGCGGCTCGGCGGTTCGCGGTCGCAACCCGCACAACCAGGCGATCCTGCCGATCCGCGGCAAGATCCTCAACGTCGAGAAGGCCCGCATCGACAAGGTGCTCGCCAACAACGAGGTGCAGGCGCTGATCTCGGCGTTCGGCACCGGCATCGGCGAGGACTTCGACAAGACCAAGGCGCGCTACCACAAGATCGTGCTGATGGCCGATGCCGACGTCGACGGCCTGCACATCCGCACCCTCCTGCTGACGCTGCTGTTCCGGTTCATGCGCCCGCTGATCGAGGAGGGCTACGTCTACCTCGCGCAGCCCCCGCTCTACCGGCTCAAGTGGAGCAACCACCCCCACGAGTTCGCCTACTCCGACCGTGAGCGCGACGCCATGGTCCAGGCGGGACTCGGCCAGGGCTGGCGACTGCCCAAGGACGCCGGCATCCAGCGCTATAAGGGTCTCGGTGAGATGGACTACCAGGAGCTGTGGGAGACCACGATGGACCCCGACCACCGGGTGCTGCTCCAGGTCACCCTCGACGACGCGGCGGCCGCCGACGAGATCTTCGCGATCCTGATGGGCGAGGACGTCGAGTCCCGGCGCGGCTTCATCCAGCGCAACGCCCGCGACGTGCGGTTCCTGGACATCTGACCTCGGTATGCCGGTGGCCACGTTTCACGTGGAACCCGCCACCCGGAATACCCACTGCTTTGTTGAATGGCATGACGGACAAGGGAATTCATGACTGAGATACCGCCGATCGAGTACGACCGCACCGAAGCGGTCGACCTCAACACCGAGATGCAGCGCAGCTACATCGACTACGCGATGACGGTGATCGTGAGCCGCGCGCTGCCCGACGTGCGGGACGGCCTCAAGCCGGTGCACCGGCGCGTCGTCTACGCGATGTTCGACGGTGGCTACCGGCCCGACCGCGGCTACAACAAGTGCAGCCGCGTCGTCGGTGAGGTGATGGGTCAGTACCACCCGCACGGTGACTCCTCGATCTACGACGCCCTCGTCCGGCTCGTGCAGGACTGGTCGCTGCGCTACCCACTGGTCGACGGCCAGGGCAACTTCGGCAGCCCGGGCGACGACCCGGCCGCCGCCCCGCGGTACACCGAGTGCCGGATGGCGCCGCTGGCCATGGAGATGGTCCGCGACATCGACCAGGACACGGTCGACTTCCGCGACAACTACGACGGCAAGACGCAGGAGCCCGTCGTCCTGCCGAGCCGGTTCCCCAACCTGCTCGTCAACGGCAGCTCCGGCATCGCGGTCGGCATGGCCACCAACATCCCGCCGCACAACCTGCGTGAGGTCGCCGACGCGGCCCAGTGGCTGCTCGCGCACCCCGACGCGACGCGCGAGGAGACCTTCGACGCCGTCTTCGCACGGATCACCGGCCCCGACTTCCCGACCGGCGCGCTGATCCTGGGTCGCAAGGGCATCGAGGACGCCTACCGCACCGGCCGTGGCTCGGTCATCATGCGCGCGGTCGTCGAGGTCGAGGAGATCCAGGGCCGACAGTGCCTCGTGGTCACCGAGCTGCCCTACCAGGTCAACCCCGACACCCTCGCCCAGAAGATCGCCGAGCTCATCAAGGACGGCCGCCTCTCGGGCATCGCCGACATCCGCGACGAGACCTCTGGTCGCACCGGCCAGCGCCTGGTCATCGTGCTCAAGCGCGATGCGGTCGCCAAGGTCGTGCTCAACAACCTCTACAAGCACACCCAGCTGCAGAACAACTTCGGCGCCAACATGCTCGCCCTCGTCGACGGGGTGCCGCGCACCCTGCCGATCGACGCGTTCATCCGGCACTGGGTCGACCACCAGATCGAGGTCATTCAGCGGCGGACGACGTTCCGGCTGCGCAAGGCCGAGGCCCAGATCCACGTGCTGCGTGGCCTGCTCAAGGCGCTCGACGCCCTCGACGAGGTCATCGCCCTCATCCGGCGCTCGCCCACCGTCGAGTCGGCCCGCGACGGCCTGATCGAGCTCCTCGGCATCGACGAGCTCCAGGCCCGCGCCATCCTCGAGATGCAGCTGCGCCGCCTCGCCGCCCTCGAGCGCCAGAAGATCATCGACGAGCACAACGAGCTCGAGGCGATGATCCTGGACTTCGAGGACATCCTGGCCAAGCCGGAGCGGCAGCGGACCATCGTGTCCACCGAGCTCGGCGACATCGTCGACAAGTTCGGCGACGACCGGCGCACCCGGATCGAGTTCTTCGACGGCGACATGTCGATGGAGGACCTCATCCCCGAGGAGGACGTGGTCGTCACCATCACCCGTGGTGGCTACGCCAAGCGCACGCGAGTCGACGCCTACCGCTCGCAGGGCCGGGGCGGCAAGGGCGTCCGCGGTGCCCAGCTGCGCGGCGACGACATGGTGGACCACTTCTTCACCACGACGTCGCACCACTGGCTGCTCTTCTTCACCAACCTCGGCCGGGTCTATCGCGCCAAGGCCTACGAGCTGCCGGACTCCGGGCGCGATGCCAAGGGCCAGCACGTGGCCAACCTGCTGGCGTTCCAGCCCGACGAGAAGATCGCCCAGGTCCTCGACGTGCGCGACTACGCCCAGCAGCCCTACCTCGTGCTCGCCACCAAGAACGGCCTGGTCAAGAAGACGCGACTGGCTGACTACGACTCCCCCCGCAGCGGCGGCCTCATCGCTGTCAACCTCAAGGAGGGCGACGAGCTCGTGGCCGCAGACCTCGCGTCGCCGACCGACGACCTCCTGCTGGTCTCGCGCAAGGCGCAGTCGGTCCGCTTCCACGCGACCGACGCCCAGCTCCGGCCGATGGGTCGCGCGACGAGCGGGGTGACGGGCATGCGGTTCCGCGGCGACGACTCGCTGCTGTCGCTGAGCGTCATCCACGAGGGCGAGGACCCCGACGTGTTCGTGGTCTTCGAGAACGGCATGGCCAAGCGCTCGCCGGCCTCGGAGTGGAACGCGAAGGGCCGCGGAGGCCTCGGTGTCGCGGTCGCCAAGATCACCGAGCGCAACGGTGACCTGGTCGGCGCCCTCACGGTTGGCGAGGACGACGAGGTCCTGGTCATCATGGGCAAGGGCAACATCGTGCGTATGCCGGTGAGCCCGGTCACGCGGCGTGGCCGCAACACCCAGGGCATGAAGTTCGCCAACCCCGGCACCGGTGACTCGGTCGTCGCGCTGGCGAGAAATCCCGAACGCGCCGTGGACGAGGGCGAGGTCGTCGACGCCGAGGCTGTCGAGGGCGGAGTCGTCGGCGCAGTTGACGCAGTTGGTGTGTCCGACGCGACGACTGAAGGCGCCTCCTCGGCCGAAGATGCCGTAACGTCGTCGGGAGACGAGCAGGTTGCCGGTGGTGCCGAGCAGGCGTCCGACGCACCTGAGAGCGACCCCAGTGGAGGTAGCGAGTGAGCACGGCAGGCCAGACCAGCAGGTCGGCCCTCCCCCAGGGAGGTTCCGCCCCCACTGTGAGCCAGGGTCAGGCGGGCCCGACCCCGGGCGCCGCACGCCCTGCCGGCGCGCAGGGTCGCCCGACGGGCTCCCAGTCCGCCGCCGCGGCCGCCCGCGCCCGACGCGTCAAGCTCACGGTCTCGCGCGTCGACCCGTGGTCGGCGATGAAGATGTCGTTCCTCATCTCGGTGGCCCTGGGCATCGCCGGCGTCGTGATGGTGGCGGTGCTGTGGATGATCCTGTCCGGCATGGGGGTCTTCAGCGAGGTCAACCGCCTGGTCGGCACAATCATCAGCGACTCGCAGAACCCGTTCGACATCATGGACTTCCTCGGCTTCGGCCGGGTGCTGTCCCTGTCGATCGTCATCGGGGTCATCGACGTCATCCTGCTGACCGCCCTGTCGACGCTCGGCGCCTTCCTCTACAACATCTGCTCGGCCCTGGTCGGCGGCCTCCAGCTCACCCTCACCGACGACTGAGCCGGCCCCGAAACCCGGCCTCACGGCATACCGGAAACCGCCCGCTGACCTGCACAGGTCGGTGGGCGGTAACCGTTTTGGTTGTGCGGATGCCGGTGCTGTAACCTCGTGCCTCGCGCCACCTCCCGTGGCGCAGCGGAGATTGGGCTCACGGGCCTATAGCTCAGACGGTTAGAGCGCTTCCCTGATAAGGAAGAGGCCACAGGTTCAAGTCCTGTTAGGCCCACCAATCCCGATCCCCGCGGTTGCTCTGCGAGGGAAGGCGACGGCCCATGAAGAAGCTCCTGCTCCTCATCGTGACGGCCATCGGCGCCACGGCAATCCAGCGGAAGCTCAAGGCCCAGAAGGCCGAGAAGGACCTCTGGGCCGAGGCGACGGACTCCCCGAACTAGGCAACTAAAACCGGGCAACACCCAGGTGACCGGGCCGGACTCGTGCCGGGCCGTGATCCGACGGGGCCATGGCGCAATTGGTAGCGCACCTGCTTTGCAAGCAGGGGGTTAGGGGTTCGAGTCCCCTTGGCTCCACCACAGTTTTGTCGCACATCGGGCCACCTGTTGGCGGTGAAGCCCCCCAGCCGGGGGGTGGCTCGAGGCATGTCGGGCCAGCAGTGCCCAGACCACGCACGATCAGCGGTCGACGACCACGACCTCGAAGCTGGTCGCGGCGGGTGGGAATCCAGTGTCGAACTTCGCGTTCACCGTTGCCAGCCGGTCGCCGAACCGGGCCACCGTCGTCGGTGTCTGGAACAGGCCGCTGGTCACCACCTTCTGCACGGACCCTGAGGACAGGTCGCCACTGAGCTGGACCTCGGCGATCGCGTTGCTGAAGTTCTCCACGGCATCCACGGTCCGACCCTCGAGCAGGATGCCGTCGACGTTCGGGACACTCACTCCCTGGATGGCGTGGCTGGCGCCCGTGACCGGGTCGACAGTGTTCAGCGCCCCCTGGGTACTGTGTGCCACGACGAGTGTTGAACCGTCAGGCGTGGCCTGGATGCCGTTGTTGTTGAAGGCGCCACTGGTGTCGGCGGCCGGACCACTGAGGTGCAGGGTGCTGAAGGCACCAGGCCGCCCGCCCACCACCGGGACGAAGTACAGCTCGGGCTGGGACGAGTTGGTGAACCAGGCACCGTTCGCCGTCACGGCGACGTCGTTGATCACCGAGGCAGCTGTCGAGAACTGGTAGGTCGCGAGGGTCGCCCCGCTGTCGAGGTCGTAGACAAATCCGCGTCCGTCGAACCCGCCCGCGGCGAAGAGCAGGCGATGGGCAAGGTCCACCCGAAGCCCCAGCGCATTGCGACCCGGCGGGTTGTCGATGAACTTCTCGACCCGGCGCGTGCGGATGTCTCCACGGAAGATGTCCCCCGCGAAGAGGTCACTGGCGTAGAACGTCGTGCCGGCACCGCTCGCGATGCCCTCCGTGGACGTCGCGCCCGGCAGCGGGAAGCGGTACTCCGCATGGTCGGCCTGGGCCGCTGACCCTGCGACCACCATCGCGCCGAGTGCTGCCAGGACGGCGGCCAGGCTTCCCCTGATCGTGAATGCACCCATGTCGACCTCCATGTCCCGCCCAGCATCACTCCGGCCGGACCCGAGGTCATCCCACGAAAGGCGTACGAGTCGGGCGAAAACCTGCCGTCGGTCTTCGTCGCGGGATCCGCCGGCCGCTGGGGGCCGTACAGTTAGCACATGAGCGATGACTGTAGACACGGAATGAACCCTGCATGGTGCTCTTCCTGTCTCGGTGATGACGATCGCGCATTCCCCGGCCTGAACGGCAGCGGCACCCGCGGCGGGGTCTCCGAGCAGGAGCAGGTCGACCGCCTCTGCCGCCAGCTGGGTGTCCCCTCGCAGGTCGTCGGCGAGGGAATCCAGCTTCCCTTGGACGTCTTCGAAAAGGCCGCCGTGCGCTGTGGCGTGAAGGTCGGGACCGTGCCGGCGATGGGCCGCGCGCTGGCCAAGCAGGCCGGACTCCCGTGGGGCGCCGCCTGTCACAACCGGGCCACCCCCACCAGCGGCGGCCCGACGGTCACCCGTGAAGGACTCGACGTCATCAACCGGGCCGTCACCCAGATCCTGGCCCACGCCTAACCCCCTCGACCCGCCCTGCGGATTGCCGTCATCGACTGAACCTCGTACCCCTGCTGATCGAGTCGTGCATCATCTGACAGGTGACCGGTACCCCAACAGGCTGTCCGACCTGCTCGACGCCAGGCATGAGCAAGGGCCTCGTGGTGGGTCGCTCGCCCGGCGTGAAGTTCAAGCAGGCGCGCGGACTGGCCGGTGACCTGACCGGCATCCTGCTGACGAGGGGCTTCTTCAACCACAGCGCCCCCGCCTTCCGCTGCGACCAGTGTGGAACGGTGGTCATCCCCCGGGCGAACTGAGGCACGCCGAGGCGCTCAGCGCATTCGGCGCTCGGCGTCCTCGCGCAGCTGGGTTGCGACCTGGTCGAATGGCCCGAAACTGCGTCGTGCGCGAGCCAGCACGACGGCCCCTTCCGACGCGGCCATCACCATCGTCGCGAACGTCGCGGCGTCCTGGCGCCCGAGCCCCCCGCGCTCCAGCAGCGCGGCCAACCGCGCGCCCCACGAACGGAACACGTCCGCGGCTGCGTCGAGCAGCTCGTCCGACCCGCTCGAGACCGTGACGGCCAGGACCGAGCAGCCGGCCCCGAAGTTCGAGCGCTCGAGCACCGTCCGCCACAGCACCATGAAACCCTCGACGACCTCCGGCGCAGGCAACCCGTCCAGGCTGTCGAGCACCGCGACGGCTCGCGCGCCCGCCAGCTCCACCGCCGCGGCGATGAGCTGGTCCTTCCCGTCCGGGAAGTGGTGGTAGATCGAGCCGCGCGGCGCCTGCGACACCTCCAGCACCGACGAGAACGACGTGGCCTGGTAGCCGCCCTGCGCCAGCAGCACGATGGCGCTGTCCACCATCCGCTCCCGCGCTGATCGCGCGGAGTCCCCCGGCCGCTCCGTGTCCGCTGACCCTGCCACCTGCGTCCACCCCATCCCTTGACTATGACGGCCATCATAGAGGACTATGACGACCGTCCTACTATGTCACCGGGAGTGACCATGCCCATGATCGACGTGTATGCCGCCACCGGCACCTTCGCGGACAAGCATCAGCTCGCGGTCGACCTCGCCAGCGCCGTGAAGGAGGTCGAGCAGGTGCCGGACATCCCGATGTTCCGCCAGAACACGGCCGCCTTCGTGCACGACCTGCCGGCAGACGCGCTCGCCAACGTCGACGGCGACTCCACCTACGTCCGGGTGCAGGTGCTCACGAACGCCGGGGCCCTCGACCGCGACAAGCAGATCGCTGTCGTCGAGCGGCTGACGGCCATCGTCGCCACCGCCGGCGGGGACGAATCCCTCGCGCAACGGACCTGGGTAATGCTGACCGAGGCGGCCGAGGGTGGCTGGGGCCTGTGGGGTCACGCCCACACGAACGCCGAGCTCGTGGCCGCCGCCCGCACCCAGATCGCGGAGCTCACCCAAGGCTGACTTGTTGCGCGCTGGTGGTCACCGGAGGCGCAGATCGGAGATGGGTGACCAGCAGGCGGCAACAAGTCGGGAAGAGGGTTGGGTCAGGGCGCCAGCAGGACCAGGGGGACGCGGCAGTTGAGGCCGACGTTGTTGAGCCGGTCGACCAGTCCCCTGCCGTCGATCGTCGGCAGCGCCATCACCCTCGGCTTCCCGGCAGCGAGCGAGCGCGCATAGGCATCACGCGCCAGGACCAGCCGGTGCCAGTCCTCGAGCCACTGCGCGGCGGGCTGGTCCGCGTCCAGCCGTGTCCGTCCGAGCTGGTTCATCGTGGTGACGAGCTCGACGACGGCGTCGTTCTGCGCGTTGATCGCGCCGACCCGCTGCGAGATGGGCGCGGTGGTCGCCACCGCCGCAGCCGCTGCCGAGTCGCGCATCTGCGCGCAGGCGCTCGCCGCCGCCCGCGCGATGCTGCCGTTCTCGATCAGGTCCGGGTCGTCGGTGTTGGCAAAGCTCCACAGCCGCGACAGCGCGACGTAGACCAGGACGCCGGCCACCACGACGGCGACGCGAGCCGTCCACGCCCTCCACTGCTCCCCGGTCACCGGGCCAATCCTCGCGGCATCGGGGCAGTCCGCAACTCCAGCCAACGCATGAGCCCACCGCCCGTCCACACGACGAGGCCCCGCGCGGCATACCCGATGGGGTGCCTCGCGGGGCCGGGTCGAGGCAGACGGGCCGCGGCCCGTCGACCTGGTCGACTAGCTGTCGACCTCGACGATGTCGGCACCGGGCGCGTTCTTCTGCACGGAGGCGATGCCGCTCTCCGCCGCCGACTTCGACTCGTAGGCCTCGCCCACGGCGATCACCTGGCCGTTGCTGGACTTGAGCCGAAAGCGGTACTTGCCAGCCTTGTCCTGGTAGAGCTCGAACTTCCCCGCCATCAGTGCACCTCCGTGAGTGGTCCAACACCAGCGAACGCTTGCAGCCTAGAGCCGCAGGTATGCCGCGTGAACCCTTTCGAGCGAAGCCCCCAGGACTCCGCGGGGCGCAGCCTCAGGAGGCCTCCGCCATCGCCTTGAGCTTGGCCATCGCGTCCATCGTCTGCTTGGGCAGGCTTCGCTTGATCATGGGTGTGAAGAGTTTGCCGAATCCCTTGGTGGCAATGTCGATCGAGTGGGTCAGCGTGGAACCCACCCCGTCGGACGCGGCGACGAAGTCGACCGTCACGTCCATCATCTTGTCGGTGAACTTCATCGCGAAGTGACGGTCGGGCTCGTGCGCGATGATCTGGCCGTCCATCGTGCCGCTGCGGCGACCGTCGTTGTAGTGGTACTTGAGCCGCGTGCCGACGTCGTTCGCGCCCTCGTCGAGCTTGTCGATCCCGGTGCAGCGGGACAGCCACTGGGGGGTCTTGGTGAAGTCGTCGACGATGGCGAAGATGGCCGACGGCGGGGCGCTGACGGACAGCGTGTGGGCGAACTGCGGCATGGTGGCCTCCGGGGGAAGTGAAGTGGGCACACGCTACTGCCTGCGGGCCCCACCCGAGGAGTGCCCGGCGTCAGCTGTCCGGGTAGGCCGGCAGCTCGGCCTCCGCGCGCAGGCTCGGTGGGGCGGGGAGCGGCCGTCGGGGTTCACGGACCCCTGCCGTCCCGGACTCCGGACCGTCCGGTGAGAACGCCCCCACGAGGCGGCGCCCACGGACGCGGCGGTGGCGGTACACGGCATACAGGTCGGCGTGGAGGTGGTCGCGCTCGATGGCGCGGCGCAGCGTCGGGGCGCCGATCATGACCGCCTCACCCGGACTGTCCGCGGTGACGAACACCGGACGGCCGTGCGGCTGACCGGCAAGGTTGTGCGCGATGAGCTCGTACCTGGCCATGCCCCCAGCGTGCGCCGAACTCCACTCACTCACAAGACGTTCAGCGAATCCGGATCCGCGGCGGGCCGGCCACGGTGTGGCCGATGACCGCCGCTCCCGGCACCTCGCCGACGACGAGCAGGCCTCCGCTGGTCTGGGCGTCCGCCAGCATGAGCAGCACGTCCTCCGAGGCTCCGCCGTCGAGGTGTGGACGCACCCACTCGAGGTTGCGTCGCGTGCCCCCGCTGACGAAGCCGGCGCGCAGCCCCTCCCATGCGCCGTCGAGCACCGGCACGGCCGCTGGGTCCAGCACCGCCCCGACTCCCGAGGCACGCAGCAGCTTGAACAGGTGTCCCAGCAGTCCGAACCCCGTGACATCGGTCGCCGCCTCGACCCCCGCTGCCAGGGCCGCAGCGCTCGCGGTGTCGTTGAGCTCGACCATCGAGGCAATGGCCTGTGGGAAGACCTCCCCGGTGGCCTTGTGCTGGTTGTTGAGCACGCCCACCCCGATCGGCTTGGTGAGCGAGATGGGGAGACCGGCGCGCGCGGAGTCGTTGCGCAGCAAGCGATCCGGCTCGGCGAGGCCGGTGACGGCCATGCCGTACTTGGGCTCTGGGTCGTCGATGCTGTGCCCTCCGGCCACGGGGCACCCCGCCTGCCCCGCCACGTCGAGGCCACCGCGCAGCACCTCACGGAGCAGCTCGAGCGGAAGCACCGACCGCGGCCAGCCGACCAGGTTGATCGCCACCACGGGGCGGCCACCCATGGCGTAGACGTCCGAGAGCGCGTTGGCCGCGACGATCCGACCGAAGTCATACGCGTCGTCGACCACCGGCGTGAAGAAGTCCGCCGTGCTGATCACGGCCGTGCCGTCGGCGACCCGGACGACCGCACCGTCGTCCCCGTCGTCGAGGCCGACGAGGAGGTCGTCGCCGGTCTGCCCCCCGAGCCCGCGCACCACCTCCTCGAGCTCGCCCGGCGGGATCTTGCAGGCGCAGCCGCCGCCCGCGGCATACTGCGTCAGTCGCACGGGCTGGCGCGGGTCGGTGAGCAGCGGGTGCACGCTCGGTTGGGTCACGGTTCCTACGCTAGCCTCGCCAGCGGAGGCGTACAGGCGCCTGGTGGCCCTCCCGGTCTTCAAAACCGGTGCAGCCGAGCACCTCGGCTGGGCGGGTTCGATTCCCGTCCGCCTCCGCCAAGGGACAGGAGGTCGTATGCCGCAGCCGCAGTCCAGTCGCGAGTCCAGTCGCGAACCGGACGCCCGCCGCCTCGTGCCTCGCACGGACACCGTCCTCGCCGAACCGGCTGTGGCACAGGCGATCTCGCGTTACGGCCGCGACACTGTGCGGGCCGCTGTCCAGGCGGCCCAGGACGAGGCGAGGCTCGGTGCCATCGCCCCCAACCAGGTGGCGGCGACGGCGCTCGCGGCCCTGCCGGCCCTGTCCACGACGCTGCGTCCCGTCCTCAACGCCACCGGCGTCGTCATCCACACCAACCTGGGTCGGGCACCGCTGTCAGCGGCCGCCGTCGAGGCGATGGCCGCGGCCGCGGGCGCTGTCGACGTCGAGCTGGACCTGGCGACCGGTCGGCGCTCGACCCGCGGGCGCGGCACCATCGCGGCGATCCTCGCGGTGCTGCCGGAGGCGGAGGCTGCCCTCGTGGTCAACAACGGGGCGGCGGCACTGGTCCTGGCCACCACGGCCCTGGCTGCCGGACGGGAGGTCGTCGTCAGCCGCGGTGAGATGGTGGAGATCGGCGACGGCTTCCGGCTGCCGGACCTGATCGCGAGCGCAGGTGCCCGGTTGCGCGAGGTCGGCACGACCAACCGCACCACCCTGGCCGACTACGAGGCCGCCATCGGTGCGGACACCGGCTGCATCCTCAAGGTGCACCCCAGCAACTTCCGCGTCGAGGGGTTCACCTCCGCCGTCCCCGTCGCCGCCCTCGCCGTGCTGGGGCCGCCCGTCGTGCACGACATCGGCAGCGGACTGCTGCGCCCGCACCGCCTGCTGCCCGACGAGCCCGACGCGGCACGTTCGCTGGCCGACGGCGCGGCGGTCGTGACCTGCAGTGGCGACAAGCTGCTCGGCGGCCCCCAGGCCGGGCTGGTGCTCGGTCGTGTCGACACCGTGTCGCGGCTGCGCCGGCACCCATTGGCCAGGGCGGTCCGGGCCGACAAGACCACCCTCGCCGCACTCGAGGCCACGCTGCGCGGTCCACGCCCCCCGGTCTGGGACGCCCTCGAGGCCGACCCCGATCGCCTCCGGGCTCGCTGCGACGCCGTCGTCGCGGCGTTGCCCCCCGGGCTCGCCACCGTGGTCCCCGCCGAGGGGGTCGTCGGGGGTGGCGGCGCTCCGGGCCACACCCTGCCCGGGTGGGCGGTTGCCCTCCCCGAGGCGTATGCCGCGGCGTTGCGTCTCCAGGCCCGTCCGGTCCTGGCGCGGGTGGAGAAGGGGCAGTGCCTGGTCGACCTGCGCTGCATCCCCGAGTCCGCAGATCCGTGGGTGGCGCAGGCAATCCGCGACCTCGTCGGTTAGCGGGGTTTGATGGCGGTTGTCGCGACGGCTGGTCACGTCGACCACGGGAAGTCGACCCTGGTCCGGCTCCTCACGGGTCAGGAACCGGACCGCTGGGCGGAGGAACGCCGACGTGGGCTGACGATCGACCTCGGCTACGCCTGGACCGAGATCGGCGGGCGCCGGGTCAGCCTCGTCGACGTGCCCGGTCACGAGCACTTCATGGGCAACATGCTCGCGGGGCTCGGGCCCGTGACCGCGGTGATGTTCGTCGTCGCGGCGGACGACGGGTGGAGCCGCCAGTCGCAGGAACACGCCCTGGCGATCGCTGCTCTCGGCATCACACGGGTGCTGCTGGTCGTGACCAGGTGCGATCTGGCACCGGGTCAGGCAGCCGCCCGGGAGGCGGCCACACGTCTCGCCTCCGCGGGAGTCCCGGTGACGGAGACCGTCCTCGTGTCCGGTGCCACCGGCGAGGGCCTGACGGAACTGCGAGCAGCCCTGGGGCGCCTGGCCGCGGCTACGCCGGCGGGACCCGCCGAGGTCGGGGCGCCCGTCCGCCTGTGGGTGGACCGGTCCTTCACGATCCGGGGTGCCGGCACCGTGGTCACGGGCACGCTCGAGGCCGGGACGATCCGGATGGGTGACGTCTTCGTCCTGCGCGATCGACAGGTCAGCGCGCGCGGTCTGCAGTCCTGCGGCGAGGAGGTGGAGGCGGTGACCGGCCCGGCTCGGGTGGCCGTCAACCTGAGGGGTGTGGCTGCCGCCGAGGTCTCCCGCGGCGACGCGCTGCTGGGCCTGTCGTGGCCCTCCCCGACGACCGTCGTCGACGTGACCGGGCCTGACGGCGGGGCGCGGCTCCCGAGGACGCTGACCCTGCACGTCGGGACGGCTGCCCTGCCCGTCCGCACCCAGCGGCTCACCGACGGGACGGTCCGGTTGCGGTTGCCGCGGCCCGTCCCCCTGGTCCCGGGAGACCGGGCGGTGCTGCGTGACCCCGGTCTTCGCGAGGTGCTCGCCGGCGTCGAGGTGGTCGCGGTGGATCCCCCCATTCGCCGCGACCGTCGGCACCAGCACCCGTCGGGAGACGCCTCCCCCGCACCGGACGGCATACAAGCGCTCGTCGCCTGGTTGGCGACGCACCCGTTGCAGGCGCCGTCCCGTGACCAGCTCGACGAGTGGGCGCTCACCGCACGCGATCTCGCCGACGCAGCCGATCGTGGCGAGATCGTCCGTCTCGGTGGGGTGGTGCTCGCCGGTGACGCCGTCGGGGTCGCCGAGCAGGTCGTGCGCCGGTTGCCGCAGCCGTTCGCCGTGGGCGACGCCAGCCGGGCACTGGGGACGTCCCGACGCGTGGCGGTGCCCCTGTTGGAGCGCCTCGACACCGCGATGGTGACGCGACGCCTGGCCGACGGACGCAGGGAGCTGCGGGTCAGGCCGTGATCGTGCCGCCCTCGAAGGCGCAGGTCAGCTGGCCGTTACCGGCGGCCTGCGTGCGGCTCACCGGATAGCCGTAATTGCCGGTCGCCCCACCGGCGGACTTCCACTCGGTGAGGACGTTGCCGTAGACCTCGTAGGCCGGAGCCCCGCTCAGCCCCCAGATCTCGCCGCCCTGGAACACCTGGTACGAGCCGCGGTTGGTCGCCACAGCCGACGACGTGGGGTACTTCAGCGGTCCGATGTACCGGTCGACGAGGTACCAGGCTGCGTAGATGGCTCCCGCCACCACCTGGGTCGAGGTGGCCACCGAGTCGGTGATGGCGCCCTTCTGGAACCGCTGGATCCACGCGCCGCTGCCCAGGTCCTGCTTGGCCGCCACGGGATAGCCGAGGACGCCCGACTCCCGTCCTGCGCTCTGCCACACGGGCCAGCGGATGCCCCACACGAGCTGGGTGGTGGTCGAGGCGCTGTCCGTGATGGCGCCCTTCTCGAACAGCTGGATCCAGCCGCCGCCCGTGAGGCCGGTGACCTTGTCGGAGGTCGGGTAGCCCAGGTGGCCCCTGACTCCTCCGTCGGCGACGAAGAGCGAGTCCACGAACGACGACATCGCCCTCGCCCCGGTCTTCGAGCTCCACCAGATGCGGCCGCCCTGAAAGGTGACGTACTGCCCGCGGCCGTCGCCGACTGCGCGCTGTGGACCGGTCGAGGCCTTGAGGAAGGATCCCTGGTCGCCCATGGTGTGGTACTTGGCCGTGATCGCGCTCCACTTCGGCAGGCTCGGTGCGCTGTGCTCGCCGGTGCGGTTGTCGCTGAGGGAGGTCGTGGTGCAGCTGGTCCACTGGTAGGGCGGCCGACAGCTGACGACGCGGCAGTGCACGCCACCGCTGCACTTGACCTGGGTGTTGCACTGGCCGTAGCGGAAGGCGTTGCAGCAGACGCGTCGCTGGTCGCAGGTCGCCGACGACCCGGTGCCGCACGAACAGCTCCAGCACCTCGAGTCGCACATGTTGTCGCTGCACCCGGTCGTGCACTTGGAGCAGCTCGCGTTGCAGTCGACGATGTAGCGGTAGCCACCCCCGCACCACGAGGAGTCGGCGGCCTTCCACCACCCCGCGGCGAAGCTGCCCGGCGGGCAGGTGTTGACGCCCTTGTTGATGGTCGCGCAGAAGACCGTCCAGCCGCTGCCCGCCGTGTTGCCAGGGCCGCAGATGGTGGCGTATGCCGCGACGGGAGTGAGGGCGTACTCCTTGGGTTTCGTGGCGAGCGCGGTGGCCGCGACGGTCGCGCCGACGAGCACGTCGCGGCGTGACACTGGACGCAGCCGTCGCGCCAGGGTCCCCACGAAGCCGGCCATGCCGCCGGGACCGGCGTTGAGGTCGTCCAGCGTGCTCATGGTCGTCCTCCTTGCCGGGTGAGCGTGGCCCGGTCGGTGATCCGGATCGTGGCGACCATGGCCGCGGCGCGGGGCACCGAGGCCATCCGTCGCGCGTGGCTCCCCACGACGGTGAACAGGCAGAACGCGCGTCCGCCCGAGCTGAAGAAGTGCTGCGAGGCGCTCATCCCCGGCAGCGGGCGTTGCAGCCGGTTGGGACCGAACTGGGAGGGCGCCAGGCGCGGCATGCCCTGGTTCTCGAAGAGCCCGCGGTCCGCGACCTCGGCGCCGTAGTCGACCAGGGCCACGAAGACGTCGTCCGGTCCCAGCAGGTCGACGACGTTGCTGCCGAAGTCGCCACGGTCGGCGGGCATCGTCCGTGTGCACGCGTGCAGCACGGCCCGGGTCACGTCCGCCTGGGGTGCCGGGGTGGTCCCCGGCGCCGCGCTCCGGGCCCCCGGAGCAGCCGGCGAAGTCGCTGGGCCCGGCTCGGCGCCGGCCCGTCGGGTCACCGACACCTGCCAACCGTGGGGCGCGTCGGCCCTCAAGCCGTAGTTGTCAGCCATTGCCCTCAACTCCACTGCCCTCAACTCGCAAATGCGGCGGCGGCCAGCAGGATCGCGGCCGCTCCTCCCAGGGCCACCTTAGCGAGGACCGCTGCCGGATTTGTCCATTGCTCGACGCGGATGAAGACCCGGTGCAGGTCGTCGCGGTCCGCAACCCGCGCCATGAGCAGCGAGGGCAGCGCCCGCACGACCCCGAACGTCGCTCCCACGGCCAGCCCGGCACCGAGGTGACCGGCGAGGGCGGCCAGCAGCACCGCGGCATACGTCGTCGCGCTGGTGATGATGGTGACGAGGCCGAAACCGAGCTGCGCACCGAAGCCCACGCCGTAGACCCAGCCGCGGTAGCGCGTCAGCCAGGCCACGTCGACCTGGCGGCGCCAGGAGGGCAACGACTGGGCGCCGCGCAGGTCGGAGGCGAGCCCGACCAGCAGCAGGACCGCGACGAGGACCAGGGTCCAGACCGAGGTGCGCGCCGCGTCGGGCAGGGCCGAGCCGAGGGCGCCGGCGAGGCCACCCATCGCCAGTCCCCCGGCCAGCGACCCGAGGAGGTATGCCGTGGTGGTCAGCCACCAGCGGGAGTTGCGGGCCCGCTCGCCGAGCGGGCTGATGCTCGAGAGCATCGACTCGCCTCAAGGAGACCAGGTCGCCCGGACGGCGGCGACCGCGGCCATCGGCAGACCCAGGGCCAGGGCGAGCACGGTCACGGACATGTCAGTGACCGTGCTCGTGATGCGAGTGGTCGTGACCGTCGTCGGATACCGGTTCGGCGTCCGGCGAGCGGTGCAGGCTCGGGTCGCCCGGTCCGATGCCGGCGGCCAGCAGCTCGGCGTCCATCCGGGGCAGGCTGTCGCGCTCGCCCCGTCCGATGTCACTGTCGACGTGGGCGCCCACGAGCAGCCCGGGACCGGTGCGCCCGGCTGCGGCGCGCGCCTCGGCGTTGTCGGCGACCCCTTGGGCCATCAGGTCGCGGACCTGCGCCCACGTGGTCGCCGACCCCTCGCCGGTCACGACTCCGCCCTCGACGTACACGAAGTAGGGCGATCCGGGGATGTCGTAGTCCACCCACGCACCCGAGGACTGGATGACGTCACGGTCGCCGGCCAGGGCGCGCAGGGTCGAGATCGACTCCTCTGCCGCGCCCTTGGCGACGATGCGCAGGTCGCCGTCGCCGGGCACGTCCACCGATCCCTGGAACTCGTCCCAGAACGTCTGGCACACGCTGCACCCGCTGGTGAGGAAGGCCAACAGCGTCCTCGACCCGGCCGTGGTCACGGTGACGCGCTGCTCGACCCGGTCCAGGTCGGTGCCGATGATGTCGTGGGCCGTCGCGGAGTCCTTGCGGGTCGCCTGCACCACGCCCGTCTCGAGCTCGACCGGCACGGGACCGGGCTTGCCACCGGTGGTGGCGGTGGTGACGCCGGTGCCCGCCTCGCGTTCCAGCTCGAGCCCGGCACCGAGCTCGTGCAGGGCCTTGAGGATGAGGGCGTGGCTGCGCAGCAGCCCGAGGACGAGCACACCGAGCAGCACGATGGCCACGGCTTCGGCGATGACGGCGGCGAGCATCAGGTCGGCTTCTCCTGGTCAGACGCGGGAGGTCGGGGGGACGGTGCTGCGGATGGCTGCGGGAGACGTCGTCGGCAGCACGGCCATCACCTGCCAGGCCAGGAACCCGATCACGCCGGCGAGCCCCACGATGGTGAGGCTGGTCGCGTCCACGGCTGACCAGGCACCCACAGGAGGGTCGAGGGTGACCGCCAGGGCGGTGAGGGCCGCGAGGGCGGTCAGGGTTGCGTGGGTGCGCGTCGCGGGGGTGTCGGGCTTGCCGAAGCACCCGCACGACCCGAGCACGCCACCCTTCGCGAGCACGCGGGCGACGAACGCCGTGAAGACGAGGTATGCCGCGGCCACCAGGGCCGCGCTCGCCCGGCCGGGCGCGACCAGGGCCCAGCCGCCGACGGCGATCTCGACGACGGCGAAGGCGCGCACCAGATGGCGGCCGGCCGGCATACCTGCTGCGCGCAGCGCCCGAACCAGCGGAAGCGGATCGCGGACCTTGGGGACCCCGGCCAGCACGAGGAGCCCCGCCGCAGCGAGGAACGGTCCCGCAACCACGTCCCACATCCGCACCCACGTTACCGTCCGCTCCCGCCCTCCCCCCAACGCAAAACGGCGGTTGCGTCGCGAAACGGGGCTTGTAACTGCCGGTTTCGCGACGCAACCGCCGTTTTGCCAGGGCGGGTGCCGGGGCGGGGCGCCGGATCAGATCGGGTCAGTCGACCTTGTCCTTGGCGTCCTGCGCGGCGTCGGACACCTCGTCGGCAGCGTCCGAGACCCCGTCGGCGGCGTCGGTGGCGACGTGCTTGCCCTTGCTCGTGACCTTGTCCTTGGCGTCGGACGCAGCCTCGGTGGCCTTGTCCTTGGCGTCGGCGGCCTTGTCCTTGACCGTCTCGGCGGCGCTGGTGGCCTTCTCCTTGGCGGCGTCGGTCAGGCTGGCGACCTTGCTGGTCGCGCTGACGCTGGAGTCGCGGCCGGCCGTCGGTGCGGTGTAGGGGTCGTCGAGGGGCGTGGCCCACGGGTCCTCGCGCGGTGAAGACTTCTTGAAGGCCGCGAGAGCGGCTGCTGCTGCGGCGGCCAGGCCGAGGAACAGCAGGATCTTGCCCTTGCGCCTGCGGGGCTTGGCCACGGCGTCGCCCTTGAGCACGGAGTAGGCGTCGGAGGACCGGTCAGCCGTGTCGGCAGCGGCCGACTTGGCGGCGGCGGAGGCTGCGGCGACGGCCGCGATCGCCTCGGCGACCCTGGGCAGCAGCGTGTCGACGATGGTGTCGCGGGCGGTGTCGACCTTGGGGGCCAGCCCCTCGACGGCGCCCTGCAGCTTGGGGGCAGCCACCTCGATGCCGTGGTCGACCCGCGGCTTGGCCCACTCGCGGGCGGCCTCGAGGCCGTGCTCGACGTGGGGCTTGCTCCAGTCCTTGGCCTGGGCGGCGCGTTCCTTGGCCACCTCGGCGGCCGGGCCGACGCGCTCCTTGAGGGCTGCTGCATAGTCGACCGCGCTCTGCGCGGAGCTGCTGACAGCGTCGCTGGCCTGCTCAGTCTTGGTCTTGGTGCGGAACACCGTGCCTCCTGTGACTTGGCGTGGGATGGAGTCCGGACGATCGGCGAACCAGTGCCGCGAAGGGCTCTGCACGACGACCGGACGGACGACTTCTCTCGACCCATCCTGCCTTGTTTCCGCTGGTGAGCAAGCCCGTGGGGGTACTGAGGGCCATCTCACGAGACCGCGCATGGAAGGATGGCCGACATGGACGTCACCCTCAAGACCAACCACGGCGACATCAACGTCACGCTGTTCCCCGACCACGCCCCGAAGACCGTCAAGAACTTCGTGGGACTGGCCAAGGGTGAGCAGGAGTACCGCGATGACGCCGGCCGATCCAACCCCACGCCGTTCTTCGACGGCCTGGTGTTCCACCGCATCATCCCCGGGTTCATGATCCAGGGTGGATGCCCCCTCGGGCAGGGCTTCGGTGGCCCGGGCTACACCTTCGACGACGAGATCAGCCCCGACAAGGACTTCACCAAGCCTTACATGCTCGCCATGGCCAACGCCGGCAAGCGGATGGGCAAGGGGACCAACGGGTCGCAGTTCTTCATCACCGTGGGGAACACCACGTGGCTGCAGGGCAAGCACACCATCTTCGGTGAGGTGGCCGACGGCCCCAGTCGCGAGGTCGTCGACAAGATCGCCGCCGTTCGCACCGGTGCGAACGACAAGCCGGTCGAGGACGTTGTCATCGAGTCGGTCGTGGTCAACGACTGACGTCGACCCGCACCACCCCTCGAAGGCCGCCCACGGCGGCCCCTAAGGCAAGGTCCGCACATGAGTGAGCCCACGGCATACCCGCAACAGCAGACGACCCCCGTCTGCCCGCGGCACCCCGACCGGGTCTCCTACGTGCGCTGCCAGCGGTGCGCGCGGCCGGTCTGTCCCGAGTGCCAGCGACCGGCCGCGGTCGGCGTCCAGTGCGTCGACTGCGTGAAGGAACAGGCCAAGACGGTCCGCAGCACGCGGACCGTCTTCGGCGGCAGCGTCAGTGACACCCCGTTGGTGTCCTACGCGATCATCGCGATCTGCGTCCTGGTCTTCGTGCTGCAGACGGCCGAACCGAGCCTGAGCGGCGACATCTCCTTCGTGCCCTACCTGGGCGCGCACGAGCCCTGGCGCTTCCTCACGTCGGCGTTCGCCCACGCGACGATCACGCACATCCTGTTCAACATGCTGGCGCTGTGGATGGTGGGGGCGCAGTACCTCGAGCGGCTGCTGGGCGGAGCGCGGTACGCCGCGGTCTACCTGGTGAGCGCCATCGGCGGATCGTCCTGCTACCTGCTGCTGTCACCGGCGGTGCCCTTCGACGAGCTCGACCCCAGCTCCTGGTACATCGGCGCGGTCGGTGCGTCGGGAGCGGTCTTCGGCCTGTTCGGCGCGCTGCTCGTGCTCAACCGGCACCTGGGCCGTTCCTCGGCCGGCATGTACGCGACGATCGGCATCAACGCCGTGATCGGCTTCGTCGTGCCGGGGATCGCGTGGCAGGCCCACCTCGGTGGTCTGCTCACCGGCGCTGCCGTGGCGGGGGTGATCGCGGCGACCTCCGCCCGCGAACGCCGCCGCTGGCAGTGGCCCGGCGTGGCACTGGTGCTGCTCGTCGTGGTCGCGGTCGCGATCGGCAAGTATGCCGCGTCGCCGGCCTCGCTCCTCGGCTGACCCGGGCGTCGGGCCCGTATTACACGCCTGTCATTTGTCCCCAGCTGTGCACAACCCTGTGGATAACGTGCGGGTCAGGCGGTCAGGCGGGACGGTGCGGTCAGCGCCAGCGGGTCGTCATCGCGAAACCCGTGAGCATCAGGCCGAAGCCGACGCCGAGGTTCCAGCGACCGAGCGACTCCAGCGGGAAGCGCTGGCTGGTGATGTAGAAGACGACGATCCACAGGAGGCCGACGACCATGAGCGTCAGCATCGCCGGCACGAACCAGGGCGGGTTGCCGACCTTGGCCTTCGCGGGCTTGCTCGGCGGGGTGTAAGCGCGCTTGGCGCGACCCTTGGACTCAGGCACGGAAACACTCCTCGAAACTCGGACGGCAGCGTCAACCGTCTCGACGTGTGGCATAGCGTAGTGCCATGGCGGACCAGCGGCTCACGTGGCTGACGCGCCGCCCCACTCTCTGGTCGGCCGTGGTCCCGCTGGTCGCCCTGGTCGCCGGACTGTTGTTCGCCCTGAGCGCGGCCACGGCCCGGGGCACCGACCTGCGTTCGTCGGGCGGTGACCTGCCGGGCCTGATCCGCAACCAGACCCGCCAGAACACCGTCCTCGCAAGCCGGCTCGCGCAGCTGCGTGCCGAGGTGGACCGGCTCTCGGCCCAGCAGGCCCCCGGCGACCTGCGCGTCACCCAGCTGACCACGGAGGCCGACAAGCTGACCCTGGCGGCCGGCACCCAGGCCGTGGCCGGCCCCACGGTGCAGGTGTCGCTCACCGATGCCAAGAACGTCCCCGCCGTGCTGCCCGACGGCTTCTCGGTCGACGACTACGTCGTGCACCAGCAGGACGTCCAGGCCGTCGTCAACGCGCTCTGGGAGGGCGGAGCCGAGGCGATGATGCTGATGGACCAGCGGATCATCTCCACCAGCGCGGTCCGCTGCGTCGGCAACACCCTCATCCTCCAGGGACGGGTGTACTCCCCTCCCTACGTCATCTCCGCCATGGGTGACCAGTCCAACCTCAAGACAGCGCTGGAGCGCAGCCCGTCGGTGTCCATCTACCGGCAGTGGGTGGGCGAGGTCGGCGTGGGATACGACGTGAGGACGAACGTGCAGCAGACCTTCCCCGCCTATGCGGGCTCGATCAACCTGCAGCGCGCCCGGGCCGGCCGATGAGGGTGGCCCGCTGGGTCCTGGGTGTCGCCGGCGACCTGATGGTCACGGCGGGGCTGCTGCTTCTCCTCTTCGTCGGCTGGCAGCTCTGGTGGACCGACGTCACCGCCAACCGCACGCAGGACGCGACGGTCTCCACGCTGACCCGCGACTTCGCGGCCGCGGCGCCGACCAGCCCCGCCGGGCAGCCGACGGCTGCCCCGTTCGGGGCGGCGTTCGCGATCGTGCGGATCCCGCGCCTCGGGGCGCACTACGCGCGCCCGCTCCTCGAGGGCACCGGCCGCGACATCCTCCAGGACGGCATCGGCCACTACGACGGCACCGCGGGGCCCGGGGCGGTCGGCAACTTCGCGATCGCCGGGCACCGCACGACCTACGGGCGTCCTTTCCACGACATCGACAAGCTGCGCAGCGGTGACCTGGTCGTGGTGGAGACCAAGGCGGCATACAACGTCTATGCCGTGCGGCGTCACGAGATCGTGGCGCCCAGCGACGTCAGGGTGATCGCGCCCGTGCCCGACAAGCCTGGCGCGAAGCCCACCGAGCGCTGGCTGACGATGACCGCGTGCCACCCCAAGTACAGCGCCGCCCAGCGCTACGTCGTGTTCGCCCAGCTGGTGAAGACCTACCCCCATGCCGAGGGCCTGCCTGCCGGGACCCTCGCCGCCCCGAAGGGAGCCTGACCGATGCTGTATGCCGCGATCTGGCGCGCGCTGCCCGGTCCCCTCGTGGTGCGGGTCCTGCTCGCCGCCGTGCTCGTGCTGCTCGTGGTCGCCTTCTGCTTCCTGTGGCTCTTCCCGCGCATCGCCCCCCTCATGCCGTTCAACGAGAACACGGTCGACCCCACCGCACTGCGTGCGCCGAACCACCTGGTCCGGGCCCAAGAAACAGGATTACCGATGACGGAGGACCACCGATGACCCGCATCCTCGTCGTCGACAACTACGACAGCTTCGTCTTCACCATCGTCGGCTACCTCCAGCAGCTCGGTGCCGAGTGCGAGGTCGTGCGCAACGACGCCCTGCGTCCCGCCGACGGCGCGGAGTTCGACGGCGTCCTGGTCTCACCCGGACCAGGGACCCCGGAGGAGGCCGGCGTCTCGATGGCGATGATCGAGGGCTGCGGGGAGCGTGCCCAGCCGATGCTCGGCGTGTGCCTCGGTCACCAGGCTCTCGGAGTCGTGACCGGGGCAACGGTCGGCCGCGCCCCGGAGCTGCTGCACGGCAAGACCTCCAGGGTGCTCCACGACGACACGGGGGTGCTCGCGGGGCTGCCGTCGCCGTTCACCGCGACGCGCTACCACTCGCTGACGATCGACCCCGCGACCGTTCCCGAGACGCTGGTCGCCAACGGTCACACCGAGTCCGGCATCATCATGGCCGCGCGCCACCGCGACCTGCCACTGCACGGCGTGCAGTTCCACCCCGAGAGCGTGCTCACCGAGGGCGGCCACCGGATCCTCGCCAACTGGCTGACCCTGTGCGGCCTCGAGGACGCGGTCGCCCGCTCGGCAGGACTCAGCCCGTTGGTGCGCGACGCCGAGGGCGTGGCGCGAGCCGTCGCCGCCGGCTGACTCCACCGCTTCGCCGGGCCGCGCCACGGGGCCTCGTCTGGGGCCGCCTGGCTACGGCAGCGTGGTCGCCGTTCCCGTCGGCAGAGTGGGGGGCGCCGTGGTCGTCGCCGTCGTGGGTGGGGTGGTGGGTGTCTGCACCGGGGGTGGTGGCTGCGCGATGGTCAAGGTGATGGTCGAGCCGTCGTTCACCTTCGTCTTGGCCTTGATGCTCTGCTTGAGCACCGTGTTCTCCGGCTGGGTGCTGTCGACGTAGGTCGTCTTGACGCTCAGCCCGAGCTCGCCGAGCAGGTCGGCCGCCTCGTTGCGGGTCTTGCCCACGACATCCGGCACCGTCACCTTGCCGGACGACACGTTCAGGTCGACGGCCGAGCCCACCGCGACGGCCTCGCCCGCCGCCGGCGAGGTCGTCGAGACCTTGCCCTTGTCCAGTCCGGTGTCATCGACCTCCTTGATGCTGCCCACCTTCAGGTTGAGGTCAGCCAGCTGGGCGGCGGCCTCGTCCTTGCTGAAGCCCTTGAGGTCGGGCAGGTCGACGGTGTTCGGCCCGATCGACACGCTGATGCCCACCTTGCTGCCGCTCGTGACCATCTCGCTGGCGCTGGGGTTCTGGTCGACGACGGTGCCGACCTCCTTGGCGCTGTTGACATCGGTGGGCTCGGGCACCAGTCCGAGGGCGCGGATCTTGGCCTCGGCCGTGTCGACGGGCAGGTCGATCACCGAGGGGACCGCGACCTTCGGCTGGTTCTGTCCCGGCCGGTCCAGCAGGGCCTTCCCGGCCACGGCGATCAGGGTGAGGGCACCGAGCACGGCGAGGACCAGCAGGAAGTACGCCAGGCCCCGTCGCTTGCGGGGCTCGTCGTCGGGGTCGTGCCCGATGGCGGGAAGGGTCGCCGTGTTGGACCCCGCCGGCGCGGCATACTTCCCCCCGGCCGGGATCACCGTGGTGGCTGCGGTCGCGCTGGCCGGCGCGAGGGCCACCGTCGCGTCGGCGGTGCCGGCCGCGGCGCCTGCCGTGCCACGAGCAGCTGCGCTGATCGGGCGGCCGAGGCGCGCCGCCTGCAGGTCGGCACGGAAGGCGGTGGCGTCCTGGTAGCGGGACTCACGGTCCTTGGCCAACGCGTGCAGCACCACGGCGTCGAGGGCGTGGTCGATGCCGGGGGTGAGGGTCGACGGGCGCGGCGGGGGCTGCCCGACGTGCTGGTAGGCGATGGCCACCGGGGAGTCGGCCTGGAACGGCGGCCGTCCCGTGAGCAGCTCGAAGAGCAGGCAGCCGGTGGAGTAGAGGTCCGAGCGGGCGTCGACGTGGTGACCCTGGGCCTGCTCAGGGGAGAGGTACTGCGCCGTGCCGATGACGGCCTGGGTCTGGGTCATCGTCGCGTTGGCATCGGCGACGGCGCGGGCGATGCCGAAGTCCATCACCTTGATCTGGCCCTGGGGGCCGATCATGACGTTGGCCGGCTTGATGTCGCGGTGCACGATGCCCATGCGGTGGCTGTAGGCGAGGGCGTCGAGGACACCCTCGGTGATCCGGGCCGCCTCGGCCGGCGCGAGTGGTGAGCTGTTGTTGAGCAGCTCGCGCAGGGTCTGACCCTCGACGTGCTCCATGACGATGAAGGGCACGGGAACGCTGGCGCCTCCGGCCTCGGTGGCGTAGTCCTCGCCCGAGTCGTAGACGGCCACGATCGATGCGTGGTTGAGGCCTGCGGCGGACTGCGCCTCCCGGCGGAACCGGGCGAGGAACGCGGGGTCCCGCGCCAGGTCGGAGCGCAGCATCTTGATCGCCACGGGTCGCGACAGGCGGGTGTCGTGCCCCAGGTGGACCTCGGCCATGCCACCGCGGCCGAGGAGCTCACCGATCTCGTAGCGTCCCCCGAGCAGGCGTGGTGCTGTCACTTCTTCTTTCCCCCTTTGCCCTTGCCGTTGCCCGCGTTGGCGGGCGCCTTCGGCGCGGCAGTGGTGGCGGGCGCTGTGGTCCGGCTCGCCGTCGTCGCCGTCGTGGTCGCGCTGGATGGTGTCGTTGGTGTCGTGGTGGCCGTGCTGGGTGTGGTGGCACCGGGGTTGCCCTGCCGCGCTCCGGCTCCTCGACCGCCGAGGGCGATGGCCACCACGATGACGACGAGGACGACGACCGCGGCCGCGGCCGGGATCAGCCATCCCGGCCRCCGAGTGTCGTGCACCGCCGTGTCGGCGCGGTCGGAGTCCGTGGTGATGTCGGCACCGGAGGCTGCCGGCGTGGGCATGACCGAGGTCGGCAGGGTGCCCTCGGGCCCGAGGTCGGCCGGGACGCCGACGATGAAGGGTGCGACGGCCGCGGCCGCGCCGGCGACCAGGTGTGCGGGGGCCTGTCCGGGCGTCAGCCTGAGCGCCTCGGCGAAGGCGGCCGCGCTCTGGGGTCGCAGGGTCGGGTCCTTGGCCAGCGCCGCCATGACGGTGGTGCGCAGCGGTTCCTCGACGTCGTCGGAGAGCGGTGGGGCCGGCTGGCTGATGTGCGCCAGGGCGGTGGTCACCAAGGTGTCGCCGGAGAACGGTCGCTGGCCGGTGATCATCTCGTAGCCGACGACGGCCAGGGCGTAGACGTCGCTCAGTGGACCCGCCACCTCCCCCTTGGCCTGCTCGGGAGCCAGGTAGTGGGGTGTCCCCAGCACCTCTCCGGTCTGGGTCAGCGGCGCCTCGTTGAGGGCGCGGGCGATGCCGAAGTCGGTGAGCTTGGCGTACCCGTTGGCGTCGACGACGATGTTGGCCGGCTTGACGTCTCGGTGGACCACGTCCGCCTCGTGGGCGGCCTGAAGGGCCAGGGCCGCCTGGTAGAGGATCTCCGTGACCTCGGCCTGGGGCATCGGTGCGCGCTCGCGGATCAGCGTCGACAGGGGTTCGCCCTGCAGGAGCTCCATGACGAGGAAGGCGCTGCCGTCCTCCTCGCCGAAGTCGTGGACGGTGCCGATGTTGGGGTGGGACAGTCCGCCGCTGTGTCGTGCCTCGGCGCGGAAGCGCTCGAGGAAGCCTTCGTCCTGTGCGCTGCCGGGCAGGAGGACCTTGACGGCGACCTCGCGATCGAGCGTCTCGTCGTGGGCCCGCCAGACCTCGCCCATCCCGCCGAGGGCGATGCGCTCGACGAGGCGGTAGCGGTCGGCCAGCACCTGGCCGGTCTCGTGGCTCACTTGCCCAGCACCGCTTCCATCACTGCCTTGGCGATCGGTGCCGCGACCCGGCCGCCCGCGGCCTCGTTGCCGGCATTGCCGCCGTCCTCGACGACGACCGCGACGGCGACCTTGGGGTCGCTCGACGGCGCGAACCCGGTGAACCAGGCGTGCGGCGCCTTGCCTGCGGCGTGCTGCGCGGTGCCGGTCTTGCCCGCGACGTCGATACCGCTGATCTGGGCGGCGCGGCCCGTGCCGCTCTTCACGACGGCTTCCATCATCCGGGTCAGTGCTGCCGCGGTGTCGGCCGAGACGGCCTGCGAGAGCTGTTCGGGCTGCGTCTCGTCGATCACCTCGAGGTCCGAGGAGGTGACCTTCTTGACGAGGTGAGGTCGCATCACGATCCCGTTGTTGGCGATGGCCGCCGAGATCATCGCCACCTGTAGCGGCGTCACGCGAACGTCGTACTGACCGATCGCGGACTGCGCGAGCTGGGGCTGGTTGAGCTCCGCCGGCACCGAGCTCGGCGTGACCGACATCGGCACCGACAGGCGGTCACCGATGCCGAACTTCGCCGCCTGGGCACGGAAGCCGTCGGCCCCCACCTGCATGCCCAGCCACCCGAACGCGGTGTTGCACGAGATCTCGAGGGCGTGCGTGAGGGTGGTCTTGTCGTTGGGACCGCAGTTGCCCCGGAAGTCGTTGGGCAGGTCGGAGCTGGTCTGCGGCAGGTCGAGCACGGCCGGGCCGGGGATCTGGCTCTCCTCGGTGAACTTGCCGGACTCGAGCGCCGCCGCGGCGGTGACGATCTTGAACGTCGACCCCGGAGGGTAGAGGTTTCCGGCGATGGCGCGGTCCACCATCGGCTGGGTGGGGGCGGAGTTGAGCTGCTTCCAGGCTGCGACGACCTTGTCGGTGTCGTGGCTGCTCAGCACGGAGGGGTCGTATGCCGGGTGGCTGACGAGGGCGAGGATCTCACCGGTCGTGGGGTCGAGGGCGACGACGGCTCCGCGCTGGTCGCCCAGCGCCTTGTCGGCGGCGGCCTGCGCCTTGGCGTTGATGGTGAGCTCGAGGCTCGCGCCCGTCTGCTCCTTGCCGGTGAGGATGTCGGAGACGCGGCGGTAGAAGAGCTTGTCGGAGGACCCGGCGAGCAGGCTGTTCTCGGCCCCCTCGATGCCACCGCCCGCGCCGTAGGTGAACGAGTAGTAGCCGGTGATGTGCGAGTAGAGGTCGCCCTGCGGATAGGTCCGCAGCCACTTGAGCTCGTCCTTGGTGGCGGTGGACTTCGCGACCGGGGTGCCACCGACGAGGATCTGGCCGCGTTCGCGGGCGTAGTTGGCCAGCAGGGTGCGGCGGTTCTCGGGGCGGTCCTGGAGGGCCTTGGCCTGGACGAACGAGATGTAGGTCGAGGAGATCAGCAGCGCCGTGAACAACAGCGCGACGACGGTCGAGAGCCGGCGGATGGGGGCGTTCACCGGATCGCCACCACTTCGGTCCTGGCCTGGCCGGACGGCGTGGGACCGGGCTGGATCTCGGCGACCGGGCGCCGGGCGACGTCGCTGATGCGCAGCAGCAGGGCGACGAGGGTCCAGTTGGCGAGCAGGGAGGAGCCTCCGTAGGACAGGAACGGCATCGTCAGACCGGTCAGCGGGATGACCCGGGTGACACCGCCGACGACGACGAAGCACTGGAGGGCCACCGAGAACGCGAGCCCTGCGGCGAGGAGCTTGCCGAAACCGTCGCGGACTCCGAGCGCGGTGCGCAGTCCGCGCTCGACCAGGAGCACGTAGAGCACCAGGAGCGCGAACAGCCCGATGAGGCCGAGCTCCTCGCCGAAGCTCGGGATGATGAAGTCGGACTCGGCGAAGTAGGTGAGGTCGGGACGGCCACGACCCAGACCCGTGCCGAGCAGGCCACCGGCGGCCATGCCCATCAGGCCCTTGGCCACCTGGTCCGACTGGTCGGGCGCGAACGGGTCGAGCCACAGGTGCACGCGCTGCTGGACGTGCCCGAACACGAGGAACGCGAGATAGGCCCCACCGCAGAACAGCGTCATGCCGATCGCGATCCACGAGGTGCGTTCGGTGGCGACATAGAGCATGGACACGAACAGCCCGAACAGCAGCAGCGACGAGCCGAGGTCCTTCTCGAAGACGAGGACGAGCAGGCTGAGCACCCAGGCGACGATGATCGGCCCCAGGTCCCTGCCCCGGGGGAACGTGAACCCGAGCACCTTGCGACCTGCGAGGGACAGCGCGTCGCGAGTCTGCACGAGGTAGCCGGCGAAGAACACGGCCAGCACGATCTTGGCGACCTCACCGGGCTGGAAGGTGAAGGGTCCGAGCCCGATCCAGATCCGCGACCCGTTGACGGTGCGACCGATACCGGGGATGAGGGGCAGGATCAGCAGCCCGAAACCGACGACGGCCGCCGTGAAGGTGTAGCGCCGCAGCATCCGGTGGTCACGCAGGAACCACAGCACCACCGCGGCGATCGCCACGGCGAGGGCACTCCACGTGAGCTGCTTGAGGGCCAGGCCCGAGCTGATGTCGCGTCCCTTGGCGATGTCGAGGCGGTGGATCATCACCAGCCCCAACCCGTTGAGCAGGGTGACGATCGGGAGCAGGAGGGGGTCGGCGTACGCCGCCTTCCACCGCAGCAGCAGGTGGAACGCCAGCGAGATGACGAGCAGGCCGGCGCCGTGCGTGACCAGACCCGGGGGGAACGCGCCGGAGACGGACAGCCCGACGTTGACGTAGGCCAGGACCACGATGCTCACGGCCAGCAGGAGCAGCACCAGCTCGACGTTGCGGCGGGTTCGGGGGGCGAAGCTCGAAACGGTGGTCATCTCGTCGTCGTGGTCGCAGCGGTGGTCGGCGCCGTGGTGGTGGTCGTGGTGGTCGAGGTGGTGGTGGAGGGCGACGGGGTGCCGGCGTCCTCACAGGCCCCGCCGGTGGCCCGGCTCGCCGCGCACCGCAGCGCGTCGGTGCGCAGGCGGTTGACCAGCGCCTGCGCGTCGGCCAGCGAGTCCTTGGCGATGGTCTGCTGCACCTGTTGGCGCTCGAAATCGGGGAGGTCGGCCACCATGACGTCGGACCCGGACTCGACGTGGGACAGCTTGACCGGCCCGAGGTCCTGCGAAACCCCTTGGTAGATGGCGACATTGCCCTGGTGGGCGCCCACGAAGTACTGGCGCTGGGACCAGGTGTACGCGGCATACGCGCCACCGCCGAGCACGATGAGCACCAGGCCGAGCAGGGCGACGCGACGCAGCCAGCGGCCCGGCCCGGAGGCGGGGCCCTCCTCGGCGAGTGTGACGTCCTGGCTCTCGTCGTCCTGGCCCGAGGCCTCACGGGACAGGGCGGCGGCCTTCGCGGCAGGGGTCACCGGGATCGGGCGGGTGCCGCCCTTGGTGCGGGTGGCGGCGGCCCCGACGATCTGGGGCTGGGTCGGCGGCGCGGTCACCTTGGTGATGTCCACGACGTCACCGATGACGATCGTGACGTTGTCGGGGGCTCCCGCCTTGAGGGCGAGGTCGACGAGGCGGTCGGCCGTGGGGCCGGGAGCCTGTCCGGCGAGGACCAGCTCGGCGATCGTGTCGCCGGCGACGTAGTCGGTGAGGCCGTCGGACGCGATGAGGTAGCGGTCGCCGATGCGGGCCTCACGGACGGTGACGTCGGGCTCGTCGTCGTCCTGTCCGGTGAGTACCCGGGTCACCAGCGACCGCTGCGGGTGACCGATGGCCTCGTCCTCGGTGATCCGCCCCTCGTCGACCAGGCTCTGGACGAACGAGTGGTCCTTCGTGATCTGGGTGAGCTTGCCGTCGCGGGCGAGATAGGCCCTGGAGTCACCGATGTGGGCGAGGACGAGCTTGTTGTGGGACCGCAGGATCGCGATCAGCGTCGTGCCCATGCCCTGCAGGGCCGGTTCGGCCTTCGCGATGTCAGCGAGCTGGTTGTTGGCCGCTGTGATCCGTTGCAGCAGAGCCGAACTCGCCTCGGCGCTGCCCAGGGCCTCTCCATCGAGGTCGACGAGCGCACCGATCACGGTGGACGACGCGATGTCACCGCCGGCGTGACCACCCATGCCGTCGGCCATCGCCAACAGGCGAGGCCCGGCGTACCCGGAGTCCTGGTTCTCCGAACGGACCATGCCGACGTCGGAGCGCGCGGCGTAGTGGAAGGCGAAGGGCATCGTCGTGGCTACCTATCGCCGCAGCTCGATGACGGTCTTGCCGATCCGCAGCGTGCTGCCTGCCTCGACCCGGACGGGGCCGGTCAGTCGTTCCGTGCCGACGAAGGTGCCGTTGGTGGAGCCGAGGTCCTCGACGAACCACGCGTTGTCGCGCTGGAAGATGCGGGCATGCCGGCCGGAGGCGAAGTCGTCGTCGAGGATCAGCGCACACTCGGGGTTGCGGCCGATGATGGTACCGGCCTGGCGCAGCGGAAGGCTCGTGCCGGTGAGCGGCCCCTGCGTGACGACGAGGGAGTGCGGCACGGACGAATGTGGTTGCCGCTTGGGGCGCTTCGCGGGTGTGGCCGGCGCTGGGGCGGCCGAGCGCGAGTCGGGCTGACGTGCGGCTGGCGCGGGCTTGCGGGGCGTGCGGCTGACGACGCGGGTGCCGTAGATGTCTCCCCGGAGCACGCCGACGACGCTGAAGACGAAGATCCACAGGAGGACGAGCAACCCGAGGCGGATGATCGTGAGGGTGAGTTCACTCATGCGTGGCGTTCACCGCCGACCGGCGCGGTAGATGACGGAGGTGCGCCCCACCGTGATCCGGTCCCCGTCGGACAGGCGCTGACTGGTGATGCGTTCGCTGTTGACGAACGTGCCGTTCGTCGACCCCATGTCGCGGATGCTCGCGACGAGGTGCGGCCCGTCGTTGGTCACGCGGATCTCGCTGTGCTGCCTGGAGATTCCCGGGTCGTCGAGGATGATGTCGGCGCTGTCGTCGCGGCCGAGCACGGTCATGGCGCCCATCAGCGGGTAGCGCTCGCCGTCGACGTCCAGCCACGGGCGGTCGGCCGGGTTGACCCGGCGTGGCGGGGCTGCCGGTGCGACCGGTGCCTGCATCTGCGTCGCCTCCAACCCGTCGTCCTCGGTATGCCGTGGGCGTGGGGCGGCCGGCGTCGGCGCGGCGGGGGTTGGCGCGGCCGGTGCGGCGGGGCTGGGAGCCGGCGTCGCGGCATACCCCTCCTCGCCCCGCTTGGGGGCGGCTCCGGGGCGCCGGGCAGTGGAGGTGCGGAGGCGGAAGACGCCCGTCTCGAGGTCGTTGGCGCTCGCGAAGTTCACCTGGAGGGGACCGCCGGGCTGGTAGCGCTGGGACTCGGCATGTTCCTGCGCCGCGGCGATCAGCTCGTTCTCGAGCTCCTCGTCGTAGCCACCGAGCCGCTCGTAGTCGGTGTCGGACAGCTCGACGGTGAACAGGTTGGGGACGATGGTCCGGCCCTGGCCGAGAACGGCGGCGCGGTCGTCCATCGCCCGGCGGATCGCGGACGCGATCTCCACCGGCTGGACCTCGGACTTGAAGGCACGGGCGAAGGCACCGTTGACGGCGCGTTCGAGGCGTTGCTCGACCCGGTCGAACAGTCCCACTGCTGGCACCTCCTCACCTGTTGCCCTGCGATGTCTGGTCACGTCTGGACCCGATCGTAACGGGCTGGTCTGGGCAGACTGGTCACGCGCGCCGCGCCGAAGGGGGCAGACGGTCCTCGTGGCCGCGTGTCCGTCGGAGGCGCGATGGGCCAGTTTGGCGAACGCAGGGCGCGTACGCCACAATTGGCCGTTCCCACGCGCGAGTGGCGGAACGGCAGACGCGCTGCGTTCAGGTCGCAGTGTCCGAAAGGGCGTGGGGGTTCAAATCCCCCCTCGCGCACGTGAGCTGAAGGCCCCCAACCACCACGGTTGGGGGCCTTCGCTCGATCCCCTCCGCTGGCGCGCCCCAACGCGTCCAGGGACGGTGCCTACTATCGCCTCATGAGAATCGCAGTGCTCGGCACCGGCATCGTCGGCCAGACCATCGCCGGCAAGCTCGACGAGCTGGGCCACTCAGTGGCCATCGGCACCCGTGACCCCGAGGCGACCGCGGCCCGGGTCGACCCCGACCAGATGGGCAACCCGCCGTTCACGACCTGGCACGCCGCCCACCCCGGGGTCGAGCTGACCAGCTTCGCCGACGCCGCAGCCGGTGCCACCCTGGTCGTCAACGCCTCCTCCGGCATGGTCGCCCTCAGCGTCCTGGGTCTGGCCGGAGCGGACAACCTCAACGGCAAGGTGCTGCTCGACATCTCCAACCCGCTCGACTTCACCGCCGGCTTCCCGCCCACGCTCTTCGTCAAGGACAGCGACTCCCTGGCCGAGCAGGTGCAGCGGGCCTACCCCGGGGCGAAGGTCGTCAAGGCCCTCAACACCCTGACCGCCTCCCTGATGGTCGACCCGCAGTCCCTCGGTCAGTCCAGCACCGTGTTCGTGTCGGGTGACGACGCGGACGCCAAGGCCGAGGTCGTCGCGCTGTTGCAGGCCTTCGGGCACGACGACGTCATCGACCTCGGCGCCCTGGAGACCGCTCGGGGTGCCGAGATGCTGCTGCCCCTGTGGCTTCGCCTGATGGGTACGCTGGGCACCGGCCAGTTCAACTTCAAGGTGGTCCGCTGACGGCACTCCCCTGACCGGGCACCGAGCACGCGGGCCGCTGCTACCAGCCGGTCTCCTGGTCCTGGGCCTCGCGGTAGGCCTTGAGCAGGCCACCCCGCGTACGGAAGTTCAGGGCGGCAGCCGCGTTGGGGTTCAGGCCCATCTTGGCGGCCGCGACACCCAGGGGCTCGCCCACCACCGCGGTCCGCCACAGGATCTCCCGCCACCGGGGTGGGAGCGTGGCCAGGGCATCCATCATCACGGTGTGCTCCACGAACGCCTCTGCCGCATCGGGCTCGGCGTTGTCGAGGACGTCAGGATCATCGACCAGGAACTCCCGGGCGCTCCGGCGGATTCCGTCGACGTAGAGGTTGCGGATCGTCGCGACCAGGTAGGGGCGGAACGCGATCTTCGGACCGGCCCCGTGGAGGATCGCCACGAGCACCTTGGTGAAGGCCTCGGAGACGAGGTCCTCGGCAACCCCGTGCCCCGCGATGCCCCTCGCCGCCCTCAGCGCCGACGCGTGGTAGCGCGTGTACAACGTCGCCGTCGCGGACTCGTCGCCCGCCCGGACGGCCTCGATCAGGGCCGAGTCAACCTCCTCGCCGGGAGCGTGGTGCTGCCCGACACCGGAGTCGTGCTGCTCATCGGCGTCGGTGCCGCGCCGAGGGTGTGGCGCGTCCGAACCGACGGGTAGCGCTGACATCGGTACCTCCTCGTCGAGAGGTCCGGTCCGGACCTCGATGTGCGTTGTCATGGTTCGACTGCTCCAGCGATCCCGCGTGTTGACGTCGACGCGAGGGGTGGTGCTACTTTCGGGCGGGGTTGTCGAACGTTTTGCAGGGGTCGCGGGTCGGTGAGCAGGCCGACGGCATACCGACCCATGCACCCGGAAGGGGAGGACGGGTGAGGCAACCAGCTCAAGGTGGCGAGTGTCACCGCACCCGCCTCCGGGATGTCGACCCGGGCCGTCTGGGGATACCGGCTGCGGCCGGTCGACGTGCTGTGCAGTCTCTGTCGAGTTGTGGACCAGCCTGGGTGCTGAAGGACAACTCCAGACTGGCTGCCGAGGACTCCGCACACACGGGGGGAACTACCTGTCTTGGTGCCACGACGGTGCGGGCCGTCCTGGGTACCTCGTCGGGTGGGGAGACAACTCGATGCAGGGGGATCAGGAGATGCCGGACCAGGAGTCGATGACCACGAGGGCGCCGTCGCAGGAGACGGTGGCCTCGTGGCGCTTGGTGATGACCGTCCTCGCACGGTCGATGAACGTGAAGCTGGGGCTCGTGACCCGGCACACGGAAGACGGTGCGATCGAGATGACCGCACCCAGCCTTGAGCAGGACTACTACGACCCGGGAGAGCGGCTGGCTCTCGAGCCGGGCCTGCTGTGTGAGTACGTCATCACCAACCAGGCCGAGCTCGTCGTGGCTGACAGCCGCAGCGAGGCGGAGTGGGTGGAGAACCCCGATGCCCGGCGCGGGCTGCTGGCCTATCTCGGCTTCCCCGTCTACTGGCCCGACGGTGACGTCTTCGGGACCATCTGTGTCCTGGACGACTCGCCTCGCGACTTCAGCCAGGCCGATCGACGGCTGCTGCTGTCAGCCCGCGACGCCATCCACGACTCGTTGGGCGTGGCGATGGCGACCCAGCGTGTCGACCAGGGCGCCGCGGTCCGGGCGCCGATGGGGTCGTGGGACTACGACCCGGCGAACGACCTGCTGAGGTTGTCCCCCTCCATCCTCCGACACCACGGCATGGCTGACGCGAGCAGCTGGTCCATCGACCAGTGGCTCGACGGCTTCCCGGAGGACCAGCGCTCGCCGCTGGGCGACGGCATCGCCGCCGTTGCCGAGGGGCTGACCCGGACGTTGAGCCTGGCGGTGCTCGTGCCCGGCCCCGACGGCAGTGCCCTCGTACGGATCACCGCGCGGGGCCTTCACGACGACGCGCACCGCGTGGTCTCCATCGTGGGCAGTCACTGGGTGCTGCCCGACTCCACGGTGCCGGCCCCCCACGTCGTCGACCCCTTCTTCTCGCGTGACCCGATGACGGGGCTGCCCACCCGCGTCGAGCTGGAGTACCGCGTCCAGCGAAGCCTGGAACGACACCCAGGTCAGGCTCCCGGAGCGCAGGTGGTCATGGCGATCATCGAGGTGACCAACGTCGGCGGGATCGTGCACGCGGACGGCATCGACGCCGCCGACACGGTCATGGTCGGACTCGCCGACCGGCTGCGCGGGGCCGACCGCTTCGTCGCTGCCCTGGGTTTCGGACACTTCGCGGTGCTGGTCAGTGCCACGGCAGCCGGTGCGGCGCAGCGGCTGGCCCTGGCCCTGCGCAGGGAGGTGGCAACCCTCCCCTCGGCCGGTTCGGTGACGCCGAACATCTCGATAGGGACCGTCGACGTGGTCGAGATCGCCTCCGGGTCCCCCGGTGAGTTCCTCGCCGAGGTCACCCGCGGGCCGCGGCGGGAGGCTCCGAGGGACCGGGACGTCAACCGCGCCGCCACCGCCCTGACCGAACGCCAGAAGGAGATCGCGACCCTCGTCGCGCAGGGCTTGTCGAACCGTGAGATCGCGGACGCCCTGGTGATCACCGTCCGCACGGTGGAGGGACACCTCGACGGCATCCGCGACAAGCTCGGGCTGACCAGTCGGACCCAGCTGGTGGGCCTGGTCCTCACCCGGCCGGAGGTGGTGGCTCGGCTCAGTCCTGCGGCCGCAACCGGTAGGTCAGGACGGCGTTCCCGACCGACGTGACCTGGCTGTCGACGAGGTCGAGCCGGGTGACCGGCACGGACTCGTCGAAGAGCCGACGACCGACGCCAGCCACCGGGTGGGTGGTCAGCGTCAGCTCGTCGATGACACCGGCCAGGAACAGTGACCGGATGGTGTCGATGCCGCCCACGACCGAGATGTCCCCACCCTCGGACTCCTTGAGCTCCCGGACGTGGGCGGCCGGGTCGCCGTCGATGACGGTGCTGTTCCAGCCGAGGTCACCCGATCGCGTCGAGGACACCACATGCTTGCGCACCGGGTTGATGAACTGGCCGAACGGGTCGTCGGCACCCGCGGACTGCCAGTACTGCGACCACTCGTCCCACAGCTTGCGGCCGATGACCACGTCGGTGACGCCGCCGATGGCCTTGCCCATCATCTCCATCTCCTCCGGCCCGAAGCGGTCGAACTGCCACTGGTCGGGGGCCTCCACGACGCCGTTGACGGAGTTGAACAGGTGGGCCGAGACTTTTCTGGCCATGGTCGGAGCCTTTCGCACGAGGGTGGGATTCGTCGATACAGACCATGCCACCCGGCAGAACTCATCGCCCCACCAAATGCCGGGCAACGGTCCGTCACGGCTCCCGCGCGTGGCTATTGTCAGCGCAGCGGCCCTGGCGACACCTTTCCGAGCGAATGAGGCGCAATGCAGTCGAGCACGAGCACCCTGACCACTCCCGACGGAACCCAGCTGCACGTCAACAGGTGGTTGCCCGAGGGCCCACCCAAGGCCGTGGTCCAGGTCGCGCACGGCATGGCCGAGCACTCTGACCGCTACGCCCGGTTCGGTGAACGGCTGACCGCCGCGGGGTATGCCGTGTACGCGAGCGACCACCGCGGCCACGGCTCCACGGCGCGCGCCGCCCAGGACGCGGGCTACTTCGCCGACGACCACGGGTGGGACACCGTGGTGGACGACCTGCACCTCGTGACCGAGCACGCGCTGTCCGAGCACCCGGGTCTGCCGTTCTTCCTCTTCGGCCACAGCATGGGCTCGTTCCTCAGCCGCTCCTTCGTCACGCGGTTCGGCGGGGAGCTCGACGGGCTGGTGCTGTCCGGCACGGCCGGCGACCCGGGCGCGCTGGGCAAGGTGGGCCTCGCGCTCGCCTCCGCCCAGGCCCGGCTGCGCGGCCGTCGCCACCCCAGCGCCCTGATGGACCAGCTCACCTTCGGCCAGTACGGCGCGGCCTTCAAGCCGAACCGCACCAAGTTCGACTGGCTCTCCCGTGACGAGGCCGAGGTCGACAAGTACGTCGCCGACGAGCGCTGCGGCAACGTGTTCACGAGCGGCTTCTTCGTCGACCTGCTGGGCGGCCTCGCTGCCATCAACGCCGACTCGGAGGTGGCCCGCGTGCCCAAGGAGCTGCCCATCCACCTCATCGCCGGGTCACTCGATCCCGTCGGCGCCAAGGGCAAGGGCGTCCAGCAGGTCGCCGACCAGTACCGCCGTCTCGGCGTGCAGGACGTCAGCGTGAAGCTGTGGCCCGAGGCGCGCCACGAGGTCCTGAACGAGACCAACCGCGACGAGGTGATGGACGAGGTGGTGGGCTGGCTCGACGCCCACCTCCCCGTGCGGGGCTGAGCCACGCGGCATACCCGAAGTTCCCCCCCGTGGGCCGAAAGTTGTGTCGCCGACCATGTCGAGAACCGACCGACGGCTCCGTCCTGGGGGTGATGGCGGCCAGAATGGCCGGCACGGACGAAGGAGATGACGATGGCCAAGTACCTGCTGCTGAAGCACTACCGAGGCGGTCCGGAGCGCAGCCCCCAGGGCTGCATCCCCATGGACCAGTGGACTCCGCAGGAGATCTCGGACCACATCGGGTTCATGCACCACGTCGCCGACACGCTCCGCGAGCGGGGTGAGTTCGTCGACGCCGATGGGCTCTCACCCGAGGGCGCCTTCGTGCGGTACGACGGCGAGGGCAAGCCGCCGGTGACCGACGGCCCGTTCGCCGAGACCAAGGACCTGATCGCCGGCTGGATGGTGATCGACGTCGACTCGGTGGAGCGCGCCCACGAGGCGGCGGCGTTCCTCTCGTCGGCCCCCGGCCCGGGTGGCGTCCCCCTCAACGAGTGGATCGAGGTCCGGGCGTTCATGTCCGAGCCGCCCGTCATCACGGAGTGACCAGGCGATGAGCGAGCTCGACGAGCTGCTCAAGCACCTCGGACCTCAGGTGCTCGGCATCCTCGTCCGCCGCGGAGCAGACTTCGCGGCGGCCGAGGACGCCGTGCAGGAGGCCCTCGTCGAGGCGTTCCGTCGCTGGCCGTCCGCGCAGCCCGACGAACCCAAGGCGTGGCTCGTCACGGTGGCGTCGCGCAGGTACGTCGACGCGGTGCGATCGGAGGCCGCGCGACGCAGGCGGGAGGAGCGGTTCCACGAGGAGCCGGGGCCAGGCGCCACCGAACAGGCCGACGACACGCTCCTGCTGCTGTTCCTCTCCTGCCACCCTGCGCTCTCGCCGACCTCCGCGGTGGCGCTGACCCTGCGCGCCGTCGGCGGGCTGACCACGCGCCAGATCGCGGAGGCCTACCTCGTCCCCGAGGCGACCATGGCGCAGCGGATCAGCCGCGCCAAGCGCACCATCTCGGGCGAGCGGCTGACCCATCCTGGCGACCTCGCGGTCGTGCTGCGCGTCCTCTACCTCGTGTTCAACGAGGGCTACACGGGCGAGGTCGACCTGGCAGCGGAGGCGATCCGGCTGACCCGTCAGCTGGCTGCGGCATCCGACGAACCCGAGGTGGCGGGGCTGCTGGCACTGATGATGCTGCACCACGCCCGGCGGGCGTCGCGCCGCACGGAGGCCGGCGAGCTCGTGACGCTGGCCGACCAGGACCGTTCCCGGTGGGACACGACCGCGATCGCCGACGGGGTGCGGATCCTGCAGGACGCCCTGGCCCGCGACCAGCTCGGTGAGTTCCAGGCCCAGGCCGCCATCGCGGCGCTGCACGCCGACGCCCGGTCCGCGGCCGAGACCGACTGGACGCAGATCCTGGAGTGGTACGACGAGCTCACCCGGCTCACCGACAGCCCCGTCGTCGCGCTGAACCGCGCCGTCGCCGTCGGCGAGGTCGACGGCCCGCTCGCAGGCCTCCGAGCCCTGGCCGCGGTGGACGCAACCGTCCCCCGCCACGTCGCCGTCGCGGCATACCTGCACGAGAAGGCCGGGGACCTCGACCAGGCACACACGTTGTATGCCGCGGCGGCCAGGGCGGCGACCAGCGCGGCGGAGCGTGACCACCTCACCCGTCAGGCGGCCCGACTGCGCGGCTGAACGGGACGAACGGCGGGCGGCGGGGCTCGACGCGAACCCTTCGCCGGTCCTCGCACCGGACCCTCTGACAGACTCGGGCCATGGACCACGGGGCTTCATCGTCGGACTTCGCGTCTGCCTACCGCCACGGCTTCGCCCGCGTCGCGGCCTGCACCCTCCCCGTCCACGCGGGCGACCCCGCCCGCAATGCCGAGGCGGTCGTCGAGCAGGTGCGGCTGCGGCACGCGGAGGGTGCTGCGGTGGCCCTCTTCCCCGAGCTGAGCCTGTCCGGGTACGCCATCGACGACCTCCTCCTCCAGGACGTCCTCCTCGACGAGGTCGACCGCGCAGTGGTCACCCTCGCCGTGGCGACCAGGACCCTGCTTCCCGTCGTCGTCGTGGGCGCCCCGTTGCGGCACGGCAACCGGCTGTTCAACTGTGCCGTCGTCATCCACCGCGGCGAGGTCCTCGGCGTCGTGCCGAAGTCCAACCTGCCCAACTACCGCGAGTTCTACGAGAAGCGACACTTCGCCTCCGGCGACGACACCCGCAGCGACTGGTTCCACGCGCCGCACTGGCCGGGTGCCGACGAGGAGGGCGACCTCCCGTTCGGCCCGGACCTCATCTTCGAGGCCGACGACGTCCCCGGCCTCGCCGTCCACGTCGAGATCTGCGAGGACATGTGGGTGCCGGTCCCCCCGAGCGCCAAGGCCGCGCTGGCGGGAGCCACCGTGCTGCTCAACCTCTCCGCGTCGCCCATCACCGTGGGCCGCGCCGAGGACCGCCACCTGCTCGCCCGCTCGGCGAGCTCGCGGTGCAACGCGGCCTACCTGTATGCCGCGGCGTCGGCCGGTGAGTCCACGACCGACCTGTCCTGGGACGGCATGACGATGGTCTACGAGATGGGCGACCTGCTCGGGGAGAGCGAGCGCTTCCCGGACGGTGCCCGCGCCACCGTCGTCGACGTCGACCTCGACCGGTTGCGGCAGGAACGCATCCGACAGGGTTCCTTCGACGACAACCGCCGCGCCGAGCGGATCGACGCCAGCGACGGCGCGGACTTCCGCACCCTCGGCTTCGCCCTGAAGCCACCGTCGGGTGACATCGGGCTGCGCCGCAAGGTCGACCGGTTCCCCTTCGTGCCCGACGACGAGGCCCGCTTGGCGCTCGACTGCTACGAGGCCTACAACATCCAGGTGTCCGGGCTCGAGCAGCGGCTGCGGGCCATCGCCACCGACACCTGGCAGCCCAAGATCGTCATCGGCGTCAGCGGCGGGCTCGACTCCACGCACGCGCTCATCGTCGCGGCCAAGGCCATGGACCGACTCGGCAGGCCGCGCACCGACATCATCGGCTTCACGATGCCGGGCTTCGCCACGAGCGACGGCACCAAGACCAACGCGATCCACCTCATGGACTCCCTCGGGATCACGTGGGAGGAGCTCGACATCAGGCCGGCCGCGACCCAGATGCTCAAGGACCTGGCTCACCCCTTCGGGCGCGGCGAGGAGGTCTACGACGTAACCTTCGAGAACGTCCAGGCAGGCCTGCGCACCGACTACCTCTTCCGCGCCGCCAACCAGCGCGGTGGGATCGTCCTCGGCACGGGCGACCTGTCCGAGCTGGCGCTCGGGTGGTGCACGTACGGCGTCGGCGACCAGATGTCGCACTATGGGGTGAACAGCGGCGTGCCCAAGACGTTGATGCAGCACCTGATCCGGTGGGTGGTCGGCAGCGGCCAGTTCGAGGGCCCTGTCAACGGCACCCTCACCGAGATCCTCGACCAGGAGATCAGCCCCGAGCTCGTCCCGACCAGGGCGGGCGAGAAGCTCCAGTCCACGGAGGACTCCGTCGGGCCCTACGCGTTGCAGGACTTCACGCTGTACCACGTGCTGCGTCGCGGTTACCGCCCCAGCAAGATCGCGTTCCTGGCGCTCCACGCGTGGTCCGACCCGGAGTCCGGCGAGTGGCCCGCGGGATACCCCGAGGGCCGCCGCACGGCATACGACCTCGCGACGATCCGGCGCTGGATGGAGGTCTTCGTGCATCGGTTCTTCAGCAACCAGTTCAAGCGCTCCGCGCTCCCCAACGGCCCCAAAGTCGTTGCGGGTGGCTCACTCTCGCCCCGTGGCGACTGGCGTATGCCGTCCGACGTCACCGCCCGCGCGTGGCTGGAGGAGCTGCGGACCAGCGTCCCGGAGAGCTGACGTCTTCTCGCACTCCTGCATGACTGTGCTGTCAGTGACGGGTGCGACAGTGGTGGGGTGGCCGTCACCGTCGAGGACGTGCGCCGCATCGCGGCGCCACTGCCGCGCGCCTACGAGGTACTGGTCCGCGACCGGGTGAAGTGGCGGGTCGGCAGCATCGTGTGGCTGGCCTTCTCCCGCGACGAGACCGAGATGGGCTTCGCCTTTCCTCGCGAGGAGCGGGCGGCCCTGGTCGAGTCGGAGCCCGACGTGTTCTTCATGCCCGGACAGGTCGACCTGCGCTACCAGTGGGTCGAGGCGTGGACGGCGGCGATCGAGCTGGAGCGGCTTCCCGAGATCGTGCTGGACGCCTGGGAGATGGTCGTGCCCAAGTCGGTCTCGGCCCCCTGGTTCGCGAGCCTCAGAGCTGACCGCTGACGATCCACTCACACGCCGTGTGGAGGGCTGCCCACGGATCGGTGCCGAGCACGGTCGAGAACGACTCGCGCAGCCGGCCCTGCGGGTCGTGGAAGGTGGCGTTCCACTCGTGCCCGCGACCATTCACCGACAGGGACGCCCGCCGGATGAGCGTGCACGAGGTCACCTCGACGGACATGGCGCCGTTCGGGTGCACCTCCCGGCGCACGCAGAAGGCGTGGCCGCCGATGATGTCGGTGCAGCGTGCGGCTTCGGCGGCCCGGGACCGTGCCCGGTCGTACGCCGCCTGGGTGGCGTTGTTCAGCGACAGGGCCAGGGCCGATCGAGCCGGGGAGACGCCGGCCACGCTGCACGCGCTGGCGGCGTCGCTGATCGCCGACTCCCGGGCCATCCACGCCCGCGTCACGTCGGCGGCGAGCTGGTCGCGGGCTGTCGGCGAGGCGTTGGCGACGTACCACGCGTTGTCGAAGAGGCGCTCGATGACCGTCATTCGGGACTCCCTGCACAAGAGCCAGATGCTGGCGAGGAATGGGTGACGGGGCTGCGGATCAGGTGATGTCCCCCCGGCAGTCACCATCGTCGGGCCAGGAGTACTACGACACATCCGGCAGGGAGGGGCGCGCCTTCTCCATCAGGAGGACGAGGCGATCCTTGCGGATGCGGCGGTTTGGCTCCGGACGACCCCTCAGCGGCGCCGACCGCCACCGGACCGTCATCGCACCGAGTAGGGGTGGCGCCCCGAGCGTCCCCGGCGCATAGTGGAAATGGCGGCGTGGCGGGTGACCACGACCGTGCGCTGGGAGATGCGATGAGCCGCGAGACGACCCTGCCGGACCTGGTCCCTGTCCTGTCCGCGGGACGGCACCGCAACCCTCGCAAGGGCGCCTGCTTCATGGAGATGGCCTCCTTCCTCGCCGGCGAGCGCTGGAGCGACCACCCCGCGTGCACCCACCCGTTGCTGGCCGCGCTCGCCCGGATGGTCAACGACTCGCTCGGGGACGTCGACCGTCCCAGGCTGGTCACCCTCATCCCCGACGTGGTCGGCCTCACCGGGACCGACCTCGATCTCGACCTGGTCATCGCGACCCGCGCCGCCGCCGCGGCGCTTCCCGTGGCTCCGTCGACCCGCCAGAACGTGCTCGCCGTGGGCCTGCTGACGGCCCAGCGGCTGGCCGCGACCCGCCCCGCCGTGCGGGGCGACGTGGACGGCTGGTGCGCCACCGCGTTCGCGTCGGCTCCCGACGCCCACGCCTGGGCGGAGCGCTACGCGCGTGTCGCCCTGGTCAGCGAGCGGACCTATCGACGCCAGACCGCGCCACACACGGTCGCGTATGCCGTCGAGGGCCTCGCGGTTGCCTGCGTCGACGACGTCGCCGACCGGCTGGTCGGGTTGCTCCAGGACACCGTGGCCGATGTCGCCTCGCGGGTCGAGCGCACCAGCACCCCGGAGCCGGCCGCACGCGCGAGGGTCATGACCGGCTGATCTGTCGAGCCGGCGGGCGACCCCAAGCCGGCTCCAAGTGCCGCCCAAGTCGGTGGGGGCACCGTGTTCCGCACACCTTCTGACCTGCGGAACAAGGAGTCACCCATGACCATCGACCTCACCACCTCAACCCGCCGCGCCGAGGCACTGCGCGGCCTGTGCGACGGTGCGGTTCACCTGCCCGGCGACCCCGGGTACGACGCGGCACGCCTGCCGTGGAACGCGGCCCTCGACCAGCGGCCGGCGGCCGTGGCGCAACCGACCACGGTCGCCCAGGTGCAAGAGGTGGTCCGCGCGGCCGCCGCCGCCGACCTGCGGGTCGCCCCGCAGAGCACCGGACACAACGCGGGCCCCCTCGTCGCCCAGGGCCTGGACGACGTCGTCGTCCTGCGCACGTCGGCGATGACCGGCGTGAGCATCGATCCGGTGCGCCGGATCGCCCGCGTCGAGGGCGGCGCCCTCTGGATGCACGCCACCGAGCCCGCCGGCGACCACGGCCTGGCTGCCCTGCACGGCAGCTCCCCCGACGTCGGCATCGCCGGCTACTCCCTGGGCGGGGGCATCGGTTGGTACGCCCGACGTCTGGGCCTGGCCACCAACAGCCTGACCGCCGTCGAGCTGGTGACGGCCGACGGTGAGCACGTCCGGGCCGATGTGCACCGCAACGCCGAGCTCTTCTGGGCACTGCGTGGCGGAGGCGGCAGCTTCGGCGTCGTCACCGCCCTCGAGTTCCGGCTCTACGCCATCGAGAGCGCCTATGCGGGGATGCTCATCTGGGACCGGGAGCTCGCGGACCCCGTGCTGCGCCGGTGGGCCCAGTGGGCTCCGGGCGCGCCCGACGACGTCACCACGTCCTTCCGCGTCCTCAACCTCCCGCCCATCCCGGACATCCCCGAGATGCTGCGCGGCCGCTCGGTCGTCGTCATCGACGGTGCCGTGCTCGGCTCGGACGAGGCCGGCCAGGCTGCGATCGCCGACCTGCGAGCCCTCTCCCCCGAGATCGACACGTTCGGGCGGGTGCCGGCGAAGTCGCTGGTGCGCTTGCACATGGATCCCGAGGGGCCGACGCCCGTGGTGTCCGACTCGGCGATGCTGGGTTCCTTCCCGGACGAGGCGATCGACGCCTTCCTGTCCGAGGTGGGGCCGGGCACGTCGTCCTCGCTCCTGATGGCCGAGCTGCGTCAGCTCGGAGGAGCGCTCGGCCGGACCCACGAAGGCGGCGGTGCGCTGTCCAGGCTCGACGCGCAGTTCGTCACCTTCGCGGGTGCCATGGCGATGACACCGGAGATGGCGGCCCAGGGTCAGCAGGACGCCCACCGGCTGACCAAGGTGCTGTCGCCCTGGTCCAACGGCCGCAGCTACCTCAACTTCGCCGAGACCGACGTCGACCCTCGCACTGCCTACACGGAGCGGACTTGGTTGCAGCTCAAGGGGATTCGTTCGGCCGTCGACCCCCACGGCCTGTTCGTGGGCAACCACCGCATCCCGCGGCTGGTCGAGAACGGTCGCGTCACCGACTGAGGGCGGGCAGAGAGAGTCCTGACGGGGACGGGGGACGGGGGACAGAGGGGGGCCGGTATGCCGCGTGGTCACCACGCGGCATACCGGCCTCTCGGCGTGATGGGTCGGCGTCGCCGATATCGCCTGAAAGCACGAGCGTCACGGCGCGCCCCGCGCGTACTCTCGGGCGAATGAGAGTGGGTGTCCTCGGCGCCGTGCAGGCCCATCTCGGCGACGCGCCGGTCGATCTCGGCACGCGCAAGCAGCGCGCCCTGGTGGCCGCGCTCGCCATGAACCACGGGCGCCCGGTGTCGGTGGACGCCCTCGTCGACATGCTGTGGGCGGACGGTGCGCCACCCGGAGTGACTGGCACCCTGCAGGCCTACATCGCCGGCCTGCGCCGGACGCTCGAGCCGGGGCGCGCGGCCCGGGCACCGTCGACGGTCCTGGTGACGGTGGCGCCGGGCTATGCGCTGCGGGTGGGCGAGGACGACCTCGACGCCGCCTGGTTCGACCGCGCCGTGAGCCGCGCCCACCGTCGGATCGGCCAGCTGGCGCGCCTGCACGATGCCAGTGGGCTCACCACCGAGGAGCTGAGCTCGATCGTCGCCGAGCTCGACCGGGCGCTCGCCCTCTGGCGCGGCACGCCCTACCTCGAGCTCGAGGACGCACCCTTCGCGGTGGCCGAGCGCGCCCGGCTCGAGGAGCTGCGCGTCGTCGCCCTCGAGGACCGGGCAGTCGCCGCCCTGGAGCTCGGGCAACACGCTACTGTCGCCGGCGAGCTCGAGGCGCTCACGACGGCATACCCACTGCGCGAACGACTCTGGGGGCTGCGCGCGCTGGCCCTGACCCGGGCGGGCCGTCAGGCCGAGGCCCTGGACGCCTTGCGCGAGGTCCGCGAGGTCCTCGCCGAGGAGCTCGGCCTCGAACCGGGGCAGGAGCTGCGCGACCTACAGGCGGCGGTGCTGCGGCAGGACCCCGCCCTGGACTGGCAACCGGCGTCGCCTGCGGGGCAGCCGGCGTCCTGGACACCCGACGTGGCGACCGGCGGCACCGAGTCCGTGGGCGGCGGCGGGCCGACCCGGATCCAGTCGTTCGTCCCGACGCTTCCGCCCTGGCCGCTCGTCGGGCGGTCGCCCCAGCTGGCCGAGCTCGTCGGCGCGCTGGACCAGGCCCAGTCGGGCACGGTGGCCCTCGCCGCGCTGGTCGGGGAGCCGGGCATCGGCAAGAGCCGCCTTGCGGGCGAGCTGGCCCGCGTGGCCAACGAACGCGGTGCGACCGTGTTGCTCGGACGGTGCTCGCAGGACGACGGGGCGCCCCCGCTGTGGCCCTGGCAGCAGGTGCTGCGCGGGCTCGGGCGTGAGCTGCCCGAGATGACCGACCAGGACGAGGACGGTGGGGGCAGGTTCCGCACGTGGGAGGCCATCGCGGGCGCGGTGGCCGAGGCCGCGACCGGTCGCACGGTCGTCGTGCTGCTCGACGACCTGCACTGGGCCGACGTCGCGTCGCTGCGCGTGCTGCGGTTGCTCGGAGAGACAGTGCAGGACGGCCGGCTGCTCGTGGTGGGCACGTGGCGCAGCCACCCCGAACCCGCCGACGCGCTCCTCGACGCGGTGGAGATGTTCGCCCGTCGGCACGCGGTGCGGATCGACCTGCACGGGCTCACGGCGGGTGAGGCCTCGCGCGTCGTCGAGGCCGTGAGCGAGTCGACGCCTTCCCCTGACGAGGCCGCGTCGCTGAGGAAGCGGACCGACGGCAACCCGTTCTTCCTCGTGGAGTACGCCCGGCTGGCGCGCGAGGGCGGCGACCTGTCCGCCCTGCTGGCCGAAGCCCACCCCCCGGCCGCGGTGCACGACGTGCTCGCCCGGCGGCTCAAGCGGCTGCCCGAGGAGAGCGTGTCGGCGCTGCGGTGGGCAGCGCTGGTCGGCCGGCAGTTCGACCTCGCCACCCTTTCCGCGGTCTCGCGCCTCGACGAGGAGGACCTGCTCGACCAGCTCGACCCCGCACTCGAGGCGGGGCTCCTCCGTGAGGACGGCATCGACCGCTACCTGTTCGGTCACGCGCTGGTGCGCGACACGATCTACGCAGCCATTCCCGCTGCCCGTCGCGCGAGAGCCCACGCCCGGGTCGCGGAGTCGCTGGCCGGCGGGCCCGGGCGAGAGACCGAGGTCGCGCGACACTGGCTGGCAGCCGGGCCGGCCCACGCGTCGCGTGCCTGGCTCGCAGCCGTCGGCGCAGCGGCCCTGGCGCGGCGGTTGCACGCCTACGAGGAGTCCGCAGACCTGCTCCGGTCGGCCCTCGACACCCTGCCGCAGGACCCTGACTCCACCGCACGCGAGCGGTACGACGTGCTGATGGACCTCGCGGACGCCCAGCGCTGGTCGGGCGACTGGGAGGCGCTGGTGGCGACAGCGGAGGCGGCCATCGCCGTCGCGGACGAGCTGGCGGACGTCGAGCTCCTCGGTCGGGCCGCCACCGTGACCTCCGTGGGGGCGCTGTGGCAGTCGGGACCCCACGGCACCGTCAACGCGGTGGTCGTCGAGGCGCTGCGTCGTGCGCTGGCGGGGCTGCCTCCCGCCGATGGCGGGCTGCGCTGCCGGGTGATGCTCGGCCTTGCCCTCGAGATCTACTACGGCTCGACCTTCGAGGAGCGGATGGCGCTCGTCGAGGAGGGTCTGGCCATGGCCCGGCGGATCGGCGACGACGACCTGCTGCTCGACGCCTGCCAGCTCTCCTACGTCGCCGTCTGGCGGACGTCCACCGCACCGCTGCGCCGAGACCTCGTCACCGAGGGGATGGAGCTGGCCCACCGGCTCGGCAACGAACGCGCGTACGTCGTCACCACGACGCTGCGGGCCGTGGTGGCTGGGGAGCTCGGGCTGGTCGAGGAGATGTGGGAGCACGCGGTGGTGGCGCGCGACTGGGCCCAGCGGCTGCGGCTGCCGTACGGGCTCATCGTGCTGGACAGCCTGGAGCTGCCGTGGCTGGCGATGGCGGGGCGGTTCGACGAGTGCGTCGAGAGGATGGACGACATCGTCCGGCTGGACCAGGAGATGACGCTGTCGCAGACCGAGGACGCCACGGCCGGCGCCCTCATGTCGCTGCGGCTGTGGCAGGGCCGATCCCTCGAGGTGGCCCCGGTGCTCGAGCAGTTCGTGGAGCACAGTGTGCTGCCGGTGACCTCGACGATGCTGGTGTTCTGGCTGCGCGCCGGTGAGCTCGACCGGGCCAGGGAGTTTGCCGCGACCCACGCCGTGCGCGTCGACGACGACGACTGGTTCTCGATGCTCAACTGGTGTGCCGCGGCCGAGGCGTCCCTCGGCCTGGACGACCACGCGATGGCGTCGGCTGCCTACGACCGGCTGGCGGCGTTTGCCGGCTACTCGTGCTGCGCCGGCTCGGGCAACGCGATGGGCCCGGTGGACGCCTACCTCGCCCAGGCGGCTGCCGCGGTCGGCGAGGCGGACCTGGCCGCCAGCCACGCCGATCGCGCGCTCGAGCTGTGCGAGGAATGGCAGATCCCGCTGGCCGCGCAGTGGCTGCGCGGCCAGCGGGAGCGCTACTCCTTCTGACGCCCAGACTGCTTAGTCGACATAGCGGAAGGCGATGGCCTCGCGCCGCTCGAAGGCCCGGCGGGTGAGCAGCCACAGGATGTGGTTGGGCCGACCGGTCTTCGCGAACACCTGACGCCGCAACGGTCCCGGCACGTCGTGGGCGGCCCACGGCACCAGGGCGAGCACCTGGGCGAACGTGACCCCGGCCCTGAAGTGCTCCTCCTCGAGCTGCTCCCAGTCCTCGTGGGTGAGCACCCGCTGGATGATCGCGATGGCCTCGGTCTCCTCGTGCCGCAGGTGTCGTCCGAGGCTCTCCCTGGCCGCGCACAGCCGCACGGCCAGGGCCGCCCGGGCGTCCTCGTCGGCCTGGTGGGCGAGCCGTTCGAAGCCGGCGGCGCACGCTGTCAGGATCGGGTCGATCTCCGCGTGCTCCGCCTCCATGGCCTCCAGGACCTGGCGGTCCGCCTCGTCGGCGCGCTCGAGGAGGGCCGGCCAGAGACCGGCGTCCTCACCCGCGTGGTGGTGGTGGAGCACCTCGGCGAACAGCTCCCAGCGCGCCGCCAGCGCTCGCCAGGTCGACCGCGCCTCCGTCGGGGTGGCTGCGGCCGCCGTGGCGAACGCCGCCAGGTCCCGGCGGAACCCGTGGTGCATGACGTACATCATCGTCATGTCGACCGGTCCCGGGTGGGCGGCCGTCTGTCCGGGGAAGGTGAGCTGTTCCGGCCAGGCGGGTGCAGTGGTGGTGGTCATGACAGGTTTCCTCTCAGGTCAACGGTTCTCGGTCAGGCGGTCAGCGGCTGGTGACGGTTGCGAGCTCGTCGTCCCAGAGGTCCTCGTCCGAGAGGCCCACGTCCTCGGTGTCGCTCACCCCCACAGCCACGGGCAGGTATGCCGGGTCGCCCGGCGCGCCGCCGCGGGTCACCGAGGGCGCCGTGGTCAGAGGGGCCGGCTCGAGGTCGAGGTCCTCGTCCGTGACCTCTGCTCGCACGTGCGGCAGGAGGCGGTCGAGCCACCGGGGGACCCACCAGTTCCAGTCGCCCAGGAGCGACATGGTGGCCGGGACCAGGACCATCCGGACGACAGTCGCGTCCAGCAGGATCGCGGCCGCCATGCCGATGCCGAGCTGCTTGACCACGACGTCCACCTCGCTGGCGAAGCCGAGGAAGACCGCGACCATGATGGCCGCCGCACTCGAGATCACCCGTCCGGTGGCGGACAGCCCCCGCACGACGCTGCCGTGCGAGTCACCTGTGCGTGCCCAGTCCTCGCGGATCCGGGAGAGCAGGAACACCTCGTAGTCCATGGAGAGGCCGAAGAGGATGGCGAACATCAGGATCGGCACCCAGCTCGACACGGCCATGGGGTGGTCGAGGCCGAGCAGGTCGGTGGCCCAGCCCCACTGGAACACGGCCGTCAGGACGCCATAGGCGGCACCGATGCTCAGCAGGTTCATGACTGCCGCCTTGAGCGGGATCACGACCGAGCGGAAGACCAGCGCCAGCAGGAGGACCGAGACGGCGACCACGAAGGCGATGACGAGCCACAGGCGTCCGGCGAGCATCTGGGCGATGTCGGCGAAGAACGCCGTGCCACCCGTCAACTCAGCGCCGGCAGGCAGCTGGGCGCGCACACTGCGCACGAGGGCACCAGTGCGCTCGTCGGTCGGCCCATAGGCGGGGATCGCGTCGAACACGCTGATGGCCGAGTCGGGTGACGTGACCGCGGGCGTCACGTCGACGATGTCGGAGCGCTCCTCGAGGGCTCGGGCCAGCGAAGCCACAGCGGCGTCCCCGAGCCTGGAGCGGTCGACCACGACGGTGAGCGGCCAGTTGCTCCCGGGCCCGAACTCGGCACTGACGAGGTCGTAGGCCCGACGGGTCGTGAGCTCCGTGGACTGGCTGCTCGGGTCCTGCGGCCAGGTCCGCATCTCGAGGGCCGGAACGGCCAGGGTGAGCATGACGATCGCGGCGGCCATCGCCCACAGCAGCGGACGCCTGGCGACCTTGACCGCCCACCGTGCCGTGAACGGCATACGGGCTGGGCCGCCCTTGGCCCGTGCCGCGCGGCCACGCCGGGTGGCGCCTCCGCGCCGGACCGTGCGGGGCAGCAGCCGACGGCCGGCGAAGCGGCACAGCACCGGCACGAGGGTGAGCGAGGCGGCCATCACGCACAGCACGGCGATGGCGGTCGCGAAGCCGAAGGAGCTGTAGACGGGCAGCCCGGCGAGCCGCAGGCCCATCAGCGAGACGAGCACCGTGCTGGCCGCGAAGACCACCGACCGACCAGCCGTGGCGGCGGCTCGTCCGGCGGACTCGGTCACGCTGAAGCCCTGCGCGAGGTACTCGGCGTGGCGCGTGACGAGTAGCAACGCGTAGTCGATGCCGACGCCGAGTCCGACCATGGTCGCGACCATCGGGGCGGCCGTGCTGACGTCCATGACGGCGGCGAGCAGGGTGACGCCAGCGGTGCCGACACCGAGTCCGACGAGTGCGGTGGCGATCGGCAGGCCGGCACTGACCACGGACCCGAAGGCGAAGACGAGGATGACGAGCGCTGCGACGATGCCGATGATCTCGCCACGACCCTCCATCGGGGCGGCCGCGCTCTCGGGCAGCTCTCCCCCGAGCTCGACCTGCAGACCCGCGGCGCGCAGTGGTGCGACGGCGGCGTCCAGCGGCTCGAGGTGGCCCATGAGGTCGGGGTCGGTGACAGGGGCGTCGTAGCTGACGTTGACGACTGCCGTGTCGCCGTCGGCCGAACGCTGTGCGGGGAACACCTGCACGACGTGCGGCATCTGCTCCAGCCGGCTCGAGAGGCCGGACAGGGTCGCGTCGGTGGGCCGGTCGCCGGAGCGGTCGTGCACCACCACGCGGGCGGCGGTGCCGCCGGCGCCGGGAAGGTGGGCGCGCAGCTGGTCGATGCCGACCTGGGAGCGTGCGCCCGGGACGTCGTAGTCGTCCTGGGGTGTGCCGCCGAGGGTCGCGGCGAGACCGGCGACGACGAGGGCGATGAGCACCCAGGCGGAGAGCGTCCGCCACGGGTGGGCAGCGGCGCCGCGGCCGAGTCGGTAGAGCAAGCGGGTCATGGTGGGTCGTCCTTCGAAGGCAGAGGTGAACTGGTCGGGACCAGCGTCGGCTCACCTGCTTGTGCGCCACTTGGGACTGACTTGGGGTGCTCAGCCGGGCAGCGACCCTCAGCCGGGCAGGGCGACCTCGACGCGAAGGGCGTGGTGGTCCGAGGCATCCGAGCGCACCACCTGCGCCGACAGGGGGCGCACACCCCCGCCCACCCAGACGTAGTCGATGCGACGTGGCGGAGGTTCGGCCTCGAAGGTGTGCCCGTCGCCGTCACCCGCGACGGTCCAGGCATCCTCGAGCCGCCCGGCGAGGCAGGTGTGTGCCGGGGAGCCGGGTGTCGTGTTGAGGTCGCCGAGGAGGACGGTCGGGCGTTCGTCGAGGGTGGCGACGATCGCTTCCGCCTGCCGGGTCCGCTCGGTCTCGCTGTCCCACTGCAGGTGGGTGCCGAGCACCCGCAGGGCCGTGCCGTCCACGAGGACGGTGGCCTCGAGCAGGCCGCGCTGCTCACTGTCGGGGAAGCACGGCAGCAGGGTGTTGGTGACGGACTCCAGCGGCAGGCGACTCAGCAGGGCAGTGCCGTACTGGGCTCGCGGTGCGCCGGGGTGGGCGGGCTCGGCGTCGAGGTTCGCGGCATACGCGAGGTGCCAGCCCAGGAGCTGGGCGAGCAGACCCGGCTGGTCCTCGAACCGGCTCTGTGCCCGGCGGTGCCGGTCCACCTCCTGAAGCCCCACGAGGTCGGCGTCGGTGGCCGCGATGACGTCGGCGACCCGGCGCAGGTCCAGCACGCCGTCGAGTCCGACCCCGCTGTGGATGTTGTAGCTGAGCAGGGTGAGGGTCATGAACGCCTCTCCGCCGTCAGCGCGGGGGTCGCCGCAGGAGCGGCGGCAGGTAGGCAGCCCCGGGAGCGTCGGGGGTGGAGGCGGCGTAGTCGGAGGGGTTCGAGATGCCGCACTGCCGCAGCGAGAGGCAGCCGCACCCGATGCACGAGTCGAGCTTGTCGCGCAACGCCTCCAGGGCCGTGACCTGCTCGTCGAGCCTCGTCCTCCAGTGGGCCGAGATGCGGTGCCAGTCGGACTTCGTGGGCGTGCGGTTGGCGGGCAGGTTCGACAGCTCGCGTCGGATCTCGTCGAGGGTCAGCCCGACGTTGCCCGCAGCCCGGATGAAGGCCAGCCGGCGCAGCACGCTGCGGGCATACCGTCGCTGGCCGCCCGACGTGCGGGACGCCTCGATCAGCCCCTCGCGCTCGTAGTAGCGCAGCGCCGAGGCCGCGAACCCACTGCGCTCGGCAACCTCGGAGACGGTCAGCACGTCGGTCGTGTCCACGCCCTCCACTCCTCCTCGGATCGGGGCTTGACTTCAAGTTCACTTTAACTTTGATGATGTCTCCATCAGCCGAACAGCGCAACTGGAGGCACCATGCACACCGCCCTCATCACGGGTGGCTCGGCCGGGCTCGGCCTGGCCCTCACCCGGGACCTCGCGGCAGACGGGTGGCACGTGGTCGTCGACGGCCGGGACGCCACCCGGCTCCAGGAGGCCGTCGGCTCACTGCCCGGAACCATCACCCAGGTCGCCGGGGACGTGACTGACCCGGCGCACCGCGCTGCGCTCGCTGCCGCGGTGGCGACGAGCGGCCGGCTGGACCTGTTGGTGCACAACGCCAGCACCCTCGGACCCACCCCACTGCCGCCACTGGCCGAGGTCGACCCCGACGGGCTCGACGACGTCTGGCACACCAACGTCGCAGCCCCGCTGGCCCTCACCCAGCTCGTCCTCCCGGCGCTGCGCGCCTCGGGCGGGGTGCTGGTGGGCATCTCCTCGGACGCCGCGGTGGAGCACTACGAGGGATGGGGTGCGTATGCCGCGTCGAAGGCCGCCCTGGACCACGTCACCCTGACGCTGGGCGTCGAGAACCCGCAGGTCGCCGCCTATGCGATCGACCCGGGGGACATGCGGACGGCGATGCACCAGGCCGCCTTCCCCGGCGAGGACATCAGCGACCGACCGCTCCCGGAAACGGTCGTGCCGGCCATTCGAGCGCTGATTCGCGAGCGCCCGGCCAGCGGCCGGTACCGGGCCGCCGACTTCGCCCAGGAGGCGTCGGCGTGACCCGCCTGTCCGTCGCCCCGCTGACCCGCGTCGACAGCCCCGACGACACCACTGCTCCCGGGCCACCCGAGGAGCGTGGCGTCGCCCGGGACGAGGTGCGGATGCTCGTGGCCACCGACCAGGGCGTCGCGCACGCGCGCTTCCGGGACCTGCCGGCATACCTCGCGCCCGGTGACCTGGTCGTGGTCAACAACTCGGCCACCCTCGCGGCGGAGTTCGACGCCCTGGCCGGCGGTCGCGGCCCGGTCGTCGTCCACGCCGCGACCAGGCTGGACGACGGCACCTGGGTGGTCGAGCTGCGCACCCCGCCGGATGCGTCCCGCGCCATCCTGGACGCGCAGGTCGGCGAGGAGCTCGAGCTCCCGGCCGGCGGGCGACTCACCCTGCTGGCGCCCTACCCGCGGGCCGACTCCTCCCCCACCGGCAGCGGCAACCGGCTCTGGCGGGCAGCGGTGAGCGGCCCGCGCGCGCTCGAGCAGCACCTCGTGAGGTACGGAAGGCCGATCGCCTACGGCTATCTCGACCGGAGCTACCCGCTGGCGGCCTACCAGACGGTCTTCGCCACGCGTCCGGGCAGCGCCGAGATGCCAAGTGCCGCAAGGCCGTTCAGCCCCGAACTGGTCACCAGGCTGGTCGCGACCGGCATCGGCGTCGCGGCGGTCACGCTGCACACGGGGGTCTCGTCGCAGGAGGCGGGCGAGGCGCCACAGCCCGAGTGGTTCGAGGTGCCCGCGACGGTGGCCCGGCTGGTCAATGCCACTCGAGCCGCCGGTGGCCGCGTCGTGGCGGTCGGGACGACGGTGACCCGCGCTCTCGAGTCCGCGGTCCTTGACGGGGCCGACAGCGGCGGCGGCGGCGAGGTGGCTGCGAGGTCTGGGTGGACGACCCGGGTGGTCACCCGCGACGACCCGCCCCGGGTGGTGAACGGGCTGGTCACTGGGTGGCACGACCCGCAGGCCTCGCACCTGCTGCTCGTCGAGGCCGTGGCCGGGCAGGACCTGACCCAGCGCGCCTACGACGAGGCGGCGCGGGGCGGCTACCTGTGGCACGAGTTCGGCGACTCGGCCCTGCTGCTCCCGAGCCGGCCGGGAGGCGCGTCCTGAGCGATCTGCCTAGGATCCGGACATGACCCTCGGTGACCTGCTCGTCGACGCCTTCACCCGGATCCGCCAGGGTGCCGAGGATGCCGTCAGGGGACTGTCGCCGGAACAGCTCGCGCAGCGTCCGACGCCGAACTCCAACTCGATCGCGTGGCTGGTCTGGCACCTGACCCGCATCCAGGACGACCACATCGCGGAGGTCGCCGACCACGAGCAGGTGTGGACGAGCGCGGGCTGGCACGAGCGGTTCGGGCTGCCCTTCGTGGCGGCCGACACCGGCTACGGCCACACCCCCGACCAAGTCGCCCGGGTGCGCGGCCTCGACCCCGACCAGCTGGTCGGCTACCTCGACGCGGTGCACGCCGTCACGGTCGACTACGTCCGGCCGCTCACCCCGGACGACCTCGGCCGGGTGGTCGACGAGCGCTGGGACCCGCCGGTCACGCTGGGGGTCCGGCTGGTCAGCGTGGTCAACGACGACCAGCAGCACGTCGGTCAGGCCGCCTTCCTCCGCGGACTGCTGGACGGCTGAGCGCGACCCCTAGCGATAGCGGCGGGCGAGCTCGACCGCCCGGCTCGGGTAGTCGGATCCGAAGAGCACCGCGTGGACCATCAGCGGGTGCAGCTGGTGCAGCGCCACCCGCTGCGGCCACTGCGCGTCGAGGCGGTGCTGCTCGAGGTAGCCGCCGATCACGAAGTCCCAGTGCGGGCACCCGAACAGCGCGAGCATCGCCAGGTCGGTCTCGCGGTGGCCACCGTGCGCCGCCGGGTCGATGAGGACTCCCCCGCTCGGGGTCCACGCGATGTTGCCCGACCACAGGTCGCCGTGGATGCGGGCCGGTGTCGCCCCGTCGTCGAACTCCCCGTGGCTCACCCGGCGCGCCAACCGCTCGAAGAGCGCAATATCGGAATGTTGGTAGATACCCCTATCGACCCCCATCGACAGCATCGGGAGCAGTCGCTGCTCGGCGTAGAACTCGCCCCACGTCTCGGCCGGCCGCAGCGGCAGGGGCAGCAGCTCGGTGGCCGGGCCGAGGAAGCCGTCGCCCTCCCAGCCATCCGGAGGGCTCCCGTATGCCGCGGCGCCGGCATCGTGGGTCCGGGCCAGGGCGGCGCCGAACGCCTCGGCCATCGCCGGGTCCGGGTTGGCGAAGGTCAGCTTCCGCAGGTCCAGGTGGTCGGAGGCCACGTCGAGCACGGTGACCACCTCGGCCCCGCCCGGCGCGCTCGCGAGCCAGGCCAGCCCGGCCGCCTCCCACCGGAAGTAACCGTCCGGCGCCGACCGGCTGCCCTTGCGGAAGACCGACGAGGGCTGCTCGCTCACCGGGGGGCCCCGGGTCGGAGCCGCGCGTGTGCCATCCCGACATCTAACCGCGAGTCCACGCCACCGCACGTCCGCGCTCGGGCGGCCACCCGGGCATACCGGAAGTTTGTGGTCCCGGAACGCCGACTGGCGGGTACGGTGAGCGTGAACACCACGTCGCCTAGGAGCGCCCATGGCCGAGCTGGCCTCCGTCCCGGACCTCACTCCGGACAACCCCCCGAGCATCCCGAGCCGTGCGGACGATGCGACTGCCGGGGACCTCTCGAGCACCACACCCGCCACGCGGATCACCGAGCAGGACGCGCGTGAGGCCGAGGCGCTCCACCAGGACGCCGGCGACCGCAGCCTGGCCGCGGCCCAGCGCCTGATGTCCGAGCTCGCGGGCTCACTCGAAGGTCTCGACGACCTCGCCCCCTACCTCGACCGGCTGGTGGCCGCGGTCAACGCCAACATCGACGGCTGCGACGCGGTGGGGGTCACGGTGGTCATGGAGGACCGACCGCGCACCGCGGCATACACCACGGCCGGGACGCTCGAGATCGACGCCGTGCAGTACGCCGTCGGCGACGGGCCCTGTCTGGACGCGTTCCGCAACGGGCGCGAGAACCTCGTCGACTTCGCCGGGGGCGAGGAGCGCTGGCCCGCCTTCATGGCAGGCTGCGAGGCCGGCGAGGTGCAGTCCCTGCTCGCGCTGCCCCTGGAGTCCGGGGGGCGGCGGTTCGGGGCCCTGAACCTCTACGGCTACGAGCGGCACGCGTTCGACCACAGCGACCTGGTGCTCGTGCGGATGGCTGCCGCTCGCGCGGCCGATGCCCTGGCAGCTGCCGTGCAGGTCGCCGGCGCCCGTCAGGTGGCGGCGCAGATGGAGCAGGCGATGGCCAGTCGCGCCGTCATCGAACAGGCCAAGGGCGTGCTCATGGGCCGGCACTCGATCAGCGAGATCGTGGCCTTCGAGCTGCTCCGGCGCCAGTCCCAGGAGCAGAACCTCAAGCTGCGCGTGCTGGCTTCCCAGATCGTCGCCGAAGCTCGATCCTCGCGTTCCGAGGCGCTGTGAGCTAGTCTCGGCTTCACCTGAAGCAACCGGGTTTGGCCACACGGCCATCCCGGTTGCTTTTTGCTTTACCGGGACTGTGCATCCACGGGCAGCGGTCTTGCCCCAGGAGGTTTGCGAGATGAAGGGTGCTCCCCGCACCTGCCGCGGCGGCTTCACCGGCTGTGGCACCCCCCGCCCGTCGACGAGGCTGGGCCTGCGCTGCGGACACGAGCCGCGACTCCCCGGACTCGGCGTTCCGGGCCGCTCCACCACCGGATGGACAGGACACGGACTGCCGTCGACGGCCGACCCGTCGACCCTGCTCGTCTACGTCATGGACATCTACGATCCCGACTCGTGGGCCTACCTGCCCTCGGTCAGCGCGGTGCTCAGTGCCGCCTGCTCGCTCGTCGACGTGGAGGTCGTGCAGTCCGGCCGGTATGCCGCCAACGCACCGGCCGCGTGCCTCATCGCCCTCCTCGCTGCGGGCGAGCTGCCCGTCTCGACGGTCCTGGGTGCCGTGCAGCACGCGTACTTCGTCGAGTCGCGCCCGCTCGACGCACCGGGTGTCCTCGAGTCGATCTGCGCGGGTCTCGGTCTCGACGGTCCCGCTGTCGAGCTGTTCGCGGCCAGCCAGCGGGCCCGTGAGCTGGCCGCCGAGGACTTCGAGCTCGCCCAGGACTTCGACCTCGGCGGAGGGCCACTGCTCATCGCCAGCCGTGGCGAGCAGATCTTCGAGTTCGACGGCCCCGGCGCCACCGGTGATCGACTCGTCGACCAGTTCAGGACGGTGCTCACGAGGCCATAGGGTCTGTCCATGGCCAGACCGCATCGCGCTTCCATCGTCGAGGACGCCTGGCACCGTCGGGTCGACTCGGCGCTGAGACGCCGCGGCTGGCAGACCCGGATCGTGGCCCACACCGGCTACGGCTCGCAGGAGTTCGCCCGGGTGCTCGGCAGGGTGCTGCTGACCCGGCGACCCGAGCCCGGTGAGCGCGCCGACGCCGGCGCCTCCGCAGCGGAGCTCCGGTCCGCCGAGGACGAGCGCCGTGGCTGGCGCGCGTTCGTCACCGCACCGGCGATGAACGTCCCCGTGACGATCACCGTCGGCGCCAAGACTGTGCACACCCGCAGCGACCGCAGCGGCTACATCGACACCAAGGTCAAGGGCCACGGACTCGAGCCCGGCTGGCACGAGGTCAGGGTGAGCGCGGCCGACGCCGAGGACGTGGTGGCGGCCGTCATGATCGTGGGCGACGACGAGACCTTCGGCCTGATCAGCGACATCGACGACACGGTCATCTCGACGTCCCTGCCTCGCCCGATGATCGCGGCCTGGAACACCTTCGTGAAGAGCGAGAACGCCCGACACGTCGTGCCCGGCATGGCGACGATGTACCGCGAGCTGCTCGAACGACACCCGAACGCACCGATGGTCTACGTCTCCACCGGCGCGTGGAACACCGCGCCGACCCTGACCCGGTTCCTTCGACGTCACGGCTACCCGCCGGGCCCCCTGCTCCTCACCGACTGGGGTCCGACCAACACCGGGTGGTTCCGGTCGGGGCAGGAGCACAAGCAGGCCTGCCTGCACCGGCTCGCCAACGAGTTCCCCCACATCCGCTGGGTCCTCGTCGGTGACGACGGCCAGCACGACCCCAAGATCTACGGCGACTTCGCCGAGCAACGGCCGCACACGGTCGCAGCCATCGCCATCCGCGAGCTGACGCCGGGCGAGCAGGTGCTGTCCCACGGCATACCCGTGTCGTTGGAGGAGTTCGCCGCACCGCGTGGCCGCCACGAGCGCGAGGTGCCGGTATGCCGCGCGGGCGACGGCTACGGGCTGGTGCGGCTGCTGCGCATCGCCCTCGACCTGTAGGGCACGGCCCGCGCAGCTAGCGAGCCGTGACGTCGAGGTGGGGTGCGTCCGCGCACGGCGTCTCGCGCTGGGCCAGGCCGAAGGCAGTCAGGGCTGCACCGCCGACCAGCAGCCCGGCGCAGACCAGCATGGCGAGTCGGTAGGAGGGCGCGAGCGCGTCGGCCGACGCGTAGTCGGCGCCGCCCAACCCGACCAGCGGGGGAAGGGCTGCCACGGCGAGCAGGCCGGCCGTGCGCGCCACCGCGTTGTTGACGCCACTCGCGGTGCCGGCCAGCTCGTCCGGCGCGGCGGCGAGCACGGTGCCGGTCWGGGGGGCGACCGTCATGGCGAGGCCGAGCCCCACCAGCGTGATGCCGGGAAAGACGTTGGTGACGTAGGAGGCCTCTCTCGGCGACATGGCCAACAGCACGAATCCCGCTGCGGCGACGAGGGTTCCGCCGATCATGTAGGGGCGTGGGCTGGACCTGGCGGCCAGTCTGCCGAAGCGGCCGGCGAGAAGAAGCATGACAACACTGAGGGGCAGGGTCGCGGCACCAGCCTCGAGCGCGGACCAGCCAGCCACGGTCTGGAGGAAGAGCACGAGGAACAGCAGCGCGGCGGACAGTCCCGCGTAGACGAGGAGCGTGACGAGGTTGATGGTGGTGAACACCCGGTTGGCGAACAGCGAGGGCGGAACCATCGGGTCGTGGGTGTGCAGCTCAGCCCGGACGAACCCGCCCAGCGCGATCACGCCGATCGCACCGATGGTCAGGGCCGAGGCGCTGAGCCCGTCGGACAGGGACGTCAGGCCATAGGTGAGGCCGGCCAGTCCGACCACGGCCAGGGCGACCCCGGTTGCGTCGACGTGCTTGCTGGCCAACGGATTTCGCGACTCGGGCACGAACTTGAGGCTCAGCACCACGACCACCACCGCCAGTGGCACGTTGAGCCAGAAGGCCCACCTCCAGTCACGCTCGACGAGCCAGCCGCCGATGACAGGTCCCGAAGCCGTGGCGACGCCCAGCAGGCCGGTCCAGGCGCCGATGGCAGCCATCCGGTCGTCCCGGTGGAAGGACGCCTGGAGGATCGCGAGGCTGCCGGGAACCAGCAGTGCAGCGCACAGACCCTGGAAGGCACGTGCCGCGATGAGCACCTCGACCGTCGGCGATAGGGCGCAGAGCACCGAGGCGACACCGAACCCGCCCACGCCCACGGCATACATCGCCCGTCGCCCGAACCGGTCGCCCAGTGAGCCGCCGAGCAGGATGAAGGCGGCCAGCGTCAGCGCGTAGGCGTTGACGACCCACTGGAGCCCGGCGAGGTCGGCCTCGAGGTCGCGTCCGATCGTCGGGAGCGCGACGTTGACGATGGTGCTGTCGAGCAGGGCGATCCCGCTCCCCAGCACCGTGGTGGTGAGGGCCAGCCGTCCGGTGTGTGACTTGAGCCGCAGCAGCTCGTGGGGGGCGGCCGTCGTCGTCATGGCTCCATCGTCGCACCGCCGCGCAAGGGGGCTGTCGGTGCTGGGATTCCCGCGGATCCGCTGCGGATCTCTGACAAACTCGGCCTTGTGCCGGAGCTGCCCGAGGTCCAGGCGCTCGTCGACTTCCTCGCCGAGCGGACCGTCGGGCTCGCCGTGACAGGGGTCGAGCTCGGGTCCTTCTCGGTGCTGAAGACCTTCGACCCGCCACCGCAGGCGCTCAGCGGAGCTCCCGTCGACGCTGTGTCCCGGCACGGCAAGTTCGTCGACATCGACTGCGACGGAGTGCATCTCGTCTTCCACCTCGCCCGCGCCGGCTGGTTGCGGTGGTCCGACGCGATGCCCAACACGGTGCTGCGTCCGGGCAAGTCACCGATCGCCCTGCGCACCCGGTTCTCCGATGCGTCCGGCTTCGACCTCACCGAAGCGGGCACCAAGAAGCGTCTCGCCGCCTATCTCGTCCGTGACCCGCACGACGTCCCCGGGATTGCCTCCCTCGGACCCGATCCGATGGCTGACGAGTTCACCCGTGAGGCGTTCGGGGCGTTGTTCTCCGGGCGACGCTCACAGATCAAGGGGCTGCTGCGCGACCAGGGGTTCATCGCCGGGATCGGCAACGCCTACTCCGACGAGATCCTCCACGTCGCCAGGATGTCGCCCTTCGCGATGGCCGCCAGCCTCGACGACGAGGCCGTGGATCGCCTGTATGCCGCGTTGCGGGGAACGCTGTCCGCGGCCGTCGCGACCGCCTCGGGCAAGCCGGCCAAGGAGCTCAAGGACGCCAAGCGCGCGGGGATGAGGGTGCACGGCCGCACCGGGGAGACCTGCCCGGTCTGCGGCGACGTGGTGCGCGAGGTGTCGTTCGCCGACTCGTCGTTGCAGTACTGCGCGACCTGCCAGACCGGTGGCAAGCCGCTGGCCGACCGTCGGATGTCCCGCCTCCTCAAGTAGCGGTGTCCCGGACCCCGTGCGATCGCACGGCCAGGGCGGCGAGCTGGATTCGGCTCGACGTACCGGTCTTGTGGAGCAGGTTGGAGACGTGGACGCTCACCGTCTTCTCACTGATGAACAGGTGGCGCGCCACCTGCGCATAGGTCTCCCCGGCGACGATGTGGTCCAGGATCTCGGCCTCGCGCGGGGTCAGGGCCACGCCCACCAGCTCGGTGACCGGCTCGGCTGCGGGGTGGTGCTCGCCGGGGTCGACCAGGGAGAGGTGCGCCTGCAGGGCCAGCTGTTCGACGAGGGCAACCAGCGGGGCCGCCCGGAGCTCGTCGCCGATGGCAGCCGCTCGGCCCAGCGCGTCGGCCGCCCTCTCGCGACCCTTCGGCTCTGCCAGGAGCGTCCGGCCGAGGAAGTACAGCGACCTGGCGTGGTCGAACCGGAGTCCGGCCCGGTCGGTCGCCTCAGCCGCCGCCTGCCACAAGGGCAGCGACGTCGGGTCCTCGCCGTGGCACCTGGCCCGGTCTGCGGCGTAGAGAGCGCCCCACGCCGGGTGGACGGCGTCCTCCAGCCCGGAGGGCAGGAACGGCGGCGGCGAGCCACCACGCAGGGACTCGATGCGCTCCAGCCAGGAGATCGCGGAGGTCCTCGGTTCGTCGGACGCGCCCGCACCGGCGTCCGCCAGGTCGGCTGCGGCGCGCGCCGCCAGCCGGAGGAGTTCGTCGGCCACGGAGTGGTCGAGGGCGACGGCCTGGGTCATCCAGGTCTCGACCAGCTCGAGGGTGCGTCGAGGTCGTCCGAGCTCGAGGGCGACCAGCATCTCGCTCAGGATGAACTCGTCCCCCAGGCCGCTGACGGGCATCAGCTCCCTGGCGCGGGACAGGTGCGCGTCGGCTGCGGCTACGTCGCCCTCCAGGGCGCTGAGCACGGCCGCGCCGCACCGGGCGGCCGCTCCCCAGCGGGTGTTCAGCCGCAGGGCCAGCGTTTCGCGGATGATGGAGCGCGCAACGTCCCACTGGCCGAGCTGGACCAGCGTCAGCGCTGCGCGCGCACCGGTGCAGGAGATGCCCTGGGCGCTGCCGCGCTCCCGCATGAGCGCAAAGACCTCGCGCGAGAGCGACGCCGACGCTGCGAGCTGTCCCACGGACTCGAAGCTGTTGCAGACGTTGACCGACACCCTGATGAGCAGCTCGGTCTCGTCGACCCCACGGGCCAGAGCCCACGCCCGCTCCGCATCGACGACGCCGTCATGGGTGCCCCACGACGTCTGCGCGCGCACCACCAGAGCCCAGGCGAGGGCGTCGTCGGCACCCAGTGCCTCGGCAAGGTGGACGGCCTCCGCTGCGTGTCCCGCACCGGCGGCGATCCCCTCGAAGACCTCGAAGTTGGCCAGGTGCGCGAGCGCGAGCACCCGTTCCTTCGAGTCCGGGAAGGGGTCGGTCAGGGCGACGGCTCGCTCGAAGTCGGCGACCACGGCCGAAGCGCTGCCGGTGATGTTGGTCCCCTTGGCGAAGTTCAGCGCCATCAGGACGCGGCAGGCGGCCAGCGGCTCCTCCTGTGGATCGACGGCCGAGAGCGCCCGCTCGTAGAACTCCACGGCCAGGGCCGGTCTGCCGGCGGCGATCAGGCACCGCCCGGCCCTCGTGAGCAGCTCGGTCCTGGACGGCCTCGACTCAGCCGGAACCAGCTCGAGCAGGTCGCCGGCCGTGGCGAGGTGTGTCGCCTCCTCGCTGATCGCGTGGAGCCTGAGGGATTCGTCCGCGGCGCGCAGAGCCCATCTGAAGGCCGGTTCCACGTCCTCGGCGGCGGCGTAGTGCAGGGCGAGGTGGGTCGCGCGCTCGGCGTCCGTGACGCCTTCGGCGGCCTCCCAGCCGGCGGCGAAGGCGCGATGGACCTCGGGGAGCTCCCACGGGGGCAGCGTCGTGACCACCACCTCGGCCAGCAGGGGGTGGCGGAACCAGACGTCCTCACGGTCCTGAACGACGGTGATGCCCTCGCCGACCGCCTCGCTCACGGCGGCCGTCACCTCGTCGGCCGCCATTCCACGCCGTCGGGCGAGGTCCTCGAGCACGCGGAACGCCACGGGACGCCCGGCGACGGCCACCAGCTGGGTGACCGACCTGGCCGTGGGACCGAGTCGGTGCCACGAAGCGAGCAGCGCCTGGGCGAGTCGGCCGCCGGCACCGTCGGTATCGCCGACCTCCTGCGCCACGAGCTCCGCGAGGTAGGGGTTTCCCTCGGAACGGGCAAAAACCCTCTCTGCCAGCGCCATATCGGCCTGCACGCCTGGCAGCCGCAGCACGAGCTGCTCCGTCTCGCCGGCGCTGAGGCGCGAGAGGCGGAGGTGGTGGACGGCGGTGAGGCGTCGCACGTCGGCCAACCAGCCGTACAGCCGGTGCCCATCACCCAGCTCGGTGTCCCGGTAGGTGAGGGCGAGCGTGAGGTGCTGACCCGGGTGCAGTCCGGCGACGATGAAGGAGAGGACATCGAGGGAGCTCGGGTCAGCCCACTGGAGGTCGTCCACGACCACGAGGGTGGGTGCGTCGTCGGCCAGCCGGTCCACGGCACCAGCAAGCTGGAAGAGCAGTCCCTGCGGCCCGGGGTCGGCAACGCCGCCGCGGGGTCCCAGCACGTTGCCGTGGGAAACCGCACCCGGAAACACCCGGTCGAGGGTCTCGGCGCCGACGCCTCGCCCCCAGCGGTCGAATGCCTGGGTGAACGGCAGGTGCGTGGTGACCTCGGCCCCGAACCGGAGGCACTGGCCGAACAGGACGTGGAACCCTCGCGCCTGTGCGCGCTCGACCAGGTCGCGGACGAGGCTGGTCTTGCCGATGCCGGGCTCGCCGTGGAGCAGCGTCGCCCCCGGCTTCCCAGCCACGGCTTCGTCCAGCGCGCGGAGTAGCCGCGCCTGTTCGGCAGCGCGTCCCACCAGTGGCCGTGGGGGGTCCATCTCCCGATCATCCACCCGTGGCCGGCGTCCCGTCGTCCGCTCGTCCGTCACCGAGCAGCGTCCACGGACTCTAGAGGGTGAGAGAACGGCGACGAGACGTCTGAGGGGGACTGTGAGGCCTGCACGGGCAGTCCTCCGGGCTCTGGGCGCTTCCCTCTTCCTCTGTGTGGTCCTCGTGGTCCCGGTCACGGCCATCGACAAGCCCCTCGACTCGACCAGCCTGACCGTGGTCGGACTGGTCGCGATCGCGGTCGGAGCGTTCACCTATCGTCACGCGAGGCACGGTCGCGCGCGGGGCGACGCCAAGGACTGAGGCTCGTGGTCCACCGCTGGCCCACGTCTCGTCGGGGTCAGTCCCGGAGCAGCACCGTGGCTGCGTCGAGGAAGGACTCGGCTGCCTCCTCGTCGTCGAACCACCTCAGGTAGAGGCCGGTGGTGACCCGTTCGACGAAGGCCCACTGCCCCACCCGCTCCGGGTCGGTGCCGGTGAGCTCGGCCGCGTGCGCACACAGGGCCTCGTGCCGCTCGCGGGCCAGGGAATGGTCCCGGCTGGCCAGGACCTCCCTGCTGAAGTCACGCAGGGTCACGCCGACGTCGTACTCGGGCTCGCACCGGAACCCGTCGGGGTCGACGAGCTTGTAGCGCGGGATCCCGTTGGCCTGCAACGCATTGCCGGGGTGGGGGTCGCCGTGGCAGAGGACGTCGCGCGCGGGATCGCGGGTCGCCGACAGGTGACGGGCCAGCTCGTGGGCGCGGTCCAGTGCTGCGCCCCAACGCTCCTCGTCGTCGCCCTGACGGAACCGGCGCACGATCCCCGCCAGCACCGCGGCCTTGTCCTCCCCGGCAGCGACCTCGGGAGCCAGGGACACCGGCACCTCCCACGCCAACCGCAGCGTGGCGGCCAGGTGGTCGACCTGGGTCACCGCAGGCAGCCGAGAGGAGGCGAGGCTGGGCCCGAGGCGTTCCAGCAGCACGGCGCCGCTAGGGGCGTCGGACGCCAGCACCGCGGCATACCCGCGCCCGTGTCCTGCCTCGAGAGTGGCGACCTGGGCCGTGAAGCCGGGGCCCACCTGCTCGATCTTGAGGACCGCAGGCGTCCCGTCGGCGTCGACGGCGACCACGGGGACGCCCAGGCCTTCGGCGTACACCTCGCCGAGGGTGAGCGACCAGCGCTCGACCAGGTCCGCGAGCAGCTCGGGCAGGCCGTCGAGCACCGGCACGAGAGCGGGATGGTCGCCCACCTGGGCGCGAGCCGTGGCCACCACCCGGGCGATCGCCGCCGCGCTGCTCGTCATGGCCACACTGTGCCGCCCGCGGGGACGGTCTGCCCACTGGATTTCCGCGCGGTCTGGCGGGGGTGTTTCATTGGGGGCATGACCATCCCCCAGGTTCCTGTCACGGACGTCCACGACCACGCCGTACTGCTCGACGTGCGCGAGCAGGACGAATGGGACGCGGGCCACGCGCCCGGTGCCCTGCACATCCCGCTCGGCGAGCTGCCGTCCAGGCTCGACGAGCTGCCGGACACCGATGCGGGCACGCTCGCCGTGGCCTGCCGCGGTGGTGGCCGTTCGTCCAGGGCCGTGGCGTGGCTGTCGCAACAGGGTTTCGACGTCGCCAACCTCGACGGCGGCATGAAGGCGTGGCAGGGCGCGGGCAAGCAGCTCGTCGCCGACTCGGGCTCCGCCACGGTCAAGTAGGTCACGGCCATGGCGTGGTTCGGTCGGGGCCGCGACGACTCCGCTGCTGACGTGCCCGAGACGGAGGAGCGCACGCTCCCCGATGCCGGTGACACGCTCGACCCCGGCGCTTCGCTGCGCCCACTGGTGGACCCGCTCGGTGACGGTGAGCGAGGCCGGATCACCGCCGCCCTGGAGTCGCTGACCGCCGAAGGAGTCGACGTCGACGACCTCGACTCGCTCAGTGCCGGCCTCGACCGGGCGTATGCCGCGTGGTCGGCCGCGCCGGAGGACGACCGCCCCGACCACGCCGCCGTCGTGGAGCGCTACGCGGTGGGGATCGGCGAGCACCTCGACCGCCACACCGACCTCGACTGGCAGGTGGTCACCGATGTCTTCGGGACCGACCTGTCGCTGACCGAGGGTTTCAAGGGTTCGTTCGTCGTCGTCCCGCACAACCTGGTGGCGGGACGCTGGATGCGCGGCGAGACCGGCTGGATCCCTGCCGTGGTGGGGCACATCGTCCGCCGCCGCACCCGCGACTGACGCGCAGCGAGGAGGGTGGGCCGCGCAGACCCGCGCGACCCACCCCCAGGTCTCACCAGCGGACGGACGTCGAGACGCTGGCCTGTCCCCCGAGCCAGCTGTGCGCTGCCGCGATGAGGCCGTCCCCGACGACCTTGGCCTTCTTGTGCTCGGCGCCGGCGTACGCGAGGTCGGCCTTGTCGAAGTAGGCGTTCACGCTGAGGCTGGCGTCGATGATGTGGGCGCAGGCCTCACCGGTGGTGCTGATGGTGAGCTCTTCGCCGGGGCTGACCTGCAGGACCGCGTGGACGTCGACCGGCTCGCAGGTACCCGGGACGGTCGGGAAGGTGCCGTCGGAGGCGGTGACGACCAGGTCGAGCGCGCCTCCGAGTGGCCCTGCGGTCGGCCCGTCGAAGTGCCAGCTCGAGGCGGACACGCTCGGGGTGCCGTCGAAGAGGCTGCGGTCGAGGCGCTCGACGGTGGCGGCGTGAGCGCTTGCAGGGACGAGTGGCACGAGCGCAAAGGTGGCGCTGGCGACGGCGGTGATGGTGCGGACATTCATGGGATGACTCCAGTGATCCTTGGTCTGGCCGGGCGGTCCGGCGCTGTTGGTGGGACCACTGTGGCCAGCGCCTCTTGGGCGGCACTTGGGCTCGACTTGAAGCCGGACTTGAGCTCGACCTGCCCCCGCCCCGAACCCGTCGAGGGCGACACGATCGGTGCGTATCCCGAAATCTCAGGGAAACGCTAGAAACCCCCATAGCCTGCGATCGTGGACCCGATACGGAACCCGTACGCGCCCGGAGCCGGCCAGCGCCCGCCCGAGCTCGCCGGTCGTGACGAGCAGCTGCACGCCTTCGACGTGGTGATCGAACGCATCGCGCGCGGTCGACCCGAGCGGTCGATCGTCCTCACCGGCTTGCGTGGGGTCGGCAAGACGGTGCTGCTGAACGCCCTGCGCTCGGCCGCCGTCCGCGCCCGCTGGGGGACCGGCAAGCTCGAGGCGCGTCCCGACCAGGGCCTGCGCCGGCCGTTGTCCGCGGCGTTGCACGTGGCGGTCCGGGAGCTCGGGCATCCCGCGGGTGACGAGGTGGACCACGTCCTCGGGGTGATCAAGGCCTTTGCCCAGCGGGACGCCGCTCCGGGCGCCAAGCTGCGGGAGAAGTGGAACCCCGGCATCGACGTTCCCGTGGCCACCGGCCGCGCGGACTCCGGCGACATCGAGATCGACCTGGTCGAGCTCCTCACCGACGTGGGTGGGCTGGCGGCCGACGTGGGCCGGGGCGTCGCGATCTTCATCGACGAGATGCAGGACCTCTCGGCTGACGACGTCTCGGCGATCTGTGCGGCCTGCCACGAGATCTCCCAGTCAGGCCTGCCGGTCATCGTCGTGGGTGCCGGGCTCCCGCACCTCCCGGCGGTGCTGTCCGCGTCGAAGTCCTACTCCGAGCGCCTGTTCCGCTACCAACGCATCGACCGCCTCGACCGCGCCGCGGCCGACCTCGCCCTCGTCGCGCCGGCCGCCGACGAGGAGGCCGAGTTCACGCCCGAGGCGTTGGACGCGATGTATGCCGCCACCGCCGGCTACCCGTACTTCGTCCAGGCCTACGGCAAGGTCGCGTGGGACGTCGCCCCGCGCTCGCCGATCACGGCCGAGGACATCACGGTGGCCGCACCCGAGGCAGAGGCGGAGCTGGCGGTGGGGTTCTTCGGGTCCCGGTTCGAACGGGCCACACCTGCCGAGCGGGAGTACCTGCGAGCCATGGCGGACGCTGCGCTGACGCTGGCCGAAGCCGGCGAGGAGGTCGACGAGACCGAGTCGGTGCCCACCGCGTCGGTGGCACAGGTCCTCGACCGCAAACCCCAATCCCTCTCTCCGGCAAGGGATGCGCTCCTCAAGAAGGGTCTGATCTACTCGGGCGAGCGAGGCCGGATCGCGTTCACCGTCCCCCACTTCGGCCGCTACCTGCGCTCCGCCAGCTGAGGTAGGTCATCACGAGGGCGACCGGTCTACCGTGAGGAGCAGGGCTCGCCCGTCCTGGGCCTGACCTGAGCGACGTCGGGTGGAGGTGCCTCGATGAGCAGAGTCTTCACGGCGGCTGCGGTGCAGGCGTCCTACGTGCTCATGGATCGCGAGGCGACGACCGACAAGGTCGTGCAGCTCATCGCGGAGGCCGCCGCTCGGGGCGCCGAGCTGATCGTGTTCCCCGAGGTCTTCGTGCCCGGCACGCCGATCTGGATCGACTCGGTCCCCATCTGGGACGGCGACGAGGCCTGGTTCGCCCGCCTCGTCGACCAGGCGGTCGTCGTACCAGGGCCGACCACGGAACGGATCGGCGCCGCCGCCCGGGAGGCGGCGGCATACGTGGTGGTCGGGGTCGACGAGCGGGAGCCGCACGGGACCACGATCTACAACACGCTCCTGTACTTCGGGCCGGATGGACGACTGCTCAACAAGCACCGCAAGCTGATGCCCACGGGATCCGAGCGGACGGTGTGGGGGATGGGTGACGGCTCGATGCTCGACGTGGTGCCCACCGACCTGGGCCGGGTGGGTGGCCTCATCTGCTGGGAGAACTACATGCCGCTGGCGCGCTTCCACCAGTACGCCCAGGGGGTCGAGATCTGGGTCGCGCCCACCCTGGCCCAGGGTGACGGCTGGATCGCGACGATGCGGCACATCGCCCGGGAGGGTCGGGTGTGGGTGCTCGGTGTGAACCCCTGCCTGCGCGTGGACCAGATCCCTGTCGACTTCCCGGACCGCGACCGCGTGTGGCGGGCGCAGGAGGGTGCCGAGGCCGAGTGGGTCGAGCCGGGCAACAGCGTGATCTGCAACCCCAACGGCGAGATCGTCGCCGGTCCGCTGCGTCACGAGGAGGGCATCCTCGCCGCGGAGGTCGACCTCACCGCGGTGGCCTCCGGACGACGGATGTTCGACCCCGTCGGCCACTACCACCGCCCCGACGTCTTCCAGCTGACCGTCGACACACGACGTCAGCGCGCCGTCACCGTCCTGTCCGAGGAGACCGCTTCGCAGGGAGGGTGACCCTGGGGCCTCACCCGAACGGCGGCGGGCCGAGCAGCACGATCCCGCCATTCGCCTGCGCGGAGGCGCGGACCCGGTCGAAGTCGACGACACCGTCTGCGCCGTCGACCCCGTCCTCGGCCAGCGGTTCACTCGCATCCCAGTAGAACGCCTCGCAGCACCCCGGCGTGTGCAGGAACAGGATCTTCGCGCTCGCCGACAGCACCCGGAAGGCGTGCGGCACTCCCCGTGGTGCGACCGCGACACCGCCGGCACCGACGTGGTGGTCGACTCGGTCGACGTGCATAAGGATCTCGCCCTCAAGCACCAGCGCGGTCTCGTCGGAGTCCGGATGGGTATGCAGCGGGGTCGCCTTCCCGCCGGACATCGAGTCCTCGAACAGCAGGAAGGCGCCGTTGCTCTCGTGGGCGCGCACCTTCCAGGTGTGGACGCCGCCGCCGAAGAACCAGCGACGCTCTCCTTCGCCCTCGGCCCTGATGATGGCTGCGGGAACCGTGGTCGTGCTGGACATGACGCCCACTTTCGTCGGACTTGCGTGGGGATCGGAGTCGACCGGAGTCGCCGTGTGGCCACGCCGGTCGGACACACCGTCCGTGAGACTGGAGTCTCATGATGAGACTGACGTATCATGAACGGTGTGTCAATGCCCTACGAGACCCACGGCCGGACCGGTCAGAAGAGCCGCACCCGCAGGGCGCTCGTCGACGCCGCGCGCGCCATGGTGGCCAGGGGTGAGATCCCGACCGTCGACCAGGCCGCCGTCGCGGCCTCGGTGTCGCGCGCCACGGCATACCGCTATTTCCCCAACCACGGGTCCCTCCTGGCTGCCGCCCATCCCGAGACCGGCGCGCGTTCCTTGCTCGGCGACGACCCTCCCGCGGAGCCTGCCGCGCGGCTCGACATCGTCATCCGCGCCTTCACGACGCTGATCGTGCAGACCGAGGCCCAGCAGCGCACCATGCTGCGGCTGTCCCTCGAGCCCCGTGACGCAGACGGCTCGCCGCTGCCCTTGCGGCAGGGTCGGGCGATCGCCTGGATCACCGAGGCCCTCGAACCGCTGCGCGGACAGCTCGGCGACCAGGCGCTGCACCGGCTCGTTCTGGCGATCCGCAGTGCCGCCGGGATCGAAGCGCTGGTCTGGCTCACCGACATGGCGGGACTGTCGCGGGACGAGGCTGCGGACCTGATGTGCGAGTCGGCCCAGGCGCTGCTGACGAGGGCGATCGCTAGCCCCAGTGCGGCGGTCGGGACGTCGGCTGGCTAGCACGAGATCTTGCGTTGCCGGTCCGCAGGGCCGGGTGTAGCGTCCCAAGGTCCGGACAAAGTAGTCCGAAAACCTCGGGCGAACCGTCCAGACCACCCAGGCGACGCCGCCCGGCGCCGCTCCCCTTCTGGGTCGGAGGACGACGATGTCTCGATCTCACGTTGCCGGTGCAACAGCGCTGCTGCTGGGAGTGGCCGTCATGGCGGCACAGGTGCCCGCCACTGCCACGCCGAGGGGAGGGGGGACCGCAGCGGCGATCGCCGCGGCCGGCGACGAACTGTCGGTGAGCACGCGCCTGGCCGACCGGCGGGAGGTCTCGGCCGGCACCCGCGCCTACTCCGTCGGGTTCGAGGACGGCCGGTTCTACGCGAACGGCTGGCACATCACCGGTGAGATGGGCGGCGTCTGGACACCTCCGATGAAGATGGTCGACGGCGTGTGGTTCGGCCTCGACGACCAGTGGGTGGGGCCCGCGACGAAGTTCACCAGCGGATGGGGCTACAGCCGCTACGACCTGCCCGACACCGCAGGCCTCAGGGTCGCGCGCACGGACTTCGTGCCTGACGGCGTGCGTGGTGCGCTCTTCGGCCTGACCGTGACCAACCCGGGTGCGGCCCGGACGGCCAAGCTCTCGGTCGACGCGCACTCCGAGCTGATGGGCCAGTACCCGTGGGGCTTCGGCGGCGTGACCCCGAACGCGAGCGACAACCTCCAGGACATCGGTGCCTACGACGGCAAGAACCTCGTCTTCACCGACGACGGTGCGCTGCCCGGGGCCCCTGTCCACCACTACGCCGCGGTCGTCGGCACCGCAGCCACCCCGAGCACCGGGCAGATCGGCAGCCAGTTCTACGGAGCCYAGCCCGGCCACCGCTGCACCGGCAACGAGACGGGCGCCCCGGCAGACCCCAAGCCCTCCGCCTGCGACGACGGACCCTTCGGAAAGGGCACCGGCGGCCGGCTGACCTACAGCCTCGACCTGCCGGCCGGCGGCTCGACGACGATCTGGCTGGCCGTCGCCGGCTCCGACCAGGGACTGACCTCGGCCCGTGGCGAGCTCGCCAAGGCGCTGGCCGACCCCGGTGCGGCCCTGGCCGCCAAGAAGGCCTCACGCCTGGCGCTGTCGCAGATGACGCAGCTCTCCCTGCCCGGCGACCCGCTGGTGCAGGACGCAGTGCAGTGGGGCAAGCAGAACATTGCCGACCTCACCCAGACGGCGACCGACCTGCAGATCCGCTGGACCAACCAGGGCAAGCAGTTCCCCGCACCCTCCGGGACCGTCGCCAAGGCGACCTGGATCGGGGCAGGCTTCCCCGACTACCCGTGGATCTTCGGCACGGACGCCGAGTACACCGCGTTCGCATCGGTACCGGTCGGGCAGTTCGAGGCGATCAAGGACCACCTACGGGCGTTGCGCGAGGTGTCCGACATCCTCAACAACCGCTCGGGCGTCGTGACGCACGAGGTCGTGTCGGACGGGTCGATCTGGTACGGCCAGGACTCCCGCAGCACCAACCCGGACGGCACCACGGCATACAACTTCAACACCGATGAGACGGTGAAGTTCCCCAGCACCGTGGCGCTCCTGTGGCGCTGGACCGGTGACAACGGGTTCCGCGACGAGATGTACGACTTCTCGGTGCGCAACCTCAAGTACGTCACCCGCACCCTCGACGCCGACCACGACGGCTTCCCCGAGGGCCTCGGCAACGTCGAGCGCGGCGGCATGGGCACGGAGAAGCTCGACAACACCGTCTACTACATCCGCGGGCTCTACGACCTGGCCACCATGGCGAAGGCAAAGCACGACGGCCCCACCTTCTCGTGGGCCAACACCCTCGCCCGCCAGATCAGCGACCGCTTCGACGGGGCGTGGTGGTATGCCGCGGCGTCCCAGTACGCCGACTCGCTCACCGATCCCGGCAACGTTCAGTCGTTCCAGAAGCACTGGATCGGCCAGACGCCGATGGAGGCCGAGCTGCAGGTCAACGGGCGCACCGTGCCCGGCCTCGCGCCGTTCGCCCACGGGAACACCGCGCTCGCCGGCCGCGAGGACCCCTGCTACAGCGGGACGGCTCCCCTGTCTACCGGCCTGTTCCACACGGGGTGCGGCGGTGGCCAGAACGGCCAGGGCGAGAAGGTCGTCTTCGGCCTGACCACGTCGATCCAGTCGATCGGTGAGGGCAACTACGGCCGGCTCGGTGCCGGACAGCAGCAGCGCTACACGCACGCCCTGGCCGACCCGATGTTCGCCGAGCCCGCCACGGGCGGGACACCTGACGAGCAGCCGGGCGCGATGCCCGAGATCTTCCCCTCGCCGGACCAGGGCGCCAACATCGACCGCTGCTGGACCTGCCGCTCGATGTTCATGCAGGCGTGGGGCAACTACGGCACCGCGTGGGCGGTCGTCCACCAGTGGCTCGGCCTCCAGCCCGACCTCGGCAACGGCGAGTTGGTCGTGGTGCCGCAGGTACCGGCCGGTCAGCCATCGGCCTCCGGTGAGCACATCCGGCTGGGCGGCGGGTTCGCCGGCGTGACGGCCTCCGTCCTTGGTTCGCGCTACACGACGACCCTTGCCGTCGACAGCGCCGTCGGGGCCGACAAGGTCTGGATCGGGCACACCGTCCCGCGCGGCAGCACGGTGACCCAGGTCGTGCTCGACGGGCGGGTGCTGTCCGACTGGACCAGCCGTACGACCAACCGTGGCCTCGAGGTGACCGTCCCGACCAAGGCCGGCTCGCACACCCTGGTGGTGACGGCCTCCTGAACCATGCCGTGGCAACGCCGTTCTGCGCAATGGCGTTGCCACGGTTGGTGCGAGGCGTCAGCCGAGGCGCTGGGCGAGTGAGACCACGAGCCCTTCCGGCCCCCGGACGTACGCCATCCGCCAGGAGCCCTCGTACTCGCCGACGCCCCCGACCAGTCCGTAGCCCTGTGTCGCAGCCCAGTCCACAGCTGCCTGCAGGTCATCGACCTCGAAGGACACGTTGCGCAACCCCAGCTCGTTGGCCATGGCGGCCGGGGAGCCGGGCACGGAGTCGGGTCGCACGAACCTCGCGAGCTCCAGGCGGGTGCCATCGCCGGGTGGCTTCAACATGACGATCTCGGTGCGGGAGCCGGGAATGCCGCAGACCGTGTCGAGGAACTCGCCCTCGACGAAGGTCCTGCCCTCGACCTCCAGGCCCAGCGCCACGAAGAAGTCGGTCACGAGGTCGAGATCCGCGACCGTGATGCCGATGTGGTCGAAGCGTCGTACGTGCGACATGGGCCCGTCCTCCCGTCGTGCCGATTGCGCATCCGCAACCCGAAAGCGCCTTCGCAACGGTAGGGCACCTCGCGTCGGGCTCCGACACCTGACACAGTGACTCGATGCTGAACGAGGTGGCCGACGGTGTCTGGGTGCGGCAGAGCGAGTGGGTCTGGAGCAACGCCATCGTGGTTCGCGGAGAGGCCGGGTTGACCGTCGTCGATCCCGGCATCGACGGCTCCGACCTCGACCAGCTCGCCGATGACGTGGACGGGCTCGGCATCCCGGTGGTCGCGGGGTTCTGCACCCATCCCCACTGGGACCACCTGCTCTGGCACTCGCGGTTCGGAGACGTCCCGCGCTACGCCACCGCTGCCGGCGCCCAGGTTGCCACCGAGGCCCGGGAGCGGGCGCAGGCGATGGCGGCGGAGAGCGCGACGGGCATCCCGCTCGAGCTGGTGGCGCTGCTCACCCCGCTGCCCTCGGACGGGGCACTCGTGCCGGGCGAGATCATCGAGCACCAGGCGCACGCCCCCGGCCACGGGGCGATCCTCCTGGCGGACCGTGGCGTCCTGATCGCGGGTGACATGCTCTCGGACGTCCTGATCCCGCTCCTCGACGCCCGCCGTCCTGGTCAGCTGGACGCCTATGAGTCGGCACTCGACCGGCTGGGTGAGGCTGCCCGGCAGGTCGAGGTCGTGGTCCCGGGCCACGGCGCGGTGGCGCGGGGGGTCGAGGTCGCGGTCCGCTTCGAGGCCGATCGTGCCTACCTCGACGCACTCCGGCGAGGAGAGGAACCGGCCGACGCGCGTCTGCAGCAGCACGACTGGCTCTCCGTCCCGCACCAGTCCAACGTGCAACAGGTCCGAGACCCAGCCGGCTGAACCCGGCGTGCTCGGGACGGTCGACGTGGTGGGACCAAGGCATAGGATCAAGCCACGTGTCGCTCGGCGGAGGAGCAGATCTGATGGCCGTCCAACTGCCTGATGAGGAGCGAGAGTGGGCTGCTGAGAAGCGCGACTTCGTTGCGGACCGGCGTGACGAGCTGGCGGCGCGGCGCGACCGAACTGGCGATGCGAGGGACCGGACAGCCGCCACGCGGGAGGCGGCGCTGGACGAGCGGGAGTTGCGCGTGGACGTCCGCGCGGCCGAGCTCGGTGCCCCGCCTGACGGTGCCGAGGCGGGAGCGCAGCACGTCGATGCCCGCGCTGCTCGGGAGCAGGCGCGGCAGGACCGTGACGAGCTGGCGGGCGAGCGCGATGCTGCCGCTGGTGCTCGCGACGAGGCGACACAGCTGCGAACGGAGGCCACTCCGACCACGCGGCTGGCGTCGGCGTTCGCCGCCATTGCGGAGCATCTCTACGCAGCCGACTCCTTCGATGATGTCCTTCTGCGGATCGCCCAGACCGCGGTGAGCACGGTTGCGGGCTGCGAGATGGCGAGCGTCACGCTCAGTGGGCGAGGGTCGTATCAGACGGCCGCGACCACGGACCTGGCCGCGTCGGTGGTCGACCAGGCGCAGTACGACGCGCACGAGGGGCCCATCCTGGACGCGGTCGACACCCCGGTCGTCTATGCGCAGTCGTTCCCGGACACCCGCTGGCCCACGCTCGCGTCCCGTCCGGCCGACCTGGGTGCGCACTCAGCCGCTTCCTACCGCCTGGCGGCGGCGGGTCCTGCGACCGCGGGCACCGGAGGATCGCTGAACACCTACGGCACGGAGGCCGATGCGTTCAGCGACGAGGCTCAGCAGATCGGACTCATCCTGGCCGCACACGCGTCGGTGGCTGCCGGGGCGGTCCGTGAACGCGACGCCCTGCAGGATCTGGCAAAGAACCTCAACGAGGCCCTGTTGTCCCGAGATGTCATCGGCCAGGCCAAGGGGATCCTGATGGAGCGGCTCAACCTCAGCCCGGAGGAGGCCTTCGACGTCCTGCGTCGCTCATCCAACCGGCTCAACGAAAAGCTGCACACCCTGGCGCTGCGCCTCGTCGAACCCGAGTCGTAGGCACGGCCCCGTGCGGCGTCGGGGGCGTACTGTTCCCGCCATGGCGACCTCCGAACGGTCCACGGAGCTCCTCGGCGGAGTGCTGGACGCCGCGGAGAACGCCTCTCCGTTGCAGGCGGTGGAGGCGGTCACCGAAGCCCTCGCGCAAGCCCTCGGCTCGTCTGCGGCGTTCTTCCTCATTGCCGATATCTCCGGGCGCGGACTGGTCCGCCTCTCGCACGGGGCCTCCTCCGAGGAGCTGGCGCAGCTGGGCCTCGGCGGCCAAGAAGGGTTCCTTCGGGCGGAGGACAACGAACAGGCCGTCGTGGTGCCGTTCGACGGTGGGCCGGTCGAGACGGCGTTGCGCACCCAGAGTGTGCAGGTCATCCCACCCGCCGCGGACTCGGGCGGGGGCCGGAGCCCGGCCCGATGGGTCGTCCTGGCGCCGGTGACCGAGCGGGGCGAGGTCCTCGGGCTCCTCCAGCTGTCGCTGCCCACCGCTCCAGACGCTGCCACCCTGGGCCAGATCTCCCGCATCGGCCACGTGCTGTCGTTCGTGGTGATTGCGAACCGGCGACACACCGACCTCTTCGAGTGGGGCCAGCGCAGCACGGCGTTCACCCTGCCCGCCGAGATCCAGCGGCGGCTGCTGCCCGCGGCCTTCACGTGCGAGGCGGGAGCGTTCACTCTCTCGGCGTGGCTGGAGCCGGCCGCGTCCGTCGGCGGCGACACGTTCGACTACTGCCTGGGCCGCGACGCGCTGCACCTTTCGCTGACGGACGCGATGGGGCACGGAGTGGCAAGCGCACTCACCGCCACCTTGTGCGTGGGGAGCCTGCGCAACAGCCGCCGTCAGGGCTCCTCACTGCTCGCCCAGGCGCGGGACGCGAACCTGGCCCTGTTCGAGCACGCCACCGCCACGGGCTCGGAGAGCTTCTCCACCGGCATGCTCGGCCGCCTCGACCTTCGCACCGGAATCCTCGCCCTGGTCAACGCCGGACACGTCGCTCCGTACCTCTGCCGCGCAGGCACCACGCGGGCTGTCCCCCTCCCGGTGAACGTGCCCCTGGGGTTGTTCGCCAGCACCGCCTATCGCAGCACCCACTTGGACCTGGAGCCGGGAGACCGGCTCGTCATGGTCACCGACGGCATGCTCGAGCGCGATGCCGCCACCATGGACCTGATCGCCGAGATCACCCGGACCCGGGACCTGCACCCGCGCGAGGCCACCCGCCAGCTCACCGACCTGGTCCTGCAGGTCTCCGGTCAGGCCCTTGCCGACGACGCCACCCTCCTCGTCCTGGACTGGCACGGCTGCCACGGGCGCGACCGGGAAACCACCGCAGGCTCTCAGAAGCTGCGCCCTGCACCAGTCAGTGAGCCGCTGTGACCTCGAGGAGGAGCTCCACCCCATGAGCGAGACGACCGACCACGCCGGACAGAGCCCCCACGCCACGACCAGGGTCGACCTGGGCCACGGCCTCGAGGTCAGCCGACTCGGCTTCGGCGGCATGGCGATCACGCACGTCTACGGTGAGACCGACCCCGCCGAAGGGCTGCGCACGCTCCACCACGCCGTCGACGCAGGTGTCACCTTCATCGACACCGCAGACGTCTACGGCCGTCCACGTGAGGGCGAGTCCGGACCGGCAGGCACCAACGAGGAGCTCGTGGGCGAGCTGCTGCGCACCCGTCGCGACGAGGTGCAGCTCGCGACCAAGTTCGGCATCACCGGCATCCCGAACGACGGGCCTGGCGCGACCGCGGTCCGCGGCGACGCGGCATACGTGCGCAGTGCTGCGGAGGCGAGCCTGCGACGTCTCGGGACGGACGTCATCGACCTCTACTACCTGCACCGTCGCGACGTGACCGTCCCCATCGAGGAGACCGTCGGCGCGATGGCCGAGCTCGTCGCAGCGGGCACGGTGCGCCACCTCGGGCTGTCCGAGGTCACCGCTGACGAGCTGCGTGCGGCCGCCGCGGTCCACCCCATCACCGCGGTGCAGAGCGAGTGGAGCATCTGGTCGCGGGACGTCGAGGACCACGTCGTCCCGGCTGCGCGCGAGGTGGGGGCCGGCTTCGTGCCGTACTCGCCGCTCGGGCGCGGGTTCCTCACCGGGGCGATGACGAAGGAGGCCGTAGCCGCCTCGATGCTCAGGGGTCACCCGCGGTTCGACGCCGGCTTCGAGGCCAACCAGCGGGTCGTCGGGGTCGTCACGGCCGTCGCCTCCGAGCTGGGCGCAACTCCCGCCCAGGTCGCGCTGGCGTGGCTGTTCGCCCAGGGCGAGCGCCTCGGTATGCCGGTCGTGCCGATCCCCGGCACCCGTCGCCCCGAGCGCGTGGACGAGAACCTCGGAGCCATCACGATCCACCTCGACGCCGACCAGCTGGGGCGGCTGGAGGCCGCTGCCGACCTCGCCGAGGGTGGACGCAACCTCAGCACGGACCCGGCCTGGATCTCGTCCGGGCGCGAGTAGCCGCGTCACCAGTGCAGAGGCTGTAGCCCGGGTTAGGTTGGCGGCCAGAGCCATCCAGCCTGAGGAGCCACCGTGTTCGAACAGCTCGTCGCCGCAGCGCCGCAGGGAGTCATCGACGACCTCCTCCACCTGGACATGCCTCCGGCGGAGAAGGTCATCCGAACCGTCGCGATCTACCTCGGGATCCTGCTGATCATCCGCGTCGCGGGCAAACGCCTGATGGCACAGATGAACTCGCAGGATCTCGTCGTCGTCCTGTTGCTGTCCAACGTCGTCCAGAACGCCATCATCGGTCAGGACAACTCGCTCGTCGGCGGCCTCCTGGGCGCCGCCGTCCTCGTCCTCGTCAACGCGGGACTGGACCGCTGGTCACTGCACAGCGCCCGAGTCGCCTGGCTGCTCGACGGCCGGCCCACGGTTGTGGTCAGGGACGGCGTGGTCGACGACCGGGCCCTCGCCCACGTGGGCATGAGTCCCGAGGAGCTCACGAACGCGATCCAGACCCACGGGGCCGACTCGCTGAGCGAGGTGCAGCACGCCGCGCTCGAACCGGGAGGTTCCATCACCGTCGAGCTGCGGCCCGACGCGCGCAGCGCCACCATCGGCGACCTGCGACGCGCGGTCGACGCGCTCACCGCCCGCCTCGACGCGCAGGGAGGCGCAACCCCTCCCGCCTGATCACCGACCTTCGGGTATGCCGTGCAGTCGCCGGTGCAGCTCCCGCACCTCCTGCTCGAGCTCGGGAGCCGGACCGTCCACCTGGAGCCCCGGCGCAACGGCCTGGATCGCCAGCGGCAGCACGGGGCCTGGCGGCACACCCCACTCGCGGAGCCAGCCGACGAGCTGCCGGGTGGACACGGCATACACGATGCGACCGAGGCCGACCCATGCGTGCGCGGCCGAGCACATCGCGCAGTGCTCGCCGGAGGTGTAGACGGTGCAGGCCGCGCGCTCGTCGGCGGCGAGGTGCTGGGCCGCCCACTTGGCCGCCTCGAACTCCGGGTGACGGGTCTGGTCGCCGTCCCGGACCCGGTTGCGGTCGGCGAACCGCACCGCCCCGGCTCCGTCGACGAGCACCGAGCCGAAGGGCTCGTCGCCCGCCTCGAGCCCTTCACGGGCGAGGTCCACGCACTGGCGCAGGTGGGTGAGGTCGACGTCGGAGAGGGACACACCTCGATGCTCGCAGACCACGCCGCACCCAACCACCGCCGGTGCGGACCTCAGCCTGTTGCGACCTCAGCGGTGGCCGGCCTCCAGCTCGAGGAGGTAGCGCTTGGCGGCCAGCCCACCGGCATACCCGGTCAGGGCCCCGCTGGAGGCGACGATGCGGTGGCACGGGAGCACCACGCACAACGGGTTCGCCCCGAGGGCGGCGCCGACGGCTCGCGCGGCCGTGGGCCGGTCCACGCGGGCAGCCAGCTCGCCGTAGGTCGCCCGGTCTCCGTAGCCGACTGTCGCCGCGAGGCGGGGCAGCACGGTCCGCTGGAAGTCGGACGCGAGCGCCAGGTCGGTGCGGAGCGTGAACTCCCGCGTCCGTCCGGCGAGGAAGTCCTCGAGCTCGCTGCGGGCGTCGTCCAGCTCGCGTGGTTGACGCAACACCCGCGGTGACACGCGTTCACTGAGACGCGTCAGGACATGGTCCTCGTCCTCGGCGGTCGGGACGAACGCCGAGGCGACGAGCGCGCCAGTGTCGTTGCGGGCCAACAGCATTCGGCCGATCGGAGTCTCCTCCACGACGTAGGAGACATCGCTCGGAGCGAGCACCGGAGGGTGCAGGTGGGCAGGACTCGGCTGGAAGCCGGCGAGGCGGGCAGCGGGGTCGGTCATGACACGTCCTTACGCAGGGTCGCGAGCGCGTCGCTCACGAGGCGCCGGCTCATGGCGGGCGAGGTGCCCAGCACGATGGCGATGGTGGGGTGGTCGAGGTCGGCGACGTACTTGAGGACGACGGCTTCGCGCTGCCGGGCTGGCAGCGCCGCCACCGAGGCCCAGAGGGGTCCGTCGGGCAGCTCGGCGTCAGCGGCCGGAGCGGCCTCCCTGGCTGTCGACAACGACGCGGGGTCGTCGTCGGGCACCGCACGGCGGGCCCGTTGTCGGTGCACGTCCATGGCGCACCGGTGCGTGATCGTGAGCAGCCAGCCCCGCAGGTTCCGTGCCGAGCCCAGCGTCGGGTAGGCCGCGAGCGCCTGCGTCCACGCCTGCTGGGCGACGTCGTCCCCGTCCACCGGGCCGGCGAGGGCGTGGGCGAGGCGCGCGACGTCACGCCAGTGCGCGTCGACGAGGGTCTGGAAGGCGGGCAGCTTCACACCCATGGAACGCCGCACCTCCCCATCGTGTGAGTCGTGTGAGTCCCGTGACTGGCGGGCCCGCGTGGGCCCGAGCCAGAGAGCCAACCGCCACCGCATGCCGCGTGTGCCGGGGCAGCCATCGTGCCGCATCTCGGCCCGAAGTCCCGAGCAGCGGGTGGGAATCGGCCTCGTGTGGAAACATGGTCTGGTGCTCGACGACGTCGTCCCTGCGCCCTTCCGGGGCGCTGCGCGACACACCCCACTCGTGATCGCCCACCGAGGTTCCAGCCTCGCCGAGCCGGAGCACACGCTGCGGGCCTACATGCGGGCCATCGAGGAGGGTGCGGACGCCCTGGAGTGCGACGTGCGGCTGACCGCCGACTCGCATCTCGTCTGCGTGCACGACCGCCGGGTCAACCGCACCTCCAATGGGCGCGGCATCGTGTCCACCCTCGAGCTGGCGGAGCTCGAGGGCCTGGACTGGGGTTCGTGGAAGAAGGACCACGCTGGTGACCTCGAGCTCCCCGATCGCGACCGCAACCGCCTGCTCACGCTGCGCGCCCTGCTCACCACGGTCCTGGAGTCCGAACGCCCTATCGGCCTGGCCATCGAGACCAAGCACCCCACCCGCTATGCCGGGCTGGTCGAGCGTCAGCTCGCCCGGGTACTGGCCGAGTTCGACCTCGACGGTCCCCGCCGTCCCGACCAGCACTGGGTGCGGGTCATGTCGTTCTCCCAGCTGGCCGTGCAGCGGATGCGCCAGCTGTGTCCGGGCGTGCCGGCGGTCTACCTCATCGAGGAGTCGGTGCCGCTGCGGTTCCGCGACGGGTCGCTGCCCAAGGGCATCCACACGGTCGGGATGGACATCAAGATCCTTCGGCGCTACCCCCAGACGGTGGCTCGGCAGCACCGCCACGGTCACGAGGTCTATGCCTGGACCGTCGACGAACCGGCCGACATCGAGCTCTGCCTGGAGCTCGGCGTCGACGCGATCATCAGCAACCGTCCGCGCGCGGTCCTCGACGCTGTGGAGGTCAGTAGATAGTCTCCGTGCGAACTCGCAACGATCGGACATGGGCACTGGGCATGGCAGCAGCACCACTGGGGGAACGCCCCCACCGCTCGCAACCGTCGTCGGCGGGGCGCGGCCGAGACGCGTCCCGGACTGTCCGGGTCCCGTGGCGTGCGACCTCGGTGGCCCAGATCCGCAAGGCGCTGGTCGACGACCTCGAGGGTCGTGACGTGCCCGCGGCCGTCATCGACGAGGCCGAGATCGTGGTGTCGGAACTCGTCTCCAACGCGGTCCGGCACGCCCGCGCCCTCGCCGACGGCAACCTGCGGGTGCACTGGAAGGTCAAGGGCGGCGTCGTCGAGGTCGAGGTGACCGACGGTGGCAGCGAGAGCACACCCCGTCCGGCTCCCCGCACGATCTGGGCGCCTTCGGGTCGAGGCCTGCGCATCGTCCGCAGCCTCGCCCACGAGTGGGGCGTCACCGAGGACCGCAACGGGTCGACGGTGTGGGCCTCCCTGGGCGGCCCCTCCCGGCGCCGCAGCCACTGAGCGCGACCTCCACCTCCGCCTTCCCCACCCCTCGCCCCCGCACCCCTCCCACTAGGGTTTGCGCCATGGGCAAGGCATCACGGCGCCGCAAGGGCGCAGACCACGGCACCGCCACGACGCGGGTCGACCCCGCACCGTTCGTCGCGCGGCCCTTCGAGGGTCTGCCCGGCGAGACCGACTGGGTCGCGATGCGCGAGATCCTCCCGGCCGCCACGGCCACCGTCACCTTCGCGAAGGGCCAGGCCCCCGAGGGGGCGCCCACCGAGGTGACCATCGCCACGGTGCTGCCCCTCGCGTGGCCGGGCCTGCACCGCGCCGACGGTGCGGTCTTCGTCGGCACCCAGTCGGGGTCCATCTCCGGGGACGCGTCGCGCGACCTCGCGACCTCGCTGTTGGCGGCCGCCTCGGCAGAGCAGGGGGTGCCCATCACCAGCACCCCAGCCTCGACGGCGCAGACTCCGCGGCTGCAGGACCTCCTCGACACCTCCGCGCCGTTCGAGGTGACGGTGCACGAGGGCTTCGACTTCTGGGTCGGTGACACCGAGCTCGACGACGAGGCGAAGGCCTCGCTCGATCGCGCCAACGAGTCGGTCATCCCGACCGTCAAGATGGCCGCGGCGCCGTCGGCGTACTGGTGCCGCATCGGTGAGCGCACCCACATCCGGCTCGTGCTGCCCGAGGACGAGGATGTCGCCACCGACGCCCTGGCCCGCCTGCACGCGAGCGGCGACAGCGGGCTCGGCGAGCCGACCCGCCTGCTCGGCGCGTTCCGCGCGGGCGGCCTGCTCGTGCCCGTCTGGGACCTCGAGCCCGACAAGACCTCCGAGGACTACGAGGCCCCGCTCGCGGAGTTCATGACCAGGTATGCCGCGGCCTCGGCCGCCGACTCGCCCCTCACCGCGGAGGAGCGTCGGGCCCGGTCCGGACTGCTCAGCCGCCAGGTGACCCTGCGCTGACGGGCTGGGGTTGACATGACCGAGCCCACGGGACTCCGCTGACATGGCCGAGCTGACATGACCCCACCCACCACCCAGCCCACGACCCCGACCGTGGCCGCCGTGATCCCGGCCAAGGACGAGGCGGACCGGATCGCTGCGACGGTTCGTGCCGTCCGCGGCATACCGGGGGTGGACCTTGTCGTGGTCGTCGACGATGGCAGCTCCGACGACACGGCCGAGATCGCTCGCGAAGCCGGCGCCGAGGTCGTGCGGCACGCGCGCAACAGGGGCAAGGCCGCGGCGATGACGACGGGGGCGGGCTACGTCGCCCGCCACGAAGGGGTCGAGGGCCGCGTCGGGGACTCCGGCGGCCGGCGACCCCTGCTCTTCGTCGACGGCGACCTCGAGGACACTGCTGCCAACGTCGCCGTGCTCGTGCCGCCGGTCCTCGAGGGGCGCGCCGACATGACCATCGCGACCCTGCCGCCGCAGAAGACGGCCGGCGGCGGGCACGGGTTCGTGGTCAGGCTGGCCCGCAAGGGGATCGAGGACCTCACCGGCTTCGTGGCCCACCAGCCGCTGTCGGGGATGCGGTGCATCTCGCGGCAGGCCTTCGACGCGGCCAGTCCGCTGGCCCGAGGCTGGGGTGTGGAGGTCGGGCTGACCGTCGACGTGCTGATGGCGGGCCTGCGCGTCGAGGAGGTGCCCTGCGAGCTGCACCACCGCGTCAGCGGCTCCGACTGGCGCGGCCAGGTGCACCGGGCCAAGCAGTACCGCGACGTCGCCCTCGCCCTGGCGCGCCGCCGGGCCCGGCGCGGGCTGCGCTGACCGGCGCGACGATGACGACGGCGGGTGGGGCCTCGACGTCCCTGCGGGGCAGGCTCGCGACGCCCGCCCTGACCCTGTCGTTCGCGCTCCTCGTGCTGGTGGGACTGGCCGGCCCCAGCGCGGCCAAACCCCCGCTGGGTCCGCGCGGCTGGGCGCCGGGAGACCTGGCCTGGTCACCCGGCCCGGCGCTCGTGACCGGGCTGCTGTGGACGGCATACCTCGTCGGCGCCCTGGGCGTCGTGGCGCGACTTCGCGCAGAGCCCTCCGTGGTGTCCGGGGCGTCGATGCTCGGTGCCGTCGCCACCAAGGCCCGACGCCGACTCGTCCCGGGTGGCTGGGCTCTTCCCGTGGGCCTCGCGGTGCTGGCGCTGGTCACCGGGCCGTTCGGCTCCGCTGACCACACGAACTACGCGGCCTACGGCCGGATCGCCGCCCTCGGCGGGGACCCCTATCTCACCCCGCCGAGCGCTTGGTCCGCCCTGGACCCGGTGACCTCGGCGGTCGAACCCCCGTGGACCCACACCGTCAGCGTCTACGGACCCTTCGCCACGCTCCTCCAGGCGCTGACCTCGCACGTGGCGGGGGCCAATGTCCGCGAGACCGTGTGGTGCTGGCAGGTCCTCGTCGCGCTGGCCTGGCTGGCGGTGCGGTTCCTCCTCCTGCGGGCGGGTGCGACGCCGCGACGCGTGGACACGCTGTGGACGTTCAACCCCGTGGTCTTCGGGGTCGGGGTGCTCGGTGCCCATGTCGACCTCGTCGCTGCCGCGCTGGCAGTTGCTGCCCTGGTGCTGGCGGCGCGACATCCCTGGGCGGCCGGTGCCTTCGCGGGGCTGGCAGTGTCCTGCAAGGTCACCTACGGCGTGGTGGCGCTCGCGGTGCTGCTCGGCTGGTGGGCCCACGAGCGGTCCGGGTTCCTCAGCCGGGCGGGCCGGTTCGCGCTCGCCGCCCTCGTCCTCGTGGTGCCCCTGCACCTGTGGGCGGGACCGCACGTGTTCGACCAGCTGGACCGCGCTCGCCGGTCGATCTCGCTCGCGACGCCGTGGCGGCTGCTCTACGAAGCCCTGAGCGGCCCGCTCACCTCGGGCCACGCCCGCACCGTGGTGACCTGGCTGGCCACGCTGTCGGTCCTGGTCTTCGTCGTGGTCCTCGCCAGGCTCACCAGACACCTCGCGCCGGCCACCTCGACCGGGACCGCGGTGCGGTGGGTGCTCGTGCTCAGCACGGCCTACACCGTCGGTGCGCCCTACTCGTTGCCGTGGTACGACCTGCTGACCTGGGCGACGCTGCCGGTCCTCGCGGCCAGTGTGCTCGACCTGATCCTGTTGGTGCGACTGGTCGCCATGGCCGTCGCCTACGTGCCGGGTCGTGTGGTCGGCATGACACCGGCGGTCCAACGCGTCACCCTGTGGGTGCGCCGCACCCCGGTGCCGTATGCCGCGATGCTGGTGTGGGGGTGGCTCACCTTCGCCGCGAGGCGCGTGTCGTCGCAGAACCCCGAGCCTCGTCCTCCAGCACCCTGACGCTGACGGCGATGATGAGCGGGACCGCGATGATCGCGCCGTTGGCCGGGATCGCCACGCCCGAGTCGTTGATGGCGAAGCCGATGGTCATGGTGATCAGCAGGGCGATCAGGCCGGGCCGCAGGGTCGGGATCGCCTCGTAGGAGCGTTGCAGCGACCGCGACCCCCAGGAGGTCGGTCGGGCCAGGATCACGATGACGAACACCAGAGCGATGGGGACGAGCAGCGCGAGGGGGTAGTTGCCGAAGAGGATGTCGATGTTCTGCTGGAGCTTGCGCACGATGATGTCGCCCGCCTTACCGGTGAAGATCGACCGGAAGAACCGCCCGAGGTGCGACTGGTTCTCGGTGCCTCGCAGGGAGTCGAGGAAGCCCACGAGGAGGAACAGGGCGATGGTCCCTCCGGCGAGGAGGGCGCCGCGGCGCCAGGTCATCCGGATGCCGAGGATGGCGAGCACGAGGTAGACCAGGCCCGGCAGCAACGCCGGGGGACCACCGCCGTCGGCACCCCATCCGGGGTAGCCGTCCACGACCACGGCCGCCAGCCCGATGGCCAACGCCGCCGCAGCCGCCACGCGCGGCCTCCCACGGCGGACGAAGTGGCTGGACACCGCGATGCAGAGCAACAGGGCAGCCGTGGCGAACAGCGCGAACGTCACGTTGCCCATGCCGTAGAAGCGGCCGCCGACAACGGGTTGCAGCCCCATCAGCGAGGAGATCTGGAGGTGCGACCCGAACATCACGTCGCCACCGAGGACGAGCAGGGTGGCCAGGGCGACCACGACCAGGGGTCCGGTGATGCGACGGGCCCACGGTCCCAACAGCGCGATCGCCGAGATGAGGGCCACGAACAGCCCGACGCTGAGGACAGCCGCCACCATCGGGATGGGGAAGCGCCACCACGGCAGGAGGTTGGCCAGGAACGTCGCCGCCGGGATGGTGGCGGCGACCACCGCCACTCGTCGGGTGATGCGCAGCAGTCGCAGTCGTAGGTCGATCGACCCGAAGTCCCGGCGCCAGACGACAGCCGCCAGCAGGTAGATCGCGATCTGGGCGATCACGACGGCGTTGAAGAACGGTGGCACCAGCGGGTGGACCTCGTGGCTGGCCTGGTCGAAGTCCAGGAGGTGCCGCAGCCGGTCGCGGGCCGCGGCCTCGGAGTTGGGCCCCTCCTGTCCCCTCCGCAGCGCGAACCCACCCAGGGCGTCGGGGACCGGCACCCCGGCCGCGCTCAGGGCGGTCACGGTCAGGTCGGCCGACTGGACCACGCCGTCCTGGCGGGTGGAGGGGGAGTAGAGCGTGCCGGAGCCATAGCTCGGACCCTTGGCCGCCACCAGGCGCAGCCGCTCGCTCATGCCCGCATCGGACAGGCTGGCGACGACCAGGTCGGACCCGCTGGGGGCGGCCGCCAGGACCTCGGCGATCCGCCGGTCGATGGCGGTGGCCTGCGCCTGCCGGGTGTCCGGCTCGCTGGTGACCTCGCGGTCGGGCAGGTCGTTCGGGTCGCGCAGGGAACCCACGTCGACGAGCGTGACCCGGCACCGCGAGAGCAGGCCGGTGAGCTCGCTGGGCTGCAACGCGGCATACCTCGGCACGGCGCCGGAGAGGTAGGCCGCGCCGACCCCGGCACCCGGCCCGACGGCCTGCACGCACTGCCTGTTGGAGGCGAGCTGCTCGCCGAGGGTGCCGAGCGTGGAGTCGAACTTGAGGGCGTCGGCAGCCTTGACGTAGGTGTTCCAGTCGGGCACGACGCCGCTGCTGACCTCGGGCACGGGCGGGCACGGGTCGGTGGTGCTGCGGGCGCCGTTCTTGCCAGCGCCCGGCGCTGCCGCGCGGTTGCCGGCCGACAGGCTCAGCCAACCGTCGACAGGGCACGTGTTGGGGAAGACCGAACGCACGGACAGTGCCGCAGTCGACCCGTCGCGCAGGAACGACCAGAGAGCGGGGGTGCCCTTCGCGTTCACGTCGCTCCACGTGAGGCCGCCCGTGCCGATCAGGATGATCGGGTTGGTCGCGGTGGCTGGGGTGGCGGCGACCGAGGTGGGCTGGTCCGCGGTGGCCGTGGCGCCTGGCAGCAGCACGGAGAGCAGGGTCACGAGGAGGAGGGAGAACAGGCCGGCGAGGGAGAGTCGGGCGCGGCGGGTCACCCGTACAGGCTACGGGTCGCGGCGCAGGACAGAATGGGGGCGTGACCACCGCGACCCCCACCGCCGCCGTGGCCCGAGGTCGAGGACACCGGTTCCGCACCCTGGGTCGCTCAGCCGGCTCCCGAGTGGCCGGCTGGTCGCCGGCAGCGCGGTGGAGCCTCGCGGTCGTGGTCGTCCTCGCCGGCGCGTCCATACCGGTGCTGCGCTACCTCGTCTTCTGGCCGCTGGACCAGTGGCAGGTCGACGTCGAGGTCTACCGCGAGGCAGGCGTCTCGATCCTCACCGGGCGACCCATCTACTCGGCCATGACCGAAGCCCCCCAGCTGCTGCCCTTCACCTATCCACCCTTTGCAGCCGTGCTCGCGGTTCCCTTGGCGTTGTTGCCTTTTGGTGCCATCGGCTGGCTGTGGACCCTGGCCCAGATCGCGGCGACCGCCGCCATCGTCTGGTATGCCGGGTGGCGCCTGATCCACCGCACCGGCACCCTCGCGCCGATCACCCTGGCGCTCCTCACGGTGCCGATGCTGTGGCTGCACCCGGTGTCGGACGGGATCCGGTTCGGCCAGGTCAACGCGTTCATGGTGCTCGCCTGCCTGATGGACCTGCGCACCCCGCGTCCGGGGCTGCTGCGCCGCGTCCCCGCAGGTGTCCTCGTCGGCCTGGCGATGTCGATCAAGCTGACGCCCGGTGTCTTCGTCGTGCACTACCTGGTCAACCGGCGGTGGAAGGAAGCCATCACCGCCGTGGTGACCGCGGTCGCCGTCACCCTGGGGTCGTGGGTGCTGCTGCCGGAGGCGTCGTTCGCCTTCTGGGGCGGCGCGCTCCAGGACCCCGCCCGACTCGGTCCCAACGCCGGCACCTCCAACCAGAGCATCCGCGGCTTCCTGTTGAGGCTGGGCCCCCACGGACTGCCCGGTGATGCCCTCTGGCTGTTGCTGGTCGCCGTGGTGGGCTTCGTCGGCTACCAGCTCGCACGACGCGCCTACCTCGCGGGCGACTCGATCAGCGAGGTCGCGGCCATCGGGCTGATGGCGGTGCTGCTGTCGCCGGTGGCCTGGATCCACCACCTGCACTGGATGGTCGTGGTCATCTTCGCCGTCCTGGGTGCAGACCCCATGCGGGACCGCCGTCGCCTTGCCGCCGCAGCGGTCGTGACGGGCTTCTTCCTGTGCCGGCTGCCGTGGTGGGGCATCACGTGGCTGAGCCACCCGGACTGGCCACGCTGGTTCGGCCGGGTCCTGCAGAACTCCGACACCTTCGGCTCCCTGCTCGCCCTCGCCCTGCTGTGGTGGGCGTTGCACAGCAAGCCGGCCACGCGGCATACCCGGGACTCGGAGGTTGGGGAGCGCGCCGAGGCGACGCCATGAGGGTCGCGGTCCTGGACGACTACGCCGGGGCGTTCGCGCGGCTCCCCGCGGCGCGGCGGCTCGAGGGCCACGACGTGGTGGCGTTCACCGACTCAGTGCGCGGGGAGGCGCTGGCCGAGCGGCTCGACGGTTTCGACGCGGTGATCCTGCTCCAGCAGCGGACCCCCGTCCCTCGTGACGTGGTCGAGCGGCTCACCACGGTGCGCCTGCTGAGCCAGACGGGGCGCAACACCAGCCATCTCGACGTCGCCGCCTGCGTCGAGCGCGGGATCACCGTCTCCGCGGGAGGCGCGGGAGGTCCACAGGCCACCGCCGAGCTGACCTGGGCACTGATCCTCGCTGCCCTCCGCCACGTGCCGGCCGAGGTGCAGCGACTGCGCGCCGGGCAGTGGCAGGCTTCGGTGGGCACGGGCTTGCACGCGAAAACCCTTGGTGTCTATGGCTTCGGTCGCATCGGCAGCCTCGTGGCCGAGGTGGGGCGGGCCTTCGGGATGCGCGTCCTCGTGTGGGGACGCGAGGGTTCGCTCGCCCGAGCGACAGAGGCCGGGTATGCCGCGGCCGCCAGTCGCGCCGCCTTCTTCGCCGAGTGCGACGTGCTGAGCGTGCACCTGCCTCTGGTCTCGGAGACGACCGGGATCGTCACGGCGGCCGATCTTGCCCTGATGAGGCCCGACGCGCTGTTCGTGAACACCTCGCGTGCCTCGATCGTCGCCCCCGGAGCGCTGGCGTCGGCCTTGGAGGCCGGGCGCCCCGGACGGGCCGCCGTCGACGTGTTCGAGGTCGAACCCGTGCTCGACGCCGCCGACCCGCTGCTGGCCCTGCCGAACCTGACTGCCACTCCTCACCTCGGGTACGTCGAGTGGGACGTCCTCGAGCGGCTCTACGACGCGGCGGTCGACCAGGTGCTGGCCTTCGAGGCGGGTGCGCCCGTCAACGTCGTGGGCTGACTCCGTTCAGGCCTTCCCCGTCCGCGCCCGACGTCCTTATCCCAAGACTTCGCCGCAAGGCTTCCTCCGCGGGTGCTGGACCATGGCGCTGCTTCGGCGGGTGCAGGTAGCCTCCGAGCAGCGGACCGCCGCCCCGGGTGCAGCGCCGGGCCCGGCGACCGGGGAACGGAGTGACCCGTGGCCAAGCCGACGATCCTGGCCGTCGACGACGACCCCGTCGTGTCCAAGGCCATCACCCGCGACCTGCGGGACCGCTTCGGCGCCGACTACCGCGTGGTCGGGGCCACGTCGGGGGCGGGTGCGCTGGAGCTGCTGACCGAGTTCACGCTGCGGGGGCGTTCCATCGCGCTCGTGGTGTCCGACCAGCGGATGCCGCGGATGACCGGGATCGAGCTGCTCGAACAGGTGCGCGGCCTGAGCCCGGACACCAAGCTGCTGCTCCTGACCGCCTATGCCGACACGGACGTCGCCATCCGGGCCATCAACGACATCGGGCTCGACTACTACATGCTCAAGCCCTGGGACCCGCCGCAGGACAAGTTCTTCCCCGTGGTCGAGGACCTGCTCGGGGACTGGCGCGACACCCACCGCGACGACGCCAGTCAGCTGCGGGTGGTGGGCCACCGCTGGTCCGACCGCAGCCAGGAGGTCAAGACCTTCCTCGCGCACAACCACGTGCCGTACCGGTGGCTGGACGTCGAGCGGGACGAGGGCGCCCGTGAGCTGGCCGAGCTCGCAGGGGCCAAGGCCTCCGACCTGCCCCTGGTCCTCGTCCGGGACGCCGAGCCGCTGCGCAGCCCGAGCAACCGCGCGCTCGCCGACGCGCTCGGCCTGCACACGCTGGCCGACGCCCCGCTCTACGACCTGTGCATCGTGGGTGGTGGCCCGGCGGGACTGGCCGCCGCCGTCTATGCGTCGTCGGAGGGACTGCGGACCGTCGTCGTCGAGCGCGACGCGCCTGGCGGGCAAGCGGGACAGAGCGCGTCCATCGAGAACTACCTCGGCTTTCCCAAGGGGCTGTCAGGGGCCGACCTCACCCACCGGGCCGTGGCGCAGGTGGCCAGGTTCGGCGCCGAGATGGTGGTCGCGCGTGAGGCGGTCGGCCTGCGGACGAGGGGTCCGGTCCGCTCGGTGGTGATCGACGGTGCCGACGAGCTGGAGGCACGGGCCGTGGTCGTCGCGACGGGAGTGTCCTACCGCCGGCTCGAGGCGGACGGCCTGGACGAGCTGGGGGCGCGGGGGGTCCACTACGGTGCCTCGGCCAGCGAGGCGGCCCAGTGCGAGGGTGAGGAGGTCTACGTCGTCGGAGCMGCGAACTCTGCGGGCCAAGCGGCGCTGAACCTCGCCCGGTTCGCCAAGAAGGTGGTGATGCTGGTCCGCGGCGCCGGCCTCGAGCTCACCATGTCGCAGTACCTCGTCGCGCGGATCCGGGCGTGCACCAGCATCGAGGTGCGAGTGGGGTGCGAGGTCGTGGCTRCGCGCGGCGACGGGCACCTCGAGTCCCTGACCTTGCGCGACCGGGCGACCGGCGCGACCGAGGAGGTCGAGACCTCGTCCTTGTTCATCTTCATCGGGGCGATGCCACGCACCGACTGGTTGGGGGACGAGGTGGTTCGCGACGACCACGGCTTCATCGTGACGGGCCAGGACCTGCTGGTTGGTCCCGGCCGTCCGGCCTGGACGGCGGACCGTCCGCCCTATGCCCTGGAGACGAGCATCCCCGGCGTCTTCGCGGCGGGGGACGTGCGCCTCGACTCGATGAAGCGCGTGGCTTCGGCCGTGGGCGAGGGCGGCATGGCGGTCTACCTCGTCCACCGCTTCCTGGCGACGACGTGAGGCGCCGACGTGGGGACGACGTGATGGGGAGGCTCGATGGGCGCCGGTGAGCTGAGGGACCTCACGCTGTTCGACGGACTCGCCGACGAGCAGCTCGACCGGCTCTGGACCGCGGGCACGGAGTGGCCCTTCGAGACCGGCGACGTGCCCTTCCGCGAGGGGAAGCCGGCCGACTTCTGGTGGGTGCTCCTCGAGGGGTCGCTCAGCCTGGCGCGTCGGGTGGGGCAGCAGGAGACCGAGCTCGGGGTGATGAGCTCGCCGGGGCAGTGGGYTGGTGGCTTCCAGGCCTGGGACGCGCACGGCGTCTACATGGCCACGGCCCGCGGCGTGGTCCCCGGGCGGCTGCTCCGCGTCCCGGCCGAAGCACTCGGCGACGTCGCGCGGGAGTGGTTTCCGTTCGGCGTCCACCTCATCTCGGGGCTGGTCAACACGGTTCGGAGCATCGAGGCCAAGGCCCGCCAGCGCGAGTCGCTGGTCGCGCTCGGCACCCTCGCGGCAGGGCTCGCACACGAGATCAACAACCCGGCCTCGGCGGCGACCCGCGCCGTCGACGCCCTGGACCAGGCCACGGAGGCGCTGCTGGCCTCGCTGCGGCGGCTCGGCGAGAACTCCATGACCGCAGAGCAGTTCGTCGCGTTGGACACCCTGCGTCGAGGCATCTCCCCAGCCGGTCAGGACCTCGACGCCCTCGCCACCGCCGATCGCGAGGAGGAGCTGGCCGAGTGGCTCGCCGCTCACGACGTCGAGCGCGACTGGGTCATCGCCCCGCCGTTCGCCGCGGCCGGAACCGGTGTCGACCTCTTCGAACGGGCCGCTGCCGACCTGCGCCCGGGCCAGCTCGAGCCCGGCCTGGAGTGGATCGCCAGCTCACTCACCGTGGTGGGGCTGCTGGGCGAGATCCGGGAGGCGACCCACCGGGTCTCGGAGCTGGTGGCCGCGGTCCGCTCCTACTCCCAGCTGGACCGGGCGCTCGTGCAGCGAACCGATGTCACCGAGGGCCTGGAGAGCACGCTGGTCATGCTCGGCCACAAGCTCCGCGGCGGGGTCACCGTGGTCCGCGACTACGCCCCCGACCTCCCCCTCGTCGAGGCGATCCCCGGCGAGCTCAACCAGGTCTGGACCAACGTGATCGACAACGCGGTGGATGCCATGGAGGGCACGGGCAACCTACGGATCACGGTGCGGGGCATCGAGGACGGCGTCGTCGTGGAGATCGCCGACGACGGTCCCGGGTTCCCCGACGACGTGGCGGCCCACGCGTTCGAACCCTTCTTCACCACCAAGGAGGTCGGAAAGGGCACCGGCCTCGGCCTCGACATCTCCCGTCGGATCGTCGTCGAGCGCCATGGGGGCGACATCTCCCTGGAGCCCGGGGACGGCGGCGGCGCGGTCGTGGTGGTGCGGCTGCCGCTGCGCCCGGCCGAGGGCTGAACGCCTGACCCCACTGCGCCGTCCGCGCCCTGCCTCAGATGGTGATGACCTCGAAGATCTGCAGGACGGTCAGCGCAGCCAACAGGAGGCAGACGGCACCACCGATGCGCCGGATCGTGGCGAGCTTCACCCTGGCGAGCAGGGCTCGTCCGAGGACGGCTGCGAGGCCGGACACGGCTGCCAGCGCGAGGAACGCCCCGATGAAGACCGACACGGGTTCCTTGAACTGCAACACCATCGAAGCCGTCAGCAGCTGTGACAGGTCGCCCCACTCGGCGAGGAAGAGCACGCCGAACGACACCCCGACCGCCTTGAGGCCGACCGCGGTCGCCGCCCCCTTGTGGGCGAACTCCTCCTCGGTCTCGGCCTCCTCCTCGTCAGCCTTGGCAGCGCCGTGGAGCAGGATGAACCCACCCACGAGGAACATCACCGCCGCGAAGATCTCCACCGGTCGCTTGGGCAGCTGCGACAGGAGCCCTCCGACGGTGACTGCGACGGCGGTCTGCACCAGGAACGCCAGGGACACCCCGATCCAGACGTACAGCGGCCGGAAGCGAGTCGCCAGCACGAGGGTCGCGATGAAGGTCTTGTCGGGCAGCTCGACGAGAAAGATCGAGCCGAACACGATGGCCATGGTGGCGAGGTCGAAATCCATATCGCGTCGACTGTATCCGCGGCGCCCCAATACGCTGACGGGGTGTCCGACCCCCAAACCCTCGCCGCGGCAGCGCTCGTTGTCGCCGTGGTCTCGATGGTGGTCGCTCTCGTCGCCGTCGTCAGGATCGCGCGGGTCACGGCCAGGCTGCGCGTGATCGAGGGCCAGCGCCCCGTCGGCACCGGCGACCTCGCCGCTCTTCGGGCCGACATCGCCCAGGCGCTACGCCACGTCGCCGTCGTCCGCTACGACGCGTTCGGTGACATGGGTGGCCGGCTGTCCTTCAGTGCTGCCGTGATCGACGACCAGGGTGACGGACTGGTCTTCTCCTCGATCCACGCCCGCGGCGAGTCCCGCACCTACGCGAAGGGCATCGTCGGCGGTGGCTCCGACGCGACCCTCACCCCCGAGGAGCAGCAGGCCCTCGCTGCCGCCCGCACCGGATCCCAAGGAGCCTGACCTCCGTGACCACACCAGTGACCAGACACGGCTACTTCGGGCCCGCGGGCACCTTCACCCAGATGGCGCTGAACGCGTGGGGTCCGGCCGAAGGCCAGGAACACGTCGCCATCGCGTCGGTCGAGGCCGCCCTGGGTGCCCTGCGCGCCGGCGACATCGACGCGGCCATGGTGCCGATCGAGAACTCGGTCGAGGGCGGCGTGAGCGCCACCCTCGACGCGCTGGCCAGCGGTGAGCCGCTGGTGGTCGTGGGCGAGGTCCTCGTCCCCATCACGTTCGTGCTCGCCGCCCCTCCCGGTATGCCGCTCGAAGAGGTCCGCGCCGTCGGCACCCACAGCCACGCCTGGGCACAGGTCCGCGGCTGGATGGGCGCCCACCTTCCGGACGCGGTCTACGTCCCGACGTTGTCGACGGCGGCCGCCGCAGCCGGCCTGGTCGGCAGCCCTGCGTTTGATGGACAGCCGGCGAACGCGGCATACCAGGCGGCGGTGTGCGCTCCGATCGCCGCGGCGAACCACGGCCTCGACGTGCTCGCGGAGGACATCGGCGACAACGCGTCGGCGGTGACGCGGTTCGTCTCCGTCGCCCGGCCGGGGCAGCTGCCCGAACGCACCGGCGCCGACAAGACCACGCTGGTGCTGTTCCAGCGCGACGACCACGCCGGTGGGCTGTTGGAGCTGCTGGAGCAGTTCGCGGTGCGCGGCATCAACATGTCGCGACTGGAGTCTCGCCCGACGAAGTCCTCGATGGGCGACTACTGCTTCTCGATCGACATCGAGGGGCACGTCCTCGACGAGCGCGTCGGCGAGGCCCTGCTCGGGCTCAAGCGGGTCTGCGCGGACGTGCGGTTCCTCGGCAGCTATCCCGCCGCCCACGGTGCCGCGGTGCACGTCACGCCCCACACCAGCGACGCGGCCTTCGGCGAGGCCCGCGCCTGGCTGCGCTCCCTGCGCGGCACCTGACGACGCCCTGTTGGCTACTTCTTCTCGCGCCAGACGCGCTCGAAGGGCAGTCGCCAGGCGTGGGGGGCGATCAGCTGGTGGATCGCGTTCGGACCCCAGCTGCCGACGGGGTAGGGCTTGGCCTCCGGCGGGTTGTCGAGCAGCGGCTGCGAACGCTCCCACAGCGACTCGATGCCCTCGGCCGTCGTGAAGAGCGTGTGGTCGCCGCGCATGGCGTCGAGGATGAGCCGCTCGTAGGCCTCGAGGACGTCGCCGACCCGCTCGGTCTCCCGGGTGGAGAACTGCATCGACAGCTTCTCCAGGYGCATGCCGGGGCCAGGTCGCTTGCCGTAGAACGACAGCGACACCTTCGACTCGTCGGCGAGGTCGAAGGTCAGGTGGTCCGGGCCCGCGTTGCCGACCCCGGAGTGGGTCGGGAACATCGACCGTGGCGCCTCCTTGAAGGCGATCGAGATGATGCGTGCACCGTCGGCCATCTTCTTGCCGGTGCGCAGGTAGAACGGCACACCGGCCCAGCGCCAGTTGTCCAGCCCGACCTTGAGCGCGATGAACGTCTCGGTGTCGGAGTCGGGGGCGACGCCGTTCAGCCCGGTGTAGCCGGCGAACTGACCCCGGACCACGTCAGAGGGGTCGATCGGCAGCAGCGACCGGAAGACCTTGTTCTTCTCCTCGGAGATGGCCCGGGGCTCCAAGGCGGTCGGGGGTTCCATGGCGACGAACGCGAGCACCTGGAACAGGTGGGTGACCACCATGTCCTTGTAGGCGCCGGTGGCCTCGTAGAAGTTGGCCCGCTCGTCCAGCCCCAAGGTCTCGGGGATGTCGATCTGCACGTGGTCGATGAAGTTGCGGTTCCAGATCGGCTCGAACAGCCCGTTGGCGAAGCGGAAGGCGAGGATGTTCTGCGCCGCCTCCTTGCCGAGGAAGTGGTCGATCCGGAAGACCTGGCTCTCGTCGAACGTCTCGTGCACGGTGTTGTTGAGGGCGATCGCGCTCGCGAGGTCCGTGCCGAACGGCTTCTCCATCACGACCCGTGAGCGGGCCACGAGGTCGGCGTCCCGCAGCATGGTGATGACCGCGACCGCTGCCTTGGGCGGGACCGACAGGTAGTGCAGCCGCAGCGCATCGGGCCCGAGCGACTCCTCGGCGCGCTTGACGGCCTCTGCCAGAGGCTCGGGGCCGGCCGACTGGGGGATGTAGACGAGGTTGTCGTCGAACCGCTCCCACTGTTCCGGCGTGAGGGGATGCGTCGCGAACTCGTCGACGGCCGTGCGCGCGAACTCACGGAACTGCTCGTCGGTCATCTCCTCGAGCGAGGTGCCCACGACCCGGATGGCGGGTGCCAGCTCGGACGTCGCCAGGTGGGCCATGCCGGGCAGCAGCTTGCGACGCGCCAAGTCGCCGGTGGCGCCGAACAGCACGATGACGTGCGGATCGGCCTTCTCGATGGCGCCTCGCGAGCTGCGTGCGTCAGCGGCGGGATACGAGATCGTCTGGGCGCTGGGCGCGGTCTGCTCGGGCACCTTCCGATACTTCCACCGCAGCCGGGCCCGCGCACCCGGTTGTCCAGCGATTTGACGCCTGGGGTTAGGTAAGGCTTACCTTGGTCCTATTACGCACCATCGACATGCCGGAAATCAGGTCAACGTGCTCGTCAGCAATGCGCTCATCGCACTCCGTGAAGGACTGGAGGCCGCGCTCGTCGTCGTCATCCTCGTCGCCTTCCTCATCAGGACCGACCGCCGCTGGGCGCTGAAGGCCGTCTGGACCGGCGTCGCGCTGGCCGTTGTCCTCTCGGTCGGCCTCGGAGCGCTGCTCAGCTTCGGCACCCGGCAGCTGTCCTTCGAGACCCAGGAGCTGAATCGGCGGCAGCGCCTCCGTGCTCGCGGTCGCGTTCGTCACGGCCATGGTCTTCTGGATGCGGACCGCGGCCCGGACCATCTCGGGCGAGCTCAAGGGCAAGCTCGACCAGGCGCTGTCGGTCGGTGGCTGGGCCGTGGCCCTGGTCGGCTTCCTCGGCGTGGGTCGTGAGGGACTCGAGACGTCCCTGTTCTTCTACGCCAGCGTCCAGACGGCAGGAAGTGGCACGGTCCAGCCCCTGGTGGGCTTCCTCCTCGGCATCGCCGTCGCGATCGTCCTCGGGGTGCTCATCTACCGCGGCGCCGTGCACATCAACCTCTCGATGTTCTTCCGCTGCACCGGGATTGCGCTCATCGTGGTCGCTGCCGGAATCCTGTCCTACGGCGTCCACGACCTGCAGGAAGCCGCCTTCCTGCCCGGGCTGGGCTCGCTCGCCTTCGACGTGAGCAACGCCGTGCCGCCCGACTCCTGGTACGGCACGGTGCTCAAGGGCACCGTCAACTTCACGCCCAACACCACCTGGCTCCAGGCGATCGCGTGGACCACCTACCTCGCCGTCGTCATGACCCTCTTCCTGCGGCCGGCCCCAGCCCGACAGGTCCAGCCGTCATACCCATCGCACGCCACCTCACCACTCACCTAGGAGCACCATGCGCATCCTCCCCGTCCCCGCCGCCCTCGGGGTGGCCGTCCTGCTGGCGACCTCCGCGTGTGGCAGCTCCGACGAGGCCGGCGCCGCCGGTGGGAAGAGTCCGATCGCGGTCGAGGCGACGGACACCTCGTGCAAGGTCGCCCGCAGCGAGGCCGCGACCGGGACCGTCGAGTTCACGGTCAGGAACACCGGCTCCAAGGTCAACGAGTTCTACCTCTACGGCGACGGTGACCAGATCATCGGTGAGGTCGAGAACCTCACCCCCGGCCTGACCCGCACGTTCCACGTCGAGGTCGCGAGCCCCGGCACCTACCAGACCGCGTGCAAGCCGGGCATGAAGGCCAAGGGGATCCGGGCCGACTTCACCGTCACGGGCAGCCCCAGCAGCACGAGCAGCGCGGCGCCCGATGCCGCCATGGGCGCCGCGGTGAAGGCCTACCAGGCCTTCGTGTCGGCGCAGTCCGACGAGCTGCTCACCCGGACCACCGAGTTCGTGGGCCTGGTCAAGGCCGGCAAGGTCGAGGAGGCGAAGGCTGCGTTCCCGGTCGCCCGAGGACCGTGGGAGCGGATCGAGCCGGTCGCGGAGTCGTTCGGCGACCTCGACCCGATGATCGACGGCCGCGAGGACGTCGTCGAGGAGGGCATCGAGTTCACCGGCTTCCACCGCCTCGAGAAGGACCTGTGGGTCACCGGTCTGCAGGCCGACTCCGGTGCGATCGCCGACAAGCTGCTGGTCGACGTCACGAAGATCGTCGCAAAGGCCAAGGCCGTCACGCTCAACCCGCTGCAGCTGGCCAACGGCGCCAAGGGGCTGCTCGACGAGGTCGCCGTGGGCAAGATCACCGGCGAGGAGGACCGCTACAGCCACACCGACCTCTACGACTTCGACGAGAACGTCAAGGGGTCCAAGGCCGCGCTCGACGCCCTGCGCCCCGTGCTGAAGACCCGTGACGCGGCCCTGCTCGCGAGGATCGACGCCGGGTTCGCGGCCCTCGACACCGAGCTCGACGAGTACCGCACCGACGCCGGCTTCCAGCTCTACACCGCCCTGACCAAGGACCAGGTCAAGGCGCTGTCCGTCGCCGTCGACGCGCTGGGCGAGGACATCTCGAAGGTCGCCGGAGTGGTCGCCCAGTGACCGACCTCTCCCGTCGGCGGCTGCTGGGCGTCAGCGCGGGCGCCGCCGTCGCCGGCGCGGTCGCGGGCGTCGGTGGAGCGTATGCCGCGCGGGCAGCTTCCGGCGTGGGCGACGGTTCCGCTGTGGTGGGTTCGGCTGGGGCCGGGGACTCCGAGGTGGCGTTCCGGGGTGAGCACCAGCCGGGGATCATCACCCCCGCCCAGGACCGGCTGCACTTCGTCGCCCTCGACGTGGTCACCAAGGACCGGGCAGAGGTCGCCGAGATGCTGAAGGCGTGGACGCGGGCCGCCGAGCGGATGACCGCCGGGGCCGAGGCGGCGCCGGGCGGTGTCGTCGGGGGCGGCCCCTACCGCGCACCCGAGGACACCGGCGAGGCCTACGACCTGGACGCGTCGGACCTGACGATCACCATCGGCTACGGGCCGTCCCTCTTCGACGACCGGTTCGGGCTCGCCGATCGCCGCCCAGCCGCGCTCAAGGACCTCCCCGGCTTCGTGGGCGACGACCTCGACCCGGCCCGCAGTGGGGGAGACCTCTGCATCCAGGCCTGCGCCAACGACCCCCAGGTCGCCGTGCACGCCGTGCGCAACCTGGTCAGGATCGGCTTCGGGGTGGTGTCCGTGCGCTGGAGCCAGCTCGGCTTCGGGCGGACCTCCTCGACCACTCGCAGCCAGGTGACCCCTCGCAACATGTTCGGGTTCAAGGACGGCACCAACAACCTCAAGGCCGAGGACACCGCCGCCCTGGCGAAGCACGTGTGGGTGCAGCCGGACGACGTCCCGGGCGCGAGTGCCTGGATGGCCGGCGGCTCCTACCTCGTGGCCCGTCGCATCCGGATGCACATCGAGATCTGGGACCGCACGACGTTGCAGGAGCAGCAGGAGATCATCGGTCGGGACAAGGGCGAGGGCGCTCCCCTGGGCCAGAAGGCCGAGTTCGACGCCGTGGACTTCACGAAGAAGGGTGCCGACGGAAACCCCGCCATCCCGGTCGACGCCCACGTGGCGCTCGCCCACGAGAGCCGGCTGAACGGCATACGCATCCTGCGCCGTGGCTACAACTTCACCGACGGGTCGGACGGGCTGGGACACCTCGACGCGGGCCTGTTCTTCATCGGGTTCATGCGCGACACGCACGCGCAGTTCGTGCCCATGCAGCGGTCACTGGCAGCAAAGGACGGGCTCAACGAGTACATCGAGCACACCGGCTCGGCAGTCTTCGCCTGCCCGCCCGGCCTCGGCCCGGACGAACACTGGGGTCAAGCGCTGTTCGGCTGAGGTCGCCCGTGGGCCAGGCCCACGGTCAGCGGAGCGCGACTGACCAGAAACCTAGAGTTGCATAGGCACTTCTTCTGTGGTTTGTTTGGGTATGCATCCGAATGCTTGGGTGTATGTCCATATCCATTTCGTGTCCGGGCTGGCCGGCGCGGAAGCACAGGGGGGAAACACATGCGACGTTGGAAAGCGGTCCTGGTGACCGTTGCGGCTGCGGTACTGCTCATCGGTCAGGCGTCAGGGGCGCAGGCAGCCGACCACACCACGGACGGAGTGGTGCAGCACTCAGTGGGTCTGGACCGGGAGGTCCGAGAGGTCACCGGTGCGGTGGACCTGGCGGGTGTCACCATCACCGCCCCGCGGGATCGCAGGGCCTACGCGACGCAGGACGCCGTGATCGCGGCGCTGGAGGAGGGACAGACGACCGCGGCGTTCGGCTTGTCGGCGGCGGGGGAGCTCCAGGCGGACGGCTCGGTCGTCCTGAGCAGGGAGGTGTCGCCGGGAGTGCGGATGACTGCCGGCATCGCCCCACCCTGGGCCAAGGATGCCAGCGGCAGGTCACTGTCGACCTGGTACGTGCTCGACTCGTCCCGCCGGCTCCTGACCCAGCACGTCGACACGTCGGGAGCGACCTACCCGATCGCGGCCGACCCCCGACTGACCTACGGGTGGGGGATCTACCTGAACGTCACCGGAGCTGAGGCCAAGGCGATCGGCAGCGCGGTGATCGCCATGGGTGGGGCGGGAGCCGTGGTGGCCTGTTCGGGGCTGTCGAAGTTCCCGGTCCTCGTTGGTCGCGTCGTGCAGCTCTTGTGCACGGTGGTCGGCGTTCCCACGATCCGAGCCATCCTCAACTCGATCGTCTCCCTCTGGCGCACTGGAGGAAGCACCTCGAACTCCACGTGCTACCAGAGGCGGATCGTCGGCCCCTCCACCGGGTGGTACCAAGTAGCCTTGCGAAACTGCACTGGATGAGGTGGGCGCCATGAGGACTGTCGATTTCCTCGCCGTACTCACGGCCTGGACCGCCGGAGCGCTGTGCCTCTGGTGGACGGAGAGCTGGCTCGTCGCGGTGGCCGTCTGCTTCGCGCTGACGTGGCTGTATCACCGCTTCGGCCGCCGGCGCGTGGCGGACCGGCTGACGCGACGCCAACGTGACTACGACGCGGCACCCGACGGACGGTTGACGACGCACCACTGAGACGACCGACGGCAGACGGGGGTGGTCGCGGGAGACCSCGACCACCCCCGGCTGCATGAACAGCGTGGGGTCAGGCCGGTTCCAGCTGAGGCGCTGCCGACCCGCGCACTTCACCGGATCGCTCGGCGCGGGCGCGGTGCCGATACCACTGGAAGACGAGCACCGCGCAGACGACCCCGTTGACCAAACCGGCGACCACGTCGGAGATGTGGTGGGCGCCTCGGTAGAGCCGGGCCATCCCGACGAGGAACGGGAGGACCGCACACACGGCCATCGACAGGCGGCGGAGCCAGGGGCGCTCGATGCGGGTTGCTGCCATGAGGAGCAGCGAGAAGTACAACGCGGTGGACGCACCGGTGTGACCGCTGGGATAGCTGGTCGTGGGCGGCGAGGTGTCCATGGGGTTGGCCGGCGGGCGCGCCCGTCCGACCGCCAACGTCAGGAACAGGAAGATCGTCGCCTGCAGCGAGATCGAGATGAGCGGAACCACTGACCACCGCCACTCGCGGGTGCGCCACCAGATGAGGGCGACCGCGATGAGGCACACGCCGATGACGATCTCGGTGTTGCCCAGCCTCGAGAAGACCCAGCTGATCGGGTTCCAGAAGTCGGTCCGGTCACGGCTGAGCGCCCTCGCCGTCCGGTCCTCGGCCTTGTCGATCGCCGACAGCGGTCCGGTGATGAGCAGGCCGAGGCCGGCCAGCACCCCGAAGAGGACTACGCCGGGTGCGACGGTCCGGGTGAGGAGGTCGCGGCCGTCTTGCCAATGAATCCGAGCCATGAGGAGAACGTAATGCCAACTCCGAGAATCCACCCAGCCAGCACGTCGCTGGCGAAGTGCACACCGAGGAAGATGCGGTCCAGACCCACGGCCAGGGCGAAGACCACAGCGACGGTCGTGGCCACGCGCCTGGCCACCGGCGAGAGCAGCGGCCACAGCAGGAAGACGAGGGTGGTCGCGACGATCGCGGCGTTCGAGGCGTGACCTGAGGGGAACGAGTATCCCGGGGCGTGCGAGATCGGGTCGTCGACGACCGGCCGGGTCCGCTGCACGAGCAGTTTTGCGTCCAGGGCCAGGTTCCAGCCGATCATCATCGTGACGAACGCCCACAGCGCCCGGTTGAGCAGCCCTTTGGCGAGCCAGGCCCACAGGCAGACCAACGTCGCCACGATGTACACGACCCATGGCTGGCTCACCGCCTGAAGCGCAATGAGGGCGCTGCCCGCTCCGACCGACCGCGTGAGGTCGGTGGCCCGGTCGGCGATGGCGTTGTCCAGGTGGACGAGGGGGTCGAACTTCTGCCGCACCGCGAACCCGAGCATGGCGAACGGCACCGCGAACAGCACCATGGCCGCGGCCCCGCGAAGCAGCCGCGCGGTGCGCGACGTGCGGGCTGGTGACGTGGTGGTGGCCATCAGTCCAGCGATCCGACGCGAACGACGAGGGCGCCGGGGACGACCTCCGCGGCGATCGCGCGAGCCTTGCCGAGCGTGTCACCGTCGATCTGGACCTCCTGCGGACGATCGCTGCGCACCCGGACCGACGGGCTCGTGTAGTGGTCGACGATCTGGTGGCCCTTGCGCTTCTTGGACGCGAGCCGCGCGGCCACGGCGGCCCACCCCACGACCCCCTTGGGCGACAGGATGACCATGTCCAGCTGGCCGTCGTCGACCTCGGCCTCGGGCATCAGCACGAGTCCGCCCAGCAGCTTGCCGCAGTTGCCGATGACGACGGTGCGGGCCCGCCGGGTGAACTCCTCCTGGTCCTCCACCTTGACGCGCACCTTGAACTGCGGGCCGCGCAGGTTGCGGGTGCCCGAGACGACGTATGCCGCGGGGCCCACCTTGGCCTTGAGCCCCTCCGGGGCATCGGCCATGATCGCGGCGTCGAAGCCGAGACCGGCCATGACGAGGAAGATGTGGCTGGCCGGCCGGTCGTCCTCGCCGGAGGTGTCCATCGTGAGGCGCCCGACGTCGACCCGCTTGTTCTGGCCGGTCAGGGCGATCCGCAGCGCGTCGCCGAGGTCGTCGACGGGCAGGTCGAGGTTGCGGGCCAGCAGGTTGCCGGTGCCCCCGGGCAGCAGACCCATGGGGGTCTCGCTCCCGACCATCGCCTCGGCCACGGCGCGCACGGTGCCGTCACCGCCGAGGGGGCAGATCAGGTCCACGCCTTTGGCCAGGGCCTGCTGGGCCTGGCCCGTGCCGGGGTCGCGTTCCGTGGTGAGGATGAACAGCGGCTCGGCCCAGCCGTGGTTGACCGACTGCTCGGTGATCTTCCTGCGCACCGCCGCCACGTCGTCGAACTTGGTCGGGTTGACGATGATCGCTGCGCGGCGGACGGGCGAGTCGGGCACGGAGCCCTCAGGGCGGAAGTCGTTGCGGTGCGGACGACGCCCCCACCGACGGCCACGGTGGGCTCCGCCGGCACCGAGCCCGCGCATCCCGGCCCACCCGGCGACGCCGAGGGCGAGCAGGATGACGAGGACGATCGCCCCGAGGGCGATCCAGCCGGAGTGTTCGCGAAGCACGGGCCGACGCTACCCCACGGGCGGCGTGCCATCGCCACAGGTCAGAGCCCCGTGACGCCCTCTCCGCGGTGGCGTGCCGCGGTCGGCGGCTACCGTGGTCGGCATGGGTGACCTCGACGCCGCCGCGAACGACCAGATCGTCCCCGACACCAAGGACTGGACCTGGACCCTGGACCGGCCTTGTCCTGACTGCGGATTCGACGCGGGATCGGTCGCGCGGGCCGACATCGCACCGTTGACCCTGGCGTCGACCGCGCCGTGGACCGCCGTGCTCGAGCGCGCCTCCGCCAGGGAACGGCCGGCTCCCACCGTGTGGTCGCCACTGGAGTACGCGTGCCACGTTAGGGACGTGTGCAGGGTCTTCAAGGGCAGGGTCGAGCTGATGCTGGAGCAGGAGGGGCCGCAGTTCGCCAACTGGGACCAGGACGAGACCGCGGTGGCCGACCGCTACGGCGAGCAGGACCCCGCCGTGGTCAGTGGTGAGGTCCAGCAGGCTGCTTCCGCCGTCGCGGCGGTGTTCGCGGCGGTGCCCGACGACGCATGGGAGCGGACCGGCCTGCGCAGCGACGGGTCCGGGTTCACGGTGCACACCCTGGGGCAGTACTTCCTGCACGACCTCGCCCACCACCTCGTCGACGTCGGCGCCTGAGCCCACCGCGCGGCATACCCGGGCACGAGGGTCCGCCGCGCGGCGGCGCACGGGCGACGCGGGGGCTGGTCAGGCCTTCTGGGGGTGGCCCGTGAGGGCGGCAGCCCCGCCCATCGCCAGGAAGATGCCGCCTGACACGTACTTCTGCCGCTCCACCGCCCGCGGGTGGCGGGCCAGCCACAGGCCCAGCGAGCCGGCGGTGAGCGCGTACACACTGTCGAAGACGGCCCCGATCACGACGAAGATCGCGCCGAGGACCAGCACCTGCGACCAGATCGTGCCGGACTCACGGTGCAGGAACTGCGGGAAGAAGGCCACGAAGAAGACTGCCGTCTTGGGGTTCGAGATGCCCACGAGGAACGCGTCGCCGAACGCACGGCGGGAGTTGGTGACCGGGGCGCGGTCGAGGGAGAAGTGCCCCTTGCTGCGGAACTCGCGGATGGCGAGCCACACCAGGTATGCCGCTCCGGCGTACTTCACGACGGAGAAGGCCAGGACCGAGGAGCTGATCACCGCGGAGAGCCCGAACGCCGTGGCCACCACCATCACCGCTGTCGCCGTCTCGATGCCGGCCATCGAGGCGACCGCGAGCCGGCGGCTGCCCTGCCCGATCCCCCGGGAGATGAGGAACAGCATCGCTGGACCGGGCAGCAGGATGAGCGCGGTCGCGGCGAGGGCGAACGACGCGAGGGTGGGCGTGGACGGCATACCCGCAAGGATCGCGCCCGGTCGGCCCCGAGGGCAACGGGATTCGGCGTCTGCTCAGACCCCGAGATGGTTTGTCAGACCCCGAGATGCTTGCGGGTCAGGGTCGCTGCCTGCTCGACGATCTCGATGCCCTGGGCCAGGGACGTCGCCTTCTGGCTGAGGACAGCCAGCCGCAGGTCCAGCGACGGGCCGGTGATGCGTCCGATGCTGTTGACGATCCACCGCTTGCCGAGCGTCGAGCGGGGCAGCCAGCCGTTCTTGAGGCTGACGCTGTCGCCCCGGTGGGCAGCGGCGCTCACGCCCCACTTCTGCTCGGCGATGACGTCCTCCATCAGGTCGAGGAGCACCGCCCCCGACCGGGCGTTGAGTGGTGAGCCCTTCGTCCCCGCCGCGCTGACCGCCTCGACGAACCGCAGCTGGTCGCGAGCGGTCGTCCGGGTCAGGCCCCAGCTGTAGTCGAAGCACTGGGTCGCCCTCATCCCGAAGCGCTGGTTCGCGTCCTCCATCCCGTCCGCGAGCCCGATCTCGCGGAACAGCGTCCAGGCCGACTCGTGGTCGCTGACCCGGATCATCTGGGAGGCGACGGCCAGCTGGCGGGCCGAGATGCGGGAGCCACGGTCCTGCAGCTGGAGCAGCAGAGCCGCCAGGATGTCGGCCTTCGCGATCGAGGCCGTCTCGATGGTCGTGTCGGCGCCCCAGGCGAAGGACCGCTTCGACCGTGCCTCGGTGGCCGCCACCCCCAGGTCGACGCCATGGCGGCGGGAGAGGGCGGACAGCTCGTCGCGCAGTGCCGCCAGCGTGGGGGCGGGTCGGGCGGATGCCTTCATCGGAGCGGGGACCCGGCTGGTCGTGGACGCGGTGTCGGTGGCGGGCAGGGTGGTCGGCATGGTGGTGGTCGTCGAAGGCGTCGGCGGGCTCGACGTCCCGTCCGCGAGACCGGTCGTGGGGGACGGCGTCCCTTGCGCGCGCTCGCGGCCACAGGCTGCCGCGACGCCGAGCGGCGCCAGGAGCAGGACGTGCCGCCGCGTGAGCATGCACGCATTGTGACCTGCAACGGGCAGCGCGCGCCCCTTTCACCTCCGGGTCCTCGGGCGATCCAGCGGGCGCCTCGCCCGTTGGATCCCTCGAGGAGTGCGGTGGGGCAGCGCCTCCGAGAGGTCGCACGCCGCTCGGTAGTCTTGCCCGGTGATCGACATCAAGCTCCTGCGTGAGGACCCGGACCGCGTCCGCGCCAGCCAGCGCGCCCGCGGTGAGGACGAGGGGATCGTCGACTCGATCCTCGCTGCCGAGCAGGCCCACCGGTCGTCCCTCACCGAGTTCGAGCAGCTGCGTGCCACGCAGAAGTCGATGGGCAAGCAGGTCGCGCAGGCGCAGGGGGACGACAAGCAGGCGCTGCTCGCCCAGACCAAGGAGCTCTCGGCGCGGGTCAAGCAGCTGCAGACCGACGCCGACGCCGCGCAGGCCGAGCTGGACGTGCTGATCCGCCAGGTCGGCAACATCGTCGAGGACGGTGTGCCGGTGGGCGGCGAGGACGACTACACCGTGCTCGAGACCGTCGGGACCGTGCCGGAGTTCGACTTCGAGCCTCAGGACCACCTCGCGCTCGGCGAGTCGCTCGCCGCCATCGACATGGAGCGGGGCGCCAAGGTCAGCGGGTCGCGCTTCTACTTCCTCACCGGCGTGGGCGCCCGGCTCGAGCTCGCGCTGCTCACCATGGGCATCGCCCAAGCCGTCGAGCACGGCTTCACGCCCATGATCACGCCCACGCTGGTCAAGGCCGACGTGATGGCCGGTGCCGGCTTCATCGACAAGCACGGTGACGAGGTCTACCGGCTCGAGGCGGACGACCTCTACCTCACGGGGACGTCCGAGGTGGCGCTCGCCGGCTACCACGCCGACGAGATCCTCGACCTCTCCGACGGCCCCAAGCGGTATGCCGGGTGGTCGGCCTGCTATCGCCGCGAGGCCGGGTCGCACGGCAAGGACACCCGCGGGATCATCCGCGTCCACCAGTTCCACAAGGTCGAGATGTTCACCTACTGCCGCGTCGAGGACGCGGCGGCCGAGCATCAGCGGCTGCTCGGCTGGGAGAAGGAGATGCTCGCCAAGATCGAGGTGCCCTACCGCATCATCGACACCGCGGCCGGCGACCTCGGTGGCCCGGCGGCCCGCAAGTTCGACTGCGAGGCGTGGGTGCCGACCCAGGGTCGCTACCGCGAGCTGACGTCCACCTCGAACTGCACGACCTACCAGGCCCGCCGGCTCAACACCCGGGAGCGCGACCCGAACGGCCAGGGCACCCGGGCCGTGGCCACGCTCAACGGCACCCTTGCCACCACGCGGTGGATGGTCGCGATCCTCGAGAACCACCAGCAGGCCGACGGCTCGGTGGTCGTGCCCAAGGCCCTCCAGCCCTTCCTCGGCCTCGAGGTCCTCAAGCCGGTCTAGCAGTTCGCGGGTAGCGTCGGCGAGGTGAGCGATCGCCAGCTGCCCAAGTGGTCCGAGCTCAAACCCCTGTTGCGGCCCAAGCCGGTCGAGCTCAACGCCAAGAAGCGGCGGCTCGCGTCCGCCCTGACGATCGCGGACCTGCGCGAGGTGGCGAGACGGCGCACACCGCGCTCGGTGTTCGACTACACCGACGGCGCCGCCGAGGGCGAGCTCAGCCTGCAGCGGGCGCGGGCGACGTTCCGCGACCTGACCTTCCAGCCGTCGGTGCTGCGCGATGTCGGCGAGATCGACACGACGACCACCGTCCTGGGCACGCCCTCGGCGCTGCCGTTCGGCTTCGGCCCGACCGGGTTCACCCGCATGATGCAGCACGAGGGCGAGCGCGCCGTGGTCCGCGTGGCCGAACGGTTCGGCATCCCCTACGGCCTGTCGACGCTGGGCACGACCGACGTCGAGGGCGTGGCGCAGGCGTCGCCGGGCGCGCGCAAGTGGTTCCAGCTGTACGTCTGGCGCGACCACGGCCCGGCGGAGGACCTGATGGCCCGGGCGAGGGCCGCCGGGTTCGAGGCGCTGATCCTCACCGTCGACGTCCCGGTCGCGGGAGTGCGGCTGCGCGACGTGCGCAATGGCTTCAACATCCCGCCGGCCCTGTCCGCCCGGACCGTCCTCGACGGCGCCATGCACCCGAGCTGGTGGGTCAACTTCCTCACCACCGAGCCGCTGCGGTTCGCCAGCCTGGACCGCTGGGACGGCACCGTCGCCGAGATGATGAACGCGCTCTTCGACCCCACGATGACGATCAAGGACCTCGACTGGGTGCGGTCGACGTGGGACGGCCCGCTCATCGTCAAGGGGATCCAGACCGTCGACGACGCCCGCCGAATGTTCGACGCCGGTGCCGACGCGATCGTGCTCTCCAACCACGGCGGCCGACAGCTCGACAAGGCGCCGGTGCCCGTGCGACTGCTCCCGGACGTGCGCGAGGCGCTGGGCGACGGGCCCGAGGTCATGGTCGACACCGGCGTCATGTCCGGCGCGGACGTCGTCGCAGCGATGGCGCTCGGGGCGAGCTCGGTGCTCGTCGGGCGCGCCTACCTCTACGGACTCATGGCAGGGGGAGAGTCCGGCGTCGAGCGCGCCGCGCAGATCCTTGCCACCGAGGTGAGGCGCACGATGGCGTTGCTGGGCGCCCGCCGGATCGCGGACCTCGGGCCCCAGCACGTCCGCCTTCCGTAGGCTGCCCGCATGACCGATGCCCCGCAGGTGAGCGTCCCCCACCTCATCGCCCTCGACGTCGACGGCACGACGATCAACCACGCCGGCGAGCTGTCACCCGACGTGCGCGAGGCCGTGCACGCCGTAGTGGCTGCCGGTCACCACGTCATCGTCGCCACCGGGCGTTCCATCGTGGCGACGACGACGATCCTCGCCGAGCTCGGGATCGTGAGCGGGTATGCCGTGTGTTCCAACGGCGCGGTCACCATCGAGTTGGATCCGTTGGAGGACAACGGTTTCCGCATCATCGAGGCGGTCACCTTCGACCCCGCCCCGGCGCTCAACCTGCTGCGCCACGAGTGGCCGGGGGCGGTCGTCGCGGTCGAAGAGCTCGGGGTCGGGTTCAAGCTGAGCGCGCCGTTCCCGGACGGTGAGCTCCAGGGTGAGCTGCGAGTCGTCGAGTGGGAGGAGCTGGTCGCCGAACCCGTGACCCGCGTGACCTTCCGGGCGCCCGGCGGCACCGCTGAGGACTTCCTGGCCCTCACCGAACGCATCGGCCTGCACGGCGTCAACTACGCCGTCGGCTTCAGCGCCTGGCTGGATCTCAACCCCGAAGGGGTCTCGAAGGGTTCCGCCCTCGAGATCCTGCGCCGGCGGCTGGAAGTCGAGCCGCGGCATACCGTCGCCATCGGTGACCAGCGCAACGACATCGAGATGCTGCACTGGGCCGCCCGTGGAGTGGCGATGGGCAACGCCCCCGACTCGGTCAAGGAGGTCGCCGACGAGGTCACCCTCGACGTCGACCAGGACGGGCTGGTGCCCGTCCTGCGCTCCCTGCTCTAGCCGCCGGGCCTCGACCCAGCCGTCAGCGGCCCTGGAGTGCGTCGAGCGCGACGGCCATGCCCAGGCCCACCCGCCAGTCGAGCTGCCAGCCGTTGCTGGCCTGCGGCATGCGGATGTCGTAGCGGTCACGCAGCGAGCGCTTGCGCTCCGAGGACAGGACGACGCTGCCGTCCGGCGCGGTGAAGTCGAAGTGGAAGATGAAGGGCAGGGGGATCTCGCCGACGACCGGCAGGAGGTCCCACACGCGGCGCAGGATCGCGATGTTCTGGTTGCGCTCGGTGCCGAACGCCTGGAGTCCGTCGGGCGTGCCGAGGTGCCACGACGAGCGCAGCAACGACTTGCCGAAGTCCTTGCGGAACCAGCCGATCGCGGCACCTGAGGCGTCGAACACGTCGTAGGTCGCGCCGAGGTCCATCCGGGTCCTGGCCTTGAACGAGAACACCGGCTGGGTGCGGGCCTCGTCGGCGTAGAACGTGACCTGCTCCTTGAACGCCATCCGCTTCTGCTGGGCGACCGCGATGACCGGCCCCTCGACCCCGGCGGCGTCCACCGACCGGATCTCGTAGCGGTTGACCATCATCGTGATCTTCTGGCGGAGGGAGAAGTGCTCGGTGACCGCGGGCTGGCTCATGGCCGACAGTCTGCACGATCGGCGACGGACATGATCGGCGGCGCACCTGTTCGGACTGACAGACTGGGCCCGCCATGGCTGACCTGATCATCACCTCGCCGTCGAACCCGCGCCTGAAGTCGCTCACCGGACTCCGGCGTCGCCGGACGCGCGAGGAGACGGGCCAGACGCTCATCGAGGGGTACGAGGAGCTGACCCTCGCCCTCGGCGCGGGTGTGCGGCCCGAGGCCCTCTACTACTGCCCCGAGCTGATGCTCGACCCGACCAGCCAGACGCGAGTCGTCGACCAGGTGCGGCGCGACGGGGTCGAGACGGTCCAGGTGTCGCGCACGGCGTTCGAGCGGGCGGCCTACCGCGAGGGGCCTGACGGCTTCATCGCGGTCGTGCCGTCGGTCGTGCGCCGGTGCGCGGAGCTGGTCGTGGGTCCCGCTGCCCTGACCGTCCTGTGCCAGGGGGTCGAGAAGCCGGGCAACCTGGGCGCGATCCTGCGGACGGCCGACGCTGCCGGGGCGGAGGCCGTCGTGGCGGCCGACCCCGTGACCGACTGGGGCAACCCCAACCTCGTGCGCGCCTCCAAGGGCACCGTCTTCAGCGTCCCGGTGGCCAGCGACTCCACCGAGGACACCCTGGCGTGGCTCGACGCCCACGGCATCGCCCTCGTCGCCACCACGCCCGACACGGACGTGCTGCACACCGAGGTCGACTACACCGGTCCGGTGGCCATCGCGGTCGGTGCCGAGAAGTACGGACTGACCGACGAGGTGCTCGACCACGCGGCATACAAGGTCCGAATCCCGATGGTGGGCAAGGCGAACTCGCTCAACGTCGCGACCTCCGCCGCCATCGTGATCTACGAGGCGGTGCGGCAGCGCGGCACCTCCGGCCCCGCCCCAGCCCACTGAGCACACCCGTGTCAGGAGCACCCCCTGACGTATGTCACGATGTCGGGTATGCGAGTTGACCACGTTTCGTATGCAGCAGAGCACGACGGACTGCAGGCGACCGCGGAACGCCTCGCCAAGCTGATCGGGGTCGACCCGGTCGATGGGGGAATCCACCCGCGGTTCGGTACGCGCAACGTGATCCTCCCGCTGGCGCATGAGCGTTACGTCGAGATCGTCGAAGTCCTGGACCACCCGGCATCGGACAAGGCGCCCTTCGGGCAGGCCGTCCGCGCCCGTTCCGAAGCCGGCGGGGGCTGGCTCGGGTGGGTCGTCGCGGTGGACGACCTCGCACCCTATGAGGCGCGCATCGGCCGCGAGGCCGTGGTCGGCAACCGGCACCGCCCCGACGGGGTCGAGCTCCGCTGGCGCCAGCTCGGCGTCAAGGGCCTGATCTCCGATCCGCAGCTGCCCTTCTTCATCCAGTGGGACGACCCGTCCCTGCACCCCTCCACGGCAGCGCACACGCACGTCACCATCGACGGACTGCAGATCGCCGGCGACCCCGCCCGGGTCCGGGAGTGGCTCGACCTCCCCGTGGACCAGACCTCCTCGGTCATCGACTTCACGTTCGTCGCGCCGCACGGCACCCCGGGCCTGCTGGCAGTCACGTTCGACACCCCGAGCGGCAAGGTCACCGTCTGACCGCACCACCGAATGACCGCACTCGTCGATGGCTTCTACGTCATCGACACGAGTCCGGGGAGCGGGGGCGCGCCTAGCGTGGAGGGACGTCTGGCCCCGACCGCTGGAAGTTGCCATGGCACGTCCCCTCCTGCTTGCCGTCGATGCCGACCCCGAGTCGCTGTCCCGGATCGAGGCTCACCTGCAACGACGGTTCGGGGCCGAGTACCGCGTGCGTGGCGAGCTGGGATCGGCGGAGGCCTTGGTCCAGCTGGAGGCAGCGCGCGACCGCGGTGAACCCGTGGTCGCCGTCCTCGCGGACCAGTGGCTCGGCGGGACGTCCGGCGCCGAGCTCCTCGGGCGGGTGCGCACCATGCACCCCGATGCACGGCGGGCGCTGCTGGTGCGCTGGGGCGCCTGGTCGGACCGCCCGACGGCGGACGCGATCCTGCGGGCGATGGCGGTCGGCGACATCAACTACTACGTGCTCAAGCCCTGGTCCGACCACGACGAGCTCTTCAGCCGCACCATCGGCGAGTTCGTCCACGAGTGGTCCCGCACGGTCATCTCCCCGGACCGCGAGGTCGTCGTCGTCGCCGAACGGCGCGCCCCCCGGGGGCACGGCATACGCAGCCTGCTCACCCGCAACGGCATCCCCCACACCTACCTCGAGCGGGGCTCACCGGGCGCGATCACGGCGCTGCGCCAGGTCGGGGTCCGCGATCCGGAGGACCTCACCGGACCCGTGGTCGTGTGGATGCCGGCGATCGGTGGTGTGGTCCTGCTCGACCCGACGGATGCCGAGCTGTGCGAGGCCTGGGGGATCCGCACCACGCTGGACGACGAGAACCGCGACTTCGACGTCGTCGTGGTCGGCGCCGGCCCGGCCGGCCTGGCCGCCTCGGTCTACGCCTCCTCCGAAGGACTGCGTGTCCTGGTCGTCGAGCGCGACTCGCTGGGCGGGCAGGCCGGCTCGAGCTCGCTCATCCGCAACTACCTCGGCTTCTCCCGAGGGCTCAGCGGGGCCGAATTGGCCCAGCGCGGCTACCAGCAGGCCTGGGTGTTCGGCGCCCACTTCCTGCTGACGCGCGAGGTGGTCCAGGTGCGCGCGGTGCCGGGGGGTTTCGACGTCGAGATCAGCGGAGTCGGTGCCGTGCATGCCAGCACGGTGGTCCTGGCCAGTGGGGTGTCCTACCGCAGGCTGGGCATCGAGCCGCTCGAGGCGCTCAGCGGGGCGGGGGTCTACTACGGCGCCAGCGTCTCCGAGGCCCAAGGGCTCACCGGACTGCGCGTGGTGGTCCTGGGAGGGGGCAACTCGGCCGGGCAGGCGGTGCTCCACCTCGCCAGGTATGCCGCGCACGTGCGCCTCGTCGTGTGGTCCGGCTCCCTGGGCGAGGGGATGTCGCAGTACCTCGTGGGGGAGATCGAGCAGAACCCGACGATCACTGTCCACACCGAGAGCGAGGTGTCCGGCGGCGGGGGCGACGGCTGGCTCGACCACGTCGTCGTCCGCAACCGCTCGACCGGCGATGAGCAGCGCCTCGAGGCCGACGGGCTCTTCGTGATGATCGGCGCGGAGCCCCGCACGGACTGGCTGCCGGAGCGCGTGCACCGCAACAAGGGGTTCGTGGTGTGCGGCACCGACGCGATGGGGTCCGTGGGGTGGCCGCTGGAACGCCCGCCCATGCCGTACGAGACGACCCTGCCGGGCTTCTTCGCCGTGGGTGACGTCCGCGACGGCTCGGTCAAGCGGGTGGCGTCGGCAGTCGGCGAGGGGTCGGTCGTGGTGTCCCAGCTGCACCAGTACCTCGCCCAGGTGCGCGGCGCCGGCGCTGCCGCCGGTGGCGCAACTGGCGCAGCCCCTCCCGGTGCCGGACCGTGACTGCGACGCCGGGCCGGGATCGCCCGCCCACCCCGGGGACGACGGTCCTGCTGGGGGTGCTGGCAGCGTGCGCACCGCTCGGTGGGTTGGTGCTGCTGCGGCGCCGTCCCTCGCTCGACCTGACCTGGGAACACCACCCGTCACACTTCTGGCTCGTGCTCGGGGCGGGCGTGCTCAGCGCCATCGTCGCCTACGGCACCGGCGTCGCCGCCACGCGTCGCGGCGACGCGCGGGTCCTGCTCGTGTCCCTGAGCTTCCTCGCTGCCGCAGGCTTCCTCGGGCTGCACGCGCTCGCCACACCAGGGGTCCTGGTGGCGCACCCCAACGCCGGGTTCATGGTGGCCACGCCCGTCGGCCTCGGCATCGCCTCGGTGTTCGCCGCCTGGTCCACGGCACCTCTCGACGGACCGCCAGGGGTCCGGGTGATCGTGCGGGTCACCCTCCTGCGCGTGGTGTTGGTCGGCGTCATGGTGCTGTGGGCTCTCGCGTCGCTGGCCAGCCTGCCGCCGCTCGACGCCCACACCGCTCCGGAGCGCGCGTCGGGGCCGCTCGTCGCCCTCGCCGTGGTGTCGATCGGCCTGTACGCCTGGACCGCGCTGCACTACCTGGCACTGTGGCGTCGGCGACGGGGGACGATGCCGCTGGCGGTGGCGGCGGCGGTCGTGCTGCTCGCCGAGGCGATGGTGGCGCTGGTGTTCGCGCCCAACTGGCGGCTGAGCTGGTGGGAGTGGCACGTGCTGATGCTGGGCGCCTTCGCCCTCGTCGCGTGGGGGGCGCAGCGGCAGTGGCACGAGGAGCGGTTCGCCGGTCTCTACCTCGACCAGACCACCTCGGGGAGACGGGTCATGAGCATCCTGTTCGCCGACCTCCAGGGGTTCACGACGTTCTCCGAGACGCACGAGCCGCAAGAGGTCACGGCGATGCTGAACACCTACTTCGAGGTGGCCATCCCGCCGGTCGTCAGGGCCCACGGCGGCGACATCGACCGGATCATCGGCGACGCGATCATGGCCACCTTCAACCGCCGCGGCGACCAGCCCGACCACGCCCGCCGTGCGGCGGCGGCAGCACTGGACATGCAGGAAGCCACCGCCCGGGTGGCGGCCGAGCACCCGGGCTGGCCCCGCTTCCGCGCGGGGGTCAACACTGGAGAGGTCTCGGTCAGCCTGTTGGGCGCTGGCGGCGGGCGGACCCACACCGTCATCGGCGACGCGGTCAACACCGCCTCCCGACTCGAGGGCAAGGCACCGGTCGGAGGCGTCGCCGTCAGCGCCGCGACCCGTGACCTGCTGCCGGGTGCTCGGACCGAGCCGCTCGGGTCCCTGGAGCTCAAGGGCAAGGCCGAGGCCATCGAAGCCTTCGTGCTGCTCTCGCTCTAGGGCGCAGTGTCCTCGCTGCCTCCCGGACCCTCCGCGAGCTCGGCGGCGACCGCATCTGCGGCCTCACGCGGGTTGACGAGGTGAAGCTCCCGTCTCCATCGCGTCGCAGCGTCGGGGAGGATCTCGATGTCGGACCATCGAGCGCGTTCGCCAGTGGGTGGTTGGTATGCCGGAGGTTCGCCGCGCCCGGTCTGCCACCTCGACGGCGGGTCGCCGCCGAGTGGTGGCGCGAGCTCGGCGGCGGTGGGCGGTCGCACGTGCAGGCCGTGGCGGTTGGTGACCTCCAGGCCGTCGAGCCTGGTCGGGTCACCCGCGATGCTGAAGTCGCCCCGGCCGATCGCGTCGTGGTGGAACGGGCAGAGGCTGACCTGGTTGTCGACGTCGGTCGACCCGCCGTCGGCCCACTCGTGGAGGTGGTGGACCTCGACGAATCGAGTGGCCGTGCAGCCGGGGAACCGGCAACCCCGGTCGCGGTCCTCGATGAGTCGACGAGACCGCTCCGGCAGGATCCGCATCGCGCGTCCCACGCTGACGGGTCGGCCCTCGGTCTCCCATACAGGCTGGACCACGCCGTCCGAGACGAAGCGGTCGAGCAGTCGCCGCGGGATGGCCCCACCTCCGTTGACCCAGGCGCCATCGGTCGAGAGGTGCAGGTAGATCCGGTAGTGGCTGGCCCGACCCGTCGAGTTCACGGACGAGAGCGATCGCTGAGCCAGCTCCTCGAGCGCGTCCGCGTAGGTCGGGCGGTCTGTCGCCGCGATGCCGTGCCGGCCGCTCCGGTCGAGGCCAGCTGCTTCGCCCTCGCTCGCACCGGATGCCGCGAGGAAGAGCGCGTCCTTGGCCTCCTTGAGGGCCTGCTCGACGAGCGCGCCGATCGGCGCCGGTGCGCTGTAGCGCAGCTGGAACCGGCCGTCCACGTCGTAGTGCATCGACAGGTCAGGGCGAGCGCAGGCCCGCCGCTCCGAGTCCTCCTGCCCGGGCAGCCCGGCAGCTGGGCCGAGTCCGGGTGAGTCGGTCGGGGTGTCGTCACCGGGCCCCTCGGTCTCGGCCACCGGCGCGGGGGCGAACGCGTGCCGGCTCAGGGCGCGACGCAGCTGGGGCACGGTGGCGTGCTGGGCGAAGTCGGCGGCGGACTGCTGGTGGCTCGCCGGCGCGTGGTGGGCCACGACGGCGGTCTGGTCGAGCGACAGGCGCCCCTCGCGTAGTGCCTCCGAGGCCGCGGTCAGCTCGTGCCGGCGCTTCGCGACTGTCACGACGTCACGCGCGTGCGAGGGCGACAGACCGGCACGCACGACGAAGTAGTGCTCCGGCGAGCGGAACCCGCCGTCACCCCAGTGGTTGCCGTCGACGACCTCCGCGGCCAGGTCGACGAGCTCGCCCTGCGCTCGGTTGAGTCGCCCCGCGACCTCGGCCGTGCGCGCCCAGAGATCGCGCTGGACCTCATCGCGCTGGGCAGCCACGGGGCTGACTGACATACCTCAATCGTACACCTGTTCGAACAACTGAGTCCAGCAATCCACAGGGAAACCATTGCCGCACAACGGATTTCGCCGAGAGCGGAACGTCAGGCCTCACCGAAGTACGACTCCACCAGCCTCTTCGGCGCCTTCGCCGCCCACGCATCCGTGATGACCTCGGCGAGCTCGGCGCGGGTCAGCCGGCCGAGGTCGCGCTGGCGCAGCAGCACTGCGTTGTAGCCGTCGAAGTGCGGCGTCGTGAACCACGGGCCGTCGCCCTCGACCAAGGCCTCCTTGTCGCTCTGGTCGGCGACGACGAACATGATCACGTCCTGCATCCGCTCACCGGTCTCGGGGTCGACGGCATCCGGGCGCGGCTCCCGGAAGTGCAGGAACGACTTCTTCCGCACCGTGTAGGCCGGGTTGCCCCACGACTTCCCCTCCTCCGCCTCGGGCAGGGACAGGGCGATCTCAGCGAGGTCCGACAGCTTCGCCTTGCGTGCGGCCATGACGGCGACGCTACGCCGACTGTCCGCCCCGCGCGTCGGCCTCGGAGACCAGCGCCTGGATCGACGGCAGGAGGGCGAGCCCGTTCACCAGGACCGAGAAGACCAGGAACCCCACCGCCCAGCCGTGGTGTCCCGCCGCCCACAGCCCGGCACCAGCCAGCCCGAACACGAGCACCTTGGTCACCGGCCGCACGACAGAGCCACCCCGGGGCGCCTTGGGTGACGCGAACGTCCACCACACCGCGACCACGACGAGGGGCATCGCGGTCGCGAGCAGCGCCCCGCCGACGTGGCTGCCCCAGACGGCAGCCGCCGCGGCAGCGAGCAGCTCGTCGACGAACACCAGTGCCAGCACGAGCCAACCGAGAGCCTTCACGTCACCTCCGCGTGGTCCGCCCTTGCAGGCGATGGGGTATGCCGCGCGCTCACCCAGCGGTGACCCCGCGGCATACGGGTCAGTCGAGGTGGTTCAGTCGAGGTAGTCGACCAGCGCGGGAGCCGCGCCGATGTAGCTCTGGGGGGTCAGCTCGGCGAGGCGCTTCGCGACGTCGTCGGGAAGCCCCAGGCCGGCGACGAACTCACGCAGGTCGTCGCCGGTGATGCGGCGGCCACGGGTGAGCTCCTTGAGGCGTTCGTAGGGGTTCTCCATGCCCGCGACGCCCTGGGCGCCCAGCGCCCGCATGGCCGACTGGATCGGTTCGCCGAGGACCTCCCAGTTGGCGTCGAGGTCGGCGGCCATCGCGGCGGGGACCGCGTCGAGCCCGGCCAGTCCCCGCGCGGCGTTGTCGATGGCGAGCAGTGAGTGGCCGAAGGCGACTCCGATGTTGCGCTGCATCGAGGAGTCGGTGAGGTCGCGCTGGAGCCGGCTGTTGACGAGGGTCGAGGAGAGCACGTCGAGGAGTGCGTTGCTGACCTCGAGGTTGGCCTCGGCGTTCTCGAAGCGGATCGGGTTGACCTTGTGGGGCATCGTGCTCGACCCGACGGTGCCCTGGCCGCGGACCTGGGCGAAGTAGCCGAGCGAGATGTAGGTCCAGACGTCGGTGCACAGGTTGTGCAGGATCCGGTTGAAGCGCGCGATGTCCGCGTAGAGCTCGGCCTGCCAGTCGTGCGACTCGATCTGGGTCGTGAGCGGGTTCCACTGCAGACCCAGGGACTCGACGAACTCACGGCTCAGGGTCGGCCAGTCGGCATCAGGGACGGCGGCGAGGTGCGCGCCGTAGGTGCCGGTCGCGCCGTTGAGCTTGCCGAGGAACTCCGCTGCACCGATGCGTCGCAGCTGGCGGCCGAGCCGGTGGGCCAGCACTGCCAGCTCCTTGCCCATGGTGGTCGGCGTGGCGGGCTGGCCGTGGGTGTGCGCGAGGAGGGGCACGTCGCGCAGGTCGGACGCCATCGTCGCCACCGACTCGACGAGCTGGGTGGCGCGCGGCAGCCAGACCTCGGTCACGGCCCCCTTGACCATGAGCGCGTAGGACAGGTTGTTGATGTCCTCGCTCGTGCAGCAGAAGTGGATCAGCTCGGCGAGGCCGCGGTCCTCGTCACCCGGGGCGATCGCGGTGAGGCGACGCTTGAGGAAGTACTCGACGGCCTTGACGTCGTGCTGGGTCTCGCTCTCGATCTGTGCCAGCTCGGCGATCTCGTCGGCACCGAAGTCCTCGACGACCTGGCGCAGCCGCTGCTGTTCCGAGTCGGTCAGGGCCCGGACGCCGGGGAGGACCTGGTGCGTGGTGAGGAAGATCAGCCACTCCACCTCGACCCGCACCCGCTCCCGGTTGAGCGCCGGTTCGGAGAGGTGGTCGACGAGGGCAGCCACCACACCGCGGTAGCGGCCGTCGAGGGCGCCCAGCGCGATGGGAGGGGTCGCGTCAGCAAGCGAAGCCATGGCGACAGTCTCCCAGAGTGGCGAGAGCGCTGTGGACGCGGTCCGGCGCGGTCGGTGGCTGTCGCCGGCCACGTGTCTTGCCGCGGCGCGCGGTCCGGGGAGCGGCGGCATACGGTGAACACCATGCGATACACCACCCTCGGCCGCAGCGGCACCGTCGTCTCCACCCAGTGCCTCGGCACCATGACCTTCGGCGCCGAGGCCTCCGAGGCGACGTCCGGCGCGATCCTCGAGGCGTTCGTCAAGGCGGGTGGCAACTTCGTGGACACCGCCGACGTCTACGCCGAGGACGGTGAGTCCGAGGCGATCATCGGCCGCTGGCTCAAGGCCCACCCCGAGGATGCGAAGAACGTCGTGATCGCCACCAAGGGCCGCTTCGGCATGGGCGACGGCCCCAACGACCTCGGGCTCTCGCGCCGCCACCTGCGGCGCGCCCTCGACGACTCGCTGCGCCGGCTCGGCGTCGATCACGTCGACCTCTACCAGATGCACGCCTGGGACGCGCTGACCCCGGTCGAGGAGACCCTGCGGTTCCTCGACGACGCGGTCGGTGCCGGCAAGATCTCCTACTACGGGTTCTCGAACTACCTCGGCTGGCAGGTCACCAAGGCCGTGTTCACGGCCCGCGAGCACGGGTGGACCGCCCCTGTGACCTTGCAGCCGCAGTACAACCTGCTGGTTCGCGACATCGAGCACGAGGTCGTCCCCGCCTGCCTTGACGCAGGGTTGGGGCTGCTCCCGTGGTCGCCGCTCGCGGGTGGGTGGTTGACCGGCAAGTACCAGCGCGACGCGACCCCGACCGGGGAGTCCCGGCTCGGCGACGACCCGACCCGGGGCATGGAGGCGTGGGGACCGCGCAACGCCCAAGAGCGCACCTGGGCCGTCATCGACGCAGTCGGTCAGGTCGCGGCCGAGCTGGACGTGAGCTCCGCACAGGTCGCCCTCGCGTGGGTCGGGGCGCAGCCGGGCGTCACCTCGGTCATCCTCGGTGCCCGGACGGTCGAGCAGCTGGGCGACAACCTCGCGGCGGCCGACCTCGAGCTGAGCCGCGAACACGTCGAGCGGCTGTCCGCGGTCAGCGCCCCGCAGGTGGACGACTACCCGTACGGCGCCGCAGGCGTGGACCAGAGGCACCGCGGCCTGACCGGCTGACGCCGCCCGGACCGCTCCTTGCGGCGGGCTGTCCGGTCAGGCGAACCCGTAGCGGTCCAGGGCAGGCACCAGGTCCTCCTCCTCGGAGGACAGGTGGTCGAGCAGGGTCGTCGACAGGCGGTCGACGACGCGCTGCAGCTCTACGGTCGCCGAGCCCCCTGAGGCTCCCGACACCAGGCCGACGAGGGCGTCGTCCAGCTGTTCGAGCACGTCGTGGATGACGAGGTGCTCGGCCTCCAGGCGGTCGAGCACCGGGGCGAGGGCCGGGTCGCTTCGTCGCAGGTGGGGAAAGACCGAGCGGTCCTCGAGGGTGTGGTGTCCCGTGACGAAACGGCAGTACTGCGCGCAGTAGGCCCCGAGCGTCCAGTTGTTCTGCCGCATGGTCAGCTCGTTGATCGCGGTGCGTGCGCGGTGCGCCTGCTCCTCGCCGGCCACCACCTGCTCGACGATGTCGCGCAACCGGCTGAGCTCGGCCCGCAAGCCGTCGTGCACCTCGACGAGGTGGGCGCCGGCCCCTGAGGCAGCTGGCGTCGCTGCGCCCCGGGTATGCCGGGCGGTCACCGCGCCCTCGTACCGCACCTCGATCGGTGGGTCGGAGTCCGCGGGCACGGCGGCCCGCCGTGCCCGTTCGGCCTCGACGAGCTCCCGCGTGGCAGGTGCCACCTCGGTCGCGAAGCGCTGGACGTCCGCCAGGGAGGACACCGGCGCGATGAACGTGCTCATCCCCTCCTCCAGCGTGAGGTCGGCCAGCTGTTCGGCGCCGGTCCGCGGGCCGATGTTGTAGAGCCGGCGGATCTCGGCCGGGTCGCGACCGGCCTTGCGGGCCGCGTCGTCGATGGTCTGGTTCATGCCCCGCAGAGCCGACGGCGCGGCATACCCCATGTTCGGGAGCCAGCCATCGGCCACGGTGCCGGTGAGGCGGAGCATCCGCGGCTTGAGGGCACCCAGCCAGATCTCGACCGGGTGCGCGGGAGCCGGGCCGGGATGCAGGCCCACGACGCGGTGGTGGTCCCCCTCCACCCGCACGGACGGTGCCCCTGCCCCGGCCCACACCTCCCGGATCACCGCGATCGCCTCGGCCAGCGCCTCGACCGACTCACCCGGGGACAGGCGGGTGCCGCCGGCGGCGACGATGGCGTCCCAGAAGGCACCCGCGCCGAGGCCCAGCTCGACGCGTCCGCCGCTGAGCCGGTCGAGGGTCGCGACGCTGCGGGCCAGCACGACCGGTGGCCGCAACGGCAGGTTGGCGACGTTCAGGGCGACGCGGACCGAGGTGGTACGGGCGGCGATGACCGTCAGCAGGGTCCAGGCGTCGAGGTGCCTGGCCTGGTACGGGTGGTCCTGGATCGTGACGAGGTCCAGGCCGCCGACGTCGGCGGCCTCGCTGAGCTCGAGGGTCAGGTCGGCAGCGGTGGCGTCAGGGCTCGGGAAGATCCCGAACTGCAGGTCCTGCCCGTAGTCGGTCATGGCATCCCTCAGCTGGTCGGCATGGTGGTGGACTCACCGTAGGCGGCAGGGCGCTCGTAGTCGCCCAGGACCTGGGCCAGCGCGAGGTGCCGCCGGGCCTGTTCGTGCTGCGACTGACGCTGCAGGGTGCGTCCGAGCAGGAGGTGGAGGTAGCCGTCGTCGGGGGCGTCCTCGACGAGTCCCCGCACCACCGCCTCGGCACGCCCCAGCTGGGCGGAGCCGAAGTAGGCACGAGCCAGCAGGGTTCGGAGCTCGGCCGTGCCGTGCACGGTCTCGGTCGCGTCGGACTCGTCGACCAGCTCCTTCAACGCGATGGCCGCGGCGCCGTAGTCACCGGCGTCGACCAGGCCGCGAGCCCACTCGAGCCGGAGGATGAAGGGAGTGCTGGTCATGCTGGTCCTGCTGGTCATGGTCATGCCCGCACAACACTAGTTCGATATTCAACTATTCCGCGCGACGAGCTGGCGGCGGACGTGCTCCACGACGCCGTCGGCGGCCGCGACCACCTCGGCGTACGTCTGGTCGAACGCCGAGTCGTCGCCGTACCAGGGGTCGTCCATGTCGAGTGCCCCCGATCGCTTCGCATCCGGGTCGAACGAGCGGAACAGCCTGAGCTTGGCTCGCTGCTCCTCGGTGCGGGCGAGCCTGGTCAGCTCACGCAGGTGCCCCGCGTCTGCGGCCAGGACGAGGTCGACGTGCGGCAACCAGGATGCCTCGAACCGTCGGGCAACGTGGTCACGTCCCCCGAAGTCGTCGTGGCCGTTGCGGGCGAGCACCGCCAGGGTGCGCGGGTCGGCCGGGCTGCCGACCTCCCACGAGTGTGTGCCGGCCGAGTCGACGACGACGGCGTCCCCGAGGCCGGCCCGCTCGAAACGCTCGCGCAGCACGAACTCGCCCATCGGGGAGCGGCAGATGTTGCCGGTGCAGACGACGGTGACCCGATAGGGACGGTGGGGTGCCAGCTGTTCTGCCATGCGTCCATTCAACGACATTGCTGTCCAACGACCTCGGCCTGGTCCGGTGGCGACCCGCCTGACGTGCGTCAGCCCACGTCGGCGGGCAGCTGGCTCTGCGTCTGGGCCGCATAGGCGGTACGCAGTGCTCGACGTGCGCGGTAGGACAAGGCCCTCAAGCCCGTGGGCGTCGTGCCGAGCAGGTGTGCGGCCTCGGCGACGCTGAGCTCCTGGACCTCCGTGAGCAGCAGCACGTCCCGCCAGCGCGGAGGCAGGCTGTTGAGGGCGGCGCGCATCTCGTCGTGCCGCTCCCGGGTGAGGACATCGTGGTCCACTCCCGGACGCGGGTCGGGAACTGCGAGCAGCGTCTCGTCCGCGGCGACCGACGGCGCGTAGCGATGGCTGCGCCGCCGGATGTGCGCGACGGACAGGTTGCGGACGGTCACGGCCAGGTAGGCCAGCGCGTTGTCGTCGGGTCCGTGCCCGGTCGCCAGCGCGTGGAGCATCTTGGCGAAGGCTTCGGAGACCAGGTCCTGGGCGGAGTAGTCGGCGAAGGCGCGGCGCCGCGCCATCCGGATCAGGGCCGCGTGGTGACGGGAGTACAGCTCGGCAACGGCTCCCGTGTCACCGTGGCGGGCGGCGGCCAGCAGCGGCGCGTCGGAGGGCAGCGGCGCGTCGGAGGGCAGGGGCCGGCTCGACGGGTGAGCAGCCGCATCGTGCCGAGAAGGTGCATCGTGCCGAGAGAGGGCATCGGCCCAGGGGTGTGCGTAGGCGGGCATGGCGGTATGGCTCCAGGTGCTGCTCAGGTGGTCGGTCAAGTGGGGCGGTGCTCGCGGACCCTGGCTGAGCCGGGCCGGGAGTGACTGGTCAACAGCACTCAGTGGTCGAGCCACCTGTTGCCTGCTGCCGTCGATCGGCGCACGACGAGGATGACATCGCGGCCGACGCCACACCTTGGGCGCTCGTACGGAAATGGCGCGCGGTGGTTGGTCCCTGGACCAAGGAGTCAGGGGTCTTTCCGCATATCCGCGACATTTCGCCGCTCGCGCCGACGTCGGGGCCAGGGTGCGGTCGATGGGGGGTCAGGCCGGGCTGTCGACCTCGTCCGCCAGATCGGCGGTGGCTACGCGGAGGGAGAGCCAGAGCCGCACGTGGGGGTCGTCGAGGTCCACGTGGAACTCGTCGACGAGTCGGGTCAAGCGGTAGCGGACGGTGTTCTTGTGCACGTGGAGGGCGTCCGCCATGGCAGAGATGTTGCCGTTCGTCGAGCAGTACGCGCGCAGGGTCTGGAGGTAGTCCGTCTGGTGCCGGCGGTCGTGCGCGCTGATCGTCTCGACCGCGTCACCCTCGCCGAGCTCGTGGTCGGTGATGAACTCGTGGACCTTGAGGATGTTGAGGGGTATGCGGTGGTCCTCGAAGAGCGCCACTGACCCGAGCGCCGGGGTGCCTGAGGGTGCCGACGTCCGGTTCCACAGGTACGCGAGCGTGTCCATCGCCTCCCTCCTGGACTTCGGGAGGGCGTCGACCGACGTCGCGGTGCTCCCCACCGCCGCGACCATGGGGAACGAGCTGATGGTGTGGGCGTGGGACGCCACCTCCTGCACGACGCGACGGTGTCTGGCACGGGCGCCCTCCCCGGATCCGGTGAGGACGGCATACACGGTCGACTCGATGAGCGCCGTGGTGCTCTGGGTGACGTAGACGTCGCACACCGTGGAGACCAGGTGGAGGAGCCGGTGCGTCTCCCGCGCCAGGTCCAGCCGCGCCGGATCGGGCCGCACGACCGAGAACGCCGCGACCGCAAGGCCGCCTCCCGGGCGCAGGCCCAGCTGGGCCGCTGCGAAGGCGGCGTGCGCGGGATCCTCCATGAGGGTTCTCAGGAGGTCGGCGTTGCGTCGCTCGCCGAAGTCGGCCGCCGAGCGCGCGTGGAGCATGTGCAGCCCGATCAGCGGAGCGATCCGGTCGAGGGCGTCGAGCGCTGCCGCCCGCTCGTCCCCTCCCGGGTCGATGACCCACACGGACCCCAGCAGCTCACCACCGGCTCGGACCGCCAGGGCGAGCCGGTCGGAACCACCCTCGTGCAGCGGGATGTGGACCGCTCGCGGGGAGGCGTAGACCACCTTGTAGTCGTCGTCGAACGCCGGAGGGGTGGTCTCCTGGAGGGCCAGCGTGGTCGCCCTGCGCAGCTCGTCGATCTCCTGCCCAGGGAGCGTGGAGTAGCCCAGGATCTGCCCACGCGGGTCGACGATGCTGACGGCACCGTCCGTGATCGACGCGATGGTGTTGGCGAAGGCATACAGGTCGCCGAGCCGGGCACCGGAGACGGAGTCCGCGGCAGCCCCGGTCACCGAGGCCCTGGCGACAGTCGCCAGGCGCGACCAGTCGGCCGAGTCGGGGGCGACGAGCACGGCGAGGCTGTGGCGGACACCTGCCTCGCGGAGCTGCTCGACCGAGGCGCCGTGGGCTTTCACGACGACGGCCGCTGCGTTGCTGTTGGCCGCCCGGTGCAGCAGCTGGTCGAAGTCCGGCGTGCCGACCGCGATGCCCACCGCGAGGATGATGCGGTCGTCGCTGTTGGTCCAGTCGTCCAGCGGGTCGTACATGAGGACGTCGGAGACCCGGTGCTCGAGGGTGTCGGTCGTGGGATTGGCATGCAGGAGCTCGGCATGCGTGAGCTCGATGAAGTCGGCAAGGCGGACGACCTGCGCGTCGGGCGCACCTGTTGCGGCTGCATCGATTGCAGCGGCTGCATCGGGTGCGTCGGCACGTGTCGGCTCAGTGGCCTCGTCCACGCTTGGACGTTATCACCAGCGCGCCTCCGTTCTTCTGTTCTTTCCTCCATGACCTGAGTCGCTCGTCTGGGACACGATCTGGACCCAACCCGGATCGGCGAGGACGGAGGCAGTGTGAGACTCAGCGACATCAGGGCACTGGTCACGGTGCAGGGCCCCCCGACCACGCGGTCGGAACGCCTGTCCCGCAAGTACTTCAGCGTCGAGGACATGGGGCGCGCTGCCGGCCGTCGACTGCCCCGCAGCGTCTTCGACTACCTCGAGGGTGGCGCCGAGGACGAGGTGTCCCTGCGGCGCAACCGCACCTCCTTCGACGACTGGACGTTCGTGCCCCGCTGGGGCTCGGTGGCTGACCTCGACCTGGGCTCACGGCTCCTGGGTGGCCCGGTCGCCCTGCCGCTCACGCTCTCCCCGACCGGCGGCACGCGGCTCTTCCACCCTGACGGCGAGATCGGGGCCGCCCGCGCTGCCCGTGACGCGGGGATCCCCTACGGCCTGGCACACCTCAGCACCACCACCATGGAGTCGGTCAGTGCGGGGACCCCCGGCCTGCGGCGGTGGTTCAACCTCGAGCCCACGAGGGACAAGGTCGCCCTCCAGGCCGTTCTGGACCGGGTTTCGCGGGCCGGCTACGAGGCCCTGCTCGTCAATGTCGACTGTCGGGCCATCGGGCACCGTGAACGCGACTACCGCAACGGTTTCACCGCACCCCCATCGATCAAGCCGCGGACCCTGGTGGAGGGTGCCCTGCACCCCGCGTGGAGCGTGGGCTTCCTGAGACAGGACGCGATCGCCTTCCCGAACCTCGACGCCACGATTCCCGAGGGTCCACTGGCCAGTTCACCGGCCATGTGGCGCACCCTCCTCGCGGGCAGCTACGAACCCACGGACTGGACCGACCTCGCCGAGCTCAGGGACCGCTGGGCCGGTCCCATCGTCCTCAAGGGGTGTGTGAACGCGGCCGACGCCGTCAGGGCCGCCGACCTCGGCATCGACGCGATCCAGGTCAGCAACCACGGCGGGCGCCAGCTCGACCACATGGCTTCCCCCCTCGACGTCCTCCCGGAGATCGTCCGGGCGACCGCCGGTCGGGTCGAGCTCATCGTCGACGGAGGAATCCGGCGCGGCTCCGACGTGGTCAAGGCGATCGCGCTCGGTGCCACCGCCTGCTCGATCGGCCGGCCGTACCTCTATGGCTTGTCCGTGGCCGGAGAGGCGGGCGTGGCCCACGTCCTGCGCCTCTTCCGCGAGGAGATGACTCGCACCATGGCGCTGCTCGGCGTCACGACGATCGACGAGCTCCGCGCGAGAGGTCCTGAGCTGCTCAGGCACCGCGGCGACGTCGTCACCCCCACCCCAGCGCGAGTGGACCGTCCACTCGTCGACACCCCACGGGTCCGTACCGGCTCCGCGGGCGAGAGGAGCACCGCATGAACACGTCGACCCTGCCCGGCTCGGCCCGGCGCCGCAGGTCGATCGGCTCGATGAGCTCCATAGGCTCGATCGCGGCCGCCCTGAGCGCGCTGCTGCTGACCGCCTGTGGTCCGGGCGGCACCGCCACGGCGGACGCACACCCCGCCACGGCGGACGCACACCCCGCCACCGCGGGCCCCACCCTTGCAGTCGACGCCTCGGCCGCAGGGCTCCTGCCGTCCTCCATCAAGGCGAGCAAGACGCTCCGCGTCGCGATCCCGACCAACGAGCCGCCGGTCCAGTTCTACCGCGCCGGCACCAAGGAGATGACCGGGATCAACCCGGACCTGGCGCGCCTGCTCGGGCAGGCCCTCGGGGTCACGGTGGAGATCAAGGTCGTGAACTTCGACCAGATCATCCCCGGGATCGCCGCAGGGCGGTACGACCTGACGGTCTCGTCGATGACCCCCACCGCTGAGCGGATGAAGGTGCTCGACTTCGTCGACTACATGCAGATCGGCACCTCGGTGGCAGTCCCGAAGGGCAACCCCCTGAAGCTCGACCAGAACTCGTTGTGCGGCAAGGCAGTCGGAGTGCTCACCGGTTCCTACCAGCTGACGGTCGACGTGCCGACCCTCGACAAGGCCTGCTCGGCAGCCGGTAAGCCTGCGATCAGGACGGCCCAGTACCAGGACACGCGTCAGGCGGTCTCGGCCCTCACCAGCGGACGGCAGGAGGCCGTGCTCGCGGACTCGCCGATCCTCAGCTACGCCGCCAAGCAGAGCCCCGCGATCGCCGTCGCGTCCACATTCGAGCTCGCGCCGGTGGGCGTGGGCATGCCGAAGTCCTCCGGACTCGTCAAGGCCGTGGCGGCAGCCCTGAGCTCCGTGATCACGACCCCGGCGTTCCAGCAGGCCCTGGGCACCTACGGGCTCGAGTCCGCCGCCCTCCACGACGCCCGCGTCAACTTCGCGCAGTAGGAGGAGTCATGCGCGAACAAGTCGCCGGAGGCGTTGTCGACAGCGTGTCTGGCCCGACGCAGGAGGTGCCGACAGTGGTACCCCTGCGGCACCCGGTGCGCACCGCGATCGGCCTGCTCCTGCTGGTGTCGGCTGTGGGAGTGGGGTGGGACATCGCCGAGAACCCCGGTTACCACTGGGACGTCGTGCTGTCGTACCTCTTCGCGCGCCCGATCCTCGAGGGTGCCGGTCTCACCGTCGTGCTCACCGTGGTCGCCGAGGCCGTGGGGATCGTCCTCGGCACGGGGCTGGCCATCATGCGCCTCTCGGCCAACCCGATCGTCAGCACGGTGAGCCGGGGCTACATCTGGTTCTTCCGGGGAACGCCACTGCTGGTGCAGCTGGTCTTCTGGTACAACACCGCCGCCCTCTACCCGACCATCTCCATCGGCATCCCGTCCGGCCCGTCGTGGGAGATCGCCTCCGCGAACTCCCTGATCACGCCGCTGGTTGCCGCCGTCGTGGGCCTCTCGCTGAACGAGGCGGCATACATGGCCGAGATCATCCGCGGCGGGATCCAGTCGGTGGACTCTGGTCAGTACGACGCCGGCCGGGCGCTGGGGATGAACGGCCAGCAGCGGATGCGGCTCGTCATCCTGCCGCAGGCCATGCGGGTGGTGCTGCCGCCCACCGGCAACCAGGTCATCTCGATGCTCAAGAGCACCTCGCTCGTCAGCGTCATCGCGATCGCCGACCTGCTCTACCAGGCCCAGATCATCTACTCGGAGAACTACCAGACGATCGCACTGCTCATCGTCGCCAGCCTGTGGTACCTCGCCATGACCACCGTCCTGACCTTCTTCCAGACCAGGCTCGAACGGCGCTACGGCCGAGGGTTCGACACCTCGTCCTCACGGGCTCGCCGCGCCTGGAAGGGATTCGCACGATGAGCAACCCCATGGTGGAAGCGGTCGGGGTCCGCAAGGCCTTCGGCGACACGCAGATCCTCAAGGGCATCGACCTCACTGTCGAGCGTGGATCCGTGACCTGCCTGATCGGGCCCTCCGGCTCAGGGAAGACGACCTTCCTGCGCTGCATCAACCATCTCGAGAAGGTCGACGCCGGTCGGCTCTCCGTGGACGGGCAGCTGGTGGGTTACGCCGAGCGGAACGGCCGCCTCCATGAGATGAAGGAGCGCCAGACCGCACGATCCCGCCTCGATGCCGGCATGGTGTTCCAGCGCTTCAACCTGTTCCCGCACCTGACCGCGCTGGAGAACATCGTGGCGGCCCCGGTGAACGTCCTTCGACGCCCGCGGGACGAGGTCGCCGCCGAGGCGCTCGAGCTGCTCGCGCGGGTGGGCCTGGGCGATCGCGGCAGCGCCTACCCGCAGCAGCTCTCCGGTGGTCAGCAGCAGCGGGTCGCCATCGCCCGGGCGCTGGCGATGAGGCCGAAGCTGATGCTCTTCGACGAGCCCACGTCCGCCCTCGATCCCGAGCTGGTCGGCGAGGTGCTCGACGTCATGAAGTCGTTGGCCGAGGCCGGGATGACGATGGTCGTCGTGACCCACGAGCTCGGTTTCGCCCGACAGGTCGGCGACCAGGTCGTGTTCATGGACCAGGGCGTCGTGGTCGAGAGCGGGCCGCCCCAGGTCGTCCTGGGTGCCCCCAGCCACGACCGCACCCGAGCCTTCCTCTCGAAGGTCCTCTAGCCCCCCGCCCGAACGGAGCCCTTGCATGTCCCCCACCCAGCTCGTCCAGGTCACCACCGAAGCCGCCCCCGGCCCTGCTGGCCCCTACTCGCAGGCCGTCGTCGCGAACGGCTTCCTCTTCACCGCCGGCCAGACCCCGCACGACGCCGTGAGCGGAGCAGTCGTCGGCGACGGGATCGAGGAGCAGACCACGCATGCCCTGACCAACGTCCTCGCCGTCCTCGAGGCCCATGGGCTGGACTTCGACAACGTGGTCAAGGCGACGGCCCACCTGCACCACCCCGGCAGGGACTTCGCCGGCTTCAACGCTGCCTACGAGCGCTTCGTCACGCCGCCCTACCCGGCTCGCACGACCGTCGGCTCGTTCCTCGGCGACTTCCTCGTCGAGATCGACGTCGTCGCGGCCCTTCCCTGTCAGTCGGGGTAGCCCAAGGGGTTGCCGCGCTGCCAGCGCCACTGGTCGGCGCACATGTCCTCGATGGTGCGGGTGGCCTTCCAGCCGAGCTCGCGTTCGGCGCGGGACGGGTCGGCATACGAGGCGGCGATGTCGCCGGCCCGCCGTTCGACGATCTCGTGGGGGAGCTCGTGGCCGCAGGCCTTCTCGAAGGCGTGCAGCACCTCGAGGACCGACGTCCCGTGACCGGTGCCGAGGTTCCAGGTCGAGACGCGCTCGTCGGTGCTGCCGAGCCTGGTCAGTGCCGCGAGGTGACCGGCGGCAAGGTCCTCGACGTGGATGTAGTCACGCAGGGCCGTCCCGTCCGGGGTGTCGTAGTCGCCGCCGAAGACGTTGAGCTTCTCCAGCTTGCCGACCGCGACCTGCGCGATGAACGGCATCAGGTTGTTGGGGATGCCCTGCGGGTCCTCGCCGATGGTCCCCGATACATGGGCGCCGACCGGGTTGAAGTAGCGCAGCAGGGCGATCCGCCACCGCTCGTCCGTCACGGCGACGTCGCGCAGCACCTGCTCGATCATCACCTTGGTCCAGCCATAGGGGTTGGTCGCGGAGGTCGGGTACTCCTCCTTCATCGGCACCGGGGCGTTGTCGCCGTAGACGGTGGCCGAGGAGGAGAACACCAGGCGGTGGCAGCCGTGGCGGTGCATGGCGCGGACCAGGGCGAAGGTCGAGTCGAGGTTGTTCTGGTAGTACTCGAGCGGTACGTCCACGCTCTCGCCCACCGCCTTGAGCCCGGCGAAGTGGATCACCGCGTCGAACTGCCGCGCGGCGAACAGCGACTCGATCTTGTCCCGGTCGGTCAGGTCGAAGGCGTGCACCTCCAGGTGCGCCCCCGTCAACGACTCCAGCCGCCCGACCACCGTCGGCTTGGCGTTGGAGAAGTTGTCGACGACGACCACCTCGTGGCCTGCCGCCACGAGCTGGACGACGGTGTGGGACCCGATGTAGCCGGCACCGCCGGTGACGAGGACGCGCATGCGCCTACCGTATGCCGCCGGGCGGGCTCCCAGCGCGCGCGGCCACCACGTGGGCGGCATGCCGGCGGGTGCCCTAGGCCTGTCGTCCTTCCCCGGGCGGGAGCGCGGACCGCAGCGAGCGCGAGCGTCCGCGGAACTCGGCGACGACCGCACCGTCGGACTCGCGCGTCACGGTGACATCGGTGATCCCGCTGCGCCCGTAGGCCGTCCGCACCCGGCCCTCCGCGACGAGGACCTCGCCCAGGCGGACGGAGGTGACGAACGTGATGTCCGCACCTGCCGCCACGGTCAACGCACCGCGGCTGTTGCACGCCAGGGCGAACGTCGAGTCGGCGAGCGTGAACAGGTAGCCACCGTGGGCGATGTCGTGACCGTTGACCATCTCGGCGGTGACCGTCATCCGCACCACTGCGTGGTCGACCTCGATGACGGTCGCCTCCATGCCGAGGGCCCGGGAAGCCTCGTCGTCCTCCCACATCTGGAGGACGTGCGTGAGGTCCGTGGTCACCGTGCTGCCTCCTCGCCCATGGTCCGGAGTCTGGCAGAGAAGGAACGGCCGGGCGCGTCACCCTTTCGCCCTCGCCCCGTCCCCTCAGCAGTGACTTCTTCCGCAGATGCCCGGGGCCCTTCCCCCGGCGTGGTCGACTCACGGAAAGGAACTCCAGTGAACCGGCGCCTCCTCGCGGCGGGCACCGCCGTGGCCATCGCAGCTGTCGCCGTCGCCGCGTTCACCCTCGGTCGTGACACGGACAGTCCCGAGTCTGAGTCCGCGACCCGGCTGACGCCACCATCCGGAGCTGCGCGCATCACCGTCCGTCCAGGCGAAGGCGCCACCGCAGTCGCCGCGAACGGCTTCACCCCCGTCGCGTTCCCCGCGACCTGCACGGGCGCCGTCGCGGCCATCGCCTCGGCCGAGCAGCTGCTCCCTGTGTTGGGCCAGGTGAAGGGAGTCACCGACGAGCAGTGGCGGCTGACGATCGAGCAGGTCCACGGCAAGGACACTCCCACCGCGAAGTACTACCTCGGCATCGTCCGCCGGGCCGCGACCGACGCCTCCATCCAACGGGTCACCCGGGACCGCGTCTCCCAGCTGGACATGACGACCCATCCGGAGTGGGGCGGGTTCAGGGTCGTCGCCTGCCAGCCCGGTCGCACGGCCACGGTCGAGCTGCTGACCTGCTCCCGACACGTCGCCGACCACCTCACCGCCTGTTACGCCGTTGCCCGGAAGGCACAGTGGGCCGGCACCCCCGGGGACTGGGTCATCCAGGACCACCAGGCACCCGGGGACGTCGCGCCGCCGGCTCTCAGGGAACGCATCGACAACGGCGCAGACGCCCTGTCGGGCTCCGCGCCGCCCGCCCGGGTGAGGGTCGGGTGGCTGACAGCGCTCGGCTCGGGGTGGCAGGAGTTCACCAACGCGCCCAGTTAGCCGGCGCGGGTCGACGGACCCGCGAGGTATGCCGCGGGGGGCGAGCCCGCGGCATACCCTCGCGTCCACGGGGCGGAGCCTTTCTGCTCATCCCGTGAAGCGCACGTCCCAGGGCTGCACGTCGACCGTGAGCACTCCACGGGTGACCGAGCCGTCGTCCTCGTGGGCGAGGCGGACCAGCTCGTCGGCCTCCCCGGGCGGGACGCGCACGACCGCCATCCCCTCACCCCGGGCGGCGTCGACGGGACCGGCCGCGACCAGCCAGCCGCGCTCCTGAAGTCGGTGCAGGAACGCGACGTGTTCGGAGAAGCCCGGGTGGGCGAAGATCGACGCGCCCTCGGGGAGGGTGGCCCCGGGTCGGTGGTGCAGCGCGAACCACTCCCCGGCGGGCTCGGGCTGCGCGCCCGTCCCCGCGGACGCCGCCTCGACCCGCTGCGCGAGCCGGGCGAGCACCAGCGGCCAGCCGCGGTCGTACTCCGCCCGCGCGGCCTCGGGCTCGGCCAGCCGCTCCCAGCCGGTGTGGGTCAGCGTCACCAGCGTGCTGTCGCCGTCGGGTGCGAACGCCACGGCGACCTCGGTCGCCTGCTCGGGTCCGTGCCCTGGATGCCAGGTCATCGCGAAACCGCCCGGTCGCTCCCAACGCAGCACCGTGCCCCAGACCGCCTTCTCAGCGCCATGGCGCTCGACGAGGGACCCGTCCTCGAAGGCGACGCTGGCCTGCGCGCCGAAGACGCTGTGCGTTCCGAGCGGCCACCACGAGCCGAGGTGGGCGGTGAACAGCTCGAACGCGGTGTCGACGTCGCAGCGCACCCGGATCTCGCGACACACGGGTGTGAGGGTCGGGGCTTCACTCATGACGACTCCTGTTCATCGACGCGGTGTTGCTCTACATACGTGGCGAACGAGGTGAGCGCGGTGTCCCAGGTCGCGACCAGCCACTGCTGGAGGTCGACGAGCCCGTCGGGGGCGAGCGCGTAGAGGTTCCGCGTGCCCCGGCTCTCGTGGTCCACCAGGCCGGCGCCCTGGAGCACCTTGAGGTGCTTGCTGACCGCGGGCCGGCCGATCGGCATGGCCGCGGCGATCTCGCCGACGGCACGGGGGCGCTCGGCGAGGAGCTTGAGGATCTGGCGCCGACTGGGGTCGCCGAGGGCGTCGAGGGCAAGGGCTGATTGGTTACTCATGGGCAACGGTTACTCTAGAGCGACGGTTAAGGTCATGTCCAGACCCCCTTACGATGAAGGGCATGACCACGGCAACGGCGCCCAGCACCCACCCCCTCGTCGACAAGCACGCGGAGCTTCTGGCCCAGGCGTCGACGGCGCTGGCGGAGCGGTCCTACTTCAGCCGGTTCCCGGAGTCGCCGTCCCCCCGCGTCTACGGCGAGGGCTCCGCCGAAGCCGGCCAGGCGGCATACGAAGCCTTGCGGGACAGTGCTTTTGGTGGTCTGGGCGAGGTGCGCACCGATGGTGGTTGGGTCGGCGAGGAGGTCTCGCCGTACGGTCCCGCGCTCGGCATCACCTACCCGCACCTCGACCTCGACGCGGCCCTGGCGGCTGCCGCCGACGCAACGCCCGCGTGGCGTAACGCCGGTGCCCGCACCCGTGCGGCGGTCTGCGTCGAGATCGTCGAACAGATCAACGCTCGGTCGTTCGAGATCGCCCACTCGGTGATGCACACGACGGGGCAGCCGTTCGTGATGGCGTTCCAGGCCGCCGGGCCGCACGCGCAGGACCGGGCGCTCGAGTCGATCGTCGCCGGCCTCGTCGAGCAGGAGCGCGTGCCCGCGTCCGTCGTCTGGGAGAAGCCCGGCCGCGACAAGGAGGGCAACCCCGCACCGCTGCGGATGCAGAAGGACTACCGCGTCGTGCCGCGCGGTGTCGCCCTCGTCATCGGCTGCAACACCTTCCCGACGTGGAACGGCTACCCGGGGCTGTTCGCCTCGCTGGTCACCGGCAACCCCGTCATCGTGAAGCCGCACCCGCGGGCCGTGCTCCCCCTCGCCATCTCCGTCGCCGTGTGCCGTGAGGTTCTCTCCGCTGCCGGCTTCAGTCCCGACCTGGTCCAGCTCGCGCCCGAGTCCGAGGGTGAGGGCCTGGCCAAGGTGCTCGCCGAGCGCGACGAGGTCCGGATCATCGACTACACCGGCGGCCCGGGCTTTGGCGGCTGGCTCGAGGAGAACGGCGCCGGTCGTGGCCAGCTGGTCTACACCGAGAAGGCCGGCGTCAACACGATCGTCGCCGACTCGACCGACAACCTGCGCGGGGTGCTGGGCAACCTGGCGTTCTCGCTCGCGCTCTACTCGGGTCAGATGTGCACGACCCCGCAGAACATCTACGTCCCGCGCGACGGCATCGAGACCGACGAGGGACACGTCTCCTTCGAGGACTTCGGGGCGAAGCTCGCCGGGGCGGTGGGCAAGCTCACCGGTGACGACGCCCGCGCCGTCGAGCTGCTCGGTGCGACGGTCAACGACGGGGTCCGTGCCAACGCCGCGGGTCTCGCCGCGCTCGCCGAGGAGGCGGGTGGCACGGTGGTCCTGGACTCGCGCGTGGTCAGCCACCCGGCATACCCCGACGCGGTGGTCCGCGCCCCCGGCCTCGTGAGCATGGACGCGAGCCGCGAGGACGTCTACACCCAGGAGTGCTTCGGGCCCGTGACCTTCCTCATCGCGACGTCCGGGACCGACCAGTCGCTGGCACAGTTCCGCGACACGGTGCGCGAGCACGGGGCGATGACGGCGGCGGTCTACTCCACGAGCGAGGACGTCCTCGACGCCGCCCGCGATGCCGCGGCGGACGCGGGAGTCGCGCTGTCGGAGAACCTCACGGGTCCCGTGTTCGTCAACCAGACCGCGGCGTTCAGCGACTTCCACGGCACCGGCGCCAACCCGGCGGCCAACGCGGCCTACGTCGACGCCGCGTTCGTGGCCAACCGGTTCCGGGTCGTCACCTCCCGCCGCCACGTCTAGCTCGTCAAGGCCCGCGCATCTGGCACGATCGGGTCCATGAACTTCGTCATCAAGGTCGCAGTCAACGCGGTGGCACTGTGGGTGGCCGCGTGGCTCGTGTCGGGAATCAGCTTCGGGGAGGGCAAGTTCGGCTCGAAGTTCGCGACCGTGCTGCTGGTCGCCCTGGTCTTCGGGCTGGTCAACGCCGTCGTCAAGCCGATCGCCAAGCTGCTCAGCTTCCCGTTCATCATCCTGACGCTCGGGTTGTTCACCTTCATCGTCAACGCCTTCATGCTCCAGCTGACCGAGTGGATCGCCGAACCGCTGGGGCTCAGCTTCACGATCGACCACTTCTTCTGGGACGCGGTGCTCGGCGCCATCATCATCACGATCGTCTCGATGGTCCTGGGCTGGGTCATCCCGGACGGCGACGAAGACTGACATGGCGGAGAGTGAAGTCGGCCTGCGCGCGGCCCTCGACCAGGTGCCCGCCTACGTCCCCGGCAAGCCCGCGGCCGCGCCCGCGGGCGTCACGGCATACAAGATCTCGTCCAACGAGAACCCGTATCCGCCGCTGCCGTCGGTCCTCGACGTGGTGCGCGAGGCGGCCGGTGCGATCAACCGCTACCCCGACATGGCCGTCACGGAGCTCACCCAGGCACTCGCCGACACCCTCGGTGTCCCGGCCGAGCACATCGCGACGGGCACGGGTTCGGTCGGCGTCCTCGGCCAGGTCATCGCCGCCACCTGCGACCCCGGCGACGAGGTCGTCTATGCGTGGCGGTCGTTCGAGGCCTACCCGATCGTCACGGCCCTCGCGGGGGCGAGCTCGGTCCAGGTGGGTCTCGACGACCACGCCCGCCACCGGCTCGACGCGATGCAGGCCGCGATCACCGACCGCACCAAGGTCGTCATCGTCTGCACCCCCAACAACCCGACCGGCCCGATGGTGACCCACACCGAGCTCGAGCGGTTCCTCGACGCCGTCCCGACCCGTGTGCTGGTCGTCATCGACGAGGCCTACGTCGAGTTCGTGACGGACGAGGAGGCGCCGCGCAGCCTGGCGCTCTACCGCGACCGCCCCAACGTGATGGTGCTGCGCACCTTCTCCAAGGCCTACGGCCTGGCCGGCCTGCGCATCGGGTATGCCGTGGCGCACCCCCCGGTCGCGTCTGCCCTGCGCAAGACGGCGACGCCGTTCGGCGTGAACTCGATCGCGCAGGCCGCGGCGGTGGCCTCGCTCAAGGCGTTCGACGAGCTGAAGGAGCGCGTGGACGCCCTTGTCGCAGAACGCACTCGGGTGGTCGAGATGCTGCGCGGCCAGGGCTGGTTCATCCCCGAGACGCAGGCCAACTTCGTGTGGTTCGGGCTGGGAGACCGGTCCGGCGACTTCACGGCCGCTGCCCAGGAGGCGGGCCTGATGCTGCGCCAGTACGGCAACGACGGCGTCCGCGCGACCATCGGCGAGACCGAGGCCAACGACGTGCTGATCCGGGTGGCCGGCGAGTTCCTCGCAGAGCACCCCGCCGAGCCGGCCTGACCGCCCTCGCGGGGTAGGTCGGGCCTGGCCCGGGCCCGTCGTCCCTTTGGGGGAGGCGCAGGGCGTGATGGCGGGAGGACAGTCGGCTGAACACTCCCGGAGGGTTCTGCCATGACCGATCTGACTGATGTCCGCCCCACCATCCCGGAGTTCTCGGGCCGGCAGCTGGCGCCGGGCGACGACGGGTACGACCAGTCCCGCAGCGTCTTCAACGGCATGGTCGACCGGTCGCCGAGCCTGATCGCGACCTGTCGCAGCGCTTCCGACGTGGCGGCCGCGATCAGCTACGCGCGGGCGTCCGGCCTGCCGATCTCCGTCTACGGCGGCGGTCACTCGGTCCAGGGCTCGGCCGTGGTCGACGGCGGCCTGTGCGTCGACCTGCGCGGCCTGCGCGACATCGAGGTCGACCCGGCGACATCGACGGCGCAGGTGGGCGGCGGGTGCACCTGGGGAGAGCTCGACGCCGCCACCCAGGAGCACGGGCTCGCCGTGACCGGCGGGCGGGTCTCGTCTACCGGCGTCGGCGGCCTGGCGCTGGGCAGCGGCAGCGGGTGGCTGGAGCGCAGGCTCGGGTTCACCTGCGACAACCTCCTGGAGGCACAGGTCGTCACCGCGGACGGCAGCGTCGTCACCGCGTCGGAGACCGAGCACCCCGACCTGTTCTGGGCCCTGCGCGGCGGTGGCGGCAACTTCGGCGTCGTCACCCGCTTCACCCTGCGGCTGCACCCGATCGGCCCGCTGGTCTTCGGCGGCATGCTCATGTACCCGGCGCCGATGGGTGCCGCGGTGCTGCGCAACTTCCGTGACTTCATCGCCAGCGCCCCCGACGAGGTGGGCGGCGGCGTCGCCTTCATCACCGCCCCGCYGATCGAGATGGTGCCCGAGCCGGCTCGTGGCAAGCCAGCCGTCGGTGTGATCGTGAGCTACACGGGCCCGCTCGAGGACGCCGAGACGGTGCTGGCGCCGCTGCTGACGTTCGGCCCGCCGGCCTTCGCGCAGGTGGGTCCGATGCCCTACCTGGCCCTCCAGCAGATGCTCGACGACGCCAACCCGCACGGCATGCAGAACTACTGGACCGCCGACTTCTTCGACGCGCTGCCGGACGAGGCGGTGGAGACCCTCGCGTCCCTGGCGAGCGCGCCGGTGTCGCCGCTCAGCCAGGTCATCATCGTGCCGGGTGGCGGTGCCGTCGCGCGCGTGCCGGAGGACGCCACGGCGTTCGGCGAGCGGCAGGCCGCGTTCAACATCCACTACCTGTCGATGTGGCCCGACCCGGCCGACACCGAGGCGAACATCGCGCACACCCGCACCCTGGCAGGCGCCCTGAAGCCGTGGACGACCGGCGCGGTCTACCTCAACTTCATCGGCGATGAGGGCCGCGAACGGATCGAGAGCTCCTTCGGCGAGGCCAAGCTGGCCCGGCTGCGGGCGATCAAGGCGCAGTGGGACCCGGACAACGTGTTCCGGCACAACCAGAACATCGCACCTGCGGGTTGAGCGCCGCGCCCATCCCGGGGCCGAGCAGCCCCAGGTAGTCGAGCGCCTCCCGGCGCGACAGACTGGGGACATGGTCGACACCTGGCTCCCCCCGTACCTCGCCCGCCCGGACCGCTACGGCCCGATGCCCTACCGCAAGGTTGGCCAGAGCGGACTGCGACTCCCGGCGGTCAGCCTCGGCCTGTGGCACAACTTCGGCGACGACAAGCCGCTCGACGTCCAGCGCGCGATCCTGCGCCGTGCGTTCGACATCGGCATCACGCACTTCGACCTGGCCAACAACTACGGACCGCCCTACGGCGCGGCCGAGGCCAACTTCGGGCGCCACTTCGCCGCCGACTTCCGGCCCTACCGCGACGAGCTCGTCATCAGCTCCAAGGCCGGCTACGACATGTGGCCCGGCCCCTATGGCATCGGCGGCTCCCGCAAGTACCTCCTGGCGAGCCTGGACCAGAGCCTGACCCGGATGGGCCTGGACTACGTCGACATCTTCTACAGCCACTGCCCCGACGAGGACACTCCGCTCGAGGAGACGATGGGGGCCCTCGCCACCGCGGTCCAGCAGGGCAAGGCGTTGTATGCCGGTATCTCCAGCTACTCGCCCGAGCGCACCGAGCGGGCGGCCGAGGTGCTCGAGCAGATGGGCGTCCCGCTGCTCATCCACCAGCCGTCGTACTCGATGGTGAACCGCTGGATCGAGGGCGGCCTGCTCGACACCCTGGGTGAGCGGGGCATCGGCTGCATCGCGTTCAGCCCCCTGGCCCAGGGGATGCTGACGAACAAGTACCTCGGCGGCATACCCGAGGGGTCACGCGCCAGCCAGGGCAAGTCGCTGTCGCCCGACCTGCTGACCGACGAGTCGCTGACCCACATCCGCAAGCTCGACGACCTCGCCACCGAGCGCGGCCAGTCCCTCGCCCAGCTGGCGCTGGCGTGGGCCCTGCGCGACGAGCGGGTCACCTCGGTCCTGATCGGGGCGTCCTCGGTCGGCCAGCTCGAGGACTCTGCGGCCGCGGTCAGCAACCTGCGGTTCAGCGACGCCGAGCTCGAGGAGATCGACCGCGACGCCGTCGACGCCGGGATCGACCTCTGGCGCTCGCAGTCCCGCCTCACCTGAGGTGTGACCCCACCTTTATCGGGTTTAGGGACAAAGGGCGGCTTCCCCCCGGAACCGTTCCCGGGTCAAGGCCACCTTTATCGGGTCACCCGATAACGGTGGGGTATGCCGCGGCGAGCCAGCCGCGCGGCATACAAAGGTGCAGGTGGTGAGCACGGAGGAGTCCGGATTCTGAGATTTCCCGGTGCTGCCGATATCTTGGGCCTCAGCAAGGCCCACACGTGGGCGCCGCCACAAACCGGCGCCCCAAGCCTGCCGCAGATCCAGCAGCGGAGACCCCGCCAGGGTTACCGCGGCCCGAGCCGACGATCCGCCACCCGCGGCTCGACGGAAGAAGGAGTGCCTGTGAGCGACAACGCAGTCGCCAAGTCCGGCAGCAACGACGCCGCGACCTCGGCCACCAGTCCCGCCGAGGACGAGGTGCTGGCCGAGCTCACCGCCCCGGTCCCGGAGGTCGGTGACGGTGGACCCGAGATGATCCAGCTGCTCACCCCCGAGGGCCAGCGCGTCGAGAACACCGAGTACGACGAGTACGTCAAGGACCTGACCGACGAGGACCTGCGCGGCTTCTACCGCGACCTCGTCCTCATCCGCCGCGTCGACGCCGAGGCCACCGCGCTGCAGCGCCAGGGCGAGCTCGGCATCTGGGCCAGCCTGCTCGGCCAGGAGGCCGCCCAGGTCGGCTCCGGTCGTGCCATGCGCCCGCAGGACTACGCCTTCCCGACCTACCGCGAGCACGGCGTCGCCTGGTGCCGCGGGGTCAACCCGCTCAACCTGCTCGGCCTCTTCCGTGGCGTCAACCACGGTGGCTGGGACCCGAACGAGAAGAACTTCCACCTCTACACGATCGTCATCGGCGCGCAGACGCTGCACGCGACCGGCTATGCCATGGGCATCCAGCGCGACGGCGACGTCGGCACCGGCGACGACGAGCGCGACGCCGCCGTGATCGCCTACTTCGGCGACGGCGCGACCGCCCAGGGTGACGTCAACGAGTCGTTCGTCTACGCCGCGGTCAACAACGCCCCGGTCGTCTTCTTCTGCCAGAACAACCAGTGGGCCATCTCCGAGCCCAACGAGCGCCAGACGCGCATCCCGCTCTACCAGCGGGCGCGCGGCTTCGGCTTCCCCGGCGTGCGGGTCGACGGCAACGACGTGCTGGCCGTGTATGCCGTGACCCAGCAGGCGCTCAACGCGGCCCGTTCCGGCAACGGCCCGACCTTCATCGAGGCCTACACCTACCGCATGGGCGCGCACACCACCTCGGACGACCCGACCAAGTACCGCGTCTCCGCCGAGGTCGAGGTGTGGAAGCACCGCGACCCCATCGAGCGGCTGAAGTCCTACCTGGTACACACCCAGAAGGCTGACCAGGCCTTCTTCGACGCGATCGAGGCCGAGGCCGACGAGCTGGCCATCGCGGTCCGCGAGGGCTGCCTGTCGATGCCCGACCCGACCCCGGACTCGATGTTCGACCACATCTACGTCGAGGAGCACCCCGTCGTCGAGGCAGAGCGCAAGGAGTTCGCCGCCTACCACGCCGGCTTCGAGGGCGAGGGGAGCCACTGATGACCAGCATGACGATCGCCAAGGGCATCAACAACGGCCTGCGCGCCGCCATGGAGCGCGACCCCAAGGTCGTCCTCATGGGTGAGGACATCGGCAAGCTCGGTGGCGTCTTCCGCGTCACCGACGGCCTCCAGAAGGACTTCGGCGAGGACCGCGTCATCGACACCCCGCTCGCGGAGGCCGGCATCGTCGGCACCGCGATCGGCATGGCGCTGCGCGGCTACCGCCCCGTCGTCGAGATCCAGTTCGACGGGTTCATCTACCCCGCGTTCGACCACATCGTCAGCCAGGTCGCCAAGATGCGGGCCCGCTCGCTCGGCAAGGTCAAGCTGCCGATGGTCATCCGCATCCCCGTCGGCGGTGGCATCGGAGCGGTCGAGCACCACTCCGAGTCCAACGAGGCCTACTTCGCGCACACCGCGGGCCTCAAGGTCGTCTGCTGCTCCAACGCCGAGGACGCCTACTGGATGATCCAGCAGGCCATCGAGTCCGACGACCCGGTGCTGTTCTACGAACCCAAGCGCCGCTACTGGGACAAGGGCGACGTGGACGAGTCCGCCGCCCCCCGCGACCTGCTCAAGGCGCAGGTATGCCGCGAGGGCACCGACGCGACGCTCGTCGCCTACGGCCCCATGGTCAAGACCTGCCTCCAGGCGGCCGAGGCCGCCGCCGCAGAGGGCAAGAACCTCGAGGTCATCGACCTGCGGACGCTCAGCCCGCTCGACCTCGACACCATCGCGGCGTCCGTCGAGAAGACCGGCCGGGCCGTCATCGTGCACGAGGCGTCGACCTTCCTCGGCATGGGTGCCGAGATCGCGGCAGCCCTGCAGCAGCGGTGCTTCTACCACCTCGAGGCTCCCGTGCTCCGGGTCGGCGGCTACAACCTGCCCTACCCGCCGAGCAAGCTCGAGGAGGAGTTCCTCCCCGACCTCGACCGGGTGCTCGACGCCGTCGACCGCTCACTGGCCTTCTGAGAGAGGCGCGAAAACGCATGGCTGTCAAAGAGTTCAAGCTTCCAGACCCCGGTGAGGGCCTGACCGAGGCCGAGATCGTCACCTGGAACGTCAAGGTCGGCGACACCGTCAAGGTCAACGACATCATCGTCGAGATCGAGACCGCCAAGTCGCTCGTCGAGCTGCCGGTGCCGTTCGCCGGCACCGTGACGGCCCTGCACGTCTCCGAGGGCGACACGGTGGAGGTCGGCACGCCGATCATCTCCGTCGACACCGCAGGTGGACCGGTCCAGGCTGCCCCGGTGCAGGACGCCCCAGCAGCCGGCGCCGTCGAGCCCGGCATCGAGGGCTCGCCCGCTCCCAAGATGGCGGCCGCAGCGGCAGCCGCCTCGGATGACGAGGAGATCGAGGAGGGCAAGATCGGCGGCACCACGTCGACCGGTCGCACTGCCGTCCTCGTCGGCTACGGCGTCAAGCAGACCGAGGCCAAGCGCCGCCCCCGCAAGGGCGACTCCGCCGCCTCGGCAGCCCCGGTGGCACCGGCCGTCCAGCCGGCCAGCAGCCCGGCCGAGGACCAGCCGGTCGCGACCGTGCCTGCCGTGCCCGTCGCCCGTGAGGGTGGCGCCCGCGCGCTGGCCAAGCCGCCGGTCCGCAAGTACGCCAAGGACCTCGGCATCGACCTGGCCGCGGTCGCGGGTTCCGGTGAGGGCGGCATCATCAGCCGCGCCGACATCGACGCCCACGCGGCAGGGACCTCCCAGCCGGCCACGGCGGCAGCGACAGGCACGGCGGGAGCCGGCCAGCCGGCATACGTGGCACCGGTCTTCACCCGTGGTGGCGAGCGCGAGACACGCATCCCGATCAAGGGGGTCCGCAAGATGACCGCGCAGGCCATGGTCGGCAGCGCGTTCACGGCTCCGCACGTCACCGAGTGGGTCACCATCGACGCGACGGCCACCATGGAGCTCGTCGAGCGGTTGAAGAAGGACCGCGAGTTCAAGGACGTCAAGGTCACGCCGCTGCTGGTGCTGGCCAAGGCGATGACCGTCGCGATCCGCCGCCACCCCGAGATCAATGCCACGTGGGACGAGGCCGCCCAGGAGATCGTGGTCAAGAACTACGTCAACCTCGGCATCGCCGCCGCCACCCCGCGGGGCCTGATCGTCCCGAACATCAAGGACGCCGACCAGCTGTCGATGCGCCAGTTGGCCGAGGCCATCGGCGCGCTGACGGCGACCGCGCGGGAAGGCCGCACCCAGCCCGCCGAGATGTCCGGCGGCACCATCACGATCACCAACGTCGGCGTCTTCGGCGTCGACACCGGCACCCCGATCATCAACCCGGGCGAGTCGGCGATCCTGGCGTTCGGTGCGATCCGACGTCAGCCGTGGGTCGTCACGGCCGCGGACGGCACCGAGACGATCGAGCCTCGCTGGGTCACCCAGCTGGCCCTGTCGTTCGACCACCGCCTCGTGGACGGCGAGCTCGGCAGCAAGTTCATCGCCGACGTCGGCGCGATCCTGGCCGACCCGGCGCGAGGCCTCGTCTGGGGCTGAGAAGACCGCCCTGAAGAAGCCCGCGAAGGCCCGCACCCGAGAAGGTGCGGGCCTTCGCGCATGGGCTACTCGTCGCCGCGCAGGGTGAACGACCGCAGCCGGTCACCGGTGAACCAGAGCGACGCGAGGGTGAGGACCGTGGCGGCGACCAGGGCGTAGGCCAGCCCGGTGCCGGGACCGCTCACCTGCGGGCTGATCTCCTGGGCGACCCCGCGCCCCCACGCCCCGATGGAGACCCACTTGATCCCGCCGAGGAGCGAGCCGAGCAGCCCCTCCCACAGCAGGGCGAAGAGCAGCCCGATGACGACGGCGTGCCGGGTGAAGGCGGCCAGTGCGAGGAACAACGCCGTGTACGCCGTGCCCGCCAACACCCCGGCGACCCCCCAGGCGACGGCTTGGCGCGCGTCCGCGCTGTCGAGGACGAGACCTGCGACCAGGAGGGGCAGACCCCCGAGCGCGACCGTGGCAGCCCACGCGACCGCGAACTTGCTGAGGGCGATGACGTGTCGGCTCACCGGTTTGGAGATCAGGTAGACGATCGACCCGTCGTCGACCTCGGGACCGAGCACCGCGGTGGCGGCGAGGAGCGCGACAAGGGGCAGCGCGAGCGTGAAGCCCAGATGGAGCACGGCGTCGTAGCCGACGGCGTCGTCGGTCAGCGCCGCGACGATGACGGCGAGGGCCAGCAGCACGGCGGGGATGATGACCAGCACCAGGCCGCGGCGACGGCCGAGGAGGGCCTGGCGCGAAAGGCGCAGGATCGTCTGGTTCACGGTCAGCCCCCCACCAGGTAGGCGAAGACGCTCTCGAGCGACTCGTCGGTCGGCGTCAGCTCGAGGATCCGTATGCCGTGCTGTCGGGCCACCTGCGGCAGCCGGACCGCGAAGGCGCCGAAGTCGGAGACGGACACGTCCACGCCGCCCTTCGGGCGCAGCGACACCGCGACCACGGACGGCTCGGCGATCAGCGCGCTGGCCAGGCCACGGTCGTCGTCGCCCACCACGACGTACTGCACCGGGCGGTCGGTCATCAGCCTGCGGATCTGGCCGAAGTCGCCCGACGCCGCATGCCGCCCGGACACGACGACCTCGATCTGCCGGGCCACCTGCTCGACCTCCTCGAGGATGTGCGAGCTGAAGAGCACGGTGCGACCCTCCGACCCCATCCGGCGGAGCAGCGTCATCAGGTGCAGGCGCTGGCGGGGGTCGACGCCGTTGAACGGCTCGTCGAGCAGGAGGACGGCGGGGTCGTGCACGAGCGCGGACGCGAGCTTCACGCGCTGCCGCATGCCCTTGGAGTAGGTCCCGATCCGGCGGGCTGCGGGCTCGCCCATCTCGACCACGTCGAGGGCGCGTTCGGTCGCGGCACCGGGGTCGGCCAGCCCGTGCAGCTCGGCGTTCGCCTGCACGAACTCACGACCGGTCAGGTAACCGAAGCTCAGCTCGCGCTCGGGCACCAGGCCGATCGCGCGGTAGGCGTCGGTGTGCCGCCAGATCGGTGTGCCGTCGAGGGTCACCGAGCCGGCCGACGGGGCCAGGAAGCCGCTCATCAGGGCGATGAGCGTGGTCTTGCCCGCACCGTTCGGTCCGAGCAGGCCGGTCACCCCCGGTCGCACCGTCATCGAGATGCCGTTGACGGCCACGACGTTGCCGTACCAACGGGAGGCCTGGTCGATCGTGATGACGCTCATGCCGTCGCGACCCGTCGGTAGCGCCACACCAGGCCGCCCAGGCAGGCGGCGGACAGGCCGACGAACACGACGACGTAGGCGGTTTGCATCGGCACGCCCGTCGGCGGCGTCGCGATCTCGCCGTCGGCCCACATCGCCATCAGCCCGCGGTAGAGCGAGTAGGGCGAGAAGAGCCCGGCGACCTCACCGACCCGTGGGTGGTGCTCCTCGCCGGCGATGCCCTGGATCGCCGTCACGATCCCGTTGCCCAGCAACAGGAGCGCGATGGTGGCGACCACGGCGAACCCACGCCGGGTCGACCACGAGGCGATCAGGCCCGCCACCCCGGCAAGGGACAGCGCGAGCAGCACTGCCAACCCGGCGCCCACGGCGGCTTCGCGGGACTGGTCGGACACGTCGAGCTCCCCCAGCAGCGCCACGGCATACAGGATCAGGACGGGGAGCAGCAGGAAGACCAGGGTCGCGCCGAGGAGGGAGCCCCAGCGGGCGACGGCGTAGGTGGCAGACGGCAGCGGGCGCGCGAGGTAGAGCGAGATGGTGCCGTGCCGCAGGTCGCGCGAGAAGAGCACCGGCGCCTGCGAGGCCACGAAGATGCCGAGCAGCACCTGCGTCGTCGAGGCGTACTGCGCGTAGCCGACCGGCAGCTCCTTGAGGCCGACCAGCACCATCACGCCACCGATGATGACGGCCGGCAGGACGTTGAGGCCGAGCAGGATGAAGGGCAGCACCTTCGACCGGCCGGAGCGGCCGAGCCCGAACGCGTTGCGGAACCCGGTGACCAGCAACGCCCGGGCAATGGCCGTGGGTCCGAGCCGTGGACCGGTGTACGGGCGGTACCCGAGGTCGTGGATGACGCTGCGGCCCTCGGGGGTGGCTGACGACGGGTCGGTGGAGAGCTCACTCATCAGAGCCAGGCCCCTCGACAGCGCCATGCCCTCCGACAGGTCCAGGCCCATCAACGAACACATCCTCGATGCGACGGTGGTCGACCTGGAGCCGCACCAGGCCGACCCCAAGGTCGCTCGCGGTGTCGCGGATCAGGTCGTGCACCTCGTGCCCGTCGGGCTGCCCAGCCGTGGCGTCGACGGTCAGGAGGGCGCCCCGCGGAGTCGTGGCCACACCGGCCTTGGCCAGCGCCCGCGCCATGCGAGCGGTCGCGTCGTCACCGAGGACCTCGACCAGCAGGACGCCCGTGGCGTCGAGGAACTCGTCGGTGCGCGAGGCCCGCAGGAGGTGGCCGCCGTCGAGCACGACGACATTGTCGCTCACCCGCTCGAGCTCGCCGAGCAGGTGCGAGGTCACGATGACCGCGATCCCGAAGTCGTGCCCGATCCGCTGGACCAGGCCGAGCATCTCCTCGCGCGCAGCGGGGTCGAGGCCGTTGGTCGGCTCGTCGAGCAGCACCAGCCGGGGGTCGTGGGCCAGGGCCTGGGCGAGCTTGGCCTTCTGCTTCATGCCGGTGGAGTAGCCGCCCATCGGCCGGTAGCGCTCCTCGGCCAGCCCGACGTGGCGCAGCACCTCGGCCGCTCGCTCACGGGCCGCGACCTTGGGCAGCCCCGACATCATCGCCAGGTGCACGACGAAGTCACTCGCGCTCACGTCGGGGGGCAGGCAGTCGTGCTCCGGGAGGTAGCCGACGGCCGCGCGGATGGCCGACCCCTGGACCGCGATGTCGTGGCCGAGCACGTGCGCCCTGCCGCCGGTCGCGGGGACCAGGCCGAGCAGGATCTTGAGCAACGTCGACTTGCCGGCCCCGTTGGCTCCCACCAGTCCCGTGATCCCCGGGCCGATCTCGAGGTCGAGCGAGTCCAGCGCGAGCACCGGACCGTAGTCCTTGGTGAGGCGCTGGGTCTGCACCACGACCCCCGCGTGAACTGGTTCCACGCGAGCCACAGTAGCCGCGCAGGTCGGGTCGACCGGCGCGGCTACGTGGAGATTCAGGGGAGGTTCGGTGCAGATTCAGGGCAGGGTCAGGGAAGACCCCTACGTCAGTGACCGATGGCGGGAGGTGCGGTGACAGCGGCGTCTGCGGCTTCAGCGTCGGCCTTGTCGGAGTCAGCCTTGTCGGAGTCGGCCTTGTCGGAGTCGGCCTTGTCGGCAGCGCCGCGCTCCGAGTAGGCCGAGCCACCACGCAGCTCGACGTGCGGCAGCAGCAGCATCACGAGGAAGCCGACCACCATCACCCCGGCACCCACGAGGAAGACCAGGTCCATCGAGTTCGAGAACCCCTGGAGGAACGGCTTGGCCAGCCGCGGGTCGAGGTCGTTGAGGAACGAGCTGTCCTTGAGGACCCCTCCCGCGGTGCCGCCGGCCTGACCGGCCGCCGACGACAGGCCCTTGGCGAACTCGGCGTTGGCCGGGTCGGCCAGCGCCGCCTGGAAGTCCTTGGTGCCGGCCGATGCCTTGAGCGCGGTGGCGATCTTGTCGGGCACCGTCGAGAACAGGATTGACAGGAACACCGCGGTGCCGAGCGTGCCGCCGATCTGACGGGTGAAGGTCGCCGACGAGGTCGCGACGCCGATCAGCCGCGGTGAGACGGCGTTCTGCACGGCGAGGGTGAGCGGCTGGAAGTTGAAGCCGAGCCCGAGCCCGAAGGCCACCATCACGATGCTGGTCTGCCACAGCGGGGTGTCCGCCTTGATGAAGTGGAAGACGAACAGCGCGAGCGCCAGCAGTGCCGAGCCGATGATCGGGAACCGGCGGTAGCGCCCTGTGCGGCTGATGATCTGGCCCGAGACGATCGAGCCGACCATGATGCCGAGGGTCAGCGGGAGCAGCAGCAGACCGGCCTTGGTCGGCGACGCTCCCTTGACGATCTGCAGGTAGAGCGGCAGCGAGGCGAGGCCACCGAACATGGCCATGCCGATGAGCACCGACGCACCGGACGCGACCGCGACGGTCCGCTCCTGGAACAGCGTGAGAGGCAGCAGGGCCTCGTCCTTCATGGCGCGCTCGACGAGCAGGAAGGCGATGACGCCGATGATCCCGACGACGTAGCAGGCGATCGACCGCCCGGAGCCCCAGCCCCAGTCGCGGCCCTGTTCGGCGACGAGCAGCAGCGGGACGAGCCCGAGGGTCAGCGTGGCCGCACCCCACCAGTCGATCCGGTGGTCGAGGCGGGTGTGCTGCAGGTGCAGCGTGCGTGAGACGACGAGCAGCGCGACGATGCCGATCGGCACGTTCACGAGGAAGACCCAGCGCCAGCCGTCGACACCGAGGATGCTCGACTGGCCCGCGAGGAACCCCCCGATGACCGGACCGAGGACGCTCGAGGTGCCGAACACGGCGAGGAAGTAGCCCTGGTACTTGGCGCGCTCGCGGGGCGGCACGATGTCGCCGATGATTGCGAGGGCGAGCGAGAAGAGACCGCCGGCGCCGAGGCCCTGGACGGCGCGGTAGAACGCCAGCTGCAGCATCGACTGGGACAGCGTGCAGAGCACCGAGCCGACGACGAAGATCGTGATCGCGGCCGAGAAGAACTTCTTGCGACCGTAGATGTCGCTCAGCTTGCCGTAGAGCGGCGTCACGATGGTCGAGGTGATCAGGTAGGCCGTGGTCGCCCACGCCTGCTCGTCGAGACCCTTGAGGTCGTCGGCGATCGTGCGGATCGACGTGGCCACGATGGTCTGGTCGAGGGCGGCGAGGAACATCCCCATCATCAGGCCGGTCAGGATCGTGATGATCTGGCGGTGTGTGAGGGGTCCGTCTGGACGGGCGGGGGCGGCGGCTGCCATGTCAGTTCTCCGTGGAAAGAGGGGGGCTGGAAAGAGGGGTGCTGGAAAGAGCGGGGCTGGACGGTGCGGGACCCGCAGGCGTGGACGTGGAGCCGGGGCGGCGGGCGACCATCTGCTCGCGGAAGCCCTCGAGGTCGGCGCCGAACCGCTCCAGGTGACCGGCGAAGTCGCTGGCCTCCTCGGCGGTCCAGTCGGCCATCAGCTCACCGAACCACTCGGTCCGTTGCTGCTGGATGCCGGCGAGCAGGGTCTGGCCCTCGTCGCTGAGACGGACGACCTGGGCGCGGCCGTCGTCGGGGTCGCTGACCTTGTCGACGAGACCGTGGGCTTCGAGGGTGCTCACCTGTCGGCTGACCGTCGAGACGTCGGAGTGGACGCACTCGGCGAGCACCGAGACCCGCCGGGGCTCGGCGGCCAGGTTGAACAGGATCGGGTAGGCGGTGGCGTCCACCGCGGGGTGGATGCGGGGCGCGTGCTGGCGCAGGGCCTGCAGGAGCTTCATCAGCCGGATCAGGCCGACGCTGACGCGTTCAGCCGTCTGCCGGTCGAGGTGGTGCGTGGACATGGGCGACCTGGGATCTGTGCAGAAAGTTGCTTGCGACATACAAGTATCACGAGATGGTTGTGTGGTGCAAGCAACGATCCGGCCGACGGCCGACGAGCGGACAGGCGGGTCAGGGAACGAGGACGAGGTTCTCCAGCACCCGACGGGCCACGTCCTCGTCGCCCTGCACCGTGAAGTGGATGTCCTCGAGCCCACCGCGCCCGGCAGCCCGTCGGGTGAGGGCGTCGGTCGAGAGGGTGATCGTCGTGAAGACGTCGTCGGGGTCCCCGTCGTGGGCGATGCCCGAGAACAGGGGTATGCCGCGCGGCTTGCCGTCGTCGCTGGCCTCCACCCACACGCCTGCTCGCCCGGTCACCGGTCCGGTGCTGTCGATGATCACGACGTTGCCGGGCTCGATGCCCGCGTCGCGTGCCACCATCCTCGGCAGCGAGGCGAAGAGCTGCTCCATGAACACGGTCGCGCCACCGGAGTCGAGGTTGCCGGGCCGTCGCAACGCCTGGCGGATGTCCTGCTCATGGGTCCAGATGTCGAGGATCCGGGTGCGGAGGTTCTCGCCCGCCGGCGCCGGCCCCCACGCTCCCCGAACGATGGTCTCGAGCGTCATGTCCGGTGCGCTGAACTGCTCCACCCGTTGCGCCACAATGGTTTCCAGCTCGCTGACGACCTTGGCCCCCAGCATCCCCCGCCGCAGCTCCACCGAGCGCTCGATGAACTTGCCGGCTTCGTGGCGCACGTGGTCGTAGTCAGGCAGGTCCACGCGCGGGACGTCACCGGTGTGCAGCCACGACTCCAGGCCCACCACGTGCGAGATCTGGTCCTTCACCGTCCAGCCGGGGCAGGCCGTCGGGAGGTCGAAGTCGGCATCCGAGCAGGACCGACCCAGGTCGATGACTGCCTGGGTCGTCTGCTGGTAGGCCGTGACGAGTCCGGCCAGGTCTTCGGGTGCTGCCGGGTGCAAGGACATGGCTCCACCATACTTAGGCTGTCGCCATGACCTCTCCCGTCGCCAAGACCGTGAACGCCCCCGCGGCGCCCTCGGCTCCCTTGGGGCGGCTGGCGCTCCTGGCGCTCGTGCTCGCGGCCCTGGTGGCGCTCCCGCTGGCGGCCRTCATCGGCGAGGCCGCCACGGCCCCGGTCATCGGCGACCCCGGAGGCTTCGTCCGGTGGGGATTGCTCTACGCCAGGGTGGTCCACGACCTCGCCGCCGCGGTGACGGTGGGGCTGCTCGTCCACGCGGCATACCTCGTGCCTGAGACGACGCGCACGAGCCGCCGGCTGACCGCCACCAGGCTCGCGGGCATCGCCGCCGGGCTGTGGGCGCTCGCCGGCGCCGCCGGGGCCGTGCTCGGCATGGCCGACCTGATCGGGGTCCCACTCTCCGACCCGTCGTTCGCGCAGCAGTTCACGACCTTCGCCTGGCGGATCGAGCCGACCCGAGTCACGTTGATCACGGCGGGCGTCGCAGCCCTCGTCTCCGTCGTAGCCCTCGTCGTCACCAGCCGGGCCGCGATGGCCTGGCTCTCGGTGATCTCGGTGCTCGGCCTGCTGCCCCTCGCGCTCGCCGGCCACGCGGCCGGGGCGACCGACCACAGCACCGCCGTCAACGCGCTCGCGGTCCACCTCGTCGCGGTCACCGTCTGGGTCGGTGGCCTGCTCGCCCTCGCGGTGCTGAAGCCGATCCTGGGCCGCGACCTCGCCCCCACGGCGGCGCGATTCTCGACCCTGGCCGGCTGGTGCTTCGCGGCAGTGGCCCTGTCGGGCCTGCAGAGTGCCCTGATCCGGGTGGGCACGTGGAGCGACCTGGGCACGCGTTACGGCGTGCTCCTCGTCGTCAAGACCGTGGCGCTCCTCCTGCTCGGGTATGCCGGGTGGCGCCACCGCCGCTCGCTCCTGGCGGGCCTCGAGCGGGGCAGCACCACCGCCTTCCTGCGCCTCGTCGCGGCCGAGCTCGTCGTCATGGGAGTGGCGCTGGGAACGGCGGTTGCCCTGTCGCGCAGTGCGCCACCGGTGCCTGACGTGCCCGTCGCGGACGCCTCCCGCACCTTCGCCCTGACCGGCTATCCCGACCCCGGGCCGCTCTCGGGGTCCTCGTGGCTGACGACGTGGACGACCGACTGGCTGTGGCTGAGCCTCGCGGTCGTGGCTGTGGGGACCTACGTCGCCGGCGTGCTGCGGCTGCGCCGCCGTGGCGACGCGTGGCCGGTGCACCGGACGGTCGTGTGGGTCCTGGGCTGGGCGGTCTTCGCCTACGCGACCTCGGGCGCGCCGGGGGTCTACGGTCGCGTGCTGTTCTCGATGCACATGGTCATGCACATGGTCATCGCGATGCTCGTGCCCCTGTTGCTCGTGCCGGCAGCGCCGATCCTCCTCGCCCTGCGCGCCCTGCCGGCCCGCACCGACAAGACCTGGGGGCCCCGCGAGGTAGTCCTCCAGGTGGTGCAGTCGCGGGTGCTCAAAGTGGTAGCCAACCCGGTCGTCGCGGCGGCCCTCTTCTTCTTCAGCCTCGCGATCTTCTACTACTCACCGCTGTTCGAGCTGGCGCTGCGCACCCACACGGGGCACGTCCTGATGGTCGTGCACTTCCTTCTCACGGGCTACCTGTTCACCTGGGTGCTCATCGGCATCGACCCCGGCCCGAAGAAGTGGCCGCCGATCATGCTGCTCGTCGTGCTGTTCGCGACCATGTCGTTCCACGCGTTCTTCGGCGTGGTCATGACCGGCAGCACGACGGTGCTGGCCCCCGACTTCTTCGAGGCGCTCAAGCTGCCGTGGATGAGCGACGTCCTCGGCAACCAGCGCGAAGCCGGCGCCATCGCGTGGGGCATCGGCGAGGCGCCGACCGTGATTCTCACGCTCCTCGTCGCGATGGCCTGGGTCCGGACCGACCGCGCCGAGACCAAGCGCAAGGACCGGCAGGCCGACCGCGACGGGGATGCAGAGCTGGCCGCCTACAACGCACACTTGAAGGAGCTGAGACGTCGAGACGACCAACGACACGATCAGCAACGACACGACCAGCGAAGCGAGGAGCGGCAGTGACCATGCGGGTTGCGGTGCTGCAGATCGGATACGGCGACGACGAACCCATGGCGGAGCGTGTCACGCGCGTCGCCGACCTGGTGCGCGCCCAGGCCGGTCACGACCTCGTGGTGCTGCCCGAGCTCTGGGCGCCGGGCGGCTTCTCCTACCGCGAGTGGGCTGCGCGCGCCCAGCCCGTCGACGGCCCGATCGGTGCCGCGATGTCCGCCGCCGCCCGTGACGCCGGGGTCATGCTCCACGCCGGGTCGATCGTCGAGCGCCCCGCCGCGGGAGACACCAGCTGGAAAGAGAAGAGCTCGGACGGCCACGGACTCTGGAACACCTCGCTCGTCTATGCCGCGGACGGAAGTCTCGTCGCGGCATACCGCAAGATCCACCGGTTCGGCTTCGGCTCGGGCGAACCGAAGCTGATGGACGCCGGCGAGGACATCGTTCTCGTGGACCTGCCGAGCACTGGACCCAGGCAGGACAACGCTCCACACCGCGCGGCGCTGTCGACGTGCTACGACCTGCGGTTCCCCGAGCTCTATCGGCGCCAGCTCGACGCCGGCGCCACCGTCTTCGTCATCCCGGCCGCGTGGCCCGCGGCGCGCGTGCGGCACTGGACCCTGCTCGCCCACGCGCGTGCCATCGAGAACCAGTGCGTCGTCATCGCCTGCAACACCGCGGGCACCCACGCGGGCACCGCGATGGGCGGCCACTCGCAGGTGATCTCGGCGACGGGCGAAGCGCTGGCCATGGCCGGCAGCGGCGAGGAAGTGCTCAGCGTCGACGTCGACCTGGCTGCGGTGACCACCTGGCGCGAGCAGTTCCCCGTCCTCCAGGACCGGCGACTGAAAGACCCCCTGTGAAGAGTGCTGCCGTGAAGAGAGAAGCTCGCCTGCGCGCGCCCGAGCTGGTCGGGCGGGGCTGGCTCAACACCGGCGGCGAGCCGGTGACGTTGGCCGACCTGCGCGGGCGCATCGTCGTGCTCGACTTCTGGACGTTCTGCTGCGTCAACTGCCTGCACGTCCTCGACGAGCTCCGTCCGCTCGAAGAGACGTACGCGGACTCCCTGGTCCTGATCGGGGTCCACTCCCCGAAGTTCGAGCACGAGGCCGACCCCGACGCCCTCGCCGCTGCGGTCGAGCGCTACGCCGTGCACCACCCGGTGCTCGACGACCCCGACCTCGTCACGTGGCAGGCCTACACCGCCCGCGCGTGGCCGACGTTGGTCGTCATCGACCCCGAGGGCTACATCGTCGCCTCGATGTCCGGCGAAGGACACGGCCACGGCCTGTCGGTCCTCATCGAGGAGCTGATCGCCTCGCACCGCGCGAAGGGCACCCTGCGCCAAGGCAACTCGCCGTATGCCGCGCCGGCGCCCGCCCAGACCGCGCTGCGGTTCCCGGGCAAGGCAGCTGCCCTGCCGGACGGCTCGTTCCTCGTCTCCGACACCGCGCACCACGAGCTCGTCTTGCTCGAACCCGACCTGGAGACCGAACGCCGACGCTTCGCCGGCACGATCGAGTCTGGCCCGCTGAACGAGCCGCAGGGGGTGCTGGTCCTCCCGGCGGACACGGTTGAGCGAGTCGGCTACGACGTGGTCGTCGCGGACTCCGTCAACCACCGGATCCTCGGGCTGCGGCTCGCCGACGGGACCTGGACGGTGCTCGCCGGGACGGGCCGCCAGCTGCGCGAACGGTCTGGCAGCGGCCCGGCCCTCAAGCAGGACCTCTCGACGCCCTGGGACCTGGCCTGGTTCATCGGCAGGGTCGTCATCGCGATGGCCGGGACCCATCAGCTGTGGGCCCTGCACCTGGCCACCGACCCGGCTGACAACACGGTTGCGGTGCTCGGGGGCACGTCCGCGGAGGGCATTCGCGACGGAGCGGCGGACGAGGCGTGGTTTGCCCAGCCGTCGGGGCTCGCGGTGTCCGAGGACGGGTCGCGCCTGTGGGTCGCGGACTCCGAGACCTCCGCGCTGCGATCGCTCGACGTCACCGACGAAGGCTTCGTCGTCACCACCCACGTGGGTCAGGGCCTGTTCGACTTCGGCCACCGGGACGGCACGGCTGACGACGCGCTGCTCCAGCACCCCCTCGGCGTGACCGTCCTGCCGGATGGCTCGGTGGCCATCAGCGACACCTACAACGGCGCGATCCGCCGGTTCGATCCGGTCACCCGCGAGGTCAGCACCCTGGCCACCGGCCTGCGCGAGCCCTCCGATGCCGTCGTCGAGCTGGCCGAGGTCGGCGACAGCCAGTCCCCGAACCGTTCGAGTGTCGCGCCTCGAGCGCGCCTGGTGGTGGTCGAGTCGGCGGCCCACCAGCTCGTGCGGATCCCGTTGCCCGACAAGGCCCAGCGCGTCGACGGCCTCGCCCAGCGCACCCAGCGACCCCGCACCGAGGTCGCGCCAGGTCCCCTGACCCTGACGGTCAGCTTCTCCCCGCCCACGGGGCAGAAGCTCGACTTCCGCTGGGGCGACCCGACTCGGTTGATGGTGTCGGCGACCCCCGAGGGCCTGCTGCGCGAAGGTGCTGGCAGCGCCGAAGGCCTGACGCGCACGCTGACCCTCGACCCGGCGGCCGGCGACGGAGTGCTGCACATCTCGGTGCAGGCCGCCTCGTGCGACGGCGACCCCGAGACCGGCGAGGTGCCCGAGCACGCCGCCTGCCACCTCTACCAACAGGACTGGGGTATCCCCGTCGTGCTGGTCGACGGCGCCACCACCGAACTGACCCTCGACCTGCGAGGCGTCTGACCCACGATTCAGCGGGCGCGCGCGTAGCGTTCCCGGTTGGCCCCCAAGATCCTGCCGCAGCGCCTACGCTCGGGTCATCGGTCCGCTCCCGCGCGGGCCGCTGCGAAGGTGGGCGACATGTGGTGGCTGCTTGCAGTGCTGGTCGCGATCGGCGTCCTTGCCTGGGTACTCCAGCGGCGTGGGGCGACGTTCGACGGACAAGACGACCGAGGGGACGCGGGACGCCCGCCCGAATCCTTCAAGATTCCCGGCGCAGGCGGCGGCAACTCAGGCGGCTTCGCCGGCTGAGTCGCGGCCGCGCCAAACTCCCGCAGGGCCTGCCACACCCCACACCCCGCGCCGCCGCGCCGCCCCGCCCAACAGTCCTCGCCTCATGTCCGGAGAGCGAAGATGACGGACTTCTTCCCTTGGCCGTCCGTGTCGATCCGGTGTGAGTAGCGCGGGTCGTGGACCCTGCGATGGTGGTATCCGCACACCGGGACTGCCAGCGCCAGATCGGTCCGACCACCGCTTGCCCACGGATCCTCGTGATGGAGCTCGGACCAGGCATAGGGCCGATCGCACCCTGTCGCCGCACAGGTGTCGTAGGTCGTGGCGAGGGCGACCCGCTGCGCCTCGGTGAAGAACCGCTCCTGCCGCCCGAGGTCCAGCGGAACCGATCGTCCACCCAGAACCGCCGGAAGGATGCCGGCATTACAGGCCAGTCGGCGGGCCTCCCTGGCGGAGATGTCGTGGCCGGTGTCAAGGTGGGCGGCTCCGACAGCTGCCTTGAGCTGGTCGTGGTCGATCGTGACGACCACCGTGGCTGCGACCTTGCCGCTGAGTGTGTCGGTGGGGAGGTGCTCGAGCAGCTCGACGAATGCCGTGCCGTAGCGGTGGGCCCAGTCACCCTCTGCCTGAAAGGCCTCCCAGGTGGCCGCTGTGACATCGGCAGCCGTGGTGGCACCCGCAGCCTTGGCCGCCTTGGCAGCCTGCTGGGCGAACCGACGGGGCGATGCGATCTGTTGGACGGTCTTGGCCAGGATCGAAGCCGCAAGAGTCGGCAGCGTGAAGTGACCGGTCGTGGTGCCGTCGCCGTTGTGGTGCCACGTCAGCCGCGCCTTGGCCAACGCCGCGTCTTCCTCGCTGCGCAGCACCTGGTCCTCGTGGGCGTCGACCTCGGCCTGCGAACGCTGCGCGACCGACAGGATCCGCCTGCCCTCCTTGCGCAGGGTGCCCGGGTCAACCAGTTTGGCTCGGCGCACGAGATCTGCCTCGATGGCCGTCCGCTCCTGCGTGCTCACGCCGTGGGGCAGCTGGGCGGTGGCCGTCGCGATCACCTGGGCGTGCTCGGTGGAGACGTCGCCGGCGGCCAGTGCCTCACGGGTGGCGTCAAGGCCGTTGTCGAGGGCCATCGCGAGCCGCACGTCACGGGCCGCCTGACCGCCCTCGCGCCGCGTGCTGGCCGCCAACCATGCTGACGTGTCGGTGAGCCCGGAGTCGGCGGCGACCTCAGAACGGTCAGCCTCGGCGACGAGTGAGAGCCGAACGGCCTGCAGCCGTGTGATCACCCGGTCGACGTCGCCCAGGGCCGCCGCCGCGGCAGTGCCGCCGCTCACGTCGCCGGTGTGGACCCGATCCAGCAGCTCGTCGATCTCGCGCAGCACTTCGACCGTCCCGAGTGGGGCGGTGAGAAGGCTGGCGGCTGGTGACATGTAGGCAACCATAGTCGAACATCTGTTCGAACACAAGCACAGTCCACCGAGGGACTGGCCAGAAAGGTGGTCAGGTCTCGCGACGGGCTGCCGGAAGGGGTGGCGGGTCGGTGCCGCTCTCCGGCCCCTGTCGCGACGTGGCGGTATGAGAAGAATGCGCCGCGTCACCGCAGGTCAGGAGCTTTTGGCCATTAGAGTTGAGGGAACGGGTGACCAGTGCCCGCAATCCCCAGGAGTGAGCATGTACATCGGAGTCGGCATCTTCCTGATCGTCGTCGGCGCGATTCTGACCTTCGCGCTCAACGCGTCCACCGACGTGGTCAACCTCGGCATGATCGGCTGGATCTGCATGGCTGCAGGCGTGCTGGCCATCCTGCTGTCGCTGATCGTCACCCGCCGCACCACCACGGGCGCCGGCTACTCGTCGCGCCGCGTGAGCCACACCGACCCGGCCACCGGCACCCGTGTCGACGAGGTCGACGTGGACCCGCGCGCCTGACCAACCCCAGAGGCATCACCTGACCGACGACGAAGCGGCACCGGACTGATCCGGTGCCGCTTCGTCGTGCCGGGACCACCCGGCATACCGGTGCTTGGGAAACGGGAACGGGTCAGAACGCGGACTCGGGGAGGTCCATCAGGGCGTTGTCGGTCGCCTCGGCGATCGCACGCTCGGCGGCGATCTTGGGCAGGACGTTGCGTGCGAAGAACGACGCGGCAGCGATCTTGCCCTCGTAGAAGTCGCGGTCCTTGGCCGAAACCCCTTCTGCTTCAAGGGCCTTGGCCGCAACCGCTGCCTGGCGAAGCAGGAGCCAGCCGATGACGAGGTCGCCGGCGGACAGCAGCAGGCGTGAGGTGTTCTGGCCGACCTTGTAGAGGTTGGCCAGCTCGCCACCCTCCTGGCGCGGGTCGGACTTCATCAGCTCGCCGACCATGTAGCCGATGATGCCCTGGACGTCCTCGAGGCCCGTCCCGAGCAGCTCGCGCTCGGCGTCGAGCCGTCCGCCACTGGCGCCGAGGTCCTTGGCGAACTCCTGGATGTGCAGGGCCACGTGCGACAGGGCCTGGGCCTTGTCCTTGATGATCTTGCGGAAGAAGAAGTCGAGGCCCTGGATGGCCGTGGTGCCTTCGTAGAGCGTGTCGATCTTCGCGTCGCGGATGTACTGCTCGATCGGGTACTCCTGCAGGAAGCCGGATCCACCGAGGGTCTGCAGCGACTCGGTCCCGAGGAGGACCCACGCGCGCTCGGAGCCGACGCCCTTGACGATCGGGAGCAGCAGGTCGTTGACCCGGTTGGCGATCTCGGCGGCGGAGCCCTCGGCGAGCTCCTCGGAGCCACTCTCGAGGAACGCCTGGTGCACGATGTCCTGCTGGGTCGCGGTGTACATCACGAGCGCGCGCAGCCCCTCGGCATACGCCTTCTGCGTCATCAGCGAGCGGCGCACGTCGGGGTGGTGCGTGATGGTCACGCGGGGCGCGGCCTTGTCGTTCATCTGGGTGAGGTCGGCGCCCTGGACGCGCTCCTTGGCGTAGTCACGAGCGTTGAGGTAGGCGGTCGACAACGTCGAGATCGCCTTGGTGCCCACCAGCATTCGCGCGTGCTCGATGACGCGGAACATCTGCGCGATGCCGTCGTGGGTGTCGCCGAGCAGGGTGCCGACGGCCGGCTCCTTGTCACCGAAGGTGATCTCGCAGGTCGTGGAGACCTTGAGGCCCATCTTGTGCTCGAGGTTGGTGACGTTGGCGCCGTTGCGCTCGCCGAGCTCACCGGTCTCGAGGTCGATGTGGAACTTCGGGACGATGAACAGCGACAGTCCCTTGGTGCCCTCGCCTGCGCCCTCGGGACGGGCCAGCACGAAGTGGATGACGTTGTCGGTCATGTCGGACTCACCGGAGGTGATGAACCGCTTGACGCCGGTGACGTTCCAGGTGCCGTCGGCGTTCTCGCTGGCCTTGGTGCGGCCGGCGCCGACGTCGGAACCGGCGTCAGGCTCGGTCAGCACCATCGTGCAGTGCCAGCCCTTGTCGACGATCCAGTGGGCGAGCTTCTTCTGCTCGTCGTTGCCGAGGATGTAGAGCAGGTTGGCGAACGAGTAGGAGGCGGCGAACATCGCGATCGCCGGGTTGGCGCCGAGGACCATCTCGTTCATGGCCCACTTCAGGCTCGGCGGGGCGACGGTGCCGTCGAGCTCGCGCGGGACGTCGATGTTCCAGAAGCCGGAGTCGACGTAGGCCTGGTAGCTCTTCTTGAACGACTCGGGCATGGTCACCGAGTAGGTCTTGGGGTCGTAGACCGGAGGGTTGCGGTCGGCGTCGGCGAACGACTCGGCCAGCTCGTTCTCGGCCAGCCGCGCGACCTCCTTCAGCATCTCCTTGGCGGTGTCTGCATCGACATCGGCATAGGGGCCGGTGCCCAGGACGTCGCCGCGGCCGAAGACCTCGAAGAGGTTGAACTCCAGGTCGCGCAGGTTGCTCTTGTAGTGGCCCATGTCGGGGAACCCTCCGAGTGGTGACTTGTGGTCGACCGGCCCGTACCGGCCGGTAACTTCCATGATTCTACCGGTGGGTAACAATTGCAACCCCTCTGTGGGATTCCCCACCAAACGGATGACGTATGCCGCGTGCCTCCGATGACGTGGGCGCGCGGGGGAGGGCACGGCATACTCACGTGGTGTGACCGAGGAACCCCAGACGCAGCCTTCGAGCCAGCCGAGCAACGCGGTCCAGCGTGCTCGGGCCGACCTCGACGCCGGGCGGGAGTGGAAGGCGCGGGAGCGCCTCGTCGGACACCTGGCGGGGGAGTTCGACGCCGAGGCGCTGGAGCTGCTGGGCGAGGTCAACTACGCGATGCGCGACCTGCCGGCGGCGGGGGCTGCCTGGTTCGGCACGGCCCGACGCGGCAAGGACGTGGACGAGGCGGTCGAGGCGTGGCGGGAACGGCACGGCGACCACTTCGGCCAGATGTGGAGCAGCCTGCCGCGGTCGGTACGGGAGCGGGAGGGCAACAAGCGGGTCGACGCGCTGCGGCGACGGGCCGAGCAGGCCAAGACGCCAACCACCGCGACCAGGCCGCCGCGGCCCCCGGGTGCGGACGCGCCGCCCGGCTCGAGCGCCGGAGAGGGTGGCCCGGATGCTGCGACGATCATCGCGGTGGCACTGGCAGGGTTGTTCGTGGTGTGCGCCGTCATCGGCCTCGTGACCCTTCTCGGCTGGATGGTCCCCGGCTGAACGGCGTGGGTCCACCCGGCTGTCGGTGCCTCCTGTCACTCTCGACGCATGGACAACACATCGGATGTGCTGCTGTTGCACGCGGTCCAGGCCTGGTGTGACGAGTGCCAGGGCGAGCGGATCCTCGTGCCGGTGATCGACGACCTGCCGGGCGGCTTCTGCTGCACGGTCTGCGACACGGCGGTCTTCTCGGCGCTCGACGACCTGCCTGCCGTCGCCGCCCTGCGCCGTTCCGCCTGACCCGCGCGAGGCCCGCCAGATGGGGGGACGCGGTCCTAGGCTGCGCGGGCGCCGGATGCGTACGCTTGTGGGTGTCGGCGTCGTCGTCGGCGCGGAGGTGGATCGCGTGGGCGAGCTGGAGCACTCCGTCTGGATCAAGTCAACACCTGAGCAGGTGTGGCACACCTATGTCGACCCCACCCGCATTCCGCAGTGGCAGACTGGAAAGCCGTCCATCGGGGAGCTGCAGGGTGGCCATGGCGAGCCCGGCTCCACGTACGTCTCGAGGCGTGGCCCGCTGTCCGCGCGCACGACGGTGCTGCGCGCCGACGCACCCCACGAACTGGTCACGAGGACTGACGCCTACTTCGGCCTGCAGCTCGAGGTGACCTCACGCCTCAGCGGGCGATCGGGTGGCACCGACCTGCAGCTCCACGTTTCCACACAGTGGCGCCGCCGCCTCGGTCCTGTCGGCAAGGTCATTGAGCTGGCGATCCTGAGCCCTACTGAGGCTCGCAAGGAGCTGGCAAACCTGAAGTCCCTCGTCGAGCGGCAGGCCCCGGCCTGATCGCCGCCTTGGTGCGCCGTGAGGCCACCGTTGCTGGTGCCGGTCTCGAACTGGTTGCGATAGCGCCCGTCGCGCGCCATGGCCAGCAGGATCGGTATGCCGCGTTCACCTGGTTTCCACTAGGCGCGGAGCCGCTCGAGGGCCGCGCCCAGGATCCGCGCGCCCTCGGGGAAGGCTCCGGGATTGGGCCCGGTGTAGTTCAGTCGCAGGTAGGCCCCCGCCGGCTCGGCGGGGAACCACTCTGTCCCCGGGGCGACGAGGACGCCGTCGCGCTGGCAGTCCACCGCGAGCCGCTCGAGGTCCGTCCCGTCGGGGAGGCGTACCCAGAGGTTCAGGCCACCCGTCGGCACGTGCTCTACGTGGGCCTGCCGAACGTGCTCGTGCAGGCTGTCGAGGAGGAGGTCGCGTCGGGCTCGGAGCTGTTCGCGGACGCTGCGCAGGTGCGTCTGCCACGCGGGCTGGGTCACGACATCGAGAGCTGCCGCCTGGAGGAGGCCGCTGACGTACATCGAGTCGGCTCCGCGGTCCGCCAGGATGCGTTCCCGCGCCGGTCCGCGAGCGATGACGGCGGCGATGCGCAGCGCCGGCGACACGCTCTTGGTGAGCGAGCGCAAGTAGATCACGTGGCCCGAATCATCATGCGCCGCAACGGGTCTGGGCGTCGTGGTGATGCCGAAGTCGTGGGCCCAGTCGTCTTCGACCAGGAACGCGCCGTGGTCGCGGACGACGTCGAGCACCTGCTCCGCGCGTTCGGTCGACCACTGGGCGCCGGTGGGGTTCGCGTAGTTGGGCTGCGCGTAGAACACCCGGGCGCCGCTCTCCTCGAAGGCCCGCGCGAGCTCGTCGGGGTCGGGGCCGTCGGGGCCTGACGGCACCGGGACGACGCGCACCCCGGCCTGGGCGGCGGCGCTGATGGCACCCCAGTAGGTGGGCGACTCCATGAGCACCGGCTGTCCGCCGGCCACCAGGGCGCGGAACACCGAGCTGAGTCCGCTCTGGCTCCCCGGCAGCACGACGACATCGCTCGCGGCGGGTGGCGTGACCCCCACGGGGCTTGCGGCGCCCAGCTCATGCGCGAACCACGACTGCAGGTCGGGGAGCCCGGCCGCCGGTGGGCGCGAGGTCGCCGTGTCCCCACGCACCGCCCTGGTGAGTGCCGATCGCACGAGCCGCTCGGGCAGCAGCTCGCGCTCGGGGTAGCCGGAGTGCAGGGCAATGACGTCGTTGGGCGCGCTCCGCATCGCGGTGGAGACGGCCTGGCCGCGTGACTGGGGTGCTCGCAGGGCCGCCGTCTGCCAGCCGTAGTCCGACGGGCGGGCCGTGCGGACCGCTCGTACGAAGGTGCCTACGCCGGGGCGGGTCTCGACGAGTCCCTGGGTCGTGAGCTCGCGCAGGGCCTTCTGGACGGTGACCGGGCTGGCTTGGTGCTGGGTGACCAGGAGCCGCGTCGAGGGCAGGCGCGCCCCGGGTGGAGCGCTCGCGATCCAGTCGCGCAGTGTTGCCGCGATCCGGGAACTGCTATCGTTGTCCATGACGCAACATAGTAGCGCTACTCTGATTCGTGGCTCGGCGGTATCCGCGACGCCACTGGCCGGGATGCTGTGGGGGCTGGTCGGGGTAGCAGCCTTCTCGTTCACCGTGCCGTTCACGCGGGTGGCCGTCGGCGGCCTGTCGCCGTTGTTCATCGGATCGGGTCGCGCCGTGGTCGCCGCGGTGCTGGCCGGCGCCGCCTTGGCCCTGACCCGCCAACGTATGCCGCGTGGTCGCCAGTGGGCGCGGCTCGCGGTGGTCGGCGGCGGGGTGGTCGTCGGCTTCCCGCTGCTGACGTCCTTCGCCCTGACGACCGCGCCCGCGAGCCACGGAGCCGTCGTCATCGCGCTGCTGCCGGCTGCCACCGCGACGATGGCCGTGCTTCGCGGTCACGAACGCCCGCCGGTCGCCTTCTGGGTCATCGCCCTGGTGGGGGCGGTCGCGGCGATGGGTTTCGCGTCGGCCCAGTGGGGCGGCCTCGGGCACCTGCGGTGGTCGGACCTGCTCTTCTTCGGCGCGGTGGTGGCTGCGGCAGTCGGCTATGCCGAAGGTGGCCTGCTGGCGCGGGAGCTCGGTGCGTGGCAGACGGTCTCGTGGGCGCTCGTGCTGTGCTCGCCGCTGATGGTGTTCCTGGCAGGGCTGTCCGCGTCGCACCAGCCTCCGTCCGCGACTGCGACGCAGTGGGCGGCGTTCGCCTACCTCGGTGTGGTCAGCATGTTCCTCGGCTTCTTCGCCTGGTACCACGGCCTGGCCATCGGCCCGATGGCCCAGGTGAGCCAAGTCCAGCTCGTCCAGCCGGTGCTCTCGATCGCCTGGGCGGGACTGCTGCTGGGGGAGGACCTGACCTGGGTCACGATCGTCGGCGGGCTGGTCGTCGTCCTGTGCGCGGGTGCTGCCGTCCGGGTGCGGCTCGGCGCGGAGGGAGACTGACGCCCATGTACGTGCCGCACTTCAACGCCCTGGACGACGTCGTGGCCATCCGCCGGATGGTCGAGGAGATCGGCTCGGCGCAGCTGGTCTCGATTGGTCCGGACGGCTACCCGCTGGCGACCCTGCTCCCGATCGTGTGGCGCGGTGACACCGTCATCGCCCACCTGGCGCGGGCGAACCCGCACTGGAGGTCCATCGGCGCAGGCGAACCCGTCCTACTGGTCGTGACCGGTCCGCAGGCCTACGTCTCTCCTTCCTGGTACGCCAGCAAGGCCGAGCACGGCAGGGTCGTGCCCACGTGGAACTACTCGGTCGTGCAGCTCAGCGGGCGGGCGAGGGTGCACGACGACACCGAGTGGGTCCGCGGGGCGGTGGACGAGCTGGTCGAGCGGCACGAGGGCCATCGTGCGGCGCCGTGGCGCAGTGCCGATGGGCCGGAGAAGTACATCCAGGGGCAGCTGCGCGCGATCGTCGGAGTGGAGATCTCGGTCGAGCGGGTCGAGGCGAAGGCCAAGCTCAGCCAGAACCGTTCGGCAGCGGACCGGGCAGGAGTGGTGGACGGGTTGCTGCACGAAGACTCTCGCGAGGCTGATGCCGTGGCCGGCCAGATGCGGGCGTTGGGGTCCTAGCCTGCCTGACCTCACCTCACCTCAGCCGTTGGCTCCCATCAGGGCGGCGAACCCTGCCAGCCCGGGACCGGTGTGGGTGGCCAGGCGTTCACGCGCGTCATCCAGTGCTGCCGACTCGGGGTGTCCGGGCGGGATGCGCGCCGGGTTGAGCGCGACCTGGTTGGACCACTCCTTGATGTCGGGCTCGGCCAGGAAGGACATGGCGGCCCGCGTGCCCAGGACGTTCATCTTCGCCCACTCCGCCATCGAGTTGCCGTACGGCGTCGGCGGGCAGAGCCGGTTCTTCTCCTCGTCGTCCTGCCGGGTCGCCTCGACGTACCCGACCAGGGCTGCACCGAAGCACGGGAAGCCGGCCCGGATCGCCTGCAGGGTGATCCCTTCGGGACGCCAGACGGGGACGAGCGGGGGGTACTTCAGCCCGTCCGCCGCACAGTGCACGACGAGGGCGTCCTCCGCGACGGCGACCGATCCGTCGGCGAAGGAGAGCTTCCCCCGGTCGACGGTCTTGAGGTGCCCCCGTCGCACGACGTTCTCGAGCGTGCGCAGCTGCTCGAGCTCCCACGTGGCCAGGGTCGGGGCCTTGGCCATCGTCGGCAGGACCGTCCGGTCGACCCGCAGCATGATGCCGGCCTCCTCGAGGCGGAGGAACAGGTCGTCGAGCGAAGTCGCCTGGGACGCTGCCCGCATCGTGTCGGCGGCCATGCCGAGGAAGATCGTGGGGTTCGGCTGGACCACGGCCCGGTTGATCATCCACGGGTCGCGGGGCCGCACCCAGCAGATCGCGTCGGGGTCGACGCCGCGCGACAGCAGCCAGATGCAGGCGTCGGTCGCGGTCTTGCCCGACCCGGCGACGACGTACTGGCTCGGTGCCTCCTCCAGCCGGGCGAGGTTGTTGACCGGCAGCACCCTGGCGTCGTCGGCGACTTCAAAGGGCGCCGGCTTCTCCGCAGGGATACTGGGGGCGAGGTAGGCGGCGTTGACGATGCGGCACCCCTCGGACACCTCGAACCGCTCACCCGAGATGCGCGAGACGACCCCCCGGTCAGCCAGGTACTCGCAGTTGGGGAAGAACTCGACCTTGCCGGACTCCACCATCCGGTCGAGCATCCGCGCGTAGTAGGCGCAGATCTCCGACTGGGACGCTCGCTCCTGAAGACCCTCCTCCGGACCACGCTGCTGCAGCTGGCCTCCCCCGAGCAGGGTCGACGCGACGCCGTAGAAGGCAGAGGACTGGTGCAGGCGCACGAAGGGGTACGCCTCGAGCCAGTGCCCACTGACCCCATGGCGACGGTCGACCAGGGCCACGCGGACGTCGGCATGGTCGATGAGCGCGTCCGTGAATGCCATCCCCATGGCACCAGCCCCCACGACGAGATAGTCAGCGTCGATAGTGCGCATCATGAATCCACGCTGCCACGCTCCCGGTCGGCGCGTCTATGGACCGCTTGGGGGGTATGCCGCGTGAGGCGCGCCGTCGCGACGTGCACCGTCGCGACGCGGCATACCCAGAATTGGCCCGAGCGTGGGCCCGACCCATCCCGACGCAGGCCTCGGGATGTGTCGGGCCCTGAAATGGGATAGTCCTTTCTCCATACACGGAAGGCTGATCAATGAGGTCATGGCGCAAGTCCGAGGCCGGCTCGTTCGCCAGGATCTACGCCTGGCTGGTGGTCAGGCTCCGCTGGTTCGTCGTGCTGGGGTGGGCGGCCGGCGCGATCGCGGCCGCCGTCTGGCTCCCGGCAACCACCCCCAACGCGGATCTGGGCGGGTTCGCACCGCCCAACAGCCGAGCCATCGCGACGGAGACCACGTCGGCCAAGGCCTTCGGGTTCCCCATCCTGTCGCGCACGATGCTGGTGCAACGCGACGAGCACGGCCTGACCAAGGCCGCGCAGCAGCGGGCACTGGAGCGCGCGGTCGGCGTAGCCCAGCGAACGATCGGTGATGTCGGCCCCATCGTGGCCGTCGTGCCCATCGCCAACACGCAGGGCGCCTTCCCGTCGTCGTCGGAGCAGGGCACCACGGCGCTGAGCTACGTCTTCACCAAGCCGGGCACGACCTTCGGAGCGGAGGTCGCCGCTGCCGGCGCGTTCGGTCGAGAGCACGTCAACCAGCCCGATGACCACCTCGTCGGGGTGACGGGCACCGTCCCCGCCCAGTTGGCCCAGTCGAAGATCCTCTACGACCACCTGCTGCTGCTCGAGGGCGCCACCCTCGTGGCGGTCATCGGGATCGTCGCCCTCAAGTTCCGCTCGGTCGTCGCCCCGCTCGTCGCGCTGGTGACGGCAGCCGCGTCGTACTTCCTGGCCGTGCGCATCACCAACTACGCCGGCGGGTTCGTGGAGGGCGGGGCGCCCGAGGAGCTCAAACCACTGGTGCTCGCCCTGGTGCTGGGCATCGTGACGGACTACGCCATCTTCTACCTCTCCAGCATGCGCACCGGCCTCGAAGACGGCCTCGACAAGCTGACGGCGGCCAAGGCCTCGGCCGCGCAGACCGGCCGGATCGTCCTGGTGGCGGGGATCGCGGTGGCGGCGGGCAGTGCCGCGATGCTGGTGGCGAAGTCTGGCTTCTTCCGCGCCTTCGGACCCGTGCTCTCGCTGTCGGTGCTGTCCGCCGTGGTCGTCTCGCTGACCCTGTTGCCGGCACTCATGGCGATCTTCGGTCACGCCCTGTTCTGGCCGACCCGACCCAAGCGGAGCCGCACTCTCCCCGTGGCGCGCGCCGCTGCCCGGGTGCTGACTGTCAGGGTGGTGGCGCTCGTCCTCGGAGGAGCCTGTGTGCTCGGGCTCGCGGCCCTCTCCGCCGACGTTGGGCGCCTCCACCTGGGCGTCTCCTTCGTCGCCTCGCTCCCCACGGACAGCGAGCCGCATGCCGCCGCGCAGGCCGCGTCCTCGGGCTTCGCGCCCGGGATCGTCGCGCCGACCGAGCTCCTGCTTCAAGGGAGCGGCATCGGCAGTGACCGAGACAAGCTCACCCGCCTCGGTCAGGAGTTAGAGCGACAGCCGGGAGTCGCCGGTGTGCTCAGTCCCAACGCGCTGCCCGACGAAGTCGTGCGTGGTGCGCTGGTGACCAAGAGTGGCGATGCCGCTCGCCTCCTCGTGATCCTCGACCACGACCCGCTTGGCCCGACGGCGATCCACGACCTGAACCGCCTGTCGGCGGCCATGCCCGGCATGCTGCAGCGGGCGGGGCTGGAGGGAGCCCGCTACGGCGTGGCAGGGGACACGGCCGTGGCCAGCGAGCTCGTGGCGGCGACCAACGCCGACCTCCAGCGGATCGCGATCGCGGTGCTGCTCGTCAACCTGGTCCTGCTCATGGTGTTCCTGCGTGCCATCGTGGCACCGGTCCTCCTCCTCGGCTGCAGCGTGCTTGCCTTGGCGGCATCGCTGGGTTGTCTGACGCTGGTCTTCCAGGACCGGCTGGGCCATGAGGGCGTGGCCTTCTACGTGCCGTTCGCCGCCTCGGTGCTGCTGCTGTCGCTCGGGTCCGACTACAACATCTACGGGGTCGGCCACGTCTGGACCCGGGCCAACCACACGACGCTGCGCAAGGCGATCGCGGAGCGGATCCCGGAGACGTCTGGCGCCATCACGGCAGCCGGCATCACTCTCGCGGCGAGCTTCGGGATGCTTGCGTTGATCCCGCTGCGGCAGTTCCGAGAGCTGGCGTTCGTCATGGGGCTGGGCGTGCTCATCGACGCCCTGGTCGTGCGGACGATCCTGGTGCCGGCGCTCCTCACGCTGCTGGGCGACTTCAGTGCCTGGCCGCGCAAGCTCAAGGGTGCGGCGGTCGCTCAAGAGGCCGCAGACGACGAGCAGCGGGCCGTCGAAGCGAGCCGCTAGCGAGGCCTCTGCCCTCGGCCGTCGAGAAGGACACGACAGCGACGGGTATGCCGCGCTGGCCGGCGCTGGGCATGCCGCGTCGGCTGACCGTGGTCGGAAGACCGACAGCGTGGTCATCGCGCACCGCAGGGGCTGTGCCGAGTGTCCATTGCACCAGCGGGCGAGCCGTACGCGGCCCCGGCGGCGACGTTGCAGCGGTAGTTCTCCATCGCGACCTTGCTGAACTGGCCGAGAGCGCTTCCGGGAGGTCAACGTGGTCGTGGCGCCTGACCCCTCAAGTTCTCCAGCCGGTTCGGCGTGAACTGCAGACGTGGAATTACCATCGCATTACCGCGCGGTGGCTCCATGGCGTCCCCTCCCTCCGAAGAAAAGGAGACCGACGATGGTGACTACCAAGCGGACCGTTGCCGTGACGGCGCTGGTGGCGTCGCTCTCGCTGCTCGTCGTCGGCTGCGGGTCGGGTGCGCAGAGGTCCGCCGACTCGAGCCTCGCGCCGGCCAAGGCCAGCGCCACCAGCGATGCGCCGGGCGTCCAGGTCGTGGTGATCGGTGACTCGCTGGCCCGCACCAACTGGCCGAAACAGTATGGCGAGCACGTGGCCAAGGTGCTGGGCAAGCACGTCGACGTCACGGTGCTGCGGGCGATGGGAGTCGCCGACGGTGCATCGCTCGTGAAGTACAACCCCACGGTCCGGGGCGCCGAGATCCTGATCGTGCAGACCGGGTTCAACAACGTCCTCCCGGACCCGGAGACCGGCATCGGCTGTCCGGGGACCTCCGCCGGGGACACTGCGAGCACGATCCTTCGCTGGATCCGGAGCACCGAGCCGACTTGCCTGGCCGAGGGCATCAACACCTATGCCGGCCTGTACGACCAGATCTTCACAGGGCTCAAGGGGGCACGTGCGGGCAAACCCGCCGTGTTCGTGGCCATGACCTCGGTCGACGGCAACAACGACCCGACCCGCCCGGACGGCCTGGTCGGCATGATGCCGACAACGGTGCGACCTGAGGTGATCCGATGGAATCTCGCGGCGTACGAGCGCTGGAACACCATGCTCGAGAGCCGGGCCACGGCGGCCGGGTTCCAGGTCGTGGATCTGTACCACGCGATCAACGGACCGGACGGCAGCCGTGTGGTGGGCGACCTTTCTGACGACGGTGGACACCCGAACGCCAAGGGTGACGCGTTCTACGTTGAGTTGCTGAAGGCTGTGGACCTGTCCGCGCTCAGCCGCAGGTAGGTCGGTAGGGGCGGTCGCCGACGTGCTCGCGCCATTCAGCCTCCGTCAGCTGCCGCCCAGCCAAGCGGCAAGCCAGATCGATCCACGCCCCGGCTGTCGGGTCCGTGAGTGACAGCACGGTGTTCCCCGCACGGTAGGTCGCGGGGTCACCGTTGCTGAGCCGCACGACAGACCGGGACCCGGTCAGGTCCCAGGTGTGCAGACCGTCGGCACCGTAGGACGTGACGGTCGAGCCGTTGGGCGCGAAGTGGTGTGCCCAGAGCTCCCCATCCCCGTTCTTGAAGCGCTGCAGCTCGGCTCCCGTGCGGAGGTCCCAGACGATGGTGGTGCCCGTGTCCGCGAAGCCCACCTCGCTGATGCCGGCGGCGAGAAGTCGCGCGGAGGGGTCGAGAGCCAACGCGTTCACCTCCGCCGGGGTGGGGATCGTGCTCGGGCCGGCTGACCCGTCGGTTCGGGAGACGACCACGTGGGCCCCGTCCACACGAACCCGCACCACGCCGTCGGCCGAAGCGCTGGTGCGTCCTGAGGTTGCCTTGGCGGCCGACGGCGCCCACGCCGGCGGCATTGGGTCGCCGTCGGTCGACAGCAGCGCCGGGAACCTGGCGAACGTCTCCAGCACGCGTAGACGTGCCGCTCGCGAGTCGTCGGTCGCGATGGCCTGCGCGGCCAGCCCAAGAGCGAGGGTGGGCGACTGGCGGGTCTCCGCGATCGTGCCCAGACGTAGTGCGTCGGTGGCGTTGTTGGCTCGCTCCGCAGAGTCCCGGGCACGCTCGGCGGCCCGTTCCTGGCGGACCGCCAGGGCGCCACCCGTCGCCGCCGCGACCAGGAGCACGATGGCAGCGGCCAAAGAGGCGCGGAGCCTGCGGTTGGCGCGCTGGGTCCTGCGGATCTCGCGGTCCACCTCCTCCGCCGACGCCTCGAGGAACTCCGCCTCAATCGCCGTCAGCGACCCCGGATTCCTGGCGACCCAGGCGTGGGCGGCCTCGAGCCTCACCCCCCGATACAGGCTGGACGTCGGCTTCCCCTGGTTCGACCAGTCGCGGCTCTCCGCCGAGAGGTGTCGGACCAGCCGCTGGCCCTCCCGATCCTCGCTCAACCAGTCGCGCAACCGCGGCCAGTGCCGAGCGAGCGCTTCGTGGGCGAGCTGGAGCTCGTCGTTGCCGACGACGCTCACCAACCGCGCCGCGAGCAAGAGCTCGACGAGCCACTCGTCCGGCAACCAACCGCGCGGCACCCGCAGGCGGAACGACTCGCCCTCGTCGGAGACCATCCGCAGGAAGAGCCGACGCATCCTCTGCTGCTCCTCGGGCGGCAGGGCGGCATACACCCGGTCCGCGGTCGTGGCCACGGCGCCGCGGATTCCCCCAGACATCTGGTAGCCCGCGACCGTCAGCACGTTGCCCTCCGCTCGGCGCCAGGTCTCGGACAGGGCGTGCGATAGCAGGGGCAGGGATGCCGGGGCGAGGGAGCAGTCCGCGAGCAGTACCTCGACCAGGCCGGGTTCGAGGCGGAGGTCGGCTCGGGCGGCCGAGTCCTCGATGACGGTGCGGAGTCCGGCCTCGTCGAGTGCCGGGAGGACGAAGAGTCCTCGGGCGAGGCAGATCGCGAACGGCGGATACGCCGAGAGCTGGTCCAGTCTGTCGGCGCGGGCGACGAGGACCACCGGGCTCGGATAGTCACCGAGCGCCGCGAAGAAGGCTCGCCGGTCCTCCTCCCGGTCGCACTGGGTGACCACCTCCTCCACCTGGTCCACGACCAGAGTGCGCGTCCGGTCGAGCCCTGCCATGGCGCTGACCGGATCGGAACCGGGGGTGATGATCGAGTACTGCCCCAGACGTGGCGCGAGCCCGGCCCGCACGAGGGATGACTTGCCGGTGCCCGAGCCACCCAGGAGCACGAGCGTCGATGAGTTCGCGAGCCGCTCCAGGCAACCCTCGATCTCTGCGTCCCGCCCGAAGAAGCGCTCGGCATCCGCCGGCTCGTACGGTCGCAGTCCCGGCCACGGGCAGCTGTCCAGCGGGCCCACGGCAGGAGGAACCCGCAGGCTCGCGTCCTGGTTGAGGATGGCCACCTCGAGCGCAGCCACCTCGGCATTCGGGTCGATGCCCAGCTCGTCGGCCAGCACCCGGCGCAGGCGGGCCAGCACGGCCAGTGCATCAGCCTGACGATCGGCGGAGTAGAGGAGTCGAGCCCACAGGGCCCAGCGCGGCTCCCGGTATGGCGTGTGGCCGGCCAGGCGCTCGGCGTCCGCCAGGACCTCCGTGGAACGGCCGGCGAGGAGCATCGCCTCCAGCCGGAGGTCCTCGGCGGCCTCCCGGACGGAGTGCAGGTGCTGAACGGCGGCGATGGCCGGCGGCCACTCGGAGAGCTCGGGCAGGGGGGCGCCTCGCCACAGGTCCAGCGCCTCGGCAAGGCGCGAGGCGGCCCGCGCAGCATGGCCGTCGGAGAGTTCGGCGCGAGCGCGTTCCACCTGTAGCTCGAAAACCACCGCGTCGACGTCGGAGTCGGCCAGGTCCAGGCGATAACCACCCTCGACGGTCGCGATGGCGTCCGCCCCGAGCGACCGCCGCAGCCGCATCACCGATCCCTGGATCACCTTGCGTGAGGACGTCGGCGGCAGCCCGCGCCACAGGGCGTCTTCGAGTTCGTCGGTGGAGACTGGCGCACCTCTCTGGACGGCCAGGATGCCGAGGACGACGCGATCGCGAGGTTGTAGTTCAGTTCCGTCGGCAACTCTCATGGATCCGAGAATCGCGATCATCAGGAGGCCGACTGTCGGGGCAGGGCATCCTCGCCGTTCAGGTGCACGAGGACCACGACAGCCAGCGCGAACAGAGGGATCACCAGCGTCCACATGGTCGCGAGAATCCCGGCGAGGCATCCCGCCGTGACGAGGCCGCGGGCCAACCTCGGTCGCCCAAGCGGAGCCAGCGTTCCGAGCAGGATCAGTGCGCCACCACCGACCAGGGATCCAAACCAGAAGGGGATCCCTCCGTCACCGGTGACCACGGCGCGAGTCGTCTCCGCGATCCCCGCGACGATGTACAGACCTCCAAGCGAAACCGCAAGGATGTCCGTGAGCCTGCGCCGGGTCATGGCCCATTGTCTGACCGGCGGCCCCGCGCGACAACATCCTCATCCGCCCCAAGGGTCAGCGGCCTCGCGGGCTACGGATCGATGGATGGGTTGAGCCTGGGGTCCCTGCCCTGCACCTTCGGCGGCAGCGAGAATCGCGTGCTGCTGTGTCGCGCGCGGAACAGACGGGCGCCCCGAGGGCCCTGACACTCGGACCATGAGGCTGAGACAGAAGGTCGGATGCGCGATTCATGGTCACCTGTGGGAGTACCGAGAGCTCGACGACTGGATCGTGTCCACCTGCCAGCGCTGCGGAACCGTCTTTGACCTTCCGGCCAGCGCGTACACGGAGGGAAAGCGGACCACGGGTGGCGACCCCGGTCGGGGCATACCTGGCGCCTGGATCGGGTTCATCCAGGACTTCGGATCCGGCGACTGTGGGGGTGGCGGTGGAGGCGATTGCTGACCGCATGGTGCAGGAGCCGGTGACCGCCCAGTGCGGGGCGCCGCGCCAGTCATCGTCTCCAGTGACATCGGCGCCAACCCGGTCCACCATGGAGTCTCCAACTGGAGCGGGTGCATGAGGAGGATCAGTGCTGTTCCACATCACGCAGGTTCACAGTCCTGAGCTTTGCCCCAGAGACGAGGGCGGCTCCAACTCGCTGTATGACGCCAGTGTCGAGGGGGTCACGCTGATCGGTCGCTACGGCGCGAATGCCCAGCACACGCTCTTCCTGGTCGTCGAGGCCGAGGACGTCAATGCTGTCCACAAGTTCCTCTGGCCTGGCTTCAAGCGCTGCACTAGCACGATCACACCGGTCAGCGAGGTCCCAGTTCCCAAGGAGTGACCGACACTTTCACGAGGGTCCCCCGAAGGGCGATCACCGCGGCTGGGGTCACCTTGGCGGCGACCTTCGGGATGCTTGCGTTGATCCCGCTGCGGCAGTTCCGAGAGCTGGCGTTCGTCATGGGGCTGGGCGTGCTCATCGACGCCCTGGTCGTGCGGACGATCCTGGTGCCGGCGCTCCTCACGCTGCTGGGCGACTTCAGTGCCTGGCCGCGCAAGCTCAAGGGTGCGGCGGTCGCTCAAGAGGCCGCGGACCGGGAAGTGCGGTCTGTCGAAGCGAGTCGCTAGCCAGGCGGGGTGCACCGGCCCTTGGCTGGTGCAGCTGGCATCGCGAGAGTGACGCCCGCTGTGTAACGCGCAGCACAGACTGGCAGCTCGGAGATCCTCACACTCGAACCATGAACCTGAGAAATAGGGTCGGCTGCGCGATCCGCAACCACGTGTGGGAGCACCGAGAGGTCGACGAGTGGGTGGTGTCCACCTGCCAGCGCTGCGGGACCGTCTCCGAGCTTCCGGCCAGCGAGTACTCGATGGGAGAGGCAAGCCTCGATGGCGACGCCGGCAGGGGCATGCCGGGTCTGTCGATGGGGTTCTTCCAGGACTTCGGCTCAGGCGACGGTGGCGGCGATTTCTGAGTACAGCCGGTCAGCATCACGCGTGTCCTGAAGTTCGACCCCGGGACGGGGGCGGCTCCATCGAGCCGCCCCTGGACCGGTCCGGAGTCAGAGCTCCTGGTTGATCGACAAGATGTTGCCGTCGGGGTCCTTGAACCAGGCGCCCTTGACGCCTTCGATCTCGGCAATGCCGTCGACGGTCTTCAGCCCCGGCATGTCGTACTCCTCGAAGACGACGCCGCGGTCCCGGAGCTCAGCGACGGCCTTTTCCACGTCGTCCACGGTGAAGCCCATGTAGGTGCTCGCGGCCGTGCCGGCGAACCCAGAGGGATAGACGAGCACGAACGTCCCTCCGCCCCCGTCATACCTGACGCCGTCGGCCCTCGAGTCGATGGTCTTCAGGCCCAGCGTCTCACCGTAGAACTGCTTCGCCCTCTCGATGTCTGACACCGCGATGGTCGGTACTGCCCTCAGTGGTTCGAACATTTCCACAACCTCCCCAGCTTCCGCGCAAGTGCGCCTCTTGGCGGGCCGGGCCGGGATCGGGGCGACGACCCTCTGAAACGCTACCTCCGAAGCCTTGCCCCCACCTGCGCCATTCGGGTGACCTGCGAGCGCCCGGACGGCTTGGAGGTCGTGCCTCGTTCGTCTGTGGAGCCGGTGACGGGAATCGAACCCGCGTGTCCAGCTTGGGAAGCTGGCGCTCTACCATTGAGCTACACCGGCACACGTCCATCGGGAGCGACGTGAACACCGCCCGCGGGCGGTGCGGCAGGAAGTCTAACCGAACGCGCGCGCGAGACTGACGGCCGGCGGCATACCCCTCGCGTTAGTCTCTCTCCGTGCTGCTCAGCGACCGCGACATCAAGGCCGAGATCGACAACGGACGAGTCGTCCTCGAGCCCTGGGACCCCGACATGGTCCAGCCGTCGAGCGTCGACGTGCGGCTGGACCGTTACTTCCGGTTGTTCGACAACCACAAGTACCCGTTCATCGACCCGGCCGAGGACCAGCCCGACCTCACCCGCCTGGTCGAGGTCGACGCTGGCGAGCCGTTCATCCTGCACCCGGGCGAGTTCGTCCTCGGTTCCATCTACGAGACGGTCACCCTCCCCGACGACGTGGCCGCCCGCGTCGAGGGCAAGTCCAGCCTCGGCCGGCTCGGGTTGCTGACGCACGCGACGGCCGGTTTCGTCGACCCGGGGTTCACCGGTCACGTCACGCTCGAGCTGAGCAATGTCGCCACGCTTCCGATCAAGCTCTGGCCGGGCATGAAGATCGGCCAGCTCTGCTTCTTCCGCCTTTCGAGCCCGGTCGAAAACCCTTACGGCTCAGCGAAGTACGGCTCCCACTACCAGGGCCAGCGTGGCCCCACCGCGAGCCGTTCGTTCAAGAACTTCCACGTCACCGACGTCTGAGCCAACCCTCGGGTATGCCGCGTGCTCGCCGCCGCGGCCTACCTCGCCTTGACGTGTGGTGCGGTCGACGGACCAGAGTGGACGCATGACCGCTGACCTGAGAATTGCCCTGGGCGCCATGGAGTTCGGCACCCGCATCGACGAAGCCACCTCGTTCGCCCTGCTCGACCAGTTCGTGGACGGCGGTGGGGTGTGGATCGACACGGCCGACTGCTACGCGTTCTGGCTCAGCGACAAGGGCGCCGGCGGGGACAGTGAGGCGCTCATCGGCCGCTGGCTCGTCGCGCGTCCCGGCATGCGCGACCGCGTCAAGATCGCGACCAAGGCGGGCTGCGAACCCGTCGAGGCCGGCGTCTTCCCCGGTCCCACGACAGGCCTGTCCAAGGTGGCGATCGACCGCCAGTTCGAGGCGTCGCTGCGGCGACTCGGCCTCGACAGCGTCGACCTCTTCTTCGCCCACCGCGACGACCGCGAGGTCAGCGTCGAGGAGTTCGCCGAGACCCTGGGCCGGCACGCGGCGGAGGGCCGGATCGGGCGGGTCGGGCTGTCGAACTGGCCGGTCTGGCGGGCCGAACGGGCTCGCGCCCACGCCGAGAGCCAGGGGCTGCCCGGCGCCGACACCTTGCAGCTGCGCTACTCCTACCTTCAGCCGCGCCCGATGGTCCGCAACCGCATCCACGACCACCGGATGGGGTGGATCACCGATGAGACGATCGACTACCTCGAGGCCAACCCGCAGTGGGAGGCCTGGGCCTACAGCCCGTTGATGCAGGGCTCCTACGACCGTGACGACCGCGAGCCGGAGGAGGCGTTCGACCACCTCGGCAGCGACCGTCGCAAGGCGGCCCTGGCTGAGGTGGCCGGTGACCTCGGGGTGTCCCGCAGTGCCGTGGTGCTCGCGTGGATGGTCGGCGGCGACCCCGCCATCCGCCCGATCGTGGCCACCAGCCGCGCCACCCAGCTCAGCGAGGCACTTGATGCGGCTCGCCTCACCCTGGCCGACGACCAGCGCGCGGCCCTCGACGACGCCTGGTGAGCTCGGCAACCAGGCGAGCAGGGCCCGAAATCCGGAGCGCCGTCGGCTACGAAATACTGCGACCGTCCGATCCGTGAGGAGAACCCGTGCGCGCCCCCCGACTGCTCTGGCCCATCGAGGTCGACCAGCCGCGCGCCGTCGTGCTCGTCCTGCACGGCGGCAAGTCGCGCAGCCGCCGCCCGGTGCGCCCGTGGCAGGGGGCCGTGCTGCGGATGGCGCCGTTCGCGCGTGCCGTCGGCGAGGCCGGCGAGGGAGCCATCGCGGTGGCCTCGATCCGGTATGCCGTGCGCGGCTGGAACGGAGACCAGGCCAGTCCGCTCGCGGACACCCGCCTCGCCCTCGAACAGATCGCCGCGAAGTACCCCGGCGTGCCGATCGGCCTGCTGGGTCACTCGATGGGTGGCCGCGTCGCCCTGCACCTCGCTGACGACGAGCGCGTCACCGCGATCGTCGCCCTGGCTCCCTGGGTCGAAGCCAAGGACCGTGCCCGCTGGCACAGAGGGCTGCACGTGTTGTTCATGCACGGGACCCTCGACCGGATGACCTCGCCCCGAGCGTCGCGCGCGCTGGCGACGGCGATGGGAGCGCTGGGCGCCGACGTCACCTACGACGCGGTCGAGGGCGAGAGCCACGCCATGCTGCGACAGGCCGCCCGGTGGCACCGTGAGTCCGCGAGCTTCCTCGCCACCCACCTGCTGGCCCGCGATGGCCTCGAGGAGAACCAGCCCTGTCCGAGCGGCCCCGCCGAGGTCTAGCGATGCTCCGGCGTCGACACGGCATACCGCTCCACGATGCGCTCGGCCGCCGCGAGCTCGGGCGAGAGGTCACGGTCCTCGATGCCCGCGGGCAGGCTCTCGCACCGCGCGAACGCCTCGCCCAGCTCGCCCACCGGCGCCACGCCGCGCATCCGCAGCGCCCGCACCGTGCACACGAGCTCCACGGCGAGCATCCGTCGGTAGGCAGCAGTCGCGTCGCCCAGCCGCAGGGCCGCTTGTCCCGCGAAGCTCGCGTCGTCCTCGATGCCGGCCGACACCCCGGCGGTCTGCACGCTCGACGGCGTCGATGCCACCCCGCGAATCGTCGACAACGCCGACGCCGCAACGTATTCCGCGATCAGCACCCCTGAGGACCCCATCGTGGAGTCCGACAGGAACAGCGGCAGCCCGCTGTCGGAGTCGGTGAGCGTGTGGCTGATCCGCGACTGCACTGCCTGCGCCGAGCGCGTCAGCGCCAGCAGGGTCGTGTCCACCGCCAGCACCAGGTATGCCGCGTGGAAGCCGCCGTGGTGCGTCACCTCGGCGACGTCCCCCGCACCAGTGAAGAGGGGGTTCTCGGAGGCGGTGTTGGCGGCCGTCTCCACGACTGCCTTGAGGTCCAGGATCGTGTCCAGGACTGGCCCATGCACCTGGGGCCAGGTGCGCAGGCCGAAGAAGTCCTGGAGGTGAGCGGGCTCCCCGGGCTGGTCGGCCAACAGCTCGCGAAGCACGCGGATGACCTCGCGTGCCCCCCGGAACGGGGTCGCCGCTGCGGCCGTCTCGCTGATGGCCTCAGGATTTCCTTGTAGGGCAACGAAACTCAGTGCACACACCGTGTCTGCTGCGCGCGCCAAGGCGTGCAGGGACGCGGCGTGCAGGCCCGTCTCGGCGATGGCGAACGCATTGGACGACATCAGCGGCAGGGCATCGGCGGAGGTGAGCTCCAGGTCGGTGCGGTGCCCGCCGCCGGAGCGCTCGCGCTCACCGATGAGGGCGAGGCCCACCTCGGCGAGGGCGGTGAGGTCCCCCGTGCCGAGCGAGCCGTAGCGGTGCACCACCGGCAGGTCCGCTGCTGGCGCGCCCACGAGATCGGCCAGCGCCTGCGCCAGCGCGGGGTTGGCGCCGGACCCGCCCGCGAGCAGCTGATTGGCGCGCACTGCCAACGCCGCCCGGACCACCGACGACGGCATCTCCTCCCCCCAGCCAGCCGCGTGCGAGCGCAGCAGCCGCAGCCCGTGGTCGACCTTGGAGTCGGTGCTCTCGTCACGCGCGGCACCGACCCCGGTGGTGCGCCCGTAGACCGACCGACGTGAACTGACTTCTGCCGCATGGCTGTGCGAGCGCTCTGCCGTCTCCATGGCCGCCGGTTCGATCGACGCGGGGGCACCCTGGGCGGCGCGCACCAGCGCGTCGAGATCGAGGCTGTGGCCGTCGAGGTGCACGGGTTGCGTCACGCCGCCAAGTATCGCTGGTCGGTGTCGATTGTCGGTGTGCTGGGTTAGGTTGATCCGCATGATCGCCTTCGACGGTGTCACGAAGAAGTTTCCCGACGGCACTGTCGCCGTCGACCACCTGAGTTTCGAGGCGCCCAGCGGCAAGATCACCGTGCTGGTCGGCCCCTCCGGCTGTGGCAAGACGACGTCCCTGCGCATGATCAACCGGATGATCCAGCCCACGTCGGGCACGATCACGCTGGACGGCAAGGACACCGGGCGGATGAAGGAGTCCGAGCTGCGACGCGGCATCGGCTACGTCATCCAGCACGCCGGCCTGTTCCCGCACCGCACCGTGCTCGACAACGTCTCGACCGTGCCGCGCCTGCTCGGCATGGACAAGACCGAGACCAGGAAGCGCTCCATGGAGCTCCTCGAGCGCGTCGGCCTCGACCCGGCGTTCGCCAAGCGCTACCCCGCGCAGCTGTCCGGCGGCCAGCAGCAGCGCGTCGGCGTCGCCCGTGCCCTCGCGGCCGACCCGCCCGTCATGCTCATGGACGAGCCGTTCAGCGCCGTCGACCCGGTGGTGCGCGAGCAGCTCCAGGACGAGTTCCTGCGGCTCCAGGGCGACCTCGGCAAGACGATCATCTTCGTCACCCACGACATCGACGAGGCCATCAAGCTCGGCGACCAGGTGGCCGTGCTCAAGGTCGGGGGACACCTCGCCCAGATCGCCGCCCCGGCATACCTCCTCTCCCACCCGGTCGACGACTTCGTGGCGGACTTCGTGGGACGCGACCGCGGCTACCGCGCGCTGTCCTTCCAGGCGACGCCGCGGCTGCCGCTGGCAGCGGAGCGCACCGTCGGCATGGGCGAGCGCGTCGACACCATTGACGCCGACTGGGTGCTCGTGGTCGACGACCAGAACCACCCGCTCGGCTGGGTCGAGCCGGGGCGCGTCAAGGGCGAGGTCCGCACGGAGCTGCTGCACCGCGGTGGCACCGTCGCGCGAGCGAGCGGACCGCTGCGCTCGGCCCTCGACTCCGCCCTGTCCAGCCCGAGCCGTCGCGGCGTGATCGTCGACGACTCCGGCGCCCTGGTCGGCACCGTCCGGGCCCACGAGGTGCTGACCGCCATCGAGCAGACCGACCGGCCGGAGCTGCAAGACCCCGGCAAGCCGGGGGCGCCGGCGGCATGACCTGGTTCTTCGACCACCTCGACGAGGTGCTGAGCCGCGGGGTGCAGCACGCCTACCTCTCCGGCGTGCCCCTGCTCCTCGGGCTCCTCATCGCCCTGCCACTGGGGTGGTTGGCCAGGCGCTACAAGGTTCTCTACGCGCCCTTCACCGCCGGATTCGGGCTGCTCTACACGATCCCGAGCCTGGCCTTCTTCGTCCTGCTGCCGGCCATCACCGGCCTGCCGATCCTCGACTCGGGCAACGTGCTCATCGCGATGACCCTCTACACCGTCGCCCTGCTCGTGCGCACCGTCGCCGACGGTCTCGGCGCCGTGCCCGACCACGTCCAACAGGCCGCGACGGCGATGGGCTACACCCGCGTCAAGAGGTTCTTCGCGATCGAGCTGCCGCTCGCGGTGCCGGTCATCTCGGCGGGCATGCGCGTGGCCGCGGTGAGCAACGTCAGCATCGTCAGCGTGGGGACGGTCCTGGGCATCAACCAGCTCGGCCTGTTCTTCAGCGACGGGTTCAACCGTGACTTCTACGACCCGCTGTTCGTCGGCATCGCCGCCTGCATCGTGCTCGCCCTGGCCTTCGACGCCATCATCATCGTGCTGACCAAGGTGCTCACGCCCTGGCTGCGGGCGACGGGGGGCCGGGCATGATCACGTCGAGCGTCATCAACCAGACCTTCTCGTGGCTCACCGACTCGATCAACTGGTCCGGGTCCGAGGGCATCCCAGCGCGGATCGTCGAGCACCTCTGGTACTCCGGCGTGGCGCTGTTGGTCGCGGCCCTCATCGCGATCCCGCTCGGACTGGTCATCGGCCACACCGGGCGCGGCCGGTTCTTCGTCGTCAACCTCGCCGGTGCTGCCCGGGCGATCCCCAGTCTGGGTCTGCTCTACCTCATGGTGCTGTGGCTCTTCCCCAAGCTCGCCGGCGACTCTGCCTTCCTCGTCCCCAGCCTGATCGTGCTCGTCGTCCTGGCGATCCCGCCGCTGATGGCGGGCGCCTATGCCGGTGTCGAGGGCGTCGACCCTGCCGCCCGCGATGCGGCCAAGGGCATGGGCATGACGGGCAGCCAGGTGCTGGCGAGGGTCGAGGTGCCCAACGCGCTGCCCTTGATCTTCTCGGGCTTCCGCTCGGCCACCCTCCAGGTGATCGCCACCGCCACCCTCGCGGCCGTGGCCGGCACCGGGGGCCTCGGCCGGTTCCTGATCGACGGGCAGAAGGTCAGGGACTTCCCACAGATGGCCGGCGGCGCACTGCTGGTGGCCGTCCTCGCCCTCGTCGTCGACCTCCTGCTCGCGGTGGTGCAGCGGTATGCCGTGTCGCCCGGGCTCACGGGCCGGGCCGGCGGGCGGCCGGGCCGACGGTCCACAGGAGGGTCGGCGGTGTCCAGCCAGCGATCAAATACCCCCCTCGATGTAGAGATTCAGGCGCCGCGGCGTACGGTGGATTCCCAGTCCAGTTGACCAACGGTAGGAGCGGTTTCGTGAAGTTCAGCAAGATGACCCTGACGATCGCCACGGCGGCCGCTCTGATGGCCACCGCCGCGTGCGGCAACTCCGGTGGCGACCCGCTCGCCACCAAGACGAGCAGCGGCAGCTCCAGCGCAGCCTCGGGCACCATCAAGGTCGGCTCGGCCGACTTCCCCGAGAGTGCCCTGTTGGCCGAGATCTACGCCGGGGCCCTCGAGGCCAAGGGCGTCAAGGTCGAGAAGAAGCTCAACATCGGTGCCCGCGAGGCCTACATCCCGGCTCTCCAGGACGGGTCGATCGACCTCATCCCCGAGTACACCGGTGTGCTGAGCCAGTACTTCAACAAGAACGCGAAGGCCACGGACAGCGAGGGCGTCTACACCGAGCTCAAGGCTGCGCTGCCGGCCACCCTCACGGTGCTCGACAAGTCCGCCGCCGAGGACAAGGACGCCTTGGTGATGAAGAAGTCCAAGGCCGACGAGCTCGGGGTCAAGTCGATCGCGGACCTCGCAGGCAAGTCCGACAAGCTCACGGTGGGTGGCCCGCCCGAGTGGAAGACCCGCTTGACGGGTCTGCCCGGCTTCAAGTCGATCTACGGCCTGGAGTTCAAGACCTTCCGTCCGCTCGACGCCGGTGGCCCGCTGACCCTGGCCGCCCTGAAGAACGGCCAGATCGACGCTGGTGACCTGTTCACCACCGACCCGAGCATCGCGGCCAACGACCTCGTGGCGCTCGAGGACCCCAAGAGCATGTATGCCGCCCAGAACGTCGTGCCGCTCATCACCAAGAGCAAGAGCAACGCGACCATCGAGGGAGCCCTCAACGCCGTGTCGGCCAAGCTGGACACGCCCACCCTGGCCGCCCTCCTCAAGGAGGTCGTGGTCGACAAGAAGGACGCCGACACGGTGGCCAAGGAGTTCCTGACGAAGAACAGCCTGAGCTGATCACTCGTCAGCCGTAGGACCCCGGACAGGATGAAGGCCGGGTGTGGTTTCCCCCCGGAAGCCACACCCGGCCTTTCGGCGTGACCCCCCGGTCCGCCAATCCCAGATCCGCCGCTTCGGGAGGTGCCCCTCCGCGCCTCCCGTAACGTCGGATCCAGTGATCTCCGTTGTCCACGAGAGTGCCCGGGGAGGGTCGAGGTCGGCATCAGTGAAACCACCGATATTGGCCAGCAGGTTTTCGATAGCCTGTCCGGATGCTGACTCCGTGCGTGGGTCGCGACGAGGATCTCGATCGCCTCCGACTTCTGCTCGGCGGCAGTCGGTGGGTGACGCTGACGGGCGCGCCCGGGTGTGGGAAGACCCTCGTGGCCAGGCACACTGCGAGCAGCGCGCCGGCCGTGGCCTGGGTCCCCGCCCACCGACACTCGACGACGAAGTCGCTCGTCACCGCGTGTCTCGATGCCCTCGATGCCGAGGTGGCTCCCGGTGACTCGCCGACGTTGGCGCTCAAGCGAGCCCTGGACGGTCGCGACACGTTGTTGGTGCTCGATGGCGTGGACGCGATCGAGGGGCTCGGCGAGGTGCTCAACGACCTCGTCGAGGACGCCGAGGACTGGAAGCTCCTGTGCACCGCGACGACCGTGGCGGGGCGGCCCCATGAGCAGGTGATGAAGCTGACACCGCTGCCCGTGCCCTCCGCTCGGGGGGCGTTGGAAGGTCCGGCGCTCGAGCTGTTGCTGGCCCGAGTGGCCGCCGCTGGGGGGCACTCCGTCGACCTCGACAAGCACGACGCCATCCTGCGGCGGTTGTTGCGGGCCAGTGGAGGTCTGCCCTCGCTGGTGGAGCAGCTGGCCGTCCAGATCGCGCTCATCGGGGTCAGCGACGTCCCGCCCGTCGGGACCCTCGCCGAGGCCGTGAGACGGTCCTACGACCTGCTCGACGTCGAGCAGCAGCAGTGCTTCCGGCGACTCGCCATCATCGGCCGCCCGCTCGGGCTCGATGTCCTCGCGGACGTGTGTGGCGTCAGTCGGCCCCAGGCCGTCCAGCTCGCGTCGGCCCTGGCTCGGCGCAGCCTCGTCGAGGTGAACCCCGACGGGAGCTTCGACCTCCTGCCACCGATGCGGGAGGTCGGTCGCGCCCTCGCCGAGGCCACGGACGATGCCCAGGAGTCGCTGGCCGGCCTGCTCGCCTGGGCCGACCGGGTCATTCCGCAAGCCGTCAACGAGGGGTCCGCCGATGCGCCGTTCCTCAACCAGCTGGCCCTCGTGGACACCGCCGTTCGACAGGCGTGCGCCGTCGACACCACCCGGCCGCGCGGCTACGCCATCGCCAACCGGGCCTTTCCGTCCCTCTCGGCCGCCATGCGGGCCCGTGAAGCCCTGGACATGATGGACGCCGCACTCTCCAGCGGCGACGGGCCGCCGATCATCGGCTCGCAGCTGGCCCGCCGAGCCGGCATCTGCGCGTCAGAGGTGCGCGGCACCTACGAAGGGCTCCGCCTGCTGCACCGCTCCGAGGAGCACGCGAGTGCCCTGGACGGACCGATGCGCGACGTCGAACTGGCCCGCACCGCGGCCATCCGCGCCGAGATGCACCTCGACGCCGGCGACCTTGCGGCGGCGCGCGCCGATGCCGAGCGAACCCTCGCCCTGGGCGGCGACGACCCCTACGTCATCCGTCAGGTGCGACGCACCCTCATGGACGTCTTCGTCTCGGCAGGCGACTTCGCGGAGGCCGAGAAGCTGGCGACCGTCATCGTGGACTCGCCTCCCCCCGACGAGGTGTGGATCGCGCTGTCCGCGCGCACGATGCAGGCAAAGATCGCCTGGGAGCAGGGGCGCCTGGTCGAGGCGGCCTCGTTGGCCCTGTTCGCCCGCACCCAGGCCGAGGAGATCCGCGAGGACCGCATCGCGCTGCTCGCCGACACCATGCACCGCATGGTCTCGGGTGAGCCGGGCCTGCCGGTGGACGCCGAGACGCTGCCCTGGGCCGTGCGCCTGGTCGTCCAGCTCCAGGACGCCCGCGAACTGTTGGCGGCCGGCGACGTCAGCCGGGCCGCGGGAAAGGCCGCCGACATCGTCGTGCTCGCGGACAGCAGCAAGCTGGGACGCGACGCGATCGAGGCGAGGCTGCTCGTGGCCGACGCCCTGATGTCCCTCGGCGAACCCGGGCAGGCGCAGGCCTCCTACCTGTCCGTGCTGCGGCGGGCTACCGAGGTCCCGATGCCGTTGCGGGCTGCGGACGCGCTCGACGGCCTGGCGGCGATCGCCGCGGAGACGGGCACGGCGGCATACCGGCCGGTTGCGGGGGCCGCGGCAGCGCTGCGCGTCAGTCGCCGCGCCGTGGGCCGCGACCGCCCGGGCGTCGTGTATGCCGCCGGGGCGATTCGCGACTGTCCCACCGGCTGGCTCGAGCGCGGTCAGTTCACCGCACAGGGTGTCGCCGCGGTGACGGCCCTGTGCGCCGGTCAGGTCGCGCCCGAGGCGTCGAACTCGCCGCTGCACGTGTTGACCAAGGCCGAACGCGGCGTCGCCGAGCTCGTGGCCGAGGGGCTCACCAGCCGGCAGATCGCCGAGCAGCTGTTCGTGTCACCACGCACGGTCGATGCCCACCTGTCGCACATCTTCCGCAAGCTCGAGATCGCCTCGCGCGCCAAGCTCGCGGCCCTGATGGTCGAGATCGCCTGAGCATCCACCTGCGGTCGCGGCTCCGAATGCCTGCCGTGCCGGACCTCACCTATCGCCTCGTCATCGGGCTCTGCCGCGGGTTGTTCCGCGCGCTCGACCTGCGGATCACGGTGTCCGGGGCCGATCGGCTGCCGGGCACGGGGCCGGTGGTCGTCGCCGCGAACCACAGCAGCTTCCTCGACTTCATGTTCGTCGGACTGGCCGGGGCGCGGCGGGGCAGGCTCGTGCGGTTCATGGCCAAGGAGTCGGTGTTCCGGTCGCGGCTGTCCGGTCCGCTGATGCGCGGGATGCGGCACCTCCCGGTCGATCGCGCGCACGGGGAGCTCGCGGCCCGACAGGCGCTCGGTGCCTTGCGGGCCGGTGAGGTCGTGGGGGTCTATCCCGAGGCGACGATCGGGCGGGCGTTCGTCGTCAAGGACCGAGCCGACTTCCGGCGGGGGGCGGCCTACCTCGCCCTGGCGACCGGAGCGCCGCTCGTCCCGGTGGCGCACTGGGGGGTCCACCGCATCTTCACCGTCGACGGCCGCTACTCACTGCGTCGCGGCAAGGCCGTGGACGTGCTGGTCGGCGAGCCGCTCGTGCCGCTGGTGGGGGAGACCGCGGAGGCTCTCACCCGCAGGTTGCACGAACGGCTGGCCACCATGGTCGACGAGCTCGTGGCGCGCTACCCCCAGCCGCCGAGCGATCTGGCCGGCGCCTGGTGGTGGCCCGCCTCACGAGGTGGCGGGGCGCCGACCGTCGATGTCGCGCGGGAGCTCGACGAAGCCGCTGTGCGCAGGGCCGACACACCCCGCTGACGCGCGTATGCCGCGGGGCTGGCCCCGCGGCACACGTCACCTCAGGCGACGGGCTGCGGCTCGGGGTCCGGTGTGGGCTCGGGCTCGATGGCTTCGGGCGCGGCCGACTGGGGGTCGTCGCGCCGCTTGACCGCGGCGAGCAGCATCTGGGCCACATCGACGACCTCGACGTCCTCGCCCTTGCCCTCGGACTGGGCGGCGGTGAGGCCGTCGGACATCATGACGCGGCAGAAGGGGCAGCCGATGGCGATCCGCTCCGCGCCGGTGCCGATGGCCTCCTCGGTGCGGTTGGTGTTGATCCGCGTGCCGAGCTTCTCCTCCATCCACATGCGGGCACCGCCGGCGCCGCAGCAGAAGGACTTTTCCTTGGTGCGCTCCATCTCGCGCAGCTCGACACCGGGCAGGGCGCCGATCAGCTCACGTGGCGGGGCGTAGACGCCGTTGTGCCGGCCGAGGTAGCACGGGTCGTGGTAGGTCACGGTCTCGGCGGTGGAGGCGACGTCCTTGTTCGACGACTTGCCCGGCACGTCGGCGGGACGGGCGACGGGGACGAGCTTCTTCTCGCGGACCAGCCGGTTGAGCAGCTGGGTGTGGTGGACGACTTCGTACTTGCCGCCGAGCTGCGGGTACTCGTTCTTGATGGTGTTGAAGCAGTGCGCGCAGGTGACGACGATCTTGGTCGCGCCGGCCTCGTTGAGGGTCTCGACGTTCTGCTGGGCGAGCATCTGGAAGAGGAACTCGTTGCCGGCCCGTCGGGCGGAGTCCCCGGTGCAGGACTCGCCGTCGCCGAGGATCGCGAAGGTGACCCCGGCCTGGTCGAGCAGCTCGGCCACCGCGCGGGTCGTCTTCTTGGCACGGTCCTCGTAGGCGCCGGCGCAGCCGACCCAGAACAGGTAGTCCACGTCGTCCGCGGACTCGACGTCCTGGCCGAGGATCTTGACCGGGAAGGGCAGGTCCTTGGCCCAGTCCAGCCGCGCCCGGGCCGCCATGCCCCACGGGTTGCCCTTGTTCTCGAGGTTCTTGAACAGGCCTCCGAGCTCGTTCGGGAACGCCGACTCGATCAGCACCTGGTAGCGGCGCATGTCGACGATCGCATCGACGTGCTCGATGTCGACCGGGCACTGCTCGACGCAGGCACCACAGGTGGTGCAGGACCACAGCACGTCCTGGTCGATCACCGCATCGGGACCGTGCGGGTTGTAGGCGGCGAGGGGGTTCCGGATGTCGTAGCCGGTGTCGCCCACCAGCGGCACCTCAGCAAGCTTGGCCGCGTCCTCGCCCAGGCCCTCGCGCTCGGACTCGGTGGCCAGCAGCCACGGGGCCTTGGCGTGCGCGTGGTCCCGCATCGCCATCACGAGCATCTTGGGTGACAGCGGCTTGTCGGTGTTCCAGGCCGGGCACTGGGACTGGCAGCGGCCGCACTCGGTGCAGGTGGTGAAGTCGAGCAGGCCCTTCCAGGTGAAGTCCTCGACCTTGCCGACCCCGAGCGCGGCGTCCTCGTCGAGGTCCTCGATGTTCTCGAAGTCCACCGGCTCGCCCTTGACCATCATCGGCTGCAGCTCACCCAGGGAGGTGCGGCCGTCGGCGTGCCGCTTGAGGAAGATGTTGAAGAAGGCCAGGAACCGGTGCCAGGCGACGCCCATCGTCGGCTGGAGGGAGATGGTGATCATCCACGCGAACGAGATGAGGATCTTCACCGCCGCCACCACGACGACGACCTTCTCCAGCGTGCTCACCGAGGCGCCGTCGAAGAACCCGCCCAGCCAGCCCGTCAGTGGGTAGTGCAGTCCGTTCGCGTGGCCCACCGCGGTCGTGCCGGTCGTCCCGCCGAGCTTCTCCAGCGCGTACTCCAGCGCTCGCAGGGTGATGATGCAGATCGTCACGCCGAGGATGGTCAGCTCGACGTAGTACGCCTGCCACCAGGTCGACCCGAAGAAGCGCGAGCGACGCCCACCCTCACCGGCGGCCGACCGCGGGTGGTTCTTCTGCCGGATCACCATCAGCGTGACGATGCCGACCAGCCCGGTCCACGCGAAGAACTCGGTGACCCACTCGTACAGGAAGAAGTGCCCGATCAGCGGGAGCGTGAAGTCAGCCTTGACCAGCTGGCCGAACGCGTTGAGCAGGGTGAAGAACAGCACCCCGAAGCTGATCATCGTGAACCAGTGCGCCACCGCCACCACCGGCAGTCGCGACATCCGGGTGTGCCCCAGGAACTCACGCAGCAGCGTCACCGTCCTCGCGCCCTTGTCACTCGTGCGGGTGCCGTCCGGCTGACCCAGCCGGAAGACGGACAAGAACTGACGGATGACCCGTGCGAACAGGGCGATCCCCACGAGGGCAACCACTCCACAGACGACGAGCGCGACGATCTCGAGCGCAGACATGGCGTCACTCTACTGGCCGGTAAGCGACTGCTTACCGGATTGTGAGCGGGCTCAAAGGCGAGTCGTATGCCGTGCGCGTCGTTCGCGACGCCCGCAGGGTGAGAGTGCGTTGCCAGATTGCATAACGATCTGTTGGAATACGCATAACGTCTGGTTCGCTGAACAGGACGAACGTCCACGTCCGCGCGCACGGCAGGCACGCGGCATACGAACGCAAGGAAGCGCGCATGCCCATCTATGACGACGTCACCCAGCTCATCGGCAACACGCCCCTGGTGCGGATCAACAGGTTGATCGACAGTGAGGCCACCGTCGCCGCGAAGCTGGAGTTCTACAACCCGGCCTCGTCGGTCAAGGACCGGATCGGCGTCTCGATCATCGACGCGGCCGAGGCGGCCGGTGAGCTCAAGCCGGGCGGCACCATCGTCGAGGCCACCTCGGGCAACACGGGGATCGCGCTGGCCATGGTGGGTGCGGCCCGCGGCTACAACGTCGTGCTCACGATGCCCGAGACGATGAGCAAGGAGCGCCGCGCGCTGCTGCGCGCCTATGGTGCCGAGCTCGTCCTCACGGAAGGTGCGCTGGGCATGAAGGGCGCCGTGGCGAAGTCCGAGGAGATCGCGGCCGAGCGCGGCGGGATCCTCGCTCGCCAGTTCGCCAACGAGGCCAACCCCGAGATCCACCGCAAGACCACGGCCGAGGAGATCTGGAAGGACACCGACGGCCAGGTCGACATCGTCGTGGCGGGCATCGGCACGGGCGGCACCATCACCGGGGTCGGACAGGTCCTCAAGGCTCGCAAGCCGGGAGTGCAGATCGTCGCCGTGGAGCCTGCTGAGTCGCCGATCCTCAACGGCGGCGAGCCCGGTCCCCACAAGATCCAGGGGATCGGCGCCAACTTCGTGCCCGAGATCCTCGACCGCACGGTCTACGACGAGGTCATCGACATCAACGCCGAGACGGCGGTCGAGTGGGCCAAGCGCGCCGCAAAGGAGGAGGGCCTGCTCGTCGGGATCTCCTCGGGCGCGGCTCTCGCGGCAGCCGACCAGGTCGCCAGGCGCCCCGAGAACGCGGGCAAGACGATCGTCGTCATCATCCCGTCGTTCGGTGAGCGCTACCTCTCGACGATCCTCTTCTCCGACCTGCTCGACTGACCGACCCGACCCAAGGTGGCGCTTCTTCCGTGACCCTCGCCCTGTATGCCCGGCGCGCGCGCAGCCGCATCGTCGACGACCTCGACGCCGCGATCGCCCGCGACCCCGCCGCGACGTCGCGCGTCGACGTCGCGCTGAACTCGCCTGGGCTGCATGCCATCTGGTCCTACCGGTTCGCCCACCGCCTGTGGTTGCGCGGCGGCTGGGCGAAGCCGGTGGCCCGCGTCGTCATGACGGTGGTGCGCTCGGTGACGGGGGTCGAGATCCACCCGGGTGCGGTGATCGGTCACCGGTTCTTCATCGACCACGGGATGGGTGTCGTGATCGGCGAGACGGCCGAGGTGGGAGACGACGTGATGCTCTATCACGGCGTCACGCTGGGCGGTCGTTCGTTGCAGCGTGTCAAGCGGCATCCCACCGTCGGGTCGCGGGTCACGATCGGGGCCGGAGCCCGCATCCTGGGTCCCGTCTACATTGGCGACGACGTGCAGGTCGGCGCGAACTCCGTTGTGGTCAAAGACGTTCCGGCTGGCGCGATTGCCACGGGGATCCCCGCGGTCATCCGGTTCCCGCAGGGTCACGAAGATCCCTATGAGGCGATGTTCAAGGATCCGGCCCTCTGGATCTGAGCGGGTTCCGGCCGCCAGTCGGTGCCGTAGAGGCAGAACGCCCCAGCGCCCGGGTGCTCGGTGAGCGTCGCGGCCAGGGCTTCGGACGCGGAGTCGCCGTCGGCCAGGTGGCGGTGGTAGCTGCCCATGGCGTCGGCAGCCGCAACGTCTGACACCGGTGCGACGGGGGCGACGACACTGCGAACGCCCAGCGCCATCAGCGCGGCCGTGAGCCCCAGGGGCTCGTCCCCGGGGCGTGGGTCGAGCCGTCCCACATCACACGCCGACAGCACGACGTGGTGTGCGGTCGCCCGTCGCGGGAGCTCGTGCGCGAAGACGGGGCCGTCGGCCATGTGCAACGAGGAGAACCACGGGCTCTGACGCTCGTGGGTGCCGTGCGCCGCCACGTGCACCAGGCCAGCGCCGGACAAGGCGTCACGGACGGTCTGCGCCGTCGCTCCCTCGTGACGGGTCACCAGGGCACCGACCCTCTCCCAAGCCGTGGTCACCGCGGCCGCCTCGGCGGCGGCGCGGTCGAGCCTCGGCCCCGTCAGCGTCGTGACCCGGAGCCGCTCCGCCGGGACCGCGTCCGCCGCGAGGAGCGGGGTGGACCAGCGGGTCACCGACGGGGCGATCGTGACCGGACGGCCCGCGAGGCTGGGCAGCATGCCCCAGGGCACCGCCATCAGGGTCCGCCCCGGCACCACGACGACAGGCCCCTCGGCCAGCTCGACGTCGCCGAAGAGCTGCTCGTCGAGCGCGGCCAGGGAGCCCGCCACCGCTCGGCCGACGGCCGCCTCCAGCGCTGGGTTGGTGGCGGCGAACGCGTGCGCGTGCAGGTCCCGCGTGAGTCGGTCCGCCAGGGCGGCGACCTCGGCGGCCGGTCCCACGTGGTGCAGCCGGGTCCCCCTGGGCGTCACCACCAGGACGTACTCCTGCCCGTCCTGCGCGACCCAGACCAGGGCCTGTTCGCCACGGGACCCGAGCAGGTCGCGAGTGACGGCATGTCCGACCGGGGCCACCGCAGCGGCCACCCCGCCGGCCTCGGCCCGTGACCAGTCCAGGCGGCTGACCTCCCACTCCAGCTCGGCGGCGCGGGCGCGCTGGCGGGCGCCCTCCTCGCCGGGGGCGGCTCCCTCACGACGGGCCTGGCGCAGCTCGGCGACCAGCTCGGCGGAGCGCCCGTCCTCCGGTGTGGACAGCAGGGGCAGGCGGTGGGACACCGCGCGCCAGCGCTCCACCGCGTCGAAGACCCGCACGGGCGATCCGCTCGCGAGGGCGTCGTTGACGTCGAAGTCCGCGATCCGGTGACCGTGCAGGGCCAGGGCCGACCGGATCTCGACGCTCTGGCTCGGTGCCTGGCGCCCGGTCAGCTGGTGCATGGCCGAGCGGACCACTCTCCGGGAAGTGGCTGTGTCGCCTTGTGCCGCAGCCACTTTCGCGATGAGCAGGCGGTCGTGCATGTCGGCGGCGAAGCCCTGGCGCACACGCCCCCTCAGCCGCTGCACGGCATACCCGGCCTGGTCGACGTGGCCTCGCAGCAGCAGCGCCTCGACGTGCACCCGCGCCGCGAGGCGCTCGTCGGGCATGACCGGCCGGTCGACGCCAGACCAGGGCGCGAGGGTGCGGTCGAGACCGCGGGGCACGACCCCCTCCGTCACGGCGACCCAGGCGCGCAGCAGCGCGGCGCTCCGCTGGCGCTCGATCGCTCCCCTGGCGCGAAAGGCGACCACGGCGGCGTCGAGGTGCTCGCGCGCGGTCGCGAGCTCGTCGCGCAGCAGTGCGGTCGTCGCGAGGTCGAGCCGAAGGTCGGCCTCCTCGAGGCGGTGGCCGTCGCGCCTGGCCTCGTCGAGCGCGCGGGTCAGGGTCTCTCGCGCCTGGTCGAGCAGCCCGACCTCGAGCAGGACCAGCGCCAGGTCGTGCTGAGCCCTCACCCGGCCGACCTGCACGTCCATCTCGTCGGCCTCGCGCATCAGGCGGATGGCCTCCGGGAGCCGGCCCGCGTAGTACTCGAGGCAGCCGAGGTTGTGGCGGACCTTGAACTCCTGCTCCACCAGGCCGTGCTCCACGCTGACCTCGAGCGCGGTCATCAGATCGGCACGAGCGGGCCCGAGCTCGAGCAGGGAGAGGTGGGCCAGGCCACTGTTGATCCGGGCCGCGACCTCTTCACCCGGGGCGAGGAGCCCGTCCGTGTCGCCGAGCCTGCCGAGGGCGCTGAGGGCCGACCGCCAGTCCTGGCAGGAGACGTGGACGACGGCCTCCTGGATCCAGCTCAGGGCGCGCAGGCGGGCGGAGTCGCTCTGCTCGCGGGACTCCGCCAGCATCGCCAGGGCCTGGTCCAGTCCGTGCAGCGCCAGGGTCGGCCAGGCCAGGGTGATGAGCAGCCGCGCTCGCGTCGACACCCGCTCCTCGCCGTCCAGGCGGTCCGCCAGCACGAGGGCGCGCCGCAGGCTGCGCTCGGCGTCGCGGAACCGGCCGATCTCGTTGAGGTTCCGAGCTCGGGCCAAGAGCTCGGCGACCTGGTGGTCAGCAACCTCGATGTCGTACCTCAGATCTCGATGGCGGGGGTGATGACCGGACGACTCCCAGGATCGTCCAGCCGGCGCATGACGAGGTGGACGAGTCCGCGCTCGACGGAGGCGAAAGTGAACCGGCCGGCGTCGTCGGTCGTGGTCTCCTGGGTGCGCGACCGCTCGCGCAGCTCGACGTGCGTGGGTCCCGTGGTGACCCACCCGCTCAGCCGCGCGCTCCCGCCGTCCACCATCTCGATGGTGATCATCGCGCTGAGCTGGTCGCTGGAGAACGTGATGGTGCCGGCGCGGTCGTACTGGGTGGAGCGCACCCCGGCGAGCTCGGCGGTCGTCGTCGTGATCTCGGCGATCTCGGCCTCGAGGGCGGCCACGGACATCGCGAACTTGGCCCGCTCGGCCAGGCCGCTGGGCACCGGGTCACTCGCCTGCAGGATGGTCCGGAGCGTCGCGAGGGCCCTGAGGTCCTGGTCGTCGATCTCACCGAGCGCGTCGGCCTCCCAGCCCTCGCCCATGGCCCCGCCGCTCACGCTGTCGCCGCTCATGACGTCGCCCATCCCGGGTCGCCGAGCAGCGCCCCTCGGAGCTTGGCCAGGCATCGACCGCGGGTGGGTCCGATGCTGCCGACGGGCATGCCGAGCGCGTCGGCGACCTGCGCGTAGTCGGGTCGGTCGGCGAGGGCGATGACCCGCAGCAGCTGCTGGCACCGCTCCGGCAGGTCCTTGAAGTGGCGCCAGAGCAGGCCCTGCTCCTGGCTGCGGACGACGACTTCGGCCGGCTCGTCCCTGGTCGTGGCTACCTCAGGCATCGCATCCCCCATGTCCTCTCGGACGTCCTCGCGCCGGGCCCGCTTGGACACGGCCCAGGCCTCGCGCCGGGTGGTGGTGAGCAACCACTTCAGCACGCCCTGGGGGTCGGTGATCCCCGACGCGTGCTGGACCAGCGACAACCACGTGTTCTGCACGACGTCCTCGGCCTGCGGGCCGCTGAGCCCCTGCGCCCGGGCGGTGTGCCAGAGCAGCGTGGTGGTGCTGTCCACCAGCTGCGACATCGCCTCCGGGCGCCCGTCCCGGTAGTCGGCGAACGCGCGCGCCGCCAGCTCGGCCAGGCTCCGGGTGCCGCCCTCGGCGTGCATCACCGTTCGCCTCCCTCGAGCGTCGCAATGGCCTTGGCCAGCCCCTCGACCCGCGCCTTCGAGAGCGCCTCGGCCCGAGCCGTCGGGTCGGTGGCCTCGCCCTGAGCCCTCGATGAGTCGAACCCTGCCCAGCCCTCGCGGACGAGCCAGGCAGCGAGGTCGCCGGCATACGCAGGCGCTGCGAACGACGTGCCGCTCCAGAGGGCGAACCCGCTCGAGTAGTCGTCGGGGTCGCACGACCCGCGCAGCGGGCGCCCTGCCGCGGGGTCAGCCGCGGCAGGCTGGACGAGGGCCGGCTGCAGGCTGCCGTTGAACGTGGTCGGCATGGTGCTCACGACCGCGGTCCCGCGCCGGTAGGCGCGGACCCAGTGGCCGGTGTTGGAGTAGACCGACACCGTGCAACCGTCCGGGTTGAACGCGCCGACACTCGTCAGGGGCACGTCGAAACCGCCCGCGACCGCAAAGGCCGCGGGGTAGAACTCGTGGTTCGTGCCGCCGTTCCCGGCCGCGGCCACCACCGCGACGCCGGTGCTCGACAGCGCCCGGAGGATCCCGCAGAACGCCGGCTCGTCGTCGAACGCCCCAGGTGTCTCGTGGTAGTACCCCAGCGACAGCGACAGGACGTCGATCGCCGGTCCCTTGTCGACGTCGGAGTGGGCGAGCAGCTGGCGGACGAAGAGGAGCCCGAGGGTCTCGACGAGGAAGGCCTCGTCGGTGACGCCGTCGCCGTGCATGACGGGAATGACCATCAGCGTGGCCTCGGGGCAGCGTTGCCGCACGACCCCGGCGATGAACGTGCCGTGCCCGGCCAACGGGTCGAGCAGGCCGTTGACCCGGTCGAGGGTGCAGCCGGAACCCTCGGGGTCGCCTTCGGTGCTGAAGCGCTCACCGATGGGGATCCCGTCGACGGTCACGTCCCGGATGACGCCGTAGCCGAACCAGGGGTGCTGCCCGAGTCCCGTGTCGAGCAGCGCGACGACCGGTCCTTCCGGGGCGCCCGCGTCATCGCACTCCGCCCCGTTCTCCGAGCCGTCTGCGGTGTAGCCCCCTGGCGCCGGCGCCGGACCACCCCAGACCACCGGGCACCGCGGCGAGGGCCCGCCGCCAGGCATCTGCACGTCCCCCTCGCCGACCCCGGAGCCGTACCCGACCCCTGACCCGTAGCCGACGCCCGAGCCGTACCCCACCCCGGAGCCGTAGCCGACACCCGAGCCGTAGCCGACGCCGGACCCGTACCCCACGCCGGAGCCGTAGCCCGACGCCGTCACGATGTGGCTGAGGCTCACCGACTTCGCCGACTCCGGGTCTTCGGCACGCAGCGTCTGCAGGATCAGCCAGGCGTCCGGGGCCACGACGGGACGGTCCGGCAACGGCGTGAACACCACCGTCGTGGAGATGGCCGCGTCGACCTGGTCCTCCAGCTCGTTCTGCCGCAGCAACGCCTCGAACCGCTCGTCCCGCTGGGCGTCGGCCGAGTAGCCGAGCCGCTCCGCGATCCCCTTCAGCGCGCTGATCGGACCCCGCGCCGACTGGGTGGCGAGGCCGCGAACGAGCAGGCGGTTACCGGCATACAAGGTGGGTGCGAGGGCGTCGTCGCCATCGAGCCGCACCGCCTTGGCGGGGTCGAGCACCCGCACGTCCAGGCGCCGCGCCGCCGAGCGAGGGATCGCGACCCAGGGTGTGGGTCCCGGCCCAGGGGGCGGCGGGGGGGCTGATGCGGCCATCGGATCTCCTGAGGGTCGTGCCGACCACGCGTGCGTTGTTCAGCGTAGTGAGGGAATGCGTCATCTGACAGGAGAACCAGACGGGCCCGTTTGATACCGGGCAGCCACCGAAAACTCTCCGCAAAAAATTCTTGGCCGGCGATGTATCAGGGCCCGTGTTGCCGACTCTTGTCCAGTGTCAGACCTGGTCGGGGGACCGAGGAGGACACAACGGAGAGGACGCCAATGTCGTGCAGGACCTGTCGCAGGGGGCGACGGGTCCCGGCGACGAAGGACCGCTGGTCACAGGGGTGCCAGCGGGCTGGTCGGCAGTTCGTGGGGGCGTGCGGCCGACCCGCCCTTCGGGGCGCGTCGCCGGGTGGGTCAGGTTGTGGAAGGTGCTGGTCAGGGGTTCCCAGCACGCGCCCAGCCGGACCTCCTCGGCGACGCCGTTGAGTCCAGCAACACAGAAGCGGCACGGCATACCGGAACTCCGTATGCCGTGCCGCTTCCTTTGGTGTGCCGGTTGCGGTGCGCCCGCGGTCAGGGCAGCTTGCCCGGCCCCGGTCCGAAGCCGGTGGTGTCGGCGTGCAGCCGCCCATCGGTCCCGCGGTGCAGGGTCTCCGGGAGGTCCTCACCGGTGAGGCGCTCCTTGGCGCTCGCGCCGGCGGTCTTCGCGACGTCACCGATCTTGGCCGCCACGACGGGCGCCTGGTCCTTGACGACCTGCTTGACCGTGTCGACACGGGACTGCACGGGGGCACTGCCCCAGACGCGGTCGGTCTGGGCCTTGATCTGCTGGTAGCGCTTCTGACCGGCCTTGGCCCCGAGCACGTAGCCCGCAGCGAGACCGGCGAGGAAGGTGAGCTTTGCCATGGTTCGCATCCTTTGGTCGGTTCCTTCGACCTTAACCCACGTCCCTACGAACGTGCTGGTCAGCGGCCTGCCCGGTGGACGTCAGCAGGATCATCAGCTGCCCCCAACAACGATTCGAGCAGGTCGCGCGTGTGCGGCTCGTCCAGCACCTCCCCTATCCACGCCACCGAGTCCGCGCGGTGCGGCGAGCGGGGGTTGGGTTGCAGCCAGTCGGTGGCAGCCATCTCGGTGATGTGTCCGAGCTGCGCGATCAGCATCGAGAAGTGGCCGCGTCGGCTCACCTTGGCCGGCCCGCCGGCCTCCCGGTAGGCGTTGACCAGCGCTCGCGTCCGACCGGGGTCGGAGCAGGCAAACTCGAAGAGCACGCACCCGAGCTCATGGCTCGGATCGGCCGGCCCGCTGTTCTCCCAGTCGATGACACACACGTCGCCGTCAGAAGTCGGCAGGACGTTGTCGGCCCAGAGGTCGCGGTGGCAGGTCGCGAACGTCTGCGGTGGCTCGATCCAGGACTCCAGGGCGACGAGCTCGTCACGCAGATCAGACAGTCGGCGAGCGAACGGCGCTCCTGCGTCCTGGAGCTGTTCGACGAGCCGGTGCCAGCGGTCGGCCCCCACCGGCTCGCGGTACCACGGGTCGATCCGGTCCGGGTTGGCGACCGAGAGGGTGGTGTCACCGAGTGAGACCTTGTGCATGGCGGCCACGACCTCGCCGACCCGCTCGGGATCGAGGTGGGTGTCGGGTGCACCCAGGTCGACCCACTCGTACACCCGTGCCTGACCCCCGCGAATGGTGGCGAACACTGTTCCGTCCGTGGTGCGGCGCACCTGCGGAGTCGGCACGCCTTCGGCATGGGCCGCTTCCTGGAACGTCGTCGCCAGACGCACGTCGTCCTCGGTGGACTGGCGGAAGGGCACCTTTACCGCCCAGCTGCCGTCGGCCGTCTCGAGCCGCCACACGACGCCCTGCTTGCCGCGCGCGACGGGGCCGTCGGAGAGTTTCGCTGCGCCACCCAGAGCGAAGCGTTGCGCCAGCGCCCGCGCATCCATCCGGCCATTCGAGCACGCCATCGACGAGGAGGCGACTGCTGGGGGAGGACCGGCCCGAGGGGTCCGCGGAGTGGTCAAGCGATGCCCGGCCGGGACGGGCGATACCGTGTCCCTGGTCGTGCGGGTATGCCGCGTGGCCGAGGAGGGCTCGCATAGTGGCCTAGTGCGGCGGTCTTGAAAACCGCTATGGGGTTACACCCATCGTGGGTTCGAATCCCACGCCCTCCGCGCGAACGATCCGGGGGGCCGTCAAGTCTCGCAGCGCGAGAGCCACGTGCTCCGCTGCCCGCAGGTGCGCCCGGTTCCGTCGACTTGGGTGGCCTGACTAGCCACAAAAGTGCAGGTCAGCCGGTGTATATGGCGTAGGAGCGGTGCGCGCTTGGGGTGATCTGTCCTGCCCCTGTCCGTCGCTAGGTTCGCGACCAACGGCCTTCGCAGTGGTGGCCGGGCACAGGAGGTGCGACATGTTCGCAGGGGCAGCTGGCAAGCACCGGGACCACTCTTCGTTCAGCCGGGCCCGACGGATCCTGCTCGGAATGGCCCTCGTCGCCGGCTTCACCCTCCAGGCCGCGCCCTCGGCATACGCCTCCCCACCGACCGCTCGGACGTCCACCATCACCACCCGCGAGGGGGTGGCGTCGTACGTGTTCCTGCACGCCGTGGACCCCGAGACCGACCCGCTCACCTACGCCGTCGTCAGCCCGCCGAGCCACGGGTCGGTGGACTCGTGCAGCCCGGGCTACTGCCTCTACACCCCGACCCCCGGCTTCGTCGGCGTCGACTCCTTCACCTGGACGGCGAGCGACGCCTCCTCGACCTCGAACGTCGCCACGGCCACCGTCACGGTGACCAAGAACGTCACGCCCTTGGCGCTGAACCGGAACCAGCCCGTGCGACAGAACACCCCGGCGTTCTTCTACCTCGACTGGAGCGACGTCGACTACACCACGTTGACCTTCGAGGTCCTGACCCAACCGACCCACGGCACCCTCAGCGGTTGCGAGAGCTCCTACTGCACCTACACGCCGGACGCCGGGTACGTCGGGTCAGACAGCTTCACGTGGCGGGTCAGTGACGACCTGGCCACCTCGGGCGTCGCCACCCAGACGCTGTCCGTCTTCGACAACGTCGCCCCGGTCGCCACCGACTCCAGCGACTCCGTGCGCGAGTCCAAGCAGGAGCAGGTCCTGGTCGACTACGCGCAGCAGCCGGGCGAGACCCTGACGTTCTCGGTGGTCGACAACCCCCAGCACGGCACCGTCAGCTGCAACACCTACTACGGCGTCTGCTTCTACGAAGGATTCCCCGGCTACACAGGACCCGACAGCTTCACCTGGCAGTCCAACGACGGTCTCCTCGACTCGGGGGTCGCGACCGTGAGCCTCACCGTTCGCCCGAATGCCGCCCCAGCGGCCCTGGACCGCACGGTCGTCGCGCAGGGCGTGACCAACTTCTACCTGAACTCCACGGACCCCGACCTCGACCAGCTCACCCTGGCTGTCGTGAGCACCCCGTCGCACGGAACTCTCGACTGCACCACCACCTTCTTCGACTACTCCTACTGCACCTACACCCCGACCGGCGGCTACTCGGGGCTCGACTCGTTCACCTGGCAGTCGAGCGACGACCTCGCCTCGTCGCGGGTCGCCACGACCACCCTTCGCGTGGGCAACGACGGCACCCCGGTCGCGGACAACTACGCGACGAACACCTACCAGGGCAATGCGCTCGCGCTGGGCTTCCCGTTCACGGACACCGACAGCGGGACCTTCGCGGTCACGATCCTCACCCAGCCGACCCACGGCACCCTGACAGACTGCGCCATCCCCCTGAACGGGTGCACCTACACCCCGGGTGCGGCCTACTCGGGTCCGGACAGCTTCACCTGGCGGGTCAGTGATGGCACGTCGAGCTCCAACCCGGCCACCATCTCGATCGACGTCCTGCCCAACGCCGTACCCGTCGCGAGCGACACCTCTGTCGAGATCCGCGAGCGCACGTCCGCGCCGCTCACGCTGCCCGGCTACGACCCCGAGAGCGCGACCAGCACCTTCGCCGTCCTCACGCCTCCGAGCCATGGCTCCCTGACGTCGTGCGCCACCGGGCAGTGCACCTACACCCCGACGGGCAGCTTCGTCGGGCTGGACTCGTTCACCTGGCGGCTGAGCGCGGGCGGCGGCACCTCGCGCACCGCCACCATGACGATCCACGTGAACCCCAACAACGCCCCGCGGGTCTTCGGCCAGTACGCCGAGATCAACGAGGACACCGCGACGTCGATCGGGCTGAGCTGGACCGACGACTTCTACTACGACACCCCCACCTTCACCGTCGTCAGCCAGCCGTCCCACGGCACCCTGACGGACTGCTCGACCGGGGGTGGCGGCTGCGTCTACACGCCTACGCTGGACTACCGCGGTCCGGACTCCTTCACCTGGAAGGTCAGCGACGGACTGGACGAGTCGGGTGTGGCGACCTACTCGCTGTTCGTGGTGCCGATCTCGACCCCGGTGGCGATCAACACCACCGCGACCGTCCGGCAGGACCGCACCACTGCTGTGCCGCTCAGTTGGTCCTCCCTCAGTGGCAACCCCACCTCCATCACGGTGCTGTCGGCGCCGGCCCACGGGTCCGTCAGCTGCGACGTGAGCTCCTCGTACTGCACCTACTCGCCGACCACCGGCTACACGGGTGCCGACTCCTTCACGTGGCGACTCAACGACGGTTTCGCCGACTCCAACACCGCGACTGTGGCGATCACCGTTGAGGCCAACCACACGCCCGTGGCCCAGGACCGCACGGCGACCACGCCGTCCAACACCGCGGTCGTCGTCACGCTTGCGGCGACCGACGCCGACGGTGACGCGATGACGTATGCGGTGCAGTCCGGTCCGAGTCACGGCTCGCTCAGCGGGTGCACGCTGGTCAGCTCGTCCTTCACCCAGTGCACCTACACCCCGGCGGCGGCCTTCGTCGGCGACGACTCGTTCACCTACAAGGCGAGCGACGACCTGGCGACCTCCGCGGCCGCCACCGTGACGATCACCGTCACCGGGCAGCCGCCGCTGGTGAACGCGGGCGCGGACAAGACCGGGACCGAGGGCTCGCCGATCTCCTTGACCGGCACCGCGAGCGACCCGGACGGCCAGGCCCTGACCTACCAGTGGTCCGCCACCCCAGGGCCCGGCGTCGACGCTGGGGCAGGCTGCTCGTTCAGCGCCTCGACGTCCCTGAACACCTCGGTGACGTGCACCGACAACGGCACCTTCACGGCGACGTTGACGGCCAGCGACGGCGGCTCGAGCACGAGCGACTCGGCCGTGCTGACCATCGCCAACGCCAACCCGAGTGTCTCGATCACGGCGCCGCTGGCCGGCGCCCAGGTCGACTTCGGCGTGGCCGTCCAGGTCACGGCACCCATCACCGACCCGGCCGCCAACGACACCTTCGGCTGCAACATCGCCTGGGGCGACGCCACCACCACGGCGGGCGCCATCGTCGCCGGGGCCTGCACGGGCAGCCACACCTACGCCACGGCCGGCGACAAGACCATCACCGTGTCCGTCAACGACGACGACGCGGGCACGGCCAGCGCCAGTGTGACGATCACCCAGAAGGCCCAGGTCAACCTGCCGCCGACGGCCAACGCCGGCGCGGACCGCACGGGCTCGGAGGGCGCACTGGTCTCCCTCACCGGCTCGGGCACCGACCCGGAGAGCGCACCGCTCACCTACGCCTGGTCGTATGTCGTGGGCGCAGGGGTCGATGCCGGCACGTCCTGCTCCATCACCTCACCGACCTCGGCCTCGACGACGGTCAGCTGCACCGACGACGGCACCTTCACCTTCACCCTGTCGGTGAGCGACGGCGTGAACCCGGCTGTCACGGACACGGCGACGGTGACCCTGGCCAACGCCAACCCCTCCGTCGCCCTCACCAGCCCGAACGTGGGCGCGTCCTACCAGGTCGGAGCGCCGGTCACGGCCCACGCCACCTTCGGGGACCAGGGGTCCCACGACACGCAGACCTGCTCCATCGACTGGGGTGACGGCACCACGACGCCCGGGACGGTCGTCGGCGGGACCTGCGACGGCACGCACAGCTACACCGCGACGGGCACCCCCACCATCACGGTGACCGTCACCGACGACGACGGCGGCAGTGGCTCTGCCTCGCGCGGCACCACCATCACGCCGCAGCCCAACCTGGCCCCGACGGCGGACGCCGGCGCAGATCGCACCGGCTCCGAGGGCACCTCGCTGACCCTGCTGGGCTCGGGCTCCGACCCGGAAGGGCTGACCCCGACCTACGCCTGGTCCTACCTCGCTGGCGCGGGTGTCGACCCCGGCACGAGCTGCTCGTTCGGCTCGGCGACGTCGGCCTCGTCCTCCTTCAGCTGCACCGACGACGGCAGCTTCACCGTCACGCTGAGCGTGAGCGACGGGGTGAACACCACGACCGACTCGGCGACGGTCTCGCTGGCCAATGCCGATCCCACCGTGGCGATCACGACGCCTGACGTGGGCACCAGTGCCCCCATCGGCACGTCCGTGCCGCTGCACGCGGTGCTCGGCGACGCCGGTTCGCACGACACCCACACCTGCTCGATCGCCTGGGGTGACGCGGTCACCACGACCGGGACCGTGACCGGCGGGGCCTGCGACAGCAGCCACACCTACGCGGTGGCAGGGGCGCGCACCATCACGGTCACCGTGACCGACGATGACGGCGGCATCGGCACGGCCACCCGCGACCTCACCGTGACGAACGCCGCTCCCACGGCGGACGCGGGCGCGGACCGCACCGGCTCCGAGGGGGCCCTGGTGTCCCTGACCGGTTCCGGGTCGGACCCCGAAGGCGTGTCCGTGACCTACACCTGGACGTATGCCGCGGGTGCCGGGGTCGATGCCGGCGCACAGTGCGGCTTCAGCGCGCCGTCCGCCGCCACGACCCAGTTCAGCTGCGACGACGACGGCACCTACGTCGTGACCCTCGCCGTCAGTGACGGCGTCAACACGACGAGCGACACGGCCTCCGTCGTGCTGGCGAACCGGGACCCGTCGGCCTCGATCACCGCACCGGCCGACGGCGCGGTCTTCACGACCGGCCAGGGCGTGTCCCTCACCGGCGCGGGTGCCGACCCCGGTTCGCACGACGTGCTGACCTGCTCCATCGCCTGGGGTGACGGGACGACCGGTGCCGGCGTGATGAGCGCTGGACAGTGCACCGGGACGCACCCCTACGCGACGTCCGGCGCCAAGACCATCACCCTCACCATCACCGACGACGACGGGGGCTCGGCGCTCGCGACCGTCGGCATCACGATCACCGACCAGCCGAACCAGCCGCCGACCGCCGACGCGGGCGCGGACCGGTCCGGCACCGAGGGCTCAGCCGTCACCCTCACGGGTTCCGGGTCCGACGCCGAGCAGGCGCCCCTCACCTACGCCTGGACCTATGCCGCTGGCGCAGGTGTGGACGCCGGCGCGACGTGCTCCTTCGGCTCCCCGACGGCCGCCAGCACGACGTTCACCTGCACGGACGACGGCAGCTACACCGCAACCCTGGCCGTGAGCGACGGAGCCAACCCGCCCGCGACGGACACCGCCACGGTCGCCATCGGCAACGCCAACCCGACCGTGCACGTCACCGCGCCGGCCGGCGGCGCGGCATACACCGTCGGTGACACCGTCTCGGTCTCGGCGACGACCGGTGACGCGGGCGCGAACGACACCCAGTCCTGCTCCATCGACTGGGGCGACAGCACCTCGACGGCCGGCACGCTCGCCGCCGGGACCTGCACCGGTCAGCACGCCTACGCGGCGGCCGGCCCGCGCACCATCACCGTGACCGTCACCGACGACGACGCGGGCAGCGGCAGCGACTCGGTCGCCGTCACGGTCAGCGCCGTGGTGACCCAGCCTCCGACGGCCGACGCCGGAGCAGACCGGACGGGCACCGAGGGTTCCGCGGTCAACCTCAGCGGTTCTGGGTCGCAGGCTGACGGCAACCCGCTGACCTACCACTGGTCCTTCGCGGCGGGCGCGGGCGTGGACAGCGGTGCGGACTGCACGTTCGGGTCTGCCGGCTCGGCCGCGACGACCTTCCGCTGCACCGACGACGGGACCTACACCGTCAGGCTGAGCGTGGATGACGGCGTGCACAGCCCCGTGACCGACTCGGCGACGGTGACCCTGGCGAACGCCGCGCCCACCACCTCGATCAGCGCCCCCACCGCGGGCTCTGAGTTCGCCATCGGCGCGACGGTCTCGGTCTCGGCCGCCGTGTCCGACGCGGGCGCCAACGACACCCACACGTGCTCCATCGCCTGGGGTGACGGCAGCACCGGCACCGGCACGGTGACCGCCGGCACCTGCTCCGCGTCCCACTCCTACAGCGGGTCGGGATCCCGAACCATCACCGTCACGGTGGTCGACGACGACGGCGACACCGGCAGCGACAGCGTGGGCATCGTCGTGGCTGCCGCCCCGGTGAACCAGCCGCCGACGGCCAACGCGGGCGACGACGCCACCTCCACCGAGGGCTCCCCGGCACACCTGTCCGGATCGGGATCCGACCCCGAAGGTGCGTCGCTGACCTACCTCTGGACGTCCGCCCCGGTCTCCGGGACCGACGCGGGTGCGACCTGCACGTTCAGCGCTGCACACTCGGCGGCGACCGATGTCACCTGCACCGACGACGGCACGTTCACCCTCACCCTCACCGTCGACGACGGGACCAACCCGCCAGTGTCCGACTCGGCTGCTCTCGTCGTCACCAATGCGGACCCCACGGTCCGGGTGACGAGTCCGGCGACGGGGGCCGAGTTCCCCACTGGTGCAACGGTTTCCGTCGCGGCGACCACGGGCGACGCGGGCAGCAACGACACGCGCGCCTGCTCGATCGCATGGGGTGACGGCACGACGTCGCCCGGCAGCCTGGCCGGCGGGGTGTGCACGGGCAGCCACGTCTACGCCACGGACGGCGCACGGACCATCACGGTGACGGCGACCGACGACGACTCGGGCACGGGCTTCGACACGGTCGCGATCGTGGTCTCGACGAGCAGCGTCAACCTGCCGCCGAAGGCCAACGCCGGCGCCGACAGGTCCGGCACCGAGGGCTCGAAGCTCACCCTCACGGGCTCGGGCAAGGACCCCGAGGCGGCCCCGCTGTCCTACCGCTGGACGTATGCCGCCGGCCCGAACGTCGACGCAGGCGCCACCTGCGCCCTGGGCACGCCCACTGCGGTGAGGACCACGTTCAGCTGCACCGACGACGGCACCTTCACCGTCACGCTCGCCGTCAGTGACGGGACCAACCCACCGGTCACCGACTCCGCGGTCGTGACGCTGGCGAACGCCACCCCGACCGTGCGGATCATCGCGCCGGACTCCGACTCGAGGTTGCGGGTGGGCCAGGCGGTCCAGGTCTCGGCCAGGGTCTCCGACCGCGGCAGCAACGACGTGCTGACCTGCTCGATCGGCTGGGGCGACGGCACCACCACGGCTGGGACCGTCAGCGGTGGCCGGTGCACCGGGAGCCACACCTACTCCACGGCCGCCGAGCGGAACCTGACCGTCAGGGCCACTGACGACGACGGAGCCACGGGCAAGGACTCGGTCTGCGTCACCGTGCGGCCGGTCAGGGCCAACCGGGCTCCCGTGGTCGACGCCGGCGGCGACCTGACGGCCGCGGCCGGGACCGTGGTCCGACTTCAGGCCAGGGTCAGTGACGCGGACGGTGACCCCCTGACCTACGCCTGGACCCTGCGGTCGGACGGCGCGATGGGGTGCACCTTCCGGGCTGCGACGACCGGCCCGACCACCAAGGTCGCGTGTTCGGCGGCGGGAACCGCCTGGGCCACCCTCACCGTGTCCGACGGCGTGAACGCGGCCGTCTCCGACACGGTGCAGCTGACCATCCGACCGGTGGCGTGCCCGGAGGACCAGGGTGGCACGGCTCTCGCGGCGACGGGACCGACCGCCGGAACGTCTGTGGTGGCCGGTCGTCGGTCACGTCGGGTGGCCGTCTGAGGGCGACACGCCCGAAACCGGCGAGGTAGGACCGGGGTACCCGATGCGAAATGCCTTGAAAAGTTGGAAAATTACCATCGCGACCTCATCATTACGAGTGCATTCATACGCGAATTGAACGATCCTGAGGAGTGGAACCGGCCGTTAGCGTGTGTGGTCGGGGGTATGAGGCGTCCGCCTTCGGGCGGCGGGCCGGAGGCCGGGCAACCCTGCAGCCCGGCCTTCGTGCCGTTCGCCGCCGGTTCCCGCAGCCCGGTCCCGGAAGGCGTCAGCGGGCCCGGGCCGGTCGCCCACCCGCGAGAGCCGCCTCGGCGAGGGCCTGCGCCAGGCCGTCGAGGCCGTCGGGGTCGTCTCCCGCGGCACCCACCGTCACCCGGAGGTGTCCACCGCCTTCCGGCGCACCGTCCGGAGGGCCAAGCCGGAACGGAGCACCCGGCGCGACACCGATCCCCTGGCTGGCCAACCGCACGACCGCGGCCGTCTCGTCGTGCACCGGCACCCAGATGTTGATGCCCTCGGTCCCCGGCACGGTGATGCCCCGCCCCGCGAGGGCGTCGACCACGTGCGCCCGCCGCGCGGCATACGTCACGGTCGCCCTGGCGACCTGGGCCCGGGCGGCGTCGTTGGTGAGCAGGCCCAGGAGCACCTGTTGGAGCAGCCGGCTGGACCATCCCTGACCGAGCTCGCGGCGGGCGGTGATCGCCCGGTGCGGGTCCGGGGGCGCGCTGAGCGCGGCGAGCCGCAGGTCGGGCCCGTGCGACTTCGAGAACGACCTGATGTATGCCGTGTGGCCGGGCCGCCACCGACCGATGCTCGCGAGGGTGGCTGAGGACAGGCCAGCAGCCGAATCATCCTCCACGACAAGGGTTTCGGAGCCCTCGAGGAGTTCGGCGATGGCTTGAGCGCGACTCGCGGTCATGGTGACGCCGATGGGGTTCTGGGCTCTGGGCTGCAGGAAGATGGCGGCGACCGGATCAGCCAGGGCGGACTCCAGTGCGGTGAGGTCAAGTCCCTCCGCGTCCACCGGCACCCCCACGAGCTGGACGCCCACGGACTCGAGGAGGTCGACGAGTGGTGGGAAGCCCGGGTCCTCGACCACGACGCGGTCGCCGAACCGCAGCGAGGTGCGCACGATGAGGTCCATCGCGTCCATGGCGCCGTCGACGACGGCGAGGTCTCCCGCGGCATACGGCCAGTCGGCGCGGAGCACGTCGGCGAGGGCGGGCAGGACCGGGTCGTCGAGATAGCTGCCTGTGGTCGGTGCGGAGGTCAGCTGGGCCAGGACGTGGCCCAGCGAGGGGAGAAGGCGGGGGTCCGGCACCCCGGTGGACAGGTCGAGGGCGAAGTCCGACTCGTGGCGCAGCGCCTGCCGGTAGCGGCCGCCCGTCGGCCCCCGCTGGTCGCGGACAGTGGTGCCACGCCGGCCGTCCGTGCTGACCGCCCCGGAGCGGGCAAGCAGCCCCCAGGCCGCGCTGACCGTCGTGGGGGACAGCGCGAGCTGCGCCGCGACGGTGCGGATGGGGGGCAGGCGGTCGCCCGCGACGAGGACGCCGTCGCGGATCGCCGCGGAGACCGCGTGGGCCAGCCCCTTCGCGGTGGGCTGGTCGAGGCGCTGCTCCAGGGCGGAGAGGGTGGCGGACATGTTTGTACCATAGCAATACTCATATTGTGTTACTAGTGGGTGGATCGTATGGTGTGGGCATGACGACGCGCATCTCCCACTGGATCGACGGCCGCCCCCGCGAGGGCACCTCCGGACGCTCTGCCCCCGTCCACAACCCCGCCACCGGTCAGGTGACGGGCGAGGTCGACCTGGCCTCGGTCGAGGAGCTCCAGGCCGCGGTGGCCAGCGCGACCGCGGCCGCCCGGGAGTGGAGGCACTCGTCGCTGTCGCAACGAGCGGGAGTGCTCTTCGCCTTCCGAGAGCTGCTGCACACCCGGTCTCCCGAGCTCGCCGCGATCATCACGGCAGAGCACGGCAAGGTGCTCTCCGACGCCGCCGGCGAGATCGCGCGGGGCCTCGAGAACGTCGAGTTCGCCACGGGCGTCCCCAACCTGCTCAAGGGTGGCTTCAGCGAGCAGGTCTCGACGGGCGTGGACGTCTACAACATCCGCCAGCCCCTCGGGGTCGTCGCAGGCATCACGCCGTTCAACTTCCCGGCGATGGTGCCGCTGTGGATGTGCGCCAACGCCATCGCCTGCGGCAACGCCTTCATCCTCAAGCCGAGCGAGAAGGACCCCTCCGCGGCGCTGTTCCTCGCGCAGCTGTGGAAGGAAGCGGGCCTGCCCGACGGCGTCTTCACCGTCGTGCACGGTGACAAGGTGGCCGTCGACGCGATCCTCGACCACCCGGACATCGCCGCGGTCAGCTTCGTGGGCTCGACGCCGATCGCGAAGTACATCTACGAGCGCGGCACGGCCAACGGCAAGCGCGTCCAGGCCCTCGGTGGCGCCAAGAACCACGCCCTCGTCCTCCCCGACGCCGACATCGACATGGCTGCCGACGCCGTGGTCTCCGCCGCCTACGGTGCGGCCGGCGAGCGCTGCATGGCCCTGTCGGTCGCGGTCGCCGTCGGTGAGGTGGCCCAGCCCCTCGTCGACGCCATCGCCGCCCGGCTGCCCAAGCTCAYGGTCGGCAACGGTGCAGACCCCGACACCGACATGGGTCCGCTGATCACCGCCGAGCACCGTGACAAGGTCGCGGGCTACGTCGACGCGGGTGAGGCCGCGGGCGCCGCGGTCGTCGTCGACGGCCGGACCGGTGAGCTGCCGAGCGAGGGCTTCTTCCTCGGCACCACACTGCTCGACCACGTGACCCCGGAGATGACCGTCTACACCGACGAGATCTTCGGACCGGTCCTGTCGGTCGTCCGGGTCGACACCTACGAGGCGGGCATCGCCCTGATCAACGCCAACCAGTACGCGAACGGCACCGCGATCTTCACCCGCGACGGTGGCGTGGCCCGCCAGTTCCAGTACGACGTCGAGGTGGGCATGGTGGGGATCAACGTCCCCATCCCCGTCCCCGTCGCCTACTACTCCTTCGGCGGCTGGAAGGACTCGCTCTTCGGTGACACCCACATGTACGGCCCCGAGGGCGTGAACTTCTACACCCGCGGCAAGGTGGTCACCCAGCGCTGGCCCGACCCGGCCACCTCGTCGGTCGACCTCGGCTTCCCCAGGACCCGCTGATGGCGCTCGACGACGTGACCGCTGCCTCCGAGGAGCAGGTGCGGCGCGACGACCGCGCCCACGTCTTCCACTCCTGGTCGGCGCAGGGCCTCATCGACCCGCTGCCGATCGCTGACGCGCTCGGTTCGTACTTCACCGACTACTCGGGCAAGCGCTACCTCGACTTCTCCAGCCAGCTGGTCAACGTCAACATCGGCTACCAGCACCCCAAGCTGGTCGCCGCGATCCAGGAGCAGGCTGCCCGGCTCACGACCATCAGCCCGGCCTTCGCCAACGACGCTCGTTCCGAGGCGGCGCGGCTCATCACCGAGCTGGCTCCCGGCGACCTCACCAAGGTGTTCTTCACCAACGGCGGCGCCGAGGCGACCGAGAACGCCCTGCGCATGGCGCGTCTGCACACGGGGCGCCACAAGGTGATGGCGGCCTACCGCAGCTACCACGGCGCGACCGCGGGAGCCATTGCCCTGACCGGTGACCCGCGCCGGTGGCCATCAGAGCCGGGTATGCCGGGCATCGTGCGCTACTGGGGTCCGTACCCCTACCGCTCGGCCTTCCACGCGGAGAACGAGCAGGAAGAGGGGGTCCGCGCGCTGCAGCACCTCCGCGACCTCATCATCGTCGAGGGACCCGCGACCATCGCCGCGATCATCCTCGAGACCGTGGTCGGCACCAACGGGATCCTCGTCCCGCCGCCGGGCTACCTCCAGGGCGTCCGCGACCTCTGTGACGAGTTCGGCATCGTCATGATCGCCGACGAGGTGATGGCCGGGTTCGCCCGGTGCGGCGAGTGGTTCGCGGTGGACCACTGGGGCGTGGCGCCCGACCTCATCACCTTTGCCAAGGGCGTCAACAGCGGCTACGTCCCCCTGGGCGGCGTGATCATCTCCGAGCGCATCGCGGCGACGTTCGACCAGCGGCCGTTCCCCGGCGGCCTGACCTACTCCGGCCACCCGCTCGCCTGCGCGTCGGCCGTCGCCTCGATCAACATCTTCAAGGAAGAGGGCATCGTCGAGCACGCCCGCGACCTCGGCGAGGACGTCATCGGGCCCGGCCTGCGCGAGCTGGCCGAGCGGCACCCCAGCATCGGGGAGGTGCGTGGGCTGGGAGTCTTCTGGGCGCTCGAGCTGGTGCGCGACCGGCATACCCGCGAGCCGTTGGTGCCGTTCAACGCCGGTGGCGCGGACGCCAAGCCGATGAACGACTTCGCCGCGGCCTGCAAGGAGCGCGGGCTCTGGCCGTTCATCCACTTCAACCGCACCCACGTCGTGCCGCCCTGCACCACCTCGGCCGACGAGGTGCGCGAGGGGCTGGCGATCCTCGACGAGGCGCTCACCGTCGCCGACGGGTTCTACACCGGCACCGACGCCTGACGCCGGTGGGCCATCCCGCGCTCGCCGACGCCGCGCCGGCCGTCTTCTGGCTGGACCAACCCGACCGACCTGCCGGTCGGCCGGGGCTGGAGGGCGTGCGGTCGGCCGACCTCGTGGTGGTCGGCGCGGGCTACTCCGGCCTCTGGACCGCGCTGCTCGCCAAGGAGGCCGACCCCTCGCGTGACGTCCTCGTGCTCGAGGCGGGTTCGGTCGGGTGGGCCGCGTCGGGACGCAACGGCGGGTTCTGCGCGGCGAGCCTGACCCACGGCGAACCCAACGGGATGGCGCGCTGGCCGCAGGAGTATGCCGCGTTGCGCCGCCTCGGGCGCGAGAACCTCGACGAGATCGAGGCGACGGTGCGGCGATACGGGATCGACTGTGACTTCAGGCGATCCGGCTCGCTGACCGTGGCGACCCAGCCGCACCAGGTGGACTGGCTGGCGGAGGAGCCGGGGGAGTTCCTCGACCGCGACGCGGTGCGGGCCCACCTGGCCTCGCCCACCTACCTGGCTGGTGTCTACGAGCCCGACGAGACGGCCATGGTCGACCCCGCTCGGCTGGCCTGGGGGCTCGCGCGAGCCGCCGAGTCGCTCGGCGTGCGCATCGCCGAGGGCGTGCGAGTGACTGGTTTGTCCACAGCAGGCTCGGGCGTCGAGGTCGCCACGGCCGATGGTGCCGTCATCCGTGCCGGCCGAGTTGCCTTGGGCACCAACGCCTTTCCCTCCCTCGTCCGTCGCACGAGGTTGCACACCGTCCCCGTCTACGACTACGCCCTGATGACCGAGCCGCTGACCGAGGCCCAGCTCGACTCCCTGGGCTGGGCCAGTCGTGCTGGCGTGGGCGACCTGGCCAACCAGTTCCACTACTACCGGCTGTCCGCGGACAACCGGATCCTGTGGGGCGGCTACGACGCCATCTACCACTACGGGCGACGGCTCGCGCCCAGCCTCGACCAGCGCCCTGCCACGTTCGACCGGCTGGCCGGCCACTTCTTCGACACGTTCCCCCAGCTCGAGGGCCTGCGGTTCAGCCACCAGTGGGGCGGCGCGATCGACACCTGCACGCGGTTCTGCGCCTTCTACGGCACCTCCCACCGTGGGCGGGTCGCCTATGCCGTCGGGTTCACCGGGCTGGGCGTGGGGGCCACTCGCTTCGGCGCGCGGGTCATGCTCGACCTGCTCGACGGCCGCGACACCGAACGCACCCGACTCCAGATGGTGCGCGAGAAGCCGCTGCCGTTCCCGCCGGAACCGTTGGCCTACACCGGGATCCAGCTGACCCGGTGGTCGCTGGCGCGGGCCGACCAGCGGGCTGGGCGCCGCAACCTCTGGCTCCAGGGCCTCGACCGGGCCGGGCTCGGCTTCGACAGCTAGAACTGTCGCGAGCTGGCGGGCCGGCCTGCCTGCTCGAGGTAGTCGCGCAGAGCAGCTACCGCCAGCTCGTCGCGGGACCGGCCGGTCCTGGCCGCGTGCTCGGACAGGGCCTCGGCCAGGTCTGGTGGCAGGACGACTCCCGCCGAGTCCCCGACTCGCTCACCTGAGGCACCGGACCCGAACTTCATGAGGGCGGCACCGACGACCGTGCCGAGGACGTCGAGGATCGCGATCACGCCGAGGGCCCGGTAGTAGCCGTCGCCTGAGGGGTTGTAGCCGAGCACCAGGACGCTCGTCATGACGGCCAGCAGCCCCGCGAGCACGATCGTGCCCAGCAGGAGGCGGCGTGCGCGGAGTTTCGCCTTGTCCCCCAGGGTGAGCAGCAGGCTTGCCTGGGCCAGGGTCGCCGCCACGACGGCCCCGACGCCGAACGTCCTGAGCACCGTCTCGTCCCCGCCGCTGTCGACGTTCCCCCAGATGAGGACGAGGCCGCTGACGAGGGGGACGAGGACTGTGACGCCGCCGGCGATGCCGACGGGCTGGGATCCACGCCCGGCCGTCGCGAGGTAGCAGAGCACCGCGATGCTGACGACCCCGACGAGCAATGTGGTCATCAGGACCTGCCCCTCGGTCTCGCCGAAGTCGCCGCCTCCGAGCAGGGCCGCGATGCCCATCAGGGCGGCGACGGAGAAGGAGCCGATCGTGATGCGGACGATCCACCGGCGGACCGGTGCGGTGCTGGGGGTGGTCATGGTCCATCCTGACCCGACTGGGGCGCAGGCGCCTGAGTACTTTGACCCAGGTCGCATGGTCCGCACGGATGGTTCCCGGCCGGCAACCACCGTTGGTTGGGGGGTGACAGGATGGCGCGGTGAGCCTCCCGGAGCCGCATCCCCTCGATCTGCCACGCACCCCGCCCCTGCGGCTGCGCGGTCGGACCTTCGACGCGTCCACCCCTGCGGTGATGGGAATCATCAACCGCACCAACGACTCCTTCTTCGCCGGCAACCGGCACGCCGACCTCGAGTCGGCGAAGCGGGCCCTCGAGGCCGCGGTCTCCGCGGGCGCCGACATCGTCGACGTCGGTGGTGTCCGCGCCGGGCAGGAGGGGGAGGTCGTCGGCCCCGAGGAGGAGATGGAGCGGGTCATCCCCTTCCTCGCGCACGCCCGCGCGACCTATCCCGACCTCGCCCTCAGCCTCGACACCTGGCGCTCTGAGGTGGCGGCGGAGGCCGGACGCCACGGCCTGGACCTGGTCAACGACACCTGGGCCGGCCACGACCCCGAGCTCGTCCACGTCGCCGCCCGCATCGACGCAGGAGTCGTCTGCTCCCACACCGGTGGTCTCCCGCCGCGCACCGATCCGGTCAAGGTGACCTACGGACCCGACCCCCTCGACGTCGTCCGCGACGTGCTGCGCACGCTGGCCGACGGTGCGCGCGCGGCTCGGCAGGCCGGCATACCCGAGGACCGCATCCTCATCGACCCGACGCTGGACTTCGGCAAGACCACTGTCCACTCGCTGGAGGTGCTGCGGCACACCGCCGACGTGGCGGCGCTCGGCTTCCCCATCCTGCAGGCGCTGTCGCGCAAGGACTTCGTGGGTGAGTCCCTCGGACTCGAGGCCGACGACCGGCTCGAGGGGACGCTCGCCTCGACGGCGATCGCGGCCTGGCTGGGTGCCACGGTGTTCCGCGCCCACGACGTGCGCGCCACCCGGCGGGTCGTCGACATGGTCGCCACCATCCGCGGGGACCGCCCTCCGGTCCGCGCCGTCCGCGGGCTGTAGCAACCACGGTCTCCGGTCCTCATCGAGAGGACTGTGGACGACGTCACAGGCAACGCGACGCTGAGCGAAGCGGACATTCTGATGCCAGCGACGGGCCGTGTTCAGCACCCCCGAACGCAGTCAGGGCCCATCACTGCTGTCACGTGCCCGTTTTGTGCATCAGCCGAACGGTCAGCAAGTCCCTAGGACTTTAGGATCTTTCGCCCAATCGGCCCCGTACCCGTTGGTAGCGGCCATACCGTCCGTGACCTGCGAGTTCTTCGCCAAGGGGTTTGTTCTGCGTTCTCAGGGGTGTGCGTGATGGTTGGTCAATTCTCTGTGCGATTCCGCGCGACGGGGCGTCGTGGTCGTGTAGTGGCTGTCGCGGGGGTGACAGCACTGGTGCTGGCGGGCGTCTCGCCCGTCGCGTGGGCGGCCTCCGTGACGACTGCGGTCTTCACCGGAGGGACCGGCACGTACACCTCGGGTGGCACGGTCTATGCCAAGCAGGGCGCTGCCCTGACGCTCACGGTGAACACCGACGCGAACACCGAGTGCGTCGATGTCATCAACGCCTCGGGCACCACCATCGCGACCCAGTCCTCGGACAAGAACCCGAAGACCCTGTGGGTGTTCAGCGGCCCCACGTACACCTGGCTGACAGCCGGCAGCGGTTCCGGCGTGGTCTCCTTCACGACCAAGGCGTGGAAGGGCGTCAACGGCAACGGGAAGTGCACTGCCAACGGCGGGGAGACCTTCGGCATCCAGGCCGCCAGCTACACCCTCGACAACACCGCTCCGACTGCCACCGCCACGCTGACCCCTCTGCCCAACGGTGCCGGGTGGAACAAGACCAACGTGAGCCTCACCTGGACCGCCGCCGATGCGGGAGGGTCAGGCGTCGCCTCGCTGGTGCCGTCGAGCGACACCGTCTCCACTGACGGCACCGTCACCCGGACGACGACCGTGACCGACAACGTCGGCAACAGCGCCACCAGTGCGCCGGTCACCATCAGGCTCGACAAGACGGCTCCGACGATCGTCGGCGCGCGCACGCCCGCTGCCAACGCCAATGGTTGGAACAACACCGACGTCACCGTGTCGTTCACGGGCAGCGACGCGACCTCGGGCATCAAGTCGACGAGCGGCCCGACCACCCTGACGACCAGTGCGGCGAACCAGTCGGTCACCGGCACCGCCGTCGACAATGCCGACAACTCGTCGAGCGCGACGGTCAACGGTGTGAACATCGACAAGGTGGCGCCGACGCTGTCAGGTGGACCGACGACCAGCGCCAACGGCGCGGGCTGGTACCGGAGCGACGTCACCGTCGCCTGGTCCGCCTCCGACGCCCTGTCCGGTACGACTGCCCCTGCCAACAGCACCATCGGCGGGGAGGGCACGGGGCTGACCGCGACGGCCAGCGTCACCGACAGGGCGGGGAACACGAGCGGCTCGGTGCAGAGCGCGCCCGCGGTCAAGATCGACCGCACAGCTCCCAACACGACCGTGACTGCCCCACCGGCGTGGAACAAGAACGACGTCACCCTCACGCTGGTTCCCAACGACGGGCTGTCGGGTGTCGACAAGACCTTCTACCAGCTCGACGGTGGCATCCAGACCGTCGGCACCAGCGTTCCGGTCACCGCGGAGGGCAACCACACCCTGACGTTCTGGAGCACCGACCTGGCCGGCAACGTCGAAGCACCGCACAGCGTGTCGTTCGGCATCGACAAGACGTCGCCCACCATCGGGCACACCCAGTCGCCCGCCGCCAACGCGGACGGCTGGAACAAGACCAGCGTCACCGTGACCTTCAGCTGCTCGGACGCGTTGTCCGGCGTGGCGACCTGCACGGGCCCGCAGACGGTGAGCACCGAGGGCCTGGCCCAGTCGGTGACCGGCACGGTGCGCGACAACGCGGGCAACACCGCCAGTGACCCGGCAACGGTGAGCATCGACAAGACCAAGCCGGTCATCGCGGTCGACCCGCTGCCGGCACCGAATGCGAACGGCTGGTACGGCGACGACGTCACCGCGACCTACACCGCTGGAGACGCGCTGTCGGGCGTCAAGACCCAGGACACGGCGCACACCTTCGGTGAGGGCGCCAACCAGTCCGACACGGCCACGGCCACCGATGCGGCGGGCAACAGTGCCTCGGTGACCACGCCGACGATCAACGTCGACAAGACCGCGCCCACCATCACCGGCACCGTCATCAGCGCTCCCAACGGCAACGGCTGGTTCAGCGGCGACGTCACGGTCCACTGGACCTGCGACGACAACCTGTCGGGAGTCGTGGCGTGTCCGGCGGACTCGGTGGTCACCGGGGAGGGTTCCGACCGGTCGGCCAGCGCCAGCGTCACCGACAAGGCCGGCCACACGGCAACGGCGACGGTGGATGGCATCAAGATCGACCGGAGCAAGCCCTCGACCTCGGCCACCGGAGTCCCCGGCGGCTGGGTCAACGCCCCCGTCACGGTCGGCCTGCACGCGACTGACAACCTGTCGGACATCGACAGCACCTACTACGCCGTCGACGGTGCTGTGACCGGCACCCAGGGCAGCACGGTGACTGTCGGAGCCGAAGGCGTCCACACCGTGAGGTACTGGTCGGTCGACAACGCCGGCAACACCGAGGACGCCCAGAGCTTCACGCTCAGGATCGACCTGTCCTCGCCGAGCATCACCCCCAGCCAGTCCCCGGCCCGGAACGGCAACGGCTGGAACAACACCGACGTGGTCGTGAGCTTCGCCTGCGAGGACCAGACCGAGCTGTCCGGCCTCAAGGACTGCACGGCGCCGAAGACGGTGACGTCGGACGGCCTGGCCCAGCTGGTCACCGGCACGGCGACGGACAACGCCGGCAACAGCGTCACCGGCTCCGCCACCGTCAACATCGACAAGGCCGCTCCGACGATCACCGGTTCGGCCGACCGCACCGCGAATGCCGCGGGCTGGTACGACGACGACGTCACGGTCTCCTTCTCCGGCAGCGACTCTCTCTCCGGGATCGACACGGTGACCGGGCCGCAGCACCTCGGTGAAGGTGCCGACCAGCACGCAGACGGCAACGCCCTCGACAACGCCGGCAACTCCGCGTCCATGACGGTGAGTGGCATCAACGTGGACAAGACCGCGCCCAGCCTGAGTGCGGCACCGACGGCCGCGCCCAACGACTACGGCTGGTACAACGCACCCGTCACCCAGACCTGGGCGGCCGACGACGCACTGTCCGGACTCGCGGGTCCGGTCCCTGCACCATCGGTGATCTCGACGGAGGGGATCGGCCGGACTGCCGCTGCCAGCATCTCCGACAAGGCAGGCAACGTGACCTCTGCGACCAGCGCCCCGGTCAACATCGACAGCACGCCGCCGACCAGCGACGCCACCGTCCCGCAGGGATGGGTCAACGGCTCCGTGGACGTCGTCCTCGTGTCCCACGACGTCCTGTCGGGTGTCGACGTGACGCACTTCAGCGTCGACGGTGGCGACGACCAGACGGGTACCACCGTGCCACTGAGCGCGGAGGGGACGCACGACGTCACCTACTACTCCGTCGACCGTGCAGGGAACGTCGGCGCGATGAAGAACTTCGTCGTGAAGATCGACAAGAGCGCGCCGACCATCACGCACACGCTCTCACCGGTCCCCAACGCCAACAGCTGGAACAACTCGGACGTCACCGTGACCTTCACCTGCGCGGACCAGCCTGGGCTGTCCGGAGTGAAGTCCTGCACGTCGCCCGTCGACGTCACCGAGGAGGTCACCGGCCGTGTCGTGAACGGGACGGCCACGGACAACGCCGGGAACACCGCCACGGACCACGCGACGGTGAACCTGGACAAGACAGCCCCGACCATCAGCGGCAACCGCACCCCGGCGGCCAACAGCCACGGCTGGAACAACAGCGACGTGACGGTGCACTTCGACGCGACCGACAACGTCGGTGGGTCGGGGATCGCTGACGTCACGGCGGACCAGACCTTCGGCGAGGGCACCGCCCAGTCGCTGACCGGGACGGCCGTGGACCTGGCGGGCAACTCCGACAGCACGACGGTCGGCGGGATCAATGTCGACGAGATCGCCCCCACCCTGACGGGCACGGCGACCACCGCCCCCAACGCCAACGGCTGGTACCACGGCGACGTCAGCATCCGCTGGACTGCCGACGACAACCGCTCAGGCGTCGTGGCCACGCCGGCCGACAGCCCGATCACCGGCGAAGGTGAGGTCCTGAAGGAGACCGCGACGGTCTTCGACAAGGCCGGCAACAGCACCACGGCCGACAGTGCGACGGTCAAGATCGACCGGACGGCTCCGACGACCGGAGCCGACGCACCGGGTGGGTGGAACAACACCGCCGTGACCGTCAGCCTTGATCCGAACGACGGTCTGTCCGGCGTGGACGCCACCTACTACACCGTCGACGGCGGCGCACAGCACGAAGGCACCACCCTCACCATCGCCACCGAGGGCGCTCACACGCTGCGCTACTGGAGCGTGGACCAGGCCGGCAACACCGAGGCGCAGCACAGCACCACGGTCAAGATCGACCTGACCAAGCCCACCATCGGTCACACCGTCACCCCGGCGCCCAATGGCAAGGGATGGAACAAGACCCCGGTCACCGTCGCCTACCAGTGTGACGACGCCCTGTCAGGCGTCGCCAGCTGCCCCGTGGACGCACCGGTCAGCCTCGACGGCGAGGACCAGGCGGTGCCCGGGACGGCGGTCGACAACGCCGGCAACACCGCGACGGACAACGCCAGGGTCAGCATCGACATGGTGAAGCCGACGATCACGGGTGCGCCTGACCGCGACCCCAACACCAACCACTGGTATGCCGGGAACGTCACCGTCAGCTTCAGCTGCGACGACGCGCTCTCCGGGGTCGCGGCCTGCAGCCCGCCCGTCACGCTGGGCGAAGGCAAGGCGCAGTCTGCCAAGGGCACGGCCACCGACACCGCCGGAAACAGCGACGACGTCACCGTGGCACCGATCAACGTCGACAAGACGGCTCCGACGCTGAGCGGCGCGCCGACCACTGGCCCGAACGGGGCTGGCTGGTACCGGGGCGACGTGACGGTGAAGTGGACCGCCGCCGACGCCCTCTCCGGCCTCGACGGCTCTGCGCCCGCCGACGCCACGATCAGTGGCGAGGGGAGGACACTGACGGCCAGTGCGTCAGTGCGCGACCTGGCTGGCAACGAGACCTCGGCGGAGACCGACCCGGTCAAGATCGACCAGACCGCACCGGTCACCACGGTGTCCGACGTCTCGGACTGGAGCAGCTCGGCCGTGACGGTCTCCCTGGAGGCGGACGACAGCCTCTCCGGGGTGGCGCAGACGTACTACCAGCTCGACAGCGACGCCGCGGCGCACGGCACCAGCGTCACGATCGACACCGAGGGCGTGCACACGCTCCAGGTGTGGAGTGTCGACTTCGCCGGCAACGTCGAGGCGCAGAAGAACCTCGAGGTGAAGATCGACAAGACCGCTCCGGGGATCACCCACACGCAGGCGCCGGCGGCCAACCTGCGCGGCTGGAACAACGGCGTCGTCACGGTGACCTTCCACTGCAGCGACAGCGGCTCCGGCCTCCACTCCTGCACGGCCCCGCAAGGGATCGGTACGGAGGGCCTCAACCAGGAGGTCGTCGGCACGGCGACGGACAACGCCGGCAACACGGCCAGCGACATTGCCGCGGTCAGCATCGACAGGACCAGGCCCACTGTCACCGGCGGCCTCTCGGCCGCTGCCAACGCCAAGGGCTGGTACAGGTCGGACGTCACTGCGACGTTCACCTGCGCCGACCAGGCGGGTCTGTCCGGTGTCCTGTCCTGCCCGGCGGCCAGGACCTTCGGTGAAGGCAAGGACCAGAGCGCCGGGGGCACGGCCACGGACGGTGCCGACAACGTCAGCGGCGCGTTCACCATCACGGGCGTCAACGTCGACAAGACCGACCCCACGCTGAGCGGGGCAGCCACGACGGCGCCCAACACCAGTGGTTGGTACCGGGGCGACGTCACGGTGGGGTGGACTGCCGGGGACGCGCTCTCCGGGCTCGACGGTGACGCTCCGGCGAACAGCACCGTCACCGGTGAGGGCGCCAACCTCTCGACCGGCACGTCGGTCAGCGACAAGGCCGGCAACACCAAGGCCGTCACCGTCGGCGGGATCAAGATCGACCGCCACGACCCCTCCACCGCGGCAACCGCTCCGAGCGGCTGGCGTAACTCGGACGTGACGGTGAAGCTCACGGCCACGGACAACCTGTCGGGCGTCGCCAGCACGTACTACGCGCTGGACGGTGGCCCATCGCACGCCGGCAAGGAGATCACCGTCTCCACCGAGGGCACCCACCAGGTGGCCTACTGGAGCGTCGACGAGGCCGGCAACACCGAGGCCGCCCAGACGGTCACGGTGCTCATCGACAAGGGTGCTCCGAGCATCAGCGGCGCTGCCACGACGAGCCCGAACGGCAACGGCTGGTACCGGACTCCCGTCACCGTGCACTTCACGTGCGCCGACGGGGTGAGCGGGATCGCCAGCTGCCAGGCCGACGCCCCGGTGGCGGCCCAGGGCGCCAACAGCGTCACGGGCACGGCCGTGGACAACGCGGGCAACACGGCGTCGGCGACCTTGAGCGGCATCAACATCGACACGGTGGCACCTGTGGTGACGATCGGTGGGGTCGCTGACGGTGCGATCTACACCCTGGGCGCGGTGCCCACGCCGACGGCTTCGGCGACCGACGCCACGAGCAAGCTCGACGGCTCGGCCAGCGGGGCGCGCACCGGCGGCACGACGAACGGAGTGGGCACGTTCACCTACACCGCGACAGCCACCGACAAGGCGGGCAACGTGGGCACGGCGACGGTCAGCTACCAGGTGGTCTACGGGTTCGGCACCACGCTGTTCCTGCAGCCGGTCAACGACACGGCGCACCAGACCGGAGTGGCGACCAGCGTCTTCAACGCCGGGCAGACCATCCCCATGAAGTTCCAGCTCAAGAACTCCAGCGGCCAGGTCGTCCAGACCGGTTCTGCGCCGAAGTGGCTGACCCCCGTCAAGGGGTCCGCGACCAACGCCGCGGTCAACGAGTCGGCCTACACCGACACCCCGAGCGTGGGCGGCACGTACTCGTGGAGCCCCTCGCAGTACCAGTACAACTGGAAGACGGAGAAGTCGCAGGCGGGCTGGTACTGGAGGGTCGGGGTGAGCCTCGACGACGGGCAGACGTACTACGTCAACATCGCCCTGCGCTGAGGGGTTGCGTGGGGGCTCGGGGCGGCTGCAGCGGGGCCGCCCCGAATCCGGCCCTCGCGGGGTCAGACCCGCGGGGGCCGGAGCCCACGGCATACCGGAATTTTGACCGGTCTCGACCTCCACGATCCGCATCGTGCGTGCTAGCGTTTCTCACGGTTGCAACAAGCAGTTCCTCGCAAGTTCGATGAAGTGCCCGCCCTAGCACCATCAGAGCGGGCATTTGTTTTCTGACGAAAGCAGGCTTTCCGACGAAGGCAGCTCATCCGAGGACGAGCATGTCTCGTCGGTGGGGGTGTGTGTACGGCAGCCTGGGGTTTCGCAAAGTGCGGATTCCCAATGGCTACAAAAGAAAGAGTTACCCCATGGCACAGGGAACCGTTAAGTGGTTCAACGCTGAAAAGGGCTTCGGCTTCATCGCCCAGGACGGCGGCGGCCCGGACGTGTTCGTCCACTATTCGGCGATCGACTCCTCGGGCTACCGCTCGCTGGACGAGGCGCAGCGCGTGGAGTTCGAGGTCACCCAGGGACCCAAGGGTCCCCAGGCTGACGCCGTTCGCCCGATCTGACCGAGGACTGCTCGACCAACAGTCTTCCGACGAGGCCCTCACCGCAGGCGGTGGGGGCCTCGTCGCGTCCCGGTATGCCGTGTGCTCGTCTCGCGCGGCTCAGCGGGCGAGCGCCGTGAGGAAGTCCTTGGCGATCGGGGCGGCGACGCTGCCGCCGCTCCTGCCCTTCTCGACCAGCACCGCGAAGGCGACGTCGCCCTGGTAGCCGACGAACCACGCGTGCGTCTCGGGCGGGTTCTTCGGGCCGAACTCGGCCGTGCCGGTCTTGCCCCGCACCGTGCCGCCCGGCGTGCCCTTCAGCACCGTGGCGGTGCCCTGGCTGACCACCTCACCCATGAGGGTCCTCAGCTGGTCGACGACCTTGGTGTCCAACGCCTTCGGCGTGCGGTCAGCGCCTTGTACCGCAGGCTGGGTCACCAGTGCAGGAGCAATGACCGAGCCGCGCGCGACGTTGGCCGCGAGCACGGCCAGGGCGAGGGGTGAGGTGACGTTGCGGCCCTGCCCGATCGCGGCTGCAGCCTTGTCGGTCTTGCCGTTGTTGACGGGGACGCTGGCGTCGAAGGCGTTCGTCACCCCGAGGTCCTTGGCCCAGCCGGTCAGCCCCAGCGCGGCCGCCGCCTTGGAGAGGTCGTCGTCGCCGAGCTTGGTCGAGAGCTGGACGAACGCCGTGTTGCACGAGTGGGCGAAGTCCGTGGTGAAGTCCGGGGTGCCGAGCGACTCGCCCTCGAAGTTCTTGTAGGTCCGCCCGTCGACGACGACGTTCTTCGGGCAGGTGACGGCCGTGGTCGGTGTGACCGTGCCCGAGCTGAGCAGCGCGTAGGTCGTCGCGATCTTGAAGGCCGACCCGGGCGGGTAGTGGCCGGTCATCGCGCGGTCGAAGCCGAGGGCGGGTGAGTTCGCCGAAGCAAGCACGTCACCGGTCTTGACGTCGACCGCCACGAGGGCGGACGGCACGGCACCCGTGGCCTTCAGCGCGGTCTCGGCGGCATCCTGGACGCGGGGCGACAGCGTCGTGGACACGTCCTTCCCGGCGACCGCGTCCTTGGCGAACAACGGGGTGTCCGGCGCCGCACTGGAGGTGACCTGGACCCCGGCCGTGCCCCCGAGCACCCTGTCGTACTGCCCCTGGAGTCCACTCACCCCGGCGTAGTCGCCCGCGGCATACCTGCCCTTGCTCTTGGCGATGAGCTCGGCGCTGACGGCGCCGAAGGACCCGAGCAGCGGCTGGGCGAACGTGCGCGACTTGGCCAGCGGTTGTTCGCGGGCCGGGTAGATCACGCCCTTGATGGCATCGAGCGCCGCCTTGCGCTCGTCGAAGTCGGCCTGCCGGTAGGTGATGACCGGGATGGGCGCCTTGCTCCCGGCCTTGGTGGCTGCGGCGAGCTTGGCCACGAGCGAGCCGGCAGGTTCGTCCACCACCTTCTCCAGCTGGCTGACCGTGGCAGCGGTGGCCCGGGAGGGGTCGATCTGCACCGGGTAGACCTTGCCGATCGGCGTGAGGGCGCCGCCGTCACGGTCGAGCAGGGTGCCCCGGTCGCCCCAGGTGCGGGTGGCTGTCAGGGTGGCGCCCGGCTTGAGGTCGGGGTGCCACTGCGAGTGGTCCTTGGGGAGGGCGATCGCCCAGCGGCTCCCGTTCGTCTCGGCGCGCTGGGCGGTCACGGGCACGTCGTACGACCAGGCCACGCCCCCGGGCAGGGTCCAGGCGACGTGCGCGGTGGCCGTGGCCCGGTCACCCGTGCGGCGCACCGCGTCCGCGGTGACCTTCACCGGACCGGGGCCCAGCCCCGCCGTGGCCTTGGCGAAGTCCGCCTGGACGACGTCGCTGGTGGTGCCGGTGAACAGGGTCCCGGGCTTGGTGAACGAGCGTCCTGCCCACGACGTGGCGAACGCCGCCACCTCCGCCCGGGCAGCCTCATCGAGTGCCTTCTCCTGCTCAGCGTGCCGCCACCACAACCCCGCGCCGGCTGCTCCGGCGACCAGGACGGCGGCGACGACTCCCCCCACCACTGCTCTTCTCGTCATGCGCCCATCCAACCCCACGTCGGAAGGTTCGTCCCATTTGTCGTCCGCAGCCAACCAGCAGGCTGCCTGCGGCGTCGGGAGGAGGAGGCGGACCTGACCGAACACTCAGGATGCGCCCTTACACTCACGGAGGCGATTCGTCGCCCGAGCCACCTGCACGGCGTGGCTTTTCGGAAACAGAGAGGTACACGTGAGCGAGCCCACCAACGGCTCTGCGCCGGACGACGCGTCCGGCCAGGGCACGGGTGCCACGGGGGACGGCACGCAGGAGCACAGCAGGTCGTCCCAGCGTCGGTCCGACCGCCACGCCGGCAAGACCCACCGCCACCCTTGGGTACGACGCGCCACCTACGGCGTGGCGGGGGTGCTCGTGGTGGCCCTGGTCCTCGGCATCGCGGCCTACGTCAAGCTCAACGGCAACATCACGCGGCTCGACATCAGCAGCGCGCTGGGCGATCGTCCGAAGCAGGAGGCCACGACGGACGCCCAGACCAACCTGGCGCCGCTCAACATCTTCGTGATGGGTTCCGACAGCCGGGAGGGCACCGACCTCGGCAAGGGGCAGACGGAGTACGGCATGGAGGGGAGCCGCTCCGACACCAACCTCGTCGTCCACCTGTCCGCGGACCGGAAGTCGGCGATCGTCGTGTCGATCCCCCGCGACTCGATGACGAAGGCACCGCGCGACTGCAAGAACAAGGCCGACAAGGTGCAGGACGGCGTCGTCCGGCAGTGGAACCAGAACTTCACCCTGGGTGGCCCTGCCTGCACCATCCGCACGTTCGAGGGGCTGACCGGCATCTTCGTCGACCACTTCGTGGAGATCGACTTCCGCGGGTTCCAGGACATGGTCAACGCCCTCGGCGGGGTCACCGTCTGCCTGCCCGAAGCCGTCAATGACCGCCAGAGCCACCTCAACCTCCCGGCAGGCAGGAGCAGGGTCAACGGCAAGAACGCCCTCGCCTACGTCCGGTTGCGTCACAACATCGGCGACGGATCCGACCTCGGCCGGATCGACCGCCAGCAGGCCTTCCTGTCGTCGGTGATCCAGGAAGCCACCAAGTCCTCGCTGCTGCTGCGCCCGGACAAGCTGTTCCGCTTCCTCAATGCCACGACCTCCGCGATGACCACCGACCAGGGCCTCGATGTCGGGGAGATGAAGGACATCGCCGGAAGCGTCTCCAGGATCGGCACTGACCAGATCCGGTTCGTGAAGCTCCCCACCGAGGCGTATGCGCCCGACCCCAACCGCGTCCAGTGGTCCCCCGGGGCCGAGACCATCTGGAAGGCGATCCGCAAGGACGAGCCGCTCCCGGGCACGAAGGTGCCGTCGTCCACCTCCACAGCGACCGCGTCGCCGACCACCGAGCCGGCCCTGACCGTGAGCCCCGGCGACATCAAGGTGCGGGTCACCAACAACTCGGGGGTGGCCGGCCTGGCCAAGCAGGCAGCCACCGAGCTCGAGGTGCAGGGCTTCACCGTCGCGTCGTACCTCAGCGGCACCGGGGCCCCCACGGAGGGTGTCGTGGTCCGCTACGGCCCGAACATGAAGGAGGCGGCCCGCACGGTCGCGGCGGTCTACCCCGGCGCCGAGCTCCGCGAGGACGCCCTGCTGGGTTCGACCATCGAGCTGAGCATGGGCACCGGCTCGCCGAAGGCGGTGGAGGTCCCGAACCGGCTGGGCACCAAGCCCCTGCCGAAGGAGACCGTCACCGCGACCCCGCCAACCTCCACCGAGACCGTGAAGGCCCGCACCGCGGCCCAGGACATCTGCACCTGACCCGCTGCCTCCAGTCACGCGAGAAGGACCCGACCGAAAGCTGGTCGGGTCCTTCTTCGTCGTGGCGGAGGCGGAGGGATTTGAACCCTCGATGGGCGATAAACCCAAACCGCATTAGCAGTGCGGCGCCATAGACCGGACTAGGCGACGCCTCCACGCCCGACGGCTGTCGCAGCCGAGCCCGCACAGAGTATCCGCACGGCTCGGACCGGAGCAAAGTGGCTCGCCCGCCCACGCGGCATACCCCAGCTGATCCGATGACCGGCGGTCGTGGGGAGGTATGCCGTGGCCCACAGTTCGGGCGGCGGTGGGCCGTTTGCCGTACGGGAGACCCGCGCGTGCGCGATCCTGTGGGCCGACCGCTATCAAGGAGCGTGGATGTCCAACCCGTTCGCCCCGCCGGGGCCACAGCCGCCCACCTGGCAGGGACCGTTCGCGGCGCCCGCTCCGGGTCAGGCCGCGCCGCAGGACGCGTATGCCGCGCACGGCCAGGCGTGGGCGCCCCAGGCGTTCACCCCCGCCCCGCGACAGCGCAACGGCCTGGCCATCACCGCCATCGTGCTCAGTGGGCTGGCGTTGCTGAGCGTCCTGGCCATGGCCGCGTTCCTGTTCTTCGGACCCGGCGGGTCGGGGACCTGGGTGCTGTCCGGCCAGGTGACGCCGATCGACAAGGCGGTGACCGACGTCGCCCTCCAGGAGGCGCTCGGGCGCGTCATCGAGGATGACGGAGGATCCGTCGACGAGCTGGAGTGCCCCGTCCGCTCCCAGGTGGGTCAGGGACTGGTCACCGTCTGCCACGGTTCGGTGGACGGCTGGGACTGGACGGGTGTGGTCGTGTTCGAGGACGACGCCGGCTCGTTCATCGTGGCGGAGTACTGAGGGACTCCGGAGCGGGACTGGTTGTGCTGGGCTCCGCGGGATGACCCGTGCGGAAACATCCAGGTGCGCATGGCCACGAAACGCAGTGCAGTCGAGGCTGCCGTGGCGCTCGCGACGACGACGGTCGCCGCGGTGGTGCTGGGCGCGGCGACGACGGCGTGCAGCATCGCCAGGGCCCCCGCGGTCAGCAGCCAGGTGAGCGCGAAGATCGACAGACCCTGCAGCTGGTTCCTCACCACGCCGGCGCCCTGCACCCCAAAGGTCCAGCGGCGGTTCAGCGCCGTGTTGGCGACGGTCGCAACGAGCAGCGCCACCAGGTTGGCCGCTTGGGTAGATCCCACGGCCGGCACCAGCGCCGCGAACAGACCGAGGTGCACGACCGTGGACGCGACCCCGACGGTGGCGAACCGCGTCAGCTGGTGCCACGTGCCCACCAGCCCCGGAGCTCGCCGCCCGATGCGGGCGGCGACGTCGTCGACGGGGAGCCGACCAGAGGCCAGCGCGCGGCGGACCCGCACGACTCCGCGCAGGTCGTCCAGCGCGGTGGCGACCACGTCGACCCGCGAGTCCGGGTCGTCGAACCAGTCGACCGGCACCTCGTGGATCCTCAGGCCGCAACGCTGGGCCAGGACGAGCAGCTCGGTGTCGAAGAACCAGGTGTGGTCCTCGACCATCGGCAGCAGCTCGGCGGCGACGTCGGCCCGGATCGCCTTGAAGCCGCACTGCGCGTCGGTGAACCGGGCACCCAGGGCGCCCCGCAGGACCAGGTTGTAGCAGCGCGAGATGACCTCGCGCCTGGCCCCACGGACGACCCGGGCGCCGCGGGCCAGTCGCGAACCGATGGCGACGTCCGAGTGGCCCGACATGAGCGGCGCCACGAGCGGCCACAAGGCGTCGAGATCGGTGGAGAGGTCGACGTCCATGTAGGCGAGGATCGGCGCGTCCGAGGCTGACCAGACCTGCTTCAGCGCCCTGCCCCGGCCCTTCTCGGGCAGCCGCACCATCGCCACGCCGGCCAGCTCGGCCACCAACCCCGACGCGACGGCGGCCGTCGCGTCGGTGCTGGCGTTGTCGGCCACCGTGATCCGGAACGGATAGGGAAAGGTCTCGACCAGGTGCTGGTGCAGCCGCCGGACGCTGGCTGCGACCGTGTGCTGTTCGTTGTGGACGGGGATGACGACGTCGAGGACGGGGGTGCTCATCGCGGCGCTCCTCAGGTGGTCTGGGTCGTGGTGGAGCCCGAGGTGCCGGTGGAGGACGACAGCGGCTGCGTGAGGTCGTAGAACGTCGACCCGCTGATCGTGACCTGCGTGAAGGTGGCCGCGACCCACTCCGAGATCTGCGAGCCGGTCCCCGAGCCGCCCATCCCGCCGCCGGGTCCGCCAGCGCCGCCGCCGTTCCCGCCTGCAACGAAGTAGTGGATGTCACCGTCGGCGACGTACTGCTGGAACTGCGCAAGGGTCGGGCTGGGGTCGCTGCCGTTGAAGCCACCGATGGCCATGACGGGCAGTCCTGTCCCGAGCTGCAGCCCGGCGGCGTTCTGCGACCCGATCGCGGCGGCCACCCAGCGGTAGCTCGACGCATCGGCCGACAGAGCCGACACCACCTCCGTGTTCGGGGTGGAGGCGTTGAGCAGACCGCCGATCCCCCCGCCGGTTCGCGTGCCCCCCGGGGCGCCCGTGACGCCACCCGCTGTGCCGCCAGTGGTGCCCTGCTGGGGAGGGGCGCCCATGGTGCCGCGGGCACCACCCGGCATACCGCCACCGCCGGGACCACCACCTGCCGTGGCAGGTCCCGCGGTCACGATCGAGCCGGAGTGGGCCGTGCTGACGGTCTGGACGCTGTAGGCAGCGGGCCCTGCCAGCGCAGCCACGAGGGCGCCGGCGACGACGGCGGGCACGAAGCGCCGGTGCAGCTGGGTGATCGCCAGGAGCAGGAGGGCGCTGGCCAGACCGAGGACGAGGACGCCGATGCGCAGCCAGTTCTGCCAGTCGGTCCGCGAGAGGAGGACGAACGACCAAGTGGCCGCGGCCGCCGTGGCAGCCGAGAGCGTGATCGAGCCGATGGCCTTGGCGCGGTGCTCCCAGGCCTCGGCCGCGCCCATGCCCACCAGGGCGGCGATGGCGGGCGCGAGGGCGACTGTGTAGTACTCGTGGAAGATGCCGGCCATCAGCGAGAACGTCACCATGGTGACGAGCAGCCAGCCACCCCAGACCACGTATGCCGCGCGGCGGGCGTCCGTGCGCGGCGCACGGCCCCGCAGGAAGAGACCCACGGCGAGGAGGATCAGGGCCGAGGGGATCAGCCAGGAGATCTGGCCACCGATGCTCGAGCTGAACATGCGTCCGAGACCCGTTGCGCCCCAACCGTTCCCGCCACCGACGGAGCCGGTCTCGTTGCCGCTGATCCGGCCGAGTCCGTTGTAGCCGAAGGTGACGGAGAGGAACGAGTTGTCCTGCGAGCCGCCGATGTAGGGGCGCAAGCTGGCCGGGACCAGCTCGACGATCGCGACCCACCAGCCGGCGGACAGCACCATGGCGGCGGTGCCGACGAGCGCGCCGGTGATCCTCCTGCGCAGGGTCGTGTCGGCGAACAGGACGTAGGCGAGGCCGAAGGCAGGCACGACCAGCAGCACCTGGAGCGCCTTGGTGAGGAAACCGAGGCCGATCAAGACCCCCACGAACGCGAACCATCTGGCCGAGCCCTGCTCGATCGACTTCATCGTCGCCCAGGCGCCGAGGGCCATGAGCAGCACGAGCAGTGCGTCGGGGTTGTTGAACCGGAACATCAGGACGGCCACCGGCGTCAGCGCCATCACGGCCCCGCCGATCAGACCGGCTGCTGCTCCGAAGTGACGCTTGACGGTCGCGTGGACCACACCCACGGTCGCGACGCCCATCAGCACCTCGGGCATGAGGATGCTGAACGAGCTCAGCCCGAACAGCCGCACCGACAGGGCCATCGCCCACAGTGATGCGGGCGGCTTGTCCACGGTGATCGAGTTGCCGGCGTCGGAGGAGCCGAAGAAGAAGGCCTTCCAGCTGTCGCTGCCGGCCTGGACCGCGGCGGAGTAGAAGGAGTTCGCGTAGCCGCTCGAGGTCAGGTTGTAGAAGTAGAAGACGGCCGTGGCGAGCAGCAGGCCGAGCAGTGCGGGCCGCGCCCAGGTCGGGTCGCCCTCCGGACCACGCCAGAGGCGCTGGATCCGGCTGGGCGTCGTGGGCGCGGCGGGATCCGCCTGCACCGGAGTCGTGGTGCGCGGCACGCGGGTGGTGCCGGCCGCGCCGGTCGCATCGACCGTGTCGGGGTGGAGGGTCATCGTGTCCATGTCCCTACCGTCGGGGGGCGCGCTGTGCGGTTCCTGTGCCACTCCTGAGCCCGGGTGATGAGCATCGCGACGGCGCGTGGACGTTGGGGTGGGCGACGAACTTTCGGCCACTCGCCCGGGTTTCCGCCGCGCACCAGGGGAGAGGGCGCCGAACTTTCGGCCACTCGCCCGGGTTTCCGGCGCGCGAGGGTATGCCGCGTGGTCGGGCCCCAGAGTGGACGAGCCCGCCGGAAGGGTCAGGCGGGAGGGTCAGGCGGGGAGCAGGACCGTGAAGGTCGTGTCGCCCGGAGAGGAGGAGAGCTCCACGTTGCCTCCGTGCGACTTCGCGACGGCATCGACGATCGACAGGCCGAGCCCGGTGGAACCCGCGGCTCGGTTGCGGGAGTCGTCACCTCGGGTGAACCGGTTGAAGACATTGCCCTGCAACGACTTCGGCACGCCGGGGCCGTCGTCCGAGACGCTCACCCGAATCCACGGACCATCCGGCTTGATCGACGTCACGACCCGCGTGCCGGCTGGCGTGTGGGTGCGGGCGTTGGCCAGCAGGTTGGCGACGACCTGGTGGAGCCGCGCGTGGTCGCCGGTCACCTCGACGGGTTGGTCGGGCAGGTCCAGCTCCCAGCGGTGGTCCGGTGAGGCCGCGTGCGCATCGCTGACCGCGTCCATCGCGAGCAGTGACAGGTCGACCGGTTCGCGGTCGAGCGGCCGACCCGCGTCGAGCCGGGCCAGCAGCAGCAGGTCCTCGACCAGCCCCTGCATGCGCAGGGCCTCGGACTCGACCCGCGACAACGCGTGGGTGACCGACGCGGGCACCGGCTCGCGCTCGCGACGGGACAGCTCGGCATACCCCCGGATGGACGCCAGCGGCGTCCGCAGCTCGTGCGAGGCGTCGGCGACGAACTGCCGCACGCGCTGCTCGCTCTCGTGGCGGGACCGGAGGGCCCCCTCGACGTTGTCGAGCATGTTGTTGAGGGCGAGCCCCACCTGTCCCACCTCGGTGTGGCGGTCGGTGTCGGCTGCGGGGATGCGCTCGGCCAGGGCGACAGCACCGGAGTCGAGCTTGAGGTTGGACACCTGGGTCGCGGTGTGTGCCACCCGTTGCAAAGGCGCGAGGTTGCGGCGCACGAGCCACAGGCCGCCGGCCGTCACGAGGACGAAGCCGACGATCGTGCCACCCACCATCAGGGTGACCACCTTGTTGATGGTCTCGGTGACACCACCCGTGGGCAGGCCCGAGATGACCGTGTCGCCGTCGGCCTCACGAGCGGAGGCCACGCGATAGGCGCCCAGCCCCTCGATCTCGACGGTCTTGGGGGTGGTGCCGATCCCGGCTGCCTGCAGCGAGCTGACCTGCGCGTCGGTGAGCGTGCCGGTGGTCTCGTCGTGCTCGACCCGGTTGACGGTGACAGCGCCGTTGCGGATCACGAGGATGAGGGACTGGCCACCCCCGCCGGGGATGGGACCGCCCGCGCCTCCGGGGCCCGGCCCGTGGTCGTCGTTGGACCGGGGTCCGCCGGCCCGGATGAGGGTCGACTGGAGGTCCTGGTCGAGGCGCCCGACGAGGAAGTCGTGCAGCAGCAGCACCGTCAGGGAGGACGTGACCACAGTGATGGCGAGGAACAGCCCGACGACCGTGGCGATCAGCTTGCGGCTGAGCGTCCAGGTGGCCGGGTTGAGGTGTGACCGGGCCGCACCGACGGCAGCGGCGGGGCTCATGTCGCGGGCTTGAGGACGTATCCGACGCCGCGCATCGTGTGGATCATCGGCTCTCGACCGGCGTCGACCTTCTTGCGCAGGTAGGAGATGTAGAGCTCGACGACGTTGGCCTGGCCGCCGAAGTCGTAGTTCCAGACCCGGTCGAGGATCTGGGCCTTGGACAGCACCCGCTTGGGGTTGCGCATGAGGTATCGCAGCAGCTCGAACTCCGTTGCGGTGAGGTTGATCTGCTCTCCCGCCCGCATCACCTCGTGGCTGTCCTCGTCCATGGTGAGGTCGCCGACGGCCAGCACCGAGGCGGAGTCGTCGGTCACGACGGCGGTGCGCCGCATGAGGGCGCGCAGGCGGGCGACGACCTCTTCGAGGCTGAACGGCTTGGTCACGTAGTCGTCGCCGCCGGCGGTCAGCCCTGCCACCCTGTCCTCGACCGCGTCCTTCGCGGTCAGGAAGAGCACCGGCACGTTGGGGTTGTCGCCGCGCATCCGGCGCAGCACCTCGAGACCGTCGAAGTCCGGCAGCATCATGTCGAGGGCCACCGCGTCGGGCTGGAACTCACGAGCAGCCCGCACGGCCGCGACGCCGGTGGCCGCAGTGCGGACCTCCCAGCCCTCGTAGCGCAGCGCCATGCTCAGCAGCTCGGTCAGGTTGTTCTCGTCGTCGACGACGAGCACGCGGACGGGGGAGCCGTCGAGACGCTGGAGCTTGGCTGAGGCGGACTGCTTCGTGTTCATGCCATCAGGAAACACCGGAACCATGTGCGGTGCCCTCGTAATTCCTGTGCGAATCCTGTGAGCCCTCTGTGGCGGATGCTCAGTCCTTCGACATGCGACCCACAGGATCGCCACAGCCGACCGGCGAAGTCTCGGAGTCGACCACTCACTCCTCGACGTTCGGAGACCCCGATGACGACCCCGCGCACGGACGACACCACCGAGCTCCCGTGGGCCCAGACCCAGACCATCCCGTATGCCGCGCGGCCGGCTCCCGCGCCGGACACGGCGCCGGCGCTCAACCCGCCCACCTGGACCGGCCGCAAGACGGCGATCGCCGCAGCCCTCGCCATCGGCATCTCGTCGATGGGTGCGGCGGCCGCTGCCGCCGCCGTGCCGCCGGGCACCTCGCTGGGCGGCGGTCAGGTCCAGCAGGGCGGCTTCGGCCCGGGTGGCGGCCAGCGACCCAGCTTCGGCCAGCCGGGTCAGGGTGGCCGCGGGTTCGGGCAGCAGGCCCCCGGGACCCTGCAGCAGGCGCCGGGCGGCTCGTCGCAGCTCCCCGGGAGCCAGCTCCAGCAGGCTCCGGCCGACCCGAACGCCGGCACGACCTGACCCGCCGCCAGTGACTTCAGGTCCTGGCTGAGCCCAGACCGAGCACGACAGCGATCCCGAGGGCGCTGCGCGGGTCGTAGGCGGTCCGCCACAGCCCGCCGTGCACGGCACCCGCCGCTTCCTCGCGCCAAGGGGTGGTCGGGCTGTGGGGCTCGGTCCGCAGGTCGTGGACGAGGAGGGCGGCCATGAACGTGTTGCTCGTGGCCGGTTCGAACACCTCGATCCCGAACCGGTGCGCACCGGCGTAGGCGCTGGCCAGGGCACGGTTCTTCACGACCGAGCGGGTCCGGGTGGGAGGCGCGACGTTGAGCGACACGGTGCGGCCGTCGCGGCGGGCCACGGTGGCCCGCCACCGCTGAAGTCGTTTGGCGAGAGCGTAGTTCGGCCCCTGTTGCGGGACCAGGCTGTCGTTGAGTCCCGGGTTGGTGCCGGGCGCGTAGTTGCGGCGCAACAGCCGGCCGCCGCTCAGCGTCCGGAGCGCCGGCCGGACCAGCCGCATCGGGGTGGACGGTCCGCGGTAGCTCCGGGTGGAGTGCTCGACGGCCTCGCCCGGCACGGCGAAGACATCGGTCGGCGTGGCCAGGAAGGCGAGGGCGACATCGGCCCGTCGGGTCATCAGCTCGGTGCTGAGCGCGTCGACGGCGGTGGAGACCCGGACGTTCGTGGCGCCGTCGGCATAGACGTAGTTGCCGAGCACCATGGGCCCTTCCACGTCGGTGAGCCAGTCGGCGATGGCCGGGAGGCCGTGGAGCAGGTCCGCTCCGGCGTGGGTGGCGAGGTCGCCGACCGACCAGCGCGCCTCGGCGGGCACCGGCAGGTGCAGGGTCCCGGCCGACGACGCCGCGACGTTCAGGACGCGCTTCCAGATCTCGGGACGGGGCAGGTCGACGCCGACCACCTCCCCTCCCCACGACAGGATCGAGCGCAGGGGTCCCATCTCGGCACCGGCTCCGAGCACGACGACGCGTTGGTCGCTCAGGTCGAGCCACTCCGGGTTGGCCATCACGGTGCGGACTGCCTCGGCCGCGGAGGGCTCGATGATGCCGCGAGTCGTCCAGTCGTCGAGCTGCCTGTGCAGGGCATCACCGCGCAGCCGCTCGCCGTGCATCGGGAGGCTGAGCTCGGTCGCGCGCTCGCCGGTGCCCCGCACCGTCGCCGTGCCGAGGGCCGCATCCCGTCCCGTCGCGAAGGCCTGATCGAGGGGCACCTCCCCGTTGGGCGTCGTGGCCCGCATGCGCGAGTGGAGGGAGTCCAGCCCGGCGCGCGCGACGTCGACCGCCGCCTCGCCGTCGCGCAGCAGGCCGGCCTCGACCAAGCGCTTGAAGTGGGTCAGGTAGCCCTGGCGCCAGTTGGTCTCTCGCTCCGCGGCCTGTGCCCCGACCGGGTCCACCCCTCGCAAGGCGTCCGCGACGACGGCCCGCCCGAGCGCTGACGTGCTTCGCTTGCCGTCCACCTCGGGAAAGACGACCCCGTGCGGTTGGTGGGAGTCACTGCGTGGTGAACCACTCTGCGCCATGCGGCGAGTATGCCGTGTTGCGGGCGACGGGCGGACGGCTCAGACCCACCCAGTCAGTCGTGGGCGGCGGCTGCCATCCGCTGGGCGAGCTGCTGCGCGGCAGCGCGCAGCTCGGGGCCGCCCACGATGCGGAAGGGGACGGGCAGGACGGCCAGCTGCTCGGCATACCAGGTGGGGTTGCTCGTGCTCCCCACCAGCCGCGTGCCGCCCTCGGGGACCTCCTCGAGCCGGCCGAGCCCGCGGGGGAGGATGCCGCTCACGGTCTCGAGTGGGGCATCCACGAGGACGTCGGTGGCGTACTCCCACCCGGCCGCCATGTGGGCCTCGAGCTCAGCGACCGGGTCGAGGTCCGCGGGCGGCACGAACGCCTCGACCAGCGTGGCGACTGCGGTGACCCGGTCGATCCGGAACGCGCGCACGGCCGTCGCCGCGTGGCTCCAGCACAGGAGGTACCAGCGCCCGTGGCGGACCACGACGGCCCACGGGTCGACCTCCTGCGACCACTCGCGTCCCGCTTCGGTCCGGTAGCCGATCCGTACCCGGACCCGGTCGATGCTGGCCTGCACGAGGGCGGTCGTCGTCTGGGGGTTCGGCCTCGCGGCGGACCGGTCCGGCGCGGGCGCGGTGGCCCGGCGGACCGCCTCCGCCTGGGCGGCAACGGCCTCAGGGAGGGCCCGGACGATCTTGCCGAGCGCACTCCCCGCAGGGTCGGACGGGTCCGCGGCCTGGTGGTGGCCGTCCAGCACCGCCATGACCAGGGCCAGGGCCTCGCTCGCCTCGAACATCAGCGGGGGCAGCCGCAGGCCGCGGCCGACGCGGTAGCCCCCATAGGGGCCACGTTCGGACTCCAGGGGTATGCCGGCCTCCCGCAGGATCGCGACATAGCGGCGGGCCGCGCGTTCGGTCACTCCCAGACGGTCGGCGAGGCGCCCGGCGGTGATGCCTGGGTTGCCCTGGACCAGCTCGAGGGCGAGCAGGGCCCGCGCGGTCGGGCTGGTGTCGGAGGACGACATGACAACAGGGTAGGGGTTGATGCGGTAGCCGAACGTCCGGAACCGGTTCTACCGTGCAGTCATGGCTACGACAGACACCGTGACCGAGACCCCGTGGGAGCCACCGCTGGCCGGCACCGAGGAGGGGGCCCTGCTGGGCGCCCTCGAGCGGCTGCGGGCCACCTTCCGCTACAAGGCCGACGGGCTCGACTCCGCCGGGCTGAACGCCCGCGTCGGCGCCTCCAGCCTCACCCTCGGCGGGCTGCTCAAACACCTCGCCTCCAACGAGGACTACAAGTTCACGGTGCAGCTGACCGGTGCGCCGATGGACCCGGCCTGGGACGACAACGGCTGGGACGGCAACGACGACTGGGAGTTCGAGTCGGCGGCCACCGACCCACCCGAGGTCCTCTACGCGCGCTACGACGGTGCGGTGTCGCGGGCCAGGGCGAGGGTGGGCGAGGCGCTGGCCGACGGCGGGCTGGACCGGGCGGTCGAGGCACACGACGACGAGGGGAACCACGCCAACCTGCGTCGCCTGCTGCTCGACCTGGTCGAGGAGTACGGCCGCCACACCGGTCACGCCGACCTGCTGCGCGAAGCCGTCGACGGCCGCGTCGGCGAGGACCCCCCGCCCGGCTGGCAGCCGGTGTCGGGCGAGTGGACCTGGGAGACGCGATGACCGACCACGACGAGCACCCAGGTTTCGACAGTGCCCACCGCGGGACGACGTTCCGGCGGTTCGACTTCACCGACGCGGTCTTCGACGACACCTACCTGGTCAACGCGCGGTTCAGGAACGTCGCCCTCAAGGGGGCGAAGATCAGCGGGTCACAACTGGTCGACGTCGAGATCTCCGGTGAGGTGGAGCGGCTCACGGTCAACGGTGTCGACGTGACCGAGTTCGTCGAGGCCGAGCTGGACCGCCGTGAGCCCGACCGCGCGAAGATGCGGCCCCACACGCCGGCGGAGTTCCGCGAGGCGTGGGACATCCTCGAGCGCCGGTGGGCCGAGACGGTCGAGCGGGCCCAGCAGCTCGACCCCGAGCTGTTGCACGAGCGGGTCGACGACGAATGGTCCTTCATCGAGACGCTGCGCCACCTCGTCTTCGCCACGGATGCCTGGATCCGTCGCGCGCTGCTGGGCGACCCGGCCCCCTGGAGTCCGCTCGACCTGCCGCACGACGACATGGGCGACATCCCCGAGGTGCCTCGCGACCGGTCGGCGCGACCCTCGCTCGACGAGGTGCTCGAGCTGCGGCGCGACCGGATGGCCAGCATGCGCGCCGTCGTGGACGGGCTGACGGAGGAGAAGCTCGTGGGGCGGACGACCCCGGTCACCGAGCCGGGCTACCCCGAGCCGTCGGACTTCCTGGTCGCCGACGTGGTGGGCTGCATCGTCAACGAGGAGTGGTACCACCACCAGTACGCGACCCGCGACCTCACCACCCTCGAGAGTGCACGACACGCTGACGCGGCCCCCTGACGCCCAGCGTGTCGTGCACGCTCGTCTGCGAGCCAGCGCGCGAAAGGCCCGGAACCACAGGGGTTCCGGGCCTTTCGTCGCTATGCCGCGTGGGCGGCATACCTGCTAGTGCGTGGTCACTCGACGCCGAGGCGGGCCTTGAGGCCGTCGAGCTCGACCTGGAGCGCGGTGGGGAGGGTGTCGCCGAACTTGGCGAACCACTCCTCGATCTGCGGGATCTCGGCCTTCCACTCCTCGGGGTCGACCTTGAGGGCGGCCGCGATGTCGGCGTCGCTCATGTCGAGGCCGGAGGTGTCGAGGGACTCCGGGGTCGGCACGTGGCCGATCGGGGTCTCGACGGCGGCAGCCTTGCCCTCGATGCGCTCGATGGCCCACTTCAGGACGCGGCTGTTCTCGCCGAAGCCCGGCCACAGGAAGCCACCGTCCTCGTCACGACGGAACCAGTTGACGTAGAAGATCTTCGGCAGCTTGGAGGCGTCGGCGTCCTTGCCGAGGTTGACCCAGTGCTGGAAGTAGTCGCCGGCGTTGTAGCCGATGAACGGCAGCATCGCCATCGGGTCGCGACGGACGACGCCCACGGCACCGGTCGCGGCGGCGGTCGTCTCCGAGGAGAGCGTGGCGCCCATGAAGGTGCCGTGGATCCAGTCGCGGGACTCGGTCACCAGCGGCACGGTCGTCTTGCGACGGCCACCGAAGAAGATCGCCGAGATCGGCACACCCTTGGGGTCGTAGTACTCGTCCGCGAGGATGTCGCACTGCTCGATGGGGGTGCAGTAGCGGCTGTTGGCGTGGCTGGACAGCTCGCCTGCCTCCCCGATGTCGGGCGTCCAGTCCTGGCCCTTCCAGCTGGTGGCGTGGGCGGGGGTGTTCTCCAGCCCCTCCCACCAGATGTCGTTGTCGTCGGTGAGGGCGACGTTCGTGAAGACGGAGTTGCCCTTGTTGATCGTCTTCATCGCGTTGGGGTTGGTGTGCTCGTTGGTGCCGGGCGCGACGCCGAAGAAGCCGAACTCGGGGTTCACGGCATACAGGCGACCGTCCTCGCCGAAGCGCATCCAGGCGATGTCGTCGCCGAGGGTCTCGACCTTCCAACCGGGGATGGTCGGGGCCAGCATGGCGAGGTTGGTCTTGCCGCAGGCGCTCGGGAACGCGGCGGCGATGTAGTAGACCTGCTGCTCGGGGGAGACGAGCTTGAGGATGAGCATGTGCTCGGCCAGCCAGCCCTCGTCGCGGGCCATCGCCGAGGCGATCCGCAGCGAGTAGCACTTCTTGCCCAGCAGGGCGTTGCCGCCGTAGCCGGAGCCGAACGACCAGATCATCCGCTCCTCGGGGAACTGGACGATGTACTTCTCGGGGTTGCAGGGCCACTTCACGTCTTGCTGGCCCGGCTCGAGCGGGGCCCCGACCGAGTGCAGGGCGGGCACGTACTTGGCGTTCTCGCCGAGCTCCTCGATGCGCCGCAGCACGTTGACGCCGGTGCGGGCCATCACGCGCATGGAGACCACGACGTACTCGGAGTCGGTGATCTCGACGCCGAACATCGGGTTCTCCGCCTCGACGTGACCCATCACGAACGGGATGACGTACATCGTGCGGCCCTTCATGCAGCCGGCGTAGAGCCCGCGCATGAGGTCCTTCATCTCGTTCGGGTCCATCCAGTTGTTGGTGGGCCCGGAGTCCTTCTCGTCCACGGAGCAGATGTAGGTGCGGTCCTCGACCCGGGCGACGTCGGTCGGGTCGGAGGCTGCATAGAAGCTGTTGGGCTTCTTCTCCTCGTTGAGGCGCACGAAGGTGCCGGCCTCGACGAGCTTGTCGGTCAGTCGGGTCCACTCGGCGGCGGAGCCGGTGACCCACTCGATGTGGTCGGGGGTGGTCATCGCTGCCACCTCGTCGACCCATGCCTGCAGGCCGGCGTGCGTGGTGCCGCCTGCGCGCTGGTCAGTCTGCGTCGCCTCGGTCGTCATGTGATCGGCCGTCCCTTTCGCCCGGGTGTGTGCCGCCCGGATCATGAGGTGATGCGTCCACGCCGACACGGGTCATCCGACCGCGTGTCCACATGGTGAACGCTCCTGATTTGGCCAAGGTACGCCCCCCTACGCGCCAGTAGATACCGCGAGGGTCGTAGATCGCTCGTGAAAAGCCTCACAACCCGCGAGTAGGTCGGGTGAGTTTGCAGCCTTCTTGCAACCGCTGCAAGAAGGCTGCGAAAACCGTTGCGTTTCTTGCCTTTCGAGATGCGGTCGCCCGTGGCCGCCCGTGGCCGTCGGGCCGCGTTCAGGGCGACCGAGCGCCGTCCCGGTCCACCGGTCCGGCCACCGACGCGAGGTATGCCGCGTGCTCGCCCCAGGCGGGCGGCATACCGATTTCGTCGGCGCGGGGTCGAGCCGGTAGTCTTTCCCGTCGTTGCTCTGGGCGATCCCACAAGGAATCTCAGGGCGACATTCGCGCCCGTAGCTCAACGGATAGAGCATCTGACTACGGATCAGAAGGTTAGGGGTTCGAATCCCTTCGGGCGCACGCGGTTGCCATGGCGACCGACTGTTCTGAGTTGAGACAGACGATGGGGCCCCCGCTCGCGGAAACGCTAGCGGGGGCCTTACTCGTCGCCGCGGATGTTTCGCAGCGGTGAGTGAGCGCCAACTCACTCTTCGCACGCCTTCGAGAGTGAGTTGGCGCTCACTCGCGCGACGTCAGGCGCCGGCCCGCGCGCGGAGGCCCCGGTCCGGGTTGAACAGGAGCTGGACCAGGGTGGTCTGCCACCACTGCTCGACCTGGTCGCCGGTCCACCCGCGTTCCTCCGTCGCGATGACGAAGCTCTCCACCGACACCACCACGGCGTAGATATCGAGGGCGACGCTGAGGCTGATCCCCTTGTGCCACAAGGACTTGGGCCAGGAGCCGAACAGCTTGGCGCGCTCGGTCTCGCCCCGGCGCCTGCCCTCTTCGTAGGCCACACCGAGCTCGGGGTGCTGGCGTCGGGCTTCAGCCAGGAGCCGCAGCACGTCGCCACCCAGCTCGAAGAGCCGTCGGTCGAAGGCCACGAACGCCCGCAGCTGCTCGACCGGGTTGCCCTCGTGCTCCTCCAGCTCGGCGACGACTCGGCGGACGTCCGCGCTCTGCTCGGCGGCGTCGATCAGCGAGCTCGCCAGCCCGGCCTTGCTCCCGTAGGCGTTGTAGACCGTCGCCTCCGACACTCCTGCCAGCTGCGCCACCGACCGGACGCTCGTCCCGGCCCAGCCACCCTCGAGGAACCGCGTGCGCGCCGCCGCGGCGATGAGCTCGCGGGTGCGCTCTGCCTGCTGCTCCCGGAGCTCGGATCGGTAGGTGCGAGAAGTCGTCACGGCAACCACTGTACAGGTTCGCTGAGTTGTTCTATATTCACTGAGTGCATCACTAATGAATAGATACCAACTCAGCGAAAGGAAGCACGACCATGAACGCATCCACCCTGACCACCGAGGCTCAGACCGTGGCGACCGAGGCGCTCGCCCGCCTCGAGTCCGCCTGGAACGCCGCGGACGGAGCGGCCTTCGGCGCCGTCTACACCGCTGACGCCTCGTTCGTCACGATCCGCGGCGACCGCCTCCTCGGGGCCGAGGCCATCGGTGCCGGCCACGCCGGGATCTTCGCGACCATCTATGCCGGCAGCGTCAACCGGATGGAGCTGGTGCGCGCAGAGGCCCTCGCTGCCGACGTCGTCCTCGCCCTCTCGGCCAACACGCTCGACAGCCCCACTGGCCCGCTCGCAGGCGTCCACCAGGCCATGTCCACCAGCGTCATCGTCCGGCAGGCCGACGGGGCGTGGCGCATCGTCTCCACCCACAACACCCTCATGGCGGCCTGAGATGGGCACCCCGGTCGTGGCCCCGTCCGCGAACGAAGCACGGTCGAGCCACTCGGCAGCGACCGGCGCCGGCCCCCAGGCCCCGCGCGCCAGTCGTCGCCTCGTCGCGATCCTGTTCGCCACTGGCGGTCTGGGGATTGCGCTGGGCGGTCAGCTCCACCCGCATGGCCATGGAGACACCGTCGACGCACACCTGCTGTCGATGTTCGAGAGCCCCGCGTGGGCGCCGGCGCACTGGGTCCTCCTCGTCGGAAGCGTCCTCGCCGCAGCAGGCCTCGTGGTGGCCTGGCGGCGCCACACCTTCGGTCCTTCTGTCCAACGGTGGCTTCCTGCGGCGTCGGTCGCCTGGGTCTTCGGCGCGCTCGAGGTCCTCCCACACCTCCTGGCCGCAGGCGAAGCGCATGCGCTGGAGCACCACGAGGCCACACCGGTGCTCGACCTCCACGTCCTGCTGCAGGTCGCCTCGGCACCGTTGGTCGGGATCTCGGGCGCCGTGGTCGCCGTGCTCGTGGCTCGTGCCGCGCGCACTCGGCCGGCCTGGGTCCTCGCCGTCGTCGCCGTCATCGGCGGCCTCGGGTATGCCGCGTCCGCGCCCCTTCTCGTCACGACGGGCAACGTGGCCTACACGGTGCTCTTCCCATTCCAGGCCGGACTGGCGCTCTGGTTGCTCGGGACCGGGATACGTCTCCTGCGCCGTTGAGGCGACCGCTCAGGGCAGGGCCGCCGAACCCCGGCGGGCCTGCGCTGCATGCCCGGGCACCGGGCTGACGGAGGGACCGGCTGCTGAACCGGCGCGAGGTCGGCGCCGGGCCGGCATACCGGATGCGTCAGCGTTGGCGGCGGGCGCCGAGGGCGACGACGACCCCGATCAGGGCGACGAAGGGCCCGATGACCGCCCAGATGCCCACCCCGCTCATGCCGCTCCCGCCGAGGATGTCGAGGCCCTGCAGGGTCCAGACGATTCCGATGAGGACGAGCGCGACACCGATGACGAGCGAGAGGCGACGGTTCACAGCCTGGAGCCTACGTCGTGGTGCTCGCGCGGTCAGTTGGTCCGCGGTGTGGTGAGGTGTGCACGCAAGGCCACGTAGACCTTGCGGACGCCGATTGCGCGTTGCAGGTCGTCCTGGATCCGGGTGAAGAACTCGCGACGGTAGTTCTGGTCGATGACGGCCTGGACCGTGAAGTAGAGACCCGCGAACGCCGACAGGAAGACCGCCACCGAGAACAGCTCGTCACTGATGAGGTGGAACGGRCCCGTGTAGTGCGGCTTCTCGCCCACCCAAGCCTGGATGACGCTGGGCCGGATCGCGATCGAGCCGAAGACCACGAAGAACCCGAACACGATCACGACCAGCGACAGCATCTGGATCGCCTGGGCGATGAAGAGCATCAGCATCAGGTTGCGACGCTGGAGCTTCGGCAGCCGGATGCCGGCGACCTCGGTGGCGAGGTGCGGCTCGGACAAGATCTCCCGCGCAGCCGAAGCCACCGGTGTCCCCTGGCAGGTCGACGCCAGCCGCTCACCCTCGACCTCGACGCCGACCCGCTCGATCTCGCTCGCGAACGACGGTGCGAGGAACGCCACCGCGAGCAGCGCGAAGATGCCGACGCAGACCCACAGCAGCGGCCGCGGCAGGGCCGAGGAGACTTGCCACACCTCCGTGTTGATGAACAGGAAGGTGATGAACAGCAGCAGGAACGGCAGCGCCCTCGTCGCGAGGGGTCCGATGAGCGAACGGTTCTCCCAGGCGTGGGCCAGCGCCCACCGGCCGATCCGCCCGACGCGGAAGACGCGGATGGCCCGACCCAGCGCGACGGCCGCCGCGACGAGCAGGCCCGCAGCCACAGCCGCGCCGCCCGAGAGGGCCAGGTTGAGCGCGACGACGGTGACGACCACGGCCGGGACGACGGCAGCCAGTGCCCAGAGGCCCACGATGCGGGGGGCCAGCGCCCTTTGGATCGCCTCGTGGCCGGACTCGACGAAGTAGGGCAGGCCGTGGTCCTCGAACCAGTTCTCGCACTTGGCGATGTCGTTGGTCGTCAGCACCGGGCCAGCCTCTCAGGTGGCCGGACCGGTTCGGTCGCACCACGCTGCCGTCAAACCACGCAGCCGTCACGCCACACAGTTGTCACACCACGCAGAACTCGTTGCCCTCGGGGTCGCGCAGCGTCACGGCGTAGTAGTCGGCGCCGTCGGGGGCATTGACGTAGGCGATGCTCCCGCCCAGGGCGACCAGCCGCTCGACTTCGGCGTCCACGCTCGCCCGCCGCGCGGCGTACGGCATCGCCTCGCGTCCCGGGGTGTGCCGGACGTCGATGTGCAGCCGGTTCTTGACCGACTTGGGCTCGGGCACCTCCTGGAACCAGATGCGCGGTCGCACCCCCTCGGGGTCGACGATCGCCCCGCTGCCGTTCTCGGCACCGACGAGCTCCTCCTCGGGTATGCCGCCCGCTCGCCAGTAGTCGAGCCACGAGTCCCAGCCGGCAGGGGCCGGCTCGGGGACGTAGCCGAGCGCCGCGCACCAGAAGGTCACGAGTCGGGAGGTGTCGGCGCAGTCGACGGTGAGGTGCCAGTTCGCGGTCATGTCGGCAGTTTCGCACCGAGGTCCGTCAGCCGCTCTGGACTGTGCCGGCTGCCTCGGTGAAGCGCGACGACCACAGGCGCAGCAGCTCGAGCACCTCCGGAGTGGCTTCCTCGAGGGTGAACGGGTGCGTCGACCACACCCAGCCCGAACGCCGCCCACCCCGGGTGCACGGCGTCCATCTCCAGTCGGCAGGAGGTGTCGTCGATGGGGGTGACGCGCGCCCAGCGCCCGGTGCGCTTCTCCACCTGCTCTGCCGATGCCCTCACCGTGGCGCGCACGACAACACGGGTTTCGTTGCGGGACAGTCCCTTTCGCACGTAGGCCGCGGCGTCGCCTCCCGGGATCTCGCGGGCCCGGAATCGTGAGCGGGTCCCGAATGGTTCGGTCAGGCGATCGAGCCGGAACGAACGCCAGTCCTGCCGGTCGAGGTCGTAGCCGAGCAGGTACCAGCGCCGACCCACCGTGACCAGGCGGTGCGGCTCGACGTGGCGCCGGACGTCCTCACCCGCCACCTGGCCGCCCCGCGCGCGGTAGGTGAACCGGATGCGCTCGGTGTCACGCGTGGCCTGGGCGACGGCTGCGAGGACCTCGGCCTGCACTGCCGGTGCCTCGGAGAAGGGCGCGTCGTCGGTCACCGCCCGCAGCGCCTCTGCTCGCCGACGAAGCTTGGGCGGCAGCACCTGCACGACCTTGGACAGGGCGCTGACCGACGCCTCCGACAGCGCACCCGACGTCAGCTGCGCTGCTCCGTTGAGCGCCACCACCATGGCGATCGCCTCGTCCTCGTCGACGGTCAGGGGCGGCATCGTGGCGCCGGCTCCGAGCTGGTAGCCGCCCTCGACGCCGCGCACCGAGTCGACGGGATAGCCGAGCTCGCGCAGCCGCTCGACGTCGCGACGCAGGGTGCGCTCGGACACCTCCAGCCGTTCGGCCAGCTCGGGCCCGGCCCAGAACCGGTGGGTCTGGAGCAGGGAGAGCAGTCGCAGGGTGCGGGAGCTGGTGTTGGCCATGACTTCAGGATGCCTGAGATAGCGGTCAGAAAGTGGCCGGATCTCTCCCTAGCGTCGGTGATGACAGAAATCCGCAGACCACCACGTCAGGAGAAGGACATGACCACCACGCTGGAGGTGCCTCGCGAGGGTGAGCACACGGCATACCCGCCGGTCGACAGCCACGAGGCCACGAGTGGCGACGCCACGCAGCCCGGGACCCCGGCGGTGGCGCGGGGCGCGCTGCCGCTGGGACGGGCACGGACCATCGCGCTGCTCAGCCTGTTCCTCGCCTCGACGATGGAGCTCCTCGACACCACGATCGTCAACGTCGCCCTGCCGACCATCGAGGCCGGGCTCCAGGCCAGCGCCGCCCAGCTGCAGTGGATGGTGGCGGCCTACCCGCTGGCGTTCGCCGTCGGCCTGATCACCGGATCCCGGCTCGGCGACCTGTGGGGGCGCAAGCGGGTCTTCCTCGGCGGGCTCGTCGGCTTCACCCTCATGTCGGCGGCGTGCGGCTTCGCCCCGAACGCCGAGGCGCTGGTCGGCTTCCGCGCGCTGCAGGGACTCGCAGCCGCGGCGATGATTCCGCAAGTGCTGTCGAGCCTGCAGGTGATGTACGCGCCGCACGAGCGGGCCAAGGCGATGGGGCTCTTCACCGGGCTGGCCGGACTGTCGGCAGTGCTCGGGCCGGTCATCGGCGCCCTCCTGACCGAGGCGGACCTCGGCGGTCTGGGGTGGCGCTCAATCTTCCTCGTCAACGTTCCGTTCGGCGTTCTGGCCATCGTGGCCGCCTTGCGGTGGGTGCCGGAATCCGTTGCCACGCAACGCCCGCGCATCGACCTGCGTGGAGTCACGGTGCTCGCTGTGGGTCTGCTCGCCGTGCTCTACCCCCTCACCATGGGTCGCGAGCTGGGCTGGCCGGCTTGGGTGTATGCCGCGATGGCCGCCGGCGCGGTCGTGCTCGGGTTCTTCGCGCGGTCACAGGTCCGGGCCGAGCGCGCCGCTCGCGAGCCGCTGGTGGCGCTCAGCCTCTACCGGGGCCGGGGTTTCGCCGCCGGTTCGGCGATGAACTCATTGCTGTTCATGGCGATGGCCTCCTACTTCCTGTGCCAGACGATCTATCTCCAGGCGGGTCTCGGCTGGTCGGTGCTCAAGGCAGGGCTCGCGGGGGTGCCGTTCGCGCTGACGACGACCGTGTTCGCCGGCGTCGGGGTGGCCGTGCTCGCACCCAAGATCGGTCGACGGGTGCTGCAGATCGGTGCCCTGACTTGGGCGGCCGGTGCCGTGGTCCTCGCCGTCACGGTCCACGGCGCCGACGCCTCGACCTCGGTCTGGACGTTCCTTCCGGGGTTCGTGGTGGGCGGTGCCGGGTTCGGGTTGATGGTCTCGCCGATCGGCGTCTTCACGCTCGCGGACGTGCCGGTCGACAAGGCTGGGTCGGCATCGGGGCTGTTCAGCACGACGGGTCAGCTCTCGGGCGCGGCCGGCGTGGCAGTGCTGGGCTCGCTCTTCTTCTCCGTCGTCGACGCCCACGGGTCTGCGTCTCCGGTGGAGACGTTCCGACCCGCGATGGAGGTGGCGCTCGCGGTGCTCGTCGGGCTCATGCTCGTGGCGGCAGTGGTCGCGCGGCAGCTGCCCGCGATGCCGAGCCTGCCCGCGCAGGACTGAACGCCCGGCGGCGACTCTCTCAGTGAGCGCCAACCCACTCATCGACCAGGTTCGAGAGTGGGTTGGCGCTCACTCGGCGTCCGCCTGCGGGTCGGTCGCCGTGCGGTCGGTCGCCCTCGGGTCAGGACGTGATCAGGTAGCCGAGCGAGACCGCAGGCAGGCCGAGGCCGAGGGTGAGGGCGAGGTTGGCGACGAACGGCCGCCAGGCGCGCTCCTCGAAGAACACCCACGTCTCGAACGCCAACGTGGAGAACGTCGTCAGCGCCCCGCAGAAACCTATGCCCACCAACGGCATGAGCCACACGGCTGGATGCGGCACCCCTGCCACGAGCCCGAGGACGAAAGACCCCACCACGTTCACGACGAGCGTCCCGAGGATGGTCCCGGCCCTGGTGTGCTCCCGCGCCCACCGGTCGACGACGAACCGCAGCGGCGCACCGATGGCGGCGCCCACCAGCACCAGCAGCGCGCCCGACCCGGTCACGGTCGCCGCCCGAAAACCCGCTCGCCGAGCGTGATCCCGAAGCCCACCGCCACCAGGCCCGCGACCAACGACCCCACGAGGTATGCCGCGGCGACCAGTCCGCGCCCCGCCTGCACCATTGCGTGGATGTCCAGGGCGTAGGACGAGAAGGTGGTCCAGCCCCCGAGCACGCCCACCCCGAGGAAGGGCCGCAGCCACGGGTGCGGCTGGGTCATCGAGAGCACCCAGACGACCAGCACGCCCATCGCGAGCGACCCCGTGACGTTGACTAGGAACGTCGACCACGCGAAGGCGCCGGACACGTGCGGCAGCGCCAGCCCGACGGCATACCGGCTGAGGGAACCCAGCACACCGCCCGCGGCGACAGCCCCGAGCAGCCCAGCGTCACCCGCCCGGACCATGCGCATCAGGCGCGCTGGGTCTCCAGGAAGTCCGCGATCCGCCCGATGGCCTCGGTGAGGACCTCGACATCGGGCAGCGTCACCAGGCGGAAGTGGTCGGGCTCGAACCAGTTGAAGCCGGTGCCGTGCGTGACCAGGATCTTCTTGCTGCGCAACAGGTCGATGACGAACGCCTGGTCGTCCTTGATGGGGTAGACGTCGGGATCCAGCCGCGGGAAGCAGTAGAGCGCGCCGTGCGGTTCGACACAGCTGACGCCCGGGATCTCGTTGAGCAGTCGCCAGGCCGTCTTGCTCTGCTCGTAGAACCGGCCGCCGGGGTGGATGTACTCCTCGATCGACTGGTAGCCGCCGAGTGCCGTCTGGATCGCGTGCTGGCCCGGGACGTTGGCGCACATGCGCATGTTGGCCAACAGGGTCAGGCCCTCGAGGAAGTCGGCCGCGAGCTCCTTGGGCCCCGACACCATCACCCAGCCCGCGCGGTAGCCGCAGACGCGGTAGGCCTTGGACAGCCCGCTGAAGGTCAGGCACAGCACGTCGTCGCCGGCGAAGGTCGCGGTGTGGTGGTGGACCGGCTGGTTCACCTCGTCGGCGAAGAGGATCTTCTCGTAGATCTCGTCGGACATCAGGACCAGGTTGTGGCGGCGGGCGATGTCGGCCATGCCGCGCACGATCTCGTCGCTGTAGACGGCGCCGGTCGGGTTGTTGGGGTTGATGACGACCAGGGCGTGGGTGTTCTCGGTGATCTTGGACTCGATGTCGGCGAGATCCGGGTTCCAGCCGTTGGGCTCGTCGCACCGATAGTGGACCGGGGTGCCGCCGGCCAGCGTCACGGCGCCGGTCCAGAGCGGGTAGTCCGGCGCCGGCACGAGGATCTCGTTGCCCTCGTCGACGAAGGCCGTGAGCACCATCGAGATGAGCTCCGAGACGCCGTTGCCGATGTAGACGTCGTCGACGTGCGTGTCCGTCAGGCCACGGGACTGGTAGTAGTGCGCGACGGCGGTGCGGGCGGAGTAGATGCCGCGCGAGTCGCTGTAGCCCTGGGAGTTCGGCAGGTGGTGGACCATGTCCTGCAGGATCGCCTCGGGCGCCTCGAAGCCGAACGGCGCGGGGTTGCCGATGTTGAGCTTGAGGATCTTGTGCCCCTCGGCCTCGAGCTTCTGGGCCTCCTCGAGGATCGGCCCACGCACGTCGTAGCGGACCTGGTGGAGCTTGCGGGACTGCGTGATTCGGCGCACGCGCTCAGTGTCCCAGCACTTCGACCGTGGACACGACGGTGGTCACCCCCGGGCGCGTCGGCGTGGAGCTGAACCCGAACCGGCAGGGCGGGTCGACGTCGGCCAGGCCGCCCAGGGCCATGCCGCGCCAGGTCCCGGACAGCGCCGTCACTTCGTGCAGGTCGGTGGCGCCGTACCACTCACGTCGACCCTCCATCGCAACTCCGCGCGTCCGTACCCCACGCAGCGCGACCCGGGCCACGGGGTCGACGACGGTGGCCCACGCGGGACTGGTCCCGATCCGCGGCGGCACCGCGCGCAGCAGCCAGCCGAGCGGCATCCGCCTCCCCACGGAGAGGTATGCCGCGAGGTGGTCGCCCGCGCGAACGTCCCAACCCGCTTCGGTAACCGCCACGGACACCGGCGTCTGGCAGACCTCGTCGAACTCGTAGGTCTGCTGGACGAACTCGGCCACCCCGTCGCTCGGCGCCAGAAGGGTCCGGTGGCCCGCGGCGTCCTCGACCATCACGTCGGCGAACGGCCCGAGGGGAGACTCGACCCACCGTCCCACGACGAACCGCACGCCGCTGGTGGAGCCGACCCCGGCGATGGCGCCCGTGAAGCGCAGCCGCTGCACGGACGCCACCACGGTCAGGAGTGGGTCGGCTTGGTGAAGGCGAGGGCGGCAACCACCCCGAGGAGCAGCACAGCTGCCGGCAGCAGCAGCGCCTGCGACATCGCGCTGGCGAAGCCGTCGGCGATCTGCGGAGGCAGCTTCACGCCTGAGGTGCGCTGCGACATGTCCTGGGGCACCCCGGGCAGGTTGGCCGTCAGCCGCGCCTCGATGAGGGCCGCGATGGCCGCGCTGCCGAGGACTGCGCCGATCTGCCGGGTCGTGTTGTAGATGCCGGATCCGGCGCCTGCCGAGGACATCGGCAGGTTGCGCGTGGCGGTGGCGGCGAGCGGGGCCCACATGAAGGCGTTCGCGACACCCATCAGCGCCATGGGCACGAGCAGCAGCCACGTCGGGCTGTCCGTGGTCGTCACCAGACTGAGCAAGAACAGCGCGACCGAGCACAGGGCCAACCCGAACGCCGTGATGGCCCGCGGGTGCATGCGGTCGATGAGCCGGCCCGCGACCGGGGACAGCGCGCCGGCCAGCACCGCCATGGGCACGAGCAGCAGGGCCGACTGGGTCGGGGTCAGGCCGCGGACGACCTGGGCATAGAGCATGAACGGGAAGGCCATCGCCGTGATGGCGAACCCGACTGCGGCGATGGCGATGTTGGACAGCGAGAAGTTGCGGTCGCGGAACAGCCCGAGCGGCACGAGGGGTTCGGTCCGGATCCGGCTCTGCCAGTAGACGAACAGGCCGAAAACCACGATGCCCGCGGCGATGAGCAGAGGCACGGAGATGATCCCGGTGATCGTGCCCCAGTCGTAGGTCTCGCCCTCCTGGATGCCGAAGACGATGAGGAACATGCCGACCGCGGAGAGCGCCACACCGATCCAGTCGAACGAGTGGCTGTGCGTCTGCAGCGTGGGCACCAGGCGGGCCGCGAGCACGAAGGCGGCGATGCCGACGGGGACGTTGATGAAGAAGATCCACTCCCAGCCGGGGCCGTCGACGAGCAGGCCGCCGACCAGCGGTCCGACGAGGATGGCGACGCCGGCGGTGGCGCCCCACAGGGACATCGCCTGGCCGCGGGAGGCCGCGGGGAAGGTGCGGGTGATGACGGCCATGGTCTGCGGCGTCATGAGCGAGGCCCCGACGCCCTGGACGATGCGGGCGATGATCAGCATCTCGATGGAACCGGTGAGGCCGCACCAGAGGGAGGCGAGGGTGAACAGCGCCAGCCCGCTCAGGTAGACGTACTTCGGCCCGATGCGGTCGCCGAGGCGGCCGGTGATGAGCAGCGGCACGGCATACGCGAGCAGGTAGGCGGAGGTGACCCAGATGACCGAGTTCACGTCGGCGCCCAGGCCCTTCATGATCGCCGGCGTCGCGACGGACACGATGGTCGAGTCGACCAGGATCATGAAGAACCCGATCACCATGGCCCACAGGGCCGGCCACGGGCGGTAGTCGGCGGGCAGGTCGGTGCTCAGGGTTGCGGGTGCGGCCATGACAGGTCGCCTTTCTCGAGTCGGGTGAGGAAACCGTTGATCCAGTCCTGCTGGGCCACGGTCATGTGACGGATGTAGTCGGCGGTGACCCAGTAGGCCTCGGCGATCTCACGCGCCCTGGCCTTGTCGACGAGGCAGTCGATGTCGGACAGCTCGCCCTCGATGACCTTGAGGTGGTCGCGCAGGTCGGCGCAGACGGCACTGGCCGGGGCGTTGTGTGCCTCGGCGAGGGCCAGGGCAAAGCTGGGGAACTCGTTGACGGGCTCGCGCAGGATCTGCCGGATCCGCTCCACCAGCGACGTGCGGCCGAGCTCGGTGATGGCATAGGTGGTGCGCTCCGGCCGGTTGCCGGCGCGGGCGGTGCCGGTTGCCTCGGCCAGGCCGTCCTGGGTGAGGCGTTCGACCGTGCGGTAGAGCGAGCCCGGGGTGACGCGGACGATGCGGTCCTCGTGGCGCTCGAGCAGCAGTTGGTACATCTCGTAGGGGTGCATGGCGCGCTCGTTGAGCAGTGCCAGCGCCGAGATGGCCAGCGGGGAGAGGGGCATCGGTGTCCAGGCGTCCGATCGTTCCGTGCGAAATATTCCACGCGGAATATAGACGTGGCCTCCCGAGATGGTCAACTCCCCGTGCAGTGCGCGCGCTGCCCTAGGCTCCCCTGCATGGCTCCCACGTCGGACCTCGGGGCACTCGAGATCGAGCTCAGCAGGCTGCTGCGCCGTGCCCGCAGTGCGCAGCAGCGCACCGCCCTGGACGTGCACCCCGACCTGGACTCCGCGGGGTATGCCGTGCTGGTCGCCATCCGTGACCTGGCCGCCACCGGCGGCGGCGCGCGGGGCGGCGACATCTCCGACCTGCTCGGGCTGCACAAGTCGACGACCAGCCGGAACCTCACCACGCTCGAGGACCTCGGCCTGATCGAGCGCATCCCCGACCCGGACGACGCCAGAGCCCGTCAGGTGCGGCTCACCTCGGCCGGTGCTGAGGCCCTGGAGCGCTCGGTGTCGGGTCGGCGTGAGCGGCTGCGTGCGCGCTTGGCGAGCTGGGAGGCGCAGGACGTCGCCGACCTCGCCCGCCTCCTGCGACTGCTCAACGACACCGCCCCCTAGCCCCCCGCCTCACCTTTATCGGTTGTAGGGACAAAGGTGGCCTTCACCCCGAAACGGTTCCGGGGTGAAGCGCACCCTTTCGGGGTTGAGCCACCGCTGCGGCCACTCGACTCCGGTCAGACGCTGATGCCTCCCCTCAACCGCGGGTGGAATCGCTCGGTTTGGCCCGGTCGAACGCCACGACAGCCCGCACGCCGGGTGCGGCGTCCTCGAGCCACACCCGAGCGCCATTGCGCCGCAACAGCTCTCGCGTGATGGGCAGGCCGAGGCCACTGCCGCCGCTGTCGCGGTCGCGAGCCTCGTCGAGCCGGGCGAAGCGGTCGAAGACCCGCTCGCGGTCGGGTTCGGGTATGCCGTGTCCGTCGTCGGTCACGACGAGCCACACGGAGTTGCCGTGACGCTCCCAGGACAGGGTCACGCGGGTGGCCGCGTGGCGAACGGCGTTGTCGACCAGGTTGCCGACGGCCCGGGTCAGGTCGTCAGGTCGCGCCACGACGGTCGCCTCCCCGAGACCACCGGAGGTCTGGGCCCTCACCGGCACGCGAGCCGAGGTGTAGCGCCGCTCGGTGTCAGCCACCACCTGGGCGACCGACAACTCCGTCGCCTCGGAGAGCGAGCCCTCGGCGCCCGAGCGCGCCAGCACCAAGAGGTCTTCGACGAGGGCGGACAGGCGATCCACCTCCGGCAGCAGCTCGCCCGGCAGGGCGCCCCCCTCGCCGACGCGGGCGGCGACTTCCAGCTGGGTGCGCATGCTCGCCAGCGGACTTCGGAGCTCGTGCGCCGCGTCGGCGACGAAGCTGCGCTGCTGTGCACCAGCGGACGCGAGGCGGGCGAGCATGTCGTTGAGCGTGGTCGCCAGGGCGCTGACCTCGTCCCGGGTGTCGGGCACCGGGAGCCGTTCCGTCGGGTCGGCGGCCGCACCGATCCGCTGGGCACCTTGTCGCAGCGACTCCACCGGACGAAGGGCCGATCCGATGACGCGCCAGGCGACGACACCGAGCAGCGCGAGGAAGAGGGGGAGGAGCACCAGCATGAGCGTCCGCAGCACCCGACGGCTGTTGTCGAGGTCAGCCGTCGGCACTGCCGCCACGACGAGCACCCGTGCCGTCTCCGGTCCGGCCTCGAGTCCCGCCACCTGGAGCTCACCCGACAGCCCGGCGCGAGCGCCGGGCACCCGAAGTCCCGAGCCGCGGGCGACGAGTCGACGCTCGGCCGGGTCGACGAGCGGGGTCAACCGGTCGGCGGTCACGGAGGCGCCGACGACGCGGTTCTGCGGGTCGAGCACCTGGACCAGTTGGGCACCGCTTGCGGGCACCGGCTCGGGCAGGCGCCCGTCGTCCACGAGGATCGCGACGTCGTGCGCACTGGCCCTGGCCTCCGCGGTGGTGGCCCGGTCCAGTGCCGCGCCCATCGCGGCATACAGGACGATGCCGCCCACGAGCAGCGCTCCCGCGACGCCAGCCAGTCCGACGACCATGAGCCGCGATCGGAGGCTGCGCCGACCGAACCACCCGGTCATGCCCGCAACCGGTACCCGACGCCACGCACCGTCTCGATGCGGTCGCGACCCAGCTTGCGCCGCAGGTAGCCGATGTAGACCTCGACCACGTTGGGGTCGACCGTCTCGGCGGAGCCCCACACGTTGTCCAGGAGCGACTCCTTGGTCGAGACCGCCGGGTGCGCGCGCAGCAGGTGCTCGAGGACGAGGTACTCGGTGCGGGACAGGGCCACCACCGCGCCGGCCACCTCGACCCGGCGCGAGGCGGGGTCGAGCCGGATGCCTCCGGCTGCCAGCGTCGTGGCGCGGGGCGCCGGGTCGCGACGGACCAGGGCCCGCAGCCTGGCGAGCAGGACGACGAAGGAGAACGGCTTGGTGAGGTAGTCGTCGGCGCCGTAGTCGAGCCCGTCGGCCTGGTCGTACTCGCCGTCCTTGGCCGACAGGAGCATGACCGGCACCCAGTTCTCCTCTGCCCGGAGCGTCCGGACCACCGTGTAGCCGGACATCCTCGGCAGCATGACGTCGAGCAGGACCGCGTCGTACCCGCCGAACCGCGCAGCCTCCAGCCCACTCGGTCCGTCGACCGCCGTGTCGACCACGAACCCTTCTGCCACAAGGCCCTTCGCAAGGGCAGCGGCCATCCGGGGCTCGTCCTCGACCACCAGCACCCGCACCCCGCCACTGTGGCACGAGAGTCCCAGCCCTCAGCCCACATTCCCGGTCTGAAACCCTTAGAAAGTTCACAGGTCCCGCGCGGCAGGATGGACCCATGAGCCTGTTCACGGAGCACCCTGCCGCCCGCTGGGCAGCACCCGCCGGCGCACTCGCCGTGATCGGTGCCGTCGCCCTCACGGCCAACCACGTCGCCAGCGCCGACCCGAGCCTGCCGCCGCGTTCCGCCGCGCAGCTGCTCGTCGACGTGCAGCAGGCCAACCTCAAGGGCCTGTCCGGCACCGTCGTGCAGACCTCCAACCTCGGCCTGCCCGACATCAACCTCGGGGGGTCGACCCAGGGCGGGTCGTCGTCACTGACCTCGCTGGTCTCGGGCACCCACACCTGGAGGGTCTGGCTCGCGGGGCCGCAGCAGCAGCGGCTCGCCCTGGTCGGCAGCCTCGGCGAGTCCGACGTGATCCGCAACGGACGCGACCTGTGGGTGTGGTCCAGCAAGGACAAGACGGCAACCCACACGACCCTGCCGGCCGAGGGCGCCAAGTCGCCGGCTGGCGCCAAGCCGGCCCCGACGCCCGACCACCTGCCCAAGACACCGCAGGAGGCAGCCCAGCTGGCCCTGTCCGCGATCGAACCCACCACGAGCGTCGCCACCTCGGGTGCGTCCGTGGTCGCGGGGCAGCAGGCCTACGACCTGGTCCTCAAGCCCAAGGACACCGCCAGCCTGGTCGCGTCCGTGCGGATCTCGCTGGACGCCGTCCACCACGTGCCTCTGCGGGTGCAGGTGTTCTCCACCAAGACGGCCAACCCGGCGTTCGAGGTCGGGTTCACCCACGTCGACTTCGCCAAGCCGGCCGCTCGCCAGTTCGCCTTCAACCCGCCGCCCGGCACCAAGGTCACCCCGTCGACCCTGGGCAGCGATGCCGGCAAGGCGGCGGCGACCAAGCCCTCCGCACCGGGCTCCGCTCCCGCAGGCGCCAAGCCCAAGTTAGTGGGCACCGGCTGGACCACCGTCGTGGTCTCCCGGCTGCCCGACGCCTCGACTGCCGGGTCCCAGGCGAGCCAGGGGGACCTCGCGGGCCAGCTGCAGCGCGTCCTGAGCCTGTTGCCCAAGGCGTCCGGCTCCTGGGGCACCGGTCACGTGCTCCAGGGCACCCTGTTCACCGTGGTCGTCACCGATGACGGCCGGGTCGCCGTGGGCGCCGTCGCCCCAGAGCGGGTGTATGCCGCGCTGGCGGCGAAATGACCCAGCTCACCACGGCGGGTGAGCAGGCTGCGCCGAGCGGGCGGGCGACCCCCGCGCGCCAGTCCGCGAGGTCCGACCCAGGTCCGGGAGCATCACCCGAGACGGGCCTCGCGATCTCGACCAGGGGCCTGACCAAGCGGTTCGGCTCCCAGGTCGCCGTCGACGACGTGGACCTGCGTGTTCCCCACGGCGCGGTCTACGGCTTCCTCGGGCCGAACGGCTCCGGCAAGACCACGACCATCCGGATGCTGCTCGGGCTGGTCGAACCCACCGCGGGCAGCCGGAGCCTGCTCGGGATGGCCATCCCGCAGCAAGCCACGATCGCCCTGCACCGGGTCGGCTCGCTCGTCGAGGGTCCGGCGTTCCACCCGTACCTGTCGGGGTGGGCGAACCTCGTGCGGCTCGACTCCGCGGACGTCCTCGCCGATCCCGGGACCACCCGAGCCCGCATCGGCACCGCCCTAGACCGGGTCGGCCTGACCGCCGCAGCCGGCAAGCGCTACCGCGCCTACTCGCTCGGCATGCGCCAACGGCTGGCCATCGCCGCCGCCCTCCTCGCGCCTCGCGACCTCCTCGTGCTCGACGAACCGACCAACGGGCTCGACCCGCAGGGCACGCGCGAGGTGCGCTCCCTCATCGGGTCGCTCGCCTCCGACGGCACGACGGTCTTCGTCTCCAGCCACCTGCTCGCCGAGGTGGAGCAGATCTGCAGCCACCTGGGCGTGATGCGGGATGGGCGCCTAGTGGCACAGGGCACCACGTCGGAGGTGCGCGGCGGCGGCATCGTGACGCTGCACCTCGTGACCGCCCAGCCGGCGGAGGCTGCTGCGGTGCTGTCCGGGCTCGGCGTGCAGTCGGTCACCGCGCACGCAGGTGAGGTGCGCGGCATACCGGGCGAGCTCGAGCCGGAGGCCATCGTCGCGGCGCTGGTCCGCGCGGGGGTCGGGGTGCGGTCGTTCACCGCGAGCTCGCCGAGCCTCGAGGACCTGTTCGTCTCGCTCACGGGGGAGGGTTTCGATGTCAGCGGCTGAGGTGCACGTAACGGGCTCCGGGGGCTCCCCAGGCGTGGTGACCCGTCCGAGGGGCCGCCGACTCTCGACCCGGCTGCTGCGCTCCGAGCTGCGCATCATCGCCGGGCGTCGACGCAACCAGGCCGGCCTCCTCGTCCTCGCCGCGGTGCCGATCATCATGGCGATCGCCGTCAAGGTGTCGGCGCCGCAGACAGGAGAAGGACCTGACTTCCTCTCGTCGATCACCTCCAACGGCCTGTTCGTCCCGCTGGCCGCCCTCGGTGTCGAGATGGGGATGTTCCTGCCCCTGGCGATGTCGATGCTGTCGGGCGACGCCATCGCCTGCGAGGCCAACCTCGGCACCCTGCGCTACCTCCTCACCGTCCCCGTGAACCGCACCCGCTTGCTCCTGGTGAAGTACGCGTCGCTGTGCATCGGGGCGGTGTGGGGCATTGCAGCGGTGGCCGTCCCGGGTGCCGTGATCGGCATCGCGCTGTTCGGCACGGGTCCGCTGACCACGCTGTCGGGCACCCAGCTCGGTTTCGGCGCAGCGGTGTGGCGCGTGGTGCTGGTCATGCTCTACCTCGCGGCCGGGCTCGCCGGCCTCGCCGCCGTGGGCCTGTTCATCTCGACCCTCACCGAGGTGCCGATCGCCGCCGCGATCGCCCTGATGGTGTTCACGATCGTGTCGTGGATCCTCGACGCGGTGCCCCAGCTGGGCTGGCTGCACCCGTGGCTGCTCGTCGACCACTGGCTGGCGTTCGGCGACCTGCTGCGCGACCCGATGGCCGGTGGCGAGATCGGACGTGGCCTGTTCACTGCAGCCGGGTATGCCGTGGTGTTCTGGCTGGCCGCGTGGGCGCGGTTCGCGGGCAAGGACATCACCAGCTGACGCAGCCGAGTCGGGTTGGCGTGACGAGGGCCACGGGGCTTGGCGGTACCGGGGCTACCGATCGGTAACTAGGCTCTCGGCCATGACGACGCTCTCCGGCAAGACCATCATCATGTCCGGCGGCAGCCGTGGCATCGGCCTGGCGATTGCCGTGCGGGCCGCCCGCGACGGCGCGAACATCACCCTCATCGCCAAGACCGACAAGGCAGACCCGCGACTCGTCGGCACGATCCACACCGCGGCCGAGGCGATCGAGGCGGCCGGCGGCAAGGCGCTCGCGGTGGTTGGCGACGTGCGCGACGACCAGACCCTCGCAGATGCGGTCCAGCAGACGGCGGACGCCTTCGGCGGGATCGACATCGTCGTCAACAACGCGAGCGTGCTCAACCTCAGCCCCACTGCGACGCTCGACCCCAAGCGCTACGACCTCATGCAGGACGTCAACGTCCGCGGCACCTTCATGCTGACCAAGGCGGCCCTCCCGCACCTGCTGGCCTCGCCGGACCCCAAGGTCCTGACCCTGTCGCCGCCCATCAACCTGGACCCGCGCTGGTTCGCCGGCCACCCGGCATACACGATGGCGAAGTATGGGATGACCCTCGCGGCGCTGGGTTTCGCCCACGAGCTGGGCCAGAAGGGCGTCTCGTCCACCTGTCTGTGGCCGGCGACCCTCGTCGCGACGGACGCGATCGGCAACCTGCCCGGCGGCGACCAGATGGTCAAGGTGAGCCGCAAGCCCGACATCGTGGCGGACGCCGCCTGGGAGATCCTCACCACCGAGGGCCAGGGCCTCAACGGCCAGACCGTGATCGACGAGGACCTGCTGCGCGCACGCGGCGTCGCCGACTTCGCGGCCTACTCCATGACGGGCAGGGACGAGGGCCTGGCGCCCGACCTCTTCCTCAGCTGACCGATCGACCTTATGCCGCGGCGCTGGCGCGGCGCGGCGCTCGCCCTGCGCGTCGCTCGACTAGAGCTCGCGGAGGTGGCCGTCCTCGACGTGCCAGCGACGGGTTGCGTTGAGGTCGGCCAACATCCGACGGTCGTGGGTGACGAGCAGGACGGTCCCGCCGAACGAGTCGAGCGCCTGTTCCAGCTGCTCGATGGCGGGCAGGTCGAGGTGGTTGGTGGGTTCGTCGAGGACCAACAGGTTGACCTCGCGCGCCTGCAGCAGCGCCAGGGCCGCGCGGGTGCGCTCGCCGGGTGACAGTGAGTCGGCCGGCCGGTGCACGTGCTCGGCGCCGAGCCCGAACTTGGCGAGCAGGGTGCGCACGTCGGCGTCCGGCCACGTCGGGAGGGCATCCCCGAACGCCCGGGCCAACGGCTGGTGCCCGACGAAGAGCCCACGAGCCTGGTCCACCTCGCCGACCCGGACCGACGACCCGAGGCCGGCTGTCCCTGCGTCGACGGGGATCGTGCCGAGCAGGACGCCGAGCAGGGTCGTCTTGCCCGAGCCGTTGGCGCCGGTGACGACGATCCGGTCGGCCCAGTCCACCTGCACGTCGATCGGCCCGAGGGAGAAGTCCCCCCTCCGCACGACCGCTCCCGCAGCCGAGGCCACGACCGAGCCGGAGCGCGGAGCAGCCGCGATGGTCATGCGCAGGTCCCATTCCTTGCGCGGCTCCTCGACCACCTCGAGGCGTTCGATCATGCGCTCGGTCTGTCGGGCCTTGGCGGCCTGCTTCTCGGCCGACTCCGCGCGGAAGGCCGGGATGAACTTGTCGTTGTCCGTGGCCTTGCGACGCGCGTTGCGGACGCCCACCGCCATCCAGTTGCGCTGGGTCACCGCACGCTGCTGGAGCCGGCCCCGGGTGTCGGCGTACTCCTCGTACTCCTCGCGCGCGTGCCGCCGCGCGACCTCGCGCTCGGCGAGGTAGCTGTCGTACCCGCCCTCGTAGACCCCCACCTGCTGCTGCGCCAGGTCCAGCTCGACGACGCGGGTGACCGTGCGGGCCAGGAACTCCCGGTCGTGGCTGATGATGACCGCCGGGCTGCGCAGCCCTGCGACGAACTGCTCCAGCCGTTCGAGGCCGTCGAGGTCGAGGTCGTTGGTCGGCTCGTCGAGGAGGAGCACGTCGTACCGCGAGAGCAGCAGGGCAGCCAGGCCTGCCCGGGCCGCCTGTCCACCGGAGAGGGCGGTCATCGGCATGTCCAGATCGACCCCGAGCCCGAGCGAGGCGACCGTGGTGGCCGCGCGCTGCTCGAGGTCCGCGCCACCGAGCGCGAGCCACGTCTCCAGCGCCGCGGCATACCGGTCATCGGCCCCCGGCGTCGGATCGGCGAGGGCGTCGGCGGCGGCGTTCATCGCGTCCTCGGCGTGGCTCACGCCGGTGCGGCGCGCGATGAACCCGGCCACGGTCTCGCCGGGTCGGCGCTCCGGTTCCTGGGGCAGGTGCCCAACGGTCGCGCTCGCCGGGGTCAGCGTGACCGCGCCCTCCTCCGGCTCGAGCTCGCCGGCGAGGAGCCTCAGCAGCGTCGACTTGCCCGCGCCGTTCGCTCCGACGAGCCCGACGACGTCGCCGGGACCGACGATCAGGTCGAGTCCGGCGAAGAGTGCTCGCGCGCCGTGCCCGGCGGCGAGGTTGGTGGCCTGAAGTGTGGTGCTCATGTCCCGACGGACGGTACCCGTAGCCCACCGCCCGCCGACACCGGGTTTGGTGTGCGCCGACGGTCGGGAGCACCGGGGTTGTGGGATGCCCGCGTGAGCGGTGGGATGACAGGCATGACAACGCTGTCGCACACCGCGGGTGAGACCGACGTCCCGCTCCTGGAGCAGACGATCCCCGACAACCTGGATGCGACCGTGGCCCGGTTCGCGGACCGCGACGCGCTGGTGGACGTGACCCAGGGGATCCGCTGGACGTATGCCGAGTTCGCGGCCGAGGTGGACCGGCTAGCCCGTGCGCTGCTCGCCAGCGGGGTGACCAAGGGCGAGAGGGTCGGCATCTGGGCGCCGAACTGCGCGCAGTGGACCGTGGTTCAGTACGCCACCGCCAAGATCGGCGCGATCCTGGTCAACATCAACCCGAGCTACCGGACGCACGAGCTGGAGTTCGTGCTGAAGCAGGCCGGCATCTGCGCCGTCTTCCTCGCCGAGTCCTTCAAGACCAGCGACTACGTGGCGATGCTCGAGGAGGTGCGGGCGAGCTGCCCCGGTGTCCGCGACTCCTACGTCCTCGGGCAAGCCTCGTGGGATGCCCTGCTGTCGCGGTCCGACGAGGTCACGTCGGAGCAGGTCGCGAAGGTCCAGGCGACCCTCGATCCCCACGACGCGATCAACATCCAGTACACGTCGGGCACCACCGGCTTCCCCAAGGGCGCCACCCTGTCGCACCGCAACATCCTCAACAACGGGTTCTTCGTGGGCGAGCTGTGCCGCTACACCGAGGCCGACCGGGTGTGCATCCCGGTGCCCTTCTACCACTGCTTCGGGATGGTCATGGGCAACCTCGCCTGCACCACCCACGGCGCCGCGATGGTGATACCCGCGCCCGGTTTCGATCCGGCTGCGACGCTCAGGGCGACGGCCGACGAGAAATGCACCTCGCTCTACGGCGTCCCCACGATGTTCATCGCGGAGTGGTCGCTCCCGGACTTCGCGGCATACGACTTGTCCTCGGTGAGGACCGGGATCATGGCCGGATCGCCTTGTCCTGCAACGATGATGACCAAGCTCATCGACGCCGGGATCACCGAGATGACGATCTGCTACGGGATGACCGAGACGTCACCGGTCTCCACGCAGAACCGCACCGACGACACCTTCGAGCAGAAGGTCGGCACGGTCGGCCGGGTGGGCCCCCACCTCGAGATCAAGGTCGTCGACCCGGTGACGGGAGAGACGCTGCCGCGCGGTGAGGCCGGCGAGTTCTGCACCAAGGGTTACTCGGTGATGCTGGGCTACTGGGAGCAGCAGGACAAGACCGACGAGGTGCTGGTCGACGGCTGGATGCACACCGGCGACATCGCGGTCATGGACGATGACGGCTACGTCCAGATCACCGGCCGGATCAAGGACATGGTCATCCGAGGTGGGGAGAACGTCTACCCGCGCGAGATCGAGGAGTTCCTCTACACCCACCCCGACATCCTCGACGCCCAGGTGATCGGGGTGCCCGACCAGAAGTACGGCGAGGAGCTGTGCGCCTGGATCCGCATGCGGGAGGGCGCAAAGCCGCTCGATGCCGAGGCCGTGCGGGCGTTCGCGACGGGCAAGCTCGCGCACTACAAGATCCCGCGCTACGTCACGATCGTCGACGAGTTCCCGATGACCGTCACCGGCAAGGTCCGCAAGGTCGAGATGCGTGAGAAGTCAGTGGCTGAGCTGGGCCTGGCCACCTGACTCACCCGCCACCCCCTCTGACCTGCGCAAACGGCGACCTGGGCGGTGGACGTTTGCGCTGGGCTGCCCTAGGTTGCCAGTGCCGGGGACCCCGTTCCGGCCCAACCCAGGAGGGCTCATGAAACCCATCGTCTGGATCATCGTCATCATCGTCGCCGTGGCTGTCGTCGCCTGGCTCGTCATGATGAACAGGAGCCGCCAGCTGGAAACCCGTCGCGAGGAGGCCGCCGACCTGCGGTCCGAGGCTGAGCAGCACGACCGCGACCACCGCGAGCGGGACGCTGCAGCAGCCGAGGCCCAGGCGCAGGCCGAGAAGGCCAGGGCCGAGGCGCAGGAGCAGCAGGCCCGGGCTGTCCAGCTCGAGTCGGAGGCCCAGCGACGGGCCGAGGACGCCGAGAGGGCGCGCGAGAACCGCGACGAGCACCTGCGTGCGGCTGACGAGCGCGACCCCGACGTCGACGTGTCCGAGAACGTGTCCGCGACCGAGGCCGAGAACCAGGCCGAGACCGTGGACGCTGACCGAGCCGGCGACCGCGAGGCCGGGACCGTGGACGCTGACCGAGCCGGCGACCGCGAGGCCGAGACCGTGGACGCTGACCGCGAGGCCGCCGACCGCGAGGCCGCCGACCGCGGGGACCGTCGCCCGCAGGTCTGACGGCACCCGAGGCCCGGTCAGCAGGCATGCCTGCGGCCGGGCTTCGTCGTCGGCGAGCGGTGGGGGAATGGGTTGACGGGCGCGCTGGTTCTACGGGATAGTTGAAATTCGAACTAGATCGGGAGTGCCCATGCCTGCTGTCTCCGTCGCCGACCTCACGGTTCTGCCGCGCGTCCCCGCGCCGGGCGCCATCGCCGAGCAGCGCCGCGTCCGCTCCGTGACCAGCGCCCCGAGTGGCCTCGAGGGGGAGGGGTTCCCGGTCAAGCGCGCCTTCGCCGGTGTCGACCTGCGCGACCTCGACCCGTTCATCCACATGGACGAGATGGGCGCCGTCGAGTATGCGCCGGGCGAGCCCAAGGGCACGCCCTGGCACCCGCACCGCGGCTTCGAGACGGTCACCTACATCATCGACGGCATCTTCGACCACCAGGACTCCTTCGGTGGCGGCGGCACGATCACCGACGGCGACACCCAGTGGATGACGGCCGGTTCGGGGATCCTGCACATCGAGGCCCCGCCGGAGCACCTCGTCGTCAGCGGTGGGCTGTTCCACGGTTTCCAGCTCTGGGTGAACCTGCCGAAGGTCGACAAGCTGAAGGCACCGGCATACCAGGACCTGAGGTCGAGCGAGGTCGGGCTGCTGACCTCCGCCGACGGCGGCTCCTTGCTGCGCGTCATCGCCGGCGAGGTCGGGGGAGTGCAGGGTCCGGGCTCGACCCACACCCCCATGGCGATGGTGCACGCGACCGTGGCTCCCGGTGGCGAGCTGTCCCTCCCGTGGCGTCGCGACTTCAACGCCCTCGTCTACGTCATGAGCGGCGACGGCTTCGTCGGCCCCGACCAGACGCCGGTCGGCCCCGGCCAGCTCGCCGTCTTCGGACCCGGCGACGCCATCCAGCTCTCCTCGGCCCGCACCCAGCAGGAGCGGTATGCCGCGGGGCTCGACGTCGTCGTGCTCGGCGGCCTACCCATCCGCGAACCAGTCGCCTGGGCCGGCCCGTTCGTGATGAACACCGAGGCAGAGGTCCGCAAGGCCTTCGAGGACTACCAGGCCGGCCGGCTCGGCCAGCCCGTCCCCCACGGCGACGTCGGCGGCGCCAGCGCCTGACCGCGCACCTGGGCGGCGGCGCCGCCCGTCCGCGCGAGTCTGAAGGATCGTGGGGACCCTGGCCCGGCAGATCCTTCAGACTCGGGGCGCCGGAGCCTGCTGCGGCACGGCTGCCGGCGCCGCGGCATACCGGTCGCGCAGCTGGCGGTAGAAGCGGCTGGTGAGCGCGTAGGCCGTCAGGGCCAGTCCAAGCAGCCCGGCCAGGACGAACACCAGGGCGATCCCTCGCGTCGGCCCCGTGCCGAACCACGAGCCGATCCACTTCGCGCCGAGTCCGTCGGTCATGAACGGGATGAAGGCGAACTGGGCCAGCGGGCTGATCAGGAACGCGGTCAGTGGCGAGGCCGACTGCTCCACGCTCTGGGCGAACCCGAAGACCCGCCCCTGCCGCTCGTAGGGCACGACCTTCTGCAGCACCGTCTGCTCGGAGGCCTCGACGTACGGGATGAGCGCCATGTAGACGACCATCCCGACCGCCAGCCAGATGATCGAGTTGCGCATCGGGAAGACCACGGTCGTCGTCCACAGTGCCAGGTTGATGAGCAGGATCAGCCGCACCGGGTTGGAGGACAGGCCGGTGCGGGTGATGAGCAGCCCCGCGATGATCAGGACGCCGGACAGGGCGCCCCACAGGAACCCCCACGTCTGGACCGACACCATCGACAGGCCGTAGGCGTCCATCAGAGCCATGAACACGCCGCCGAGGAAGTTGTTGATCGTCGAGAACACGATGAGCGCAGGCATGCCCGGTATGCCGCGCACGACCTTCACCGTGCCCGCCAGGTCGACCTTGCGGTCGCCGCCGCCGTCGGCCGCCGAGTCGACGTCGGAGGGGAGCTTCACGAAGGGGAGGTGCACCAGTGCGAGCCCGACGACCACGAGGGCCAGGACCAGCACGCCCATCATGCCGTTGGCGCCGACGAGCAGGCCGCTGATCACCGACGTGACGAGGAACGACACCCCCGACGTGGTGCCGACGAGCCCGTTGGCGCGGTCGCGCTGGTGCTCTGGGACGAGCGCGGTCACCACGGTCGGCAGCGCGATGGTGCGCAGGTTGCCCGCGATCATGCCGGTCATGAGGAGGACCACGAAGACCCACAGGCGCAGACTCGTCGGCTCGGTGAACTCTTCGCGCGGCGTGACGAGATAGAGCCCGAACGAGGCGGCATAGAGGACCAGTGAGGCGAGGGCCGACCCCTGCATGACGGCCTTCTTGGAGTGGTGGTCGACGAGGCTGCCGAACCAGATCCCGGTGAGCATCGTGGCCACGAGGAAGATGCCGGCGATCATGCCCGTCGCGAAGACCGAGCGCGTCTCGAGGTAGACGAAGAACGTGATGGCGAACCAGACCGTGAAGTTGATGACCGAGACCAGCAGCACGTTCGCGAGCAGCTGCACGAACGTCGGCATGAAGGGATCGCTCCACCGCAGCCGGGCGTGGTTCGCTTCGGGGTGCGTTCGGTCCGTCACAGGTCCTCCTCGGGGTCACCAGTATCGACCCGGACCGGTCGGCGAACTCATCGCGTGGTGTGGTTTGCCTCGTCGGACGGGATACGATACGGTACGTATCGTATTGAAAGGAGTGAGTGACATGACCCGTTCCACCACCCGAACCCGTACTCGCGCCACCGAGCGCGCAGGCCGCCACTCGCGCGGCCACGCCGGCAAGTACCCCCACGACTACCTGCACAGCGACCGCACCTACGCCGAGACCCAGTCCGACATTGGCGGCGGCCTCTTCCTCGGTGCGATCACGCTCATCGCCCTGATGACCCTGATCGTGATCGGCCTCGTCTGAGCCGTCCCCCGCACCGCCTCGCGCCCGTCGTCCAGCCAATGGACGGCGGGCGCGACTGTCGTCACGTTGCGGCGCCATTGCTGCGGTGCAGCCAATAGGTTTGGCGGCGTCGCGCGACGTTTGCGCGGCGTCAGCTGCGTCATGCGGCGTTCCACGGCCTTCCAGCGACGGGAGCAGTAGTGCGGATCGGTGTTCCAGCAGAGTCCAAGCCGGGCGAGACCCGGGTCGCCGCCACGCCCAAGACCGTGGGCCAGCTGGTCGGCCTCGGGTACGACGTGGTGGTCGAGGCGGGCGCCGGCGCGCGGTCGTCCTTCTCCGACGACGCGTATGCCGCGGCGGGAGCTTCCGTGGTCGACGGCTCGGTGGTCAATGGCTCGGCGGGCATTGGCTCGGCGGGCTATGACTCAGACGCGTGGACGAGCGATGTCGTGCTGAAGGTCAACGGGCCCACCGACGAGGAGATCGGGCGGTTGCGTCCCGGCTCGCTGTTCGCCTCGCTCATCTCGCCTGCCCTCAACCCTGAGTTGGTCGACAAGCTGACCGCTTCGGGCGTGACGGCGCTCGCGATGGACGCGGTGCCCCGCATCTCGCGTGCGCAGTCCCTCGACGTGCTGTCGTCGATGGCCAACATCGGCGGGTACCGCGCGGTCATCGAGGCCGCGCACGAGTTCGGGTCGCTGTTCACCGGCCAGGTGACCGCGGCCGGCAAGGTCCCGCCCGCCAAGGTGCTGGTCGTCGGTGCCGGGGTGGCCGGTCTCGCCGCGATCGGCACGGCCAGCAGCCTGGGTGCGATCGTCCGGGCCTTCGACGCGAGGTCCGAGGTCGGCGAGCAGGTCGAGTCGATGGGTGCCGAGTTCCTGCGGATCGCGGTCGACGACGAGGGCCCCTCGGCCACCGGCTACGCCAAGGAGATGGGCGAGGACTTCAACCGCAAGGCSGCCGAGCTCTAYGCCGAGCAGGCCAAGGACGTCGACATCGTCATCACCACCGCCCTCATCCCCGGCAAGCCGGCCCCGCGCCTCATCACCGAGGAGATGGTGGCGTCGATGAAGCCCGGGTCGGTCGTCGTCGACATGGCGGCCTCCAACGGCGGCAACGTCGCCGGCACCGTGGCCGACCAGGTCGTCACGAGCGCCAACGGCGTCAAGCTGATCGGCTACACCGACCTGCCCGGGCGGCTGCCCACGCAGGCGAGCCAGCTGTTCGGCACCAACCTCGTCAACCTGCTCAAGCTGCTCACGCCGGGCAAGGACGGGCGCGTCGTCCTCGACCTCGACGACGTGGTCCAGCGCGGCATGACCGTGTGTCGTGACGGCCAGACGCTCTGGCCGCCCCCGCCCGTGCAGGTCAGTGCGGCACCGGCCGCCGCGGCCAAGGCCGCACCCGAGCCCAAGGCCCCGAAACCCCCGCCGGACCCGCGGCGCAAGTACGCGGTGATGGCCCTCGGCGCGGTGCTCTTCGGCCTCGTCGCAGCGAACTCCCCGGCAGTCTTCCTCGGCCACTTCACCGTATTCGCGCTCGCGGTCATCGYCGGCTTCTACGTCATCTCGAACGTCGCCCACGCCCTGCACACCCCGTTGATGGCCGAGACCAACGCGATCAGCGGCATCATCCTCGTCGGCGGCGTGCTCCAGCTGGGCAGCTCCAACGCCCTGATCCAGGTCCTCGCGTTCCTCGCCACGCTCGTGGCCAGCATCAACATCTTCGGAGGGTTCGCCGTGACCGGCCGGATGCTCCAGATGTTCAGGAAGGACTGAACCGGTATGAGCGGCAACGTCACCAGCAACCTGGTGCAGGCGGCATACATCGTCGCGGCTGTCCTCTTCGTGCTCTCCCTCGCGGGGCTCTCGAAGCACGAGAAGGCCAAGGAGGGCAACGCTTTCGGCGTGGCGGGCATGGTCCTCGCGCTCGTCGCGACCATCTGGCTCTCGGTCGACCGTGCGGCCCACCCCGTGCTCACCCTCGGCCTCATCGTGGGCGCGATGGCCGTGGGCGCGGCGATCGGGCTGTGGCGTGCGCGGGTCGTCGAGATGACCCAGATGCCCGAGCTGGTCGCGATGTTGCACAGCTTCGTCGGTCTGGCGGCGGTGCTCGTGGGCTACAGCTCCTTCCTCGAGTCCCGCGACGCGGGCACCGACGACAGGCTGCACCTCGTCGAGGTCTTCCTCGGCGTGTTCATCGGTGCGGTGACCTTCACCGGGTCGATCGTGGCGTTCCTCAAGCTCAGCGCACGGATCAAGTCCTCACCGCTGATGCTGCCGGCGCGGCACTGGCTCAACCTTGCGGCCCTCGTCGTGTCGGCCGCCCTGCTCTTCTGGTTCGTCCAGTCCCACTCGGTCGTCCCACTGCTGCTCATGACGGTCATCTCGCTGGCGTTCGGCTGGCACCTCGTCGCCTCGATCGGCGGCGGGGACATGCCCGTCGTCGTGTCGATGCTCAACAGCTACTCCGGGTGGGCCGCGGCCGCGGCGGGCTTCATGCTCGGCAACGACCTGCTCATCGTGACGGGCGCCCTCGTCGGCTCCTCCGGTGCGATCCTCTCCTACATCATGTGCAGGGCCATGAACCGCTCCTTCTTCTCAGTGATCGCAGGCGGATTCGGCCAGGAGGTGTCCGTCGGCGACGACAAGGACTACGGCGAGCACCACGAGACGATCGCGGCCGACGTCGCGGAGCTGCTGCGCGACGCCTCGACCGTCGTCATCACGCCCGGCTACGGCATGGCCGTCGCCCAGGCGCAGTACCCGGTCGCGGAGCTGACCTCACAGCTGCGCAAGAAGGGCGTCAACGTCCGGTTCGGCATCCACCCCGTTGCGGGTCGCCTGCCCGGGCACATGAACGTGCTGCTCGCCGAGGCCAAGGTGCCCTACGACATCGTCCTGGAGATGGACGAGATCAACGGCGACCTGTCCGACACCGACGTCGTCCTCGTCATCGGGGCCAACGACACGGTGAACCCGTCCGCCGCCGAGGACCCCACCAGCCCGATCGCGGGCATGCCGGTGCTCGAGGTCTGGAAGGCGCGCAACGTCGTCGTGTTCAAGCGCTCGATGGCGACCGGCTATGCAGGAGTGCAGAACCCGCTGTTCTTCAAGGAGAACAGCCAGATGCTCTTCGGGGACGCCAAGGAACGCGTCGAGGACATCATCAAGGCCTTGTGAGGTCGGTGCCCCGGCGAGTTTGAAGGATCTGGCGGGTCCAGACCCGGCAGATCCTTCAGACTCGCGGGCTCCACGATCAAGCGGGCGGTGGGTGGCCCTGGTCGGCGACGACGCAGAACTCGTTGCCCTCGGGGTCGGCCATCACCTGCCACCAGGAGTCGATCGCCTCGAGCAGGTCGGTGACGGGATCGCCGATCCGCCTGCCCCCCAACGCCTCCAGCCGCTCGACCAGCGCGGGCACCCCGAGCTCGAGTGGCGGGTGGACGTCGACGTGCATGCGGTTCTTGCCGGCCTTTTCCTCCGGCACGCGCTGCAGGATGAACACCGGCCCCGGCGGCTCACCCTCGCGCGGCCGCAGCACCTCGAACTCCGGCAGCGAGAACACCGCGTCGTAGCCGAGCGCCGCCGTCCAGAACGGCACCAACAGGGACAGGTCACGTCCGTCGAGGACGACCGAAAGCCTCATAGCGCGAGTATGCCGCGTGGCCACCGCGGAGCCGCATGCTCACCCTCGCATCGTGTGTGCTTGGAGCGGGGCTCGGCAGGAATGGTGGTTGACCAGATCTGCCAATGTGCGGATGTTCGCGCAGCGCTGGTGGCAGGGGTCGGCCATGGCGATAGGGAGGGCAGGCAGGGGTGGGGACTGGAGGCTCGGTCGCGGGCAGAGTTGGGTCCAGCCGCTGACGCGGCTCTCGATGTGCTGGAACTGACTGAGTTCGCTTGGCACGACCGCTACGCCGAATTTCCGCCAGACGCCGGGGCTACGCTCCTCATGTGTCGACAACGCGTCACAGGACGTATCGCACCGAGCAGGAGTGGACCGTTGCGCTCGCCCTGCTCGCGTTGGTGCCCAACGCGCTTGCCTTGGCCAACGTGGCGGGCTGGATCGGGCACGAGGAGGTCACCAACGAGTTCAGCTCAATCTATTTCCTGAGCCTCCCCTTCACGTTGGGCTTTGGAGCCTGGGCCCTCGTCAGATCGACTCGAACGCTCAGTGATTACAGTGCGGCCGGCCTCCGTGAGCGCACTTTCGCCGTGCTGGCGTGCATCCTGAGCGTTCCGGCCGTCATCCTCAGCGCACTCGGCTTGTTGGCGATCGGTGGCGGGGGTGGATAGAGACTTCTCGACCCGAGTGCCAGCGGACTTCTGCGTGGCGGAGTTTCGCGACGAGGAGCGTCGTCACCTGCTGGTTGTCGAGGAGTCCTGCTAGGAGTCAATGTCCGCACATGCCGCGGTCCGCGGGGTCGTCCCGATGTGCGGGCGAGTGCTCTTCGTTGCGACGCCCAGGTCGGCGTCGATCTTCCGGTACAACGGTGTCGTATTTGGTTGTCGCCGTTCGTGGCACAGGTGAACGCGGTCCACGGGGTCCGCAAGAGCAGAAGGAGCAGTGATGGCCGAGTACCTCATCTACTTCAACCAGCAGTGGGTGGGCGACCACACGGAGGAGTGGTTCCGCGGGCGGGGACCGCTCGCCATGGCGGTCGTGGATGAGATGAAGGCTGCAGGCGTGTACGTCTTCGCCGGCGGGCTGGAGGAAGACGGCCCGGTGTACAGCGCCGACCCCTCCAGTGGCACGGCGATGATCACCGACGGTCCCTACGTCGAGAGCAAGGAGTTCCTGGGTGGTTTCGCCGTGGTGGACGTTGCCGACGACGAGGCTGCCACGTTGTGGGCCGGACGGCTCGCGGAGGGATGTGGATGGCCCCAGGAGGTGCGCCGGTTCGGGGCCCAGCCTCAGCCCGAGTGACACCGGCTTCGGGGCCCACGGAAGAGCACTCAGCTGCCGCGTTCAGCGACGAGAGGCTGCTGTTACCGCTGGCCCCACTGCTGCTTGGGGTCCAGGAGCGGTCGGAGCTCTGGGAGCTGCGGCCACCGCGCCCCGCCGGTGTGCGCCGCGACGTGGACGGCGAGCAGCGGTCCCGTTGTCCCGCTCAGCCGGAGAGGTTCGTCAGCGTTGCGCCAGATGATGTCGATCCGCCAAGGGCTGTCGTCCAGCGTGAGCTCGTAGAGGGCCAGATCGGTGAACCAGAAGGAGATCCAGCCGCGGAGGCGGTGGTTGGCCAGCAGCCGGTCGGTCGTGGCCACGATCGAGGCGCTGTGCCGGTCTCCCCACTGTGAGGTGGGCAGGGCCGGGTACAGGCGTTCGTACGTCGCGATCGTGCGCAGGGTGGCCGTCTCGTGGGGGGCCAGGCGCACGGGCAACCCGTCGAGGACCGGGAGGGGCTTGGATGACTGCAGGGCGGCGGCATACCTCCTGGCATGCACCCAGTCGCGGTTGCCAGCGGCCGTCGCCAACCATGCTCCTCCCTGCACCACGCTCCGTCTCCAAGCCCGTGTCGTGGGAGCGCGTCCCTGGTTGCGCGGTGGTCCGGCGAAACGGCGGGCGGCGGGGTTGCGGGGGTGCGGTGCCGCCCGCCGTTTCTGGTGACCGACCATTCCCCCCAATGGTTTGTCATCCATGGAGACGCCGCAGGGCACGGAAAAGTGACGTGGTGCGAGATGTTCGGGGAGCGTAAGGGGAACGGCGGGCGGGTTTGCGGGTGCCGCCCGCCGTTCCTGACCGGCATCGTCACAATGGTCGGTCAACCAAGAAGACGTCGGTCATCCGCGATAGTGACGCGGCGTGAGCATCAAGTTTTGGCGAGGGGCCTGGCCCCTGGCGGGCAGGGGTCCACTGCAGGTTCCGGACGCGACTCAGGTGCTCGTCATGCTCGGGAGCTGCCCCTCCTTGGCCTTGCCCGACAGCCGGCTGTTGCGCACGCCGTAGGTGAAGTAGATGAGGAAGCCCAGGGCCATCCAGACGATGAAACGAAGCCACGTCTCGACGGACAGGTTGAGCATCAGGTAGACGCTGATCAACGCGGCCACGATCGGGAGCACCGGTGAGAAGGGCACCGTGAAGGACCTCTTGAGGTCGGGTCGCCTGTTGCGCAGGACAGGCACCGCGACCGACACCAGGGCGAACGCCGAGAGCGTCCCGATGTTGACCATCTCCTCGAGCTTGCCGATGGGGGTCAGGCTCGCGATGAGGGCGATCGCCGCGCCGATCATCACGGTCAACCGGACAGGGGTACCCGTCTTGCGGTTCGTGCGACCCAATACCGGCGGCAGCAGCCAGTCGCGCGACATCGCAAAAGTGACCCTGGTGGCACCGATGATCAGCGTCATGACGACGGTCATCAGGCCGGCCACCGCTCCGGCCGCGATCATCGTGGCGAACCCGGGCTTGCCGACCGACTCGAACGCCGAGGCGAGCGCCGCTTTGGGATCGATCTCGGTGTACTTGACCATGCCTGTGATGACGAGGGTCGTGGCGACGTAGAGGACCGTGCAGATGACCAGCGAGGCGATGATGCCGATCGGGAGGTCACGCTGGGGGTTCTTGGCTTCCTCCGCGGTGGTCGCCACGACGTCGAAGCCGATGTAGGCGAAGAACACGATCGAGGCGCCGGCGACGATGCCCGCGATGCCGTAGGTCGACGGAGTGACCCCGAAGAGCACTTGGATGAGCGGCGCGTGGATGCCCTCAGAGGTCTTGCCGGACACCGACGGCGGGATGAACGGCGAGTAGTTGGCCGACTTGATGTAGCCGATCCCGGCGATGATCACGAAAAGGACGATGAACAGCTTGACGCCCACCAGGACGAGGTTGACGCGCAGCGACTCCTTGATGCCGATGGAGATCAGCGCCGTGAGCGCGACGACGAGGATGAAGGCCAGCAGGTCGAAGTGCGACCCCGGTGCCAGGCCCGCCGGCACGGTGAGGCCGAGCTTGTCGAGGAGCAGGGTGGCGTACTGCGACCAGCCCTGGGCCACGACGCTGGCGCCGAGCATGAGCTCCAGGAGCAGGTCCCAGCCGATGATCCACGCGACCAGCTCGCCGAGGGAGGCGTAGGAGAACGTGTAGGCCGATCCGGACACGGGCACCGTGGAGGCGAACTCGGCATAGCAGAGCGCCGCCAGGGCGCAGCAGATCGCGGCGATGACGAACGAGATCGCGATGGACGGTCCGGCGTAGTCAGCTGCCGCCCGACCCGTCAGCGTGAAGATGCCGGCGCCGATGATGACGCCGATCCCGAAGACGGTGAGGTCGAGGGCAGTCAGCTTCTTCTTGAGCTGGTACTCCGGCTCGTCGGTCTCGCGGATCGACTGCTCGATCGACTTGGTCCTCATGACGGACATCGCATCGCCTCCCGGCTCGGACGGTTCGCCGCTCTCGCGGCCCGGTCCGGGACACGCTAGCGGCGCCTTCCCGACCTCGCTCCTTGGAGGAGGCGAGGGTGAGACGTCAGTCGTCCCAGTCGCGCCGCGGTCGGATCGGGATCGGACCGGTCTCCGCGGAGCGGTCCCGAGCCCTCAGGTCGGGGCTGCGATACAGCGAGTCCGTCGGATCCTCAGAGGCCGGGGAGGGTTGCCGGGGCGAGTGCCGCGGGTCGTCCCATCCGGCATACGGATCGGGAAGGCCGCCACCCCTGCGCCCTCCTCGCGACGAACCGCCGCCGGACGTCGGATCGTCCCAGCGGTCGTCCTGTCCGTCCAACGGCTGGTCGTAGGGGTCGTCGAACACGTTGCTTCGGTCGCCGACCCCGAAGATCTCGGCGCACATGACTCGGTAGTGGTGGTCGGGGTCGGGGACGAAGGAGACCTTGTGAAGCGCCTGGTCCTGGCCGGCCGACTCGAGCACGAACCGGCCGTAGCCGAAGATCCGCCCCGGCACCGACCGCTCGTATGCCATGTCGGTCACCTTGGTCAGCGGCATCATCGGCACCCGCCGGGTGATGAAGCCGTGGAACAACAGCAGCCGCTTGTCGGTGGCGATGAACCAGTCGTGCCGCCAGTTGACGACCTTCCAGCCCGCCCGCGCCAATAGGGCGAACCAGCCCCACCAGACGAGGGTGCCGAGGGTGCTCAGATTCGGGTCGATGCGGGCGTCCACCCAGAACGCGAAGATCAGTCCGGCCACGGCTGAGCCGACCGGCTCGGCGACCCTGCCCCAGTGCTGGTGCACCGCGAAGACGATGCGCTCGCCGTCGACCAGGTAGCGGTCGATCTCGCCGCGGCTGGGCGACCGGCCCATGAGGAACTACCTGCCGAGCAGGGCGTCGAAGAAGCTGCCGATGTTGCGCACCCCGTCGGCGAGGATGCTGCCCGACGTCTTGACGATGTCGGCGGCTTGGTCGGGTGACGTGAAGATGGCGTAGGCAGCGAACGCGACGAGGACCCACAGCAGGATCTTCTTCACGCGCTGCATGCTCAGCTCCTCGGGAGGTCGGTCGGTCCGGATCGGTGGATGGGCACGCCTGTCAAGCGCGCCGCTGGGACCATCCTGACCGATGGCATCAGCCGAACGGGTGAGGCGCGCCGCGTGAGCCGGCCACGCGGCATACCCGGTCGGAGAGGTCAGACGACGCCGTAGAGGCGGTCGCCCGCGTCGCCGAGGCCGGGCACGATGTAGCCCTTGTCGTTGAGCCGCTCGTCCATCGCACCCGTGACGATGGTGATCGGGATGGTGAGGTCGGCCAGAGCCTCTTCCACGTGCTTGACGCCCTCGGGCGCGGCCAGCAGCGTGACCGCAGTGATGTCGTCGGCGCCGCGGTCGGCGAGGTAGCGGATGGCGTCGACGAGGGTGCCGCCGGTGGCCAACATCGGGTCGATTACGTAGCACTGCCGACCACTGAGGTCGTCGGGCAGCCGGTTGGCGTAGGTGATCGCCTCGAGCGTCTCCTCGTTGCGCTGCATGCCCAGGAAGCCCACCTCGGCGCTCGGCAGCAGGCGCACCATGCCCTCGAGCATGCCCAGGCCGGCGCGCAGGATCGGCACGATGAGCGGCTTGGGGTTGGACAGCTTGATGCCCGTGGTCGGGGCGACCGGCGTCTCGATCTCGAACGGTTCCACGCGCACGTCGCGGGTCGCCTCGTAGGCCAGCAGCGTCACCAGCTCCTCGGCCAGCCGCCGGAACGTCGGGCTGTCCGTGCGCTTGTCGCGCAGGTACGTCAGCTTGTGCGTGATGAGCGGGTGGTCGGCAACGTGGACGCGCATACGCGAAACTTAGCGCGTGACTCCGAGCGGTGGACCAGCAGTCGACGAGCGGTATGCCGCGTGGATGGGTCTGGCGCTCGACCTCGCCGCCGCTGCGGCTCGGGACGGGGACGTGCCCGTGGGGGCCGTCGTGGTCTCGCCTGCGGGCGAGGTGGTCGGTGAGGGCCGGAACCTGCGCGAGGTCGAGGGCGACCCGACGGCGCACGCCGAGGTGGTCGCGCTGCGCGCAGCGGCGCGCTCGCTGGGGGAGTGGCGGCTGGAGGACTGCACGCTCGTGGTCACGCTCGAGCCGTGCCCGATGTGTGCGGGGGCGCTGATGCTGTCGCGCATCTCGCGACTGGTGCTCGGCGCCTGGGATCCCAAGCTCGGGGCCACCGGATCGGTCTGGGACCTGGTCCGCGACCGCCGGGCGACCCATCGCGTCGAGGTGATCGGCGGAGTGCGGGAGTCAGAGTGCTCTCAGGTGCTGTTGTCATTCTTTGAGGAACAGCGGGCGGCCGGCCGGATCGCGGTCGCGCCGGCGACCATCAGGTCGGCACATGAGGGCGAACAGGAAGCAGGGGCGTGAGCGGGCTCATCAACGACCTCGTCAACCAGGTGCTCGGGGCGCCCCCGTGGCTGGTCTACCTCATCGTGGCGCTGGTGGTGTTCGCCGAGGACGCGCTGTTCGTGGGGTTCGTGCTGCCCGGGGAGACGCTGGCCATCATCGGCGGCGTCACCGCCAGCCTGGGGCACACGTCGCTGGCCTGGGTGTTGGTGGTGGTCATCCTCGCGGCGGTCATCGGCGACTCGGTGGGTTATGAGATCGGCCGGCTGTTCGGGCCCCGCGTCATGGGTCTGAAGATCCTGGAGAGGCGGCAGGAGCGGCTGGAGTCGGCGCAGGACTTCCTGCGTCGCCGGGGTGGGTCGGCCGTGTTCCTGGGCCGGTGGACCGCGTTCTTCCGGGCCGTCATGCCGGCGCTCGCGGGACTCTCCGGCATGAAGTACCGCGTCTTCCTGCCGTGGAACGCGATCGGCGGGATCGCCTGGGGCGCCACGGCAGTCACGGCGGGGTACCTCGCGGGTGAGTCCTACCACCGGGTCGAGAAGTGGCTCGGTCGCGGCGCTGCCGGCGTCGTCGGGCTCATCGTGGTGGTGGCGATCGCCGTGTGGGCGATCCGCCGCCACCGGTCGCAGGAGTCCACCTCCGCTTGATCTCCCACTTGTTCCCACCTGTGCGTCACGGATGACCCGGATCGGGGGTCTCGTGACGGCTGGTCGGCACCAAGTGGCGGCCCGCGGGACTTGTTGCCACCTGTGCGTCAGGGACTGCCCAAATCAGGGGTCCGGTGACGGCTGGTCGGCAACAAGTGGCGGGCCCGCGGGACTTGTTGCCACCTGTGCGTCACGGAGGGCCCGGATCGGGGGTCTCGTGACGGCTGGTCGGCAACAAGTGGGGTCAGGCAGAGGAGGGCGAGGTGTCCGCCGTCACCTTCGGCATCAGGAGCGCGGCCACGATCGTGATCAGCGCCGCCACGAGGACGCCGACGAACACCGCGGTGCCGGCGTCGGCAGCGGTGCCGGGGTCGGTCTCAGGACGTCCGGAGCGGGCGATGACGCCGTTCGCGACGGCGCCCAGGACCGCCGCGCCCAGGGCGCTGCCGATGGAGCGAGCGAACAGGTTGGTGCCCGTCGCGACCCCGCGTTCGTGCCACTCCACGCTGGCCTGCGCCGCGATGAGCGACGGGCTCGCGACCAGTCCCAGGCCGAGTCCGGTGACGAAACAGGTCGCCGCGACCACGGCCACCGAAGGGTGCTGCGACAAGAGGGCGAGCGTGCCGGTGCCCACGACGACGAGCGCCATGCCGACCAGGATCGCCGGCCGGAACCCGAACCGCAGGTAGAGCAGGCGTCCTGAGAACGTGGCGGCGATCGGCCAGCCGATGGTCAGGGCCGCGAGGGCGAGGCCGCCGACGAGGGGATCGATGCCCAGGGAGTTCTCGAGGTAGGTCGGGACGAACGACGTCAGGCCGATCAGGATGACGCCGACGCCCAGCGCCAGCATCGTCGTCGTGGCGAGCAGGCGACGGCTCAGCACCCACAGGGGCAGGACGGGCTCCGCCGCCCGGCGTTCGGCGAGGAGGAACGCGAGCAAGAACAACGACCCGCCGCCCAGGACGCCGAAGCTGGTGGGCGACGACCACGACCAGGCTTGGCCACCCTCCAGGATGCCGAGGATGAGCAGCGACATGGCGACGGTGAGCAGTGCGGCGCCCGCAAAGTCGATGCGGTGCGCCTTGCGCTCGACGCGCTCGTGGAAGTCGCGGACGATGAGGGTGCCTGCCAGCAGGCACAGCGGCACGTTGACGAAGAAGATCCAGCGCCAGATGCCGAGCTGGGAGAAGATCCCGCCGAGGGTGGGGCCGACGACTGACGACACCGCCCAGACGCTGGCGATGTAGCCCTGGGCCTTCGCGCGCTCCGCGACCGTGTAGATGTCGCCCGCGATCGTGATGGCCATCGGCTGCACGGCGCCGGCGCCGAGTCCCTGGACCGCGCGGAAGACGATGAGCGAGGTCATGCTCCAGGCGAAGCCGCACAGCACCGACCCGGCGAGGAACAGGCCGATCCCGAACAACATCAGCGGCTTGCGCCCGACGATGTCGGCGAGCTTGGCATAGATGGGGACCGACACGGCCTGCGCCAGCAGGTAGACCGAGAACAGCCAGGGGAACTGCGAGAAGCCGCCGAGGTCGCGCACGACTGACGGCACGGCCGTGGCGAGGATGGTCGCGTCCATGGCGATGAGCCCGGTCGAGACCATCAGGGCCAGCAGGATGGGCCCGCGGTCCGAGCGCAGGCCCACTCCAGCGGTGCTCGTGGTCGTGGAGGTCATCTCTCCGGTGACAAGTGCCCGGGGGCGCCGCGCATTCCCCCGACAATCCTCCGGTATGCCGGCTGCGCGCCTTCCGAGGGCGCCTGGCAGGCGGTCTCGGGGCGATTTCGTCGCCGTCGGCCGCTCTAGTAACCTGCTCCGCGGTGGCGTGTCCGAGCGGCCTAAGGAGCACGCCTCGAAAGCGTGTGTGGGGGAAACTCCACCGTGGGTTCAAATCCCACCGCCACCGCCATGGTGATGTCTCAGGACATCGGCAAGACCCCGAACCCTCAGGGTTCGGGGTTTCTTGCTGTCTGGGGTTGATCCCTTAGGGGTCGCTGCCCACGTCGGACAGGGGTTCCGACGTGGGCAGCTGGCGCCGTGCGTGTGGCGTTGCGCGAACGCTACCCGCAGGGCCGGTCTGGTTGCATACCGCAACCGGACTAGTGCAGGAACGGGTGGCCCGGCACTGTGACTGGTGCAAATGGTGCGCCACGTGGAACGGTGGGGGCGTGATCCCGGAGTCAGTCGAGCCAGCAGCCCCCACTCCGGTGTTCTTCCTCGCCGGCGGCACCGGGATCTCGGCCGAGACGCTGGGAAACATGATGTTGCAGCAGTTTCCCTCGGTCACCTTCACCCGGCGCAAGATCCCGTTCATCACCACGGTGGAGCAGGCGCAGCAGGTCGTCCTCGAGCTGGACGCCGCGGTCACGGACTCGGTGGTGCCCCTGGTGTTCTCGACGGTCTCGGACGAGGACATCCGGGCCGAGCTGCAGACGACGCAGTGCGCCTTCATCGACCTCTTCGGCTCCCATCTCGACACCGTCGAGCGGGTGCTGCACGTCAACGCAACGCACGGAGTCGGTGCCCTGCACGGCGTCGGGGACAAGGGTCGCTACGACGCCCGGATGAAGGCCATCGAGTTCGCCATGGAACACGACGACGGGGCGAGCCTGCGCAACCTCGAGCAGGCGGACCTGATCCTCGTGGCGCCCTCGCGGTGCGGCAAGACGCCCACCTCGATGTACCTCGCCCTCCAGCACGGCCTCAAGGTCGCGAACTACCCGTTGGTCGACGAGGACTTCGATGCGGGCGGCATACCCCGTCCGATCCGCGGGCTCGTGGACCGGTGCTTCGGGCTGCTCTCCACCCCGGCGCGGCTCAGCCAGGTGAGGGGCGAGCGGCGGCCGGGCTCGACGTATGCCAGTCTCGCCCAGTGCAGCTTCGAGCTGCGCCGGGCCGAGGCGCTCTATCGTGCGCACCGGATCCCCGCCATCAACTCGGCCTCGATGTCGGTCGAGGAGATGGCAGCCGTCATCATGCAGAACAGTCGCCTCGACAATCTTGCCTAGGAACCCTCGCGGCCCCCGCCGCCCGTCGAAAGGATCGCCGTGACCGGCAACATCTCCTGGTTCAAAGACCTCGGGTTGGGGGACGTCGAGTCCGTGGGCGGCAAGAACGCCTCGCTCGGCGAGATGGTCCAGCACCTGTCGAAGGCAGGAGTGCGGGTCCCTGACGGCTTCGCCACCACGGCCGACGCCTACCGCCGCTTCCTGGCCCACGAGGGGCTCGCCGATCGGATCAGCGCGACGCTGGCCGACCTCGATGTCGAGGACACCCGATCGCTGGCCGAGGCCGGCGCGCAGATCCGTGACCTCGTCGAGGAGCAGCCGTTCCCGGAGGACCTCGAGAGCGACATCCGCGCGGCCTACGAGCAGCTCGTGGCCGGCGCTCCCGGCGAGGTGAGCTGGGCCGTGCGCTCCAGCGCCACGGCCGAGGACATGCCGGACGCGTCGTTCGCGGGACAGCAGGAGACGTTCCTCAACGTGCTGGGGATCGACAACATCCTGCTGGCGATCAAGAAGGTCTTCGCCTCGCTCTACAACGACCGCGCGATCGCCTACCGCGTGCACAGCAGCTATGACCACGACGTCGTCGCGCTGTCGGCGGGTGTGCAGCGGATGGTGCGGTCCGACATCGGGTCCTCCGGTGTGATGTTCACCATCGACACCGAGTCCGGCTTCCCGGATGCGGTGTTCATCACCAGCAGCTACGGCCTGGGTGAGGCGGTCGTGCAGGGTGCGGTGAACCCGGACGAGTTCTATGTCTACAAGCCGGCGCTGAGGGCCGGGCGACCGGCGATCCTCAAGCGTGGTGTGGGCAGCAAGGCCACCAAGATGGTCTACACGCAGGACTCCGAGGTGGGTCGCTCGATCGACTTCGTGCCGGTCGACGAGGCCGACCGGGGCCGGCTGAGCCTGACCGACGACGAGGTCACCGAGCTCGCCGTTCACGCCCTCAAGATCGAGGAGCACTACGGCCGCCCGATGGACATCGAGTGGGGCAAGGACGGCGTCGACGGGCAGCTGTACATCCTGCAGGCCCGACCCGAGACAGTGAAGTCGCGGCAGTCCGGGTCGACCCTGCAACGGTTCCGCATGGACGAGCGGGGTCCGGTCATCGCCGAGGGTCGGGCGATCGGGCAGAAGGTCGGCGCGGGCGCGGTGCGGGTGCTGACCAGTGCCGAGTCGATGCACGAGTTCCAGCCCGGCGAGGTGCTCGTCGCCGACATGACCGACCCCGACTGGGAGCCGGTCATGAAGCGCGCCAGCGCCATTGTCACCAACCGTGGCGGCCGCACCTGCCACGCGGCGATCATCGCCCGCGAGCTCGGCATCCCCGCGGTGGTCGGCACCGGTTCGGCCACGACCGCGCTCAAGGACGGCCAGGAGGTGACGGTGTCCGCAGCGGAGGGGGACACCGGCTTCGTCTACGACGGCCTCCGCGCGTTCTCGGTCACCGAGACGGCCTTGGACGACATGCCGGACGTGGCGGTCAAGATCATGATGAACGTGGGCACGCCGGACCAGGCGTTCGAGTTCTCTCGCCTGCCGCACAAGGGAATTGGGCTCGCCCGGCTCGAGTTCATCATCAACCGCCAGATCGGCATCCACCCCAAGGCGTTGCTCGAGCTCGAGGACCAGGAGCCCGCGATCAGGGCCGAGATCGAGGCGCTCATCGCGGCCTACGACGGCCCGCGCGACTACTTCGTCAAGCGCGTCGCCGAGGGCGTCTCCATGCTCGCGGCCGCGTTCGCGCCCGAGCCGGTGATCGTGCGGATGAGCGACTTCAAGTCCAACGAGTACGCCCACATGCTCGGCGGCGAGCGGTACGAGCCGAACGAGGAGAACCCGATGATCGGCTACCGCGGCGCAGCACGTTACCTGTCACCGGAGTTCGCCGACTGCTTCGCCATGGAGTGCGAGGCGCTGCGACTCGTGCGCGACGAGATGGGCCTGACCAACGTCAAGGTGATGATCCCCTTCGTCCGCACGTTGAAGGAGGCAGAGGGCGTCATCGACCTGCTCGGCCAGAACGGACTGCGCCGCGGCGAGAACGACCTCCAGGTCGTGATGATGTGCGAGGTGCCCTCCAACGCCGTCAACGCCGACGCCTTCCTCGACCACTTCGACGGGTTCTCCATCGGGTCCAACGACCTCACCCAGCTGACCCTGGGCCTGGACCGCGACTCGGCCCTGGTGGCTGGCGGCTTCGACGAGCGCGACCCCGCCGTGAAGAAGATGCTCACCATGGCGATCGAGGCCTGCCGGGCCCGGGGCAAGTACGTCGGGATCTGCGGCCAAGGACCCTCGGACCACCCCGAGCTCGCCGACTGGCTGATGGACCAGGGCATCGAGTCGATGTCCCTCAACCCCGACACCGTCGTCGAGACATGGTTGCGACTCGCCAGGCGTGAGGCTCCTGAGGCTCTCGTGGAGAACTGACGTCGGGCGTCCTGTCCGTTCGGGCGATTCGGGAATGAACGCCCGGCCCGATAGGGTTGCAACCACTGCGTGCGCACCGTCGTGCACCCAAGGTCGTCTGCTCCGCGCCCCAACTACTGGTTGGCGCCGTCAGCTCACAGGTTCGTGAGTGGTTCAGCATCTTCGGCCACTCCCTACTTCTGATGAGGCTTTCCTTTGTCTACGCACACTGTGTCCTTGAACCGTGCCCCCGCCCCAGTGCCCTTTGCCGACCTCGGCATCCCGGCTCGCATCGTCGCAGCCCTTCGTGAGCGCGGCATCGACACCCCGTTCCCGATCCAGGCCGCGACGCTGCCCGACTCCCTCGCCGGCCGCGACGTCCTCGGCCGTGGCCGCACTGGCAGCGGCAAGACGGTCGCGTTCGCGCTGCCGACCATCGCGACCCTCGCCAAGTCCGGTCGCCGCCGCGCACCGCACACCCCGCGTGCGCTCGTCCTGGTCCCCACTCGTGAGCTGGCCATCCAGGTCGCCGAGACCATGACGCCCCTCGCGGCGGCCATGGAGCTGCGCACCATGACGATCTTCGGCGGCGTGGGCCAGAACCCGCAGGTCTCCGCGCTGCGTCGCGGCGTCGACATCGTCATCGCGACCCCCGGACGGCTCGAGGACCTCATCGGTCAGGGACACGTGCGCCTGGGCGAGATCGAGGTGACCGTCCTCGACGAAGCGGACCACATGGCCGACCTGGGCTTCCTCCCCGCAGTGAAGCGCCTGCTCGACGCCACCCCGCGCGACGCTCAGCGTCTGCTCTTCTCCGCGACGCTCGACAACGCGATCGACCAGCTGGTCAAGCGCTACCTGCACAACCCGGTCACGCACAGTGTCGACAGCGCCGCCTCGCCGGTGCCGGCGATGACCCACCACCTGTTCAACGTGTCGCGCGACAACAAGCCGGCCGTCGTGCGGGAACTCGTTGCAGGACAAGGCCGAACCCTCGCCTTCACCCGCACCAAGCACGCTGCCAAGAAGCTGGCCAAGCAGCTCACCGCGTCGGGCATCCCGGCGGTCGACCTGCACGGCAACCTGTCCCAGAGCGCCCGTCAGCGCAACCTCGCCGCCTTCAGTGAGGGCTCGAGCCGGGTGCTGGTGGCCACCGACATCGCGGCCAGAGGCATCCACGTCGACGACGTCACCCTCGTCGTGCACGTCGACCCGCCGGCCGAGCACAAGGCCTACCTGCACCGTTCGGGCCGGACCGCCCGGGCCGGTGCCGAGGGCGTCGTCGTCACCGTCAGCACCCCCGAGGAGCGCGGCGACACCCGCACCCTCATGCGTCAGGCCGGCATCAAGCCGACCGCCGTCGACGTCGCGCCCGGCCACCCCGCCATCGGTGACCTCACCGGCCCGTTGGCCGAGCTCGTCACCCCTGCGCCCGTGGGTGAGCAGTCGGGCAACGGCAACGGTGGCCGCTCGCAGCGTGGCCGTGGCGGCTCCGGCGCCCCCCGCCAGGGCGGCTCCGGCCGCTCGTCCGCAGGCCGCTCGTCCGCCGGTGGCTCCGGCCGCGCGTCCGCAGGCAGCGCCGGTCGCGGCTCGGCAGGCGGGGCTCGTGGCCGTCGCGGAGGCTCGCAGTCCTCGGGCACCGAGTCCTACCGCACCGAGACCCCCAGGTCGCAGGGCTCCCGCTCGTCGGGCGGCTCCTCGCAGCGCAGCTCGGGCTCGCGGCAGGGCGGCGGCTCGCAGGGCACCTCGCGCTCGGGCGGCGGCATCGCTGCCTTCTCCGCCGGTCGCGGCAGCCGCTGATCCCGAAGGGGTGAGCACGCGGCATACGTGCAGCGGCGAGGTGTCCCCGCTGTTTGGCGGAGCGATGCTCCGTCCGCCAGTGGGACGATGGTCGCCATGGCGTCGCACGACGTTCGAGACCCAGGCGTCCTGGCTCGGGGTGGGCTGAGCGCCGCGCTGCTCCTGGGCGCAGGCGTCAGCGTCGCACTGGGTGCCTACGCCAAGGTGCACCCGCCGAGCTCGCGACCGCTGGTCACCCTGGGTTTCTCGGGCATGCTCCAGATGAAGGTCTGGCTCGGCACCCTCGCCGTCGTCCTCCTGGTCGTGCAGCTCCTCACCGCCCTGTGGATGTGGGGTCGCCTGCCGCGAGCCGGTGCGGCACCCGACTGGGTTGCGCCCACCCACCGGTGGAGCGGGAGCGTCGCGTTCGTGGTCACGCTCCCCGTCGCCTTCCACTGCCTGTGGGCCCTGGGCTTCGGGGTCGCCAGCCCACGGGCGGTCCTCCACGGCGTCGCCGGGTGCCTGTTCTACGGGGCGTATGCCGCGAAGATGCTCGGTCTGCGCCTCCGGGGAGCGCCCGGCTGGGCACTGCCCGTGCTCGGCGGCACCGTGCTCGGCTCACTCGTGGTCACGTGGCTGAGTGCGGCCCTCTGGTTCTTCACCCGTTCCGGCCTGCCGCTGTTCTGAGAGGAGTCCTCCGTGGCGATCCAGCCGCTCTCGCGTCGATCCGCGCTGCGAGGCGCAGCGGTGGCGGGCGTCGCCGCCGTGGTCGGCTTCGCGGTGGCTCGCGCCGGTCGTGCCGGTGCACCAGGACCCGGGACGGCGGCCAACGCCTACGGCCCGGGCGCGCCCGACGAGGAGCGTGAGCTGGCTCGGCTCGATGAGGTGCCGAGGAGCGGAGGGGTGGTCGTGGAGGGCGACAAGGTCGTGCTCACCCGGGGGACGGACGACGTCGTCCACGGGTTCTCGGCGATCTGCACCCATCAAGGGTGTCCGGTGTCATCGGTCGCAGCAGGGGCGATCGTGTGCCCGTGCCACGGCAGTCGCTTCGACGCCACCACGGGCGCGGTGCTCACCGGCCCCGCCACCCGTCCCCTGCCGCCCGTCGCCGTGGTCGTGCGCGACGGCGTCGTCTACTCGACCACCTGAGGAGAGGCCATGTCGCGTCTCTGGTCCGTGCTCCCGACGCTGCTGTGGCTCGCCGCCGCCGGCTTCGCGATCGGCGCCCTCATTGCCCTCTCCTGATCCGCCCTCTCCTGATCCGCCCTCTCCTGAGCCCGCCGCTCCCACCTAGGGCGAGAGCGGCTCCTCGTCCTCCCACTCCTCGGCGGCGATCACCTTGAGCACCGCGTTGATCAGGCCCAGGTGGGTGAACGCCTGGGGGAAGTTCCCCAGGTGACGCCCGCTCGCTGCGTCGATCTCCTCGGCATACAGGCCCAGCGGCGTCGCGAGGTTGAGCAGGCGCTCGCACAGGCGACGCGCACGCGGCTTCTCGCCCACGATCGCCAGGCACGACACCAGCCAGAACGAGCAGATGGTGAACGTGCCCTCCTCACCCGACAGCCCGTCGTCGGTCTCCTCCACCCGGTAGCGCAGCACCAGCCCGTCGTCGGTGAGCTCGTCCGCGATGGCGACCACGGTGTCGTGCAGCCGCGGGTCGTCAGGCGGGAGGAAGCCGACGAGGGGCATGAGCAGGTTCGAGGCATCGAGGGCGTCGGTGTCGTAGTGCTGGGTGAAGACGCCCCGCTCGTCGACTCCATTGGTGCAGATGTCGGCGTGCATCTCGTCCGCGGCCTCCTGCCAGCGCTGCGCGAGCTCGAAGTTCTCGCGCACGTGGGCGAGCTTGGCGCCACGGTCGGCCGCCACCCAGCACATGACCTTCGAGGAGGTGAAGTGCTTGGGGTCGCCGCGCACCTCCCAGATGCCGCGGTCCGGCTCACGCCAGTGCTCGATCGCTGCCTCGACGAAACCGGAGAGGATGGGCCACAGCCGCTCGTCCAGGGTGTCGCGCGACTTCGTGTGGATCCACACCGAGTCGAGGATGGCGCCCCAGACGTCGTGCTGCTTCTGGTCGAACGCACCGTTGCCGATCCTGACCGGTCGCGCACCGTCGTAGCCCGTGAGGTGGTCGAGGGTGCTCTCGGACAGGTCCTTCTCACCGTCGATGCCGTACATGATCTGCAGTCCGTCGGACGCTTCGGCGAGGTCGGCGATGAACCAGAAGAAGTCGCTGGCCTCCCAGTCGAACCCCAGGGTGTCCAGGGCCCAGAGAGCCAGGGTCGAGTCGCGGATCCACGTGTAGCGGTAGTCCCAGTTGCGTTCCCCCTTCGGCGTCTCGGGCAGGGACGTCGTGGGCGCGGCGATCAAGGCACCCGTGGGCGCGTAGGACAGACCCTTGAGGGTGAGGGCGCTGCGCTCCAGGTGGGTCCGCCAGGGGTGGTCGGGGAACTTGCCGCGGGCCAGCCAGTGCTGCCAGTGGTGGGCCGTCCACACCTGCCGGCGGTAGGCGTCCTCGAATGTCTGCGGGGGGTCGTGCTGGGTCCACGAGAGGGCGGCGTAGTGCGTGTCACCCTCCTTCATGAGTGTCCGCACCGTGGCCTGCGGTCCCTCGATGCCCAGGCGCATGTCCGTGGTGAGGCGGACCTTGAGCTCGCCGCCGTCGCCCTCGGCGACGGCCGAGTGGTAGTCGTCGCCGTAGAACGACCAGATCGCCTGCTGCCGGCCGTAGTCGAAGACGGGCGAACAGTTGAGCGCCAGCTGGACCTCGCCGTTGACGCACCGGATCGTCCGCAGCAGCACGTGCTCGGCGTCGTAGTCGGTGGGCGCCCTCCGGTAGCGGTGCGCGCGCTCGGTCTCGTGGTGCCACGGCCCCATCAGCAGGGCGTCGCGCACGATGATCCAACCGCTGGGAGTCCCCCACGAGGTCTCCAGGATGATCGTCCCGGGGAGGTAGCGGCGTGCGGTCGGGACCAGCATGTCGGCCGGCCCGAGCCGGAAGCCGCCGGCGTCCCGGTCCAGGATCGAGCCGAACACGCTCGGAGAGTCCATGCGCGGCAGGCACATCCACTCGACGTTGCCGCTGGGGGCGATGAGCGCCGTGACCTGGCAGTCGGAGATGAACGCGTAGTCACCTATGCGGGGGAAGGGCGAGCGCACGATCCGCTGCTCGCCTGCAGCCCGTCGGCGCTGCTCGCCTCCGGCGTCGGCGGGTGAGCCAGCGGGAGAGACGGTCGCAGTCATTGCCGCACCTCCTAGTGGGCGAAGGGGCGCCCTCAGTCGCAGGATCCCGCAGTTTCGTGGTCCGCGCCATGGCTCGTTCGTGACCCAGGGTGACCAGCTGGCGGATACACCCGAGGAGGTATGCCGCGGTGCCCCCTGTGGGGGACGCCTCCCGTGCGCGGGGTTCCCTACGCTGGCGGTATGCGTGAGCCCGCCGAACTGCCCTGGGATCCCCCGTGGATTCGTGGGCGGGAAGAGTGGGCCCATCGGAGCGCGCCGCGAGTGGGGCGGTACGTCCTGGCCTTCGTGGTCGGTGTCGTCCAGCTCGGCGGCAGCGCGGGCGCCTCGCACGCCCAGCCTGCCCGGAGGTCGCTCGACGCACTGGCTGTCGTCCTGCTCCTCGTCGCCCCCGTGGCGATCACGGTGCTCCGCCGGTTCCCCGTCCAGAGCATGGCCGCCATTGCCCTGGCATCGGCCCTCTACCTTGCTCGCGGCTACGCCTACGGGCCGGTCTTCCTCGGCCTCGCGATCGGGCTCGTGGCCACCGTCGTCCGCGGTCACCGGATCGTCGCCTGGCTGGGCGCTGCCGCCGTGCTCGCCGGTGACGCCGTGGGCCGCCTCGCGTTCGACACGGCCACGTGGTCGTGGCCCGCGCAGGGCGCACTGCTCGCCTGGACCCTGGTGGTGCTCGCGGCCGGCGAGGTGGTGCACAGCTGGCGTGAGCGAGCGGCGACCTTCCGGCAGGTGGCGCGTGAGACGAGGCTTCGGCAAGCCGGTGAAGAGCGACTGCGGATCGCGCAGGACCTGCACGACGTCGTGGCGCACCACATGTCCCTCATCAACGTCCAGGCCGGGGTTGCCCTGCACCTGGCCGACCGACGGCCCGAGCAGGTCGAGCCCGCCCTCGTCGCCATCCGCGACGCGAGCAAGGAAGCACTGGGCGAGCTCAGGGCCCTCATCGACGTCCTGCGCCTCGACGGTGCGCCCGCGCCGCGCTTTCCGGTGGCCAACCTCGCCGGCCTCGACGACATCGTGGAGCGGAGCGGCCATGCGGGGCTCCGGGTCACCAAGACGGTGACCGGGCAGCCGAGGCCACTGTCCGCCGCAGTGGAGCTCGCGGCATACCGGATCGTGCAGGAGGCGATCACCAACATCGTCCGGCACGCGCAGGCGACGCGGGCCACGGTGTCCCTCGACTACGGTGAGGACATGCTCTCGGTCACGATCGAGGACGACGGCCACGGAGGCGCAGGGTTGTCGAACCTGGTGCAGGGCAACGGGATCAGCGGCATGCAGGAACGCGCTCGTGCCCTGGCTGGCGAGCTCCGCGTTGCTGCCGCGCCGGGTGGTGGCCTGCGCGTCGAGGCGGACCTCCCGACGGGTGGCCCGCGGTGATCCGGGTCGTGCTGGCCGACGACCAGGCGCTGCTCCGGGCAGGGATCCGCGCGCTGCTCGACGCCGAGGACGACATCGACGTGGTGGGCGAGGCGGCCGACGGCGCCGAGGCGGTCGCGGTCGTCCGTGCGACCGAGCCCGACGTGGTGCTCATGGACATCCGGATGCCCGGCACCGATGGACTGGAGGCCACTCGCCAGATCGCTGCCGACGAGCGACTCTCGGGCACGCGGGTGGTCATGCTGACGACGTTCGACCTCGACGAGTACGTCTTCGAGGCGGTCCGGATCGGGGCCAGCGGCTTCCTCGTCAAGGACACCGAACCCGCCGAGCTGCTGCGCGGGATCCGTGCCGTCGCCGCCGGTGACGCCCTGCTGAGCCCTGGCGTCACGCGGCGGCTCATCGGGGAGTTCGCCACCCGCAGCCGACCCCACGCGTCGCCGGCTGCCGACCGCCTCGGCGAGCTGACCGACCGGGAGCGTGAGGTCGTCGCGCTCGTCGGGGAGGGCCTGACCAACGACGAGATCGCCCGACGGCTGTTCCTCAGCCCGGCGACCGCCAAGACCCACGTCAGCCGGTCGATGGTCAAGCTGCAGGTCCGTGACCGCGCCCAGCTCGTGGTGCTGGCCTACGAGTCCGGTCTCGTCCGCCCGGGCTGGTCGGAGTAGCTGCGCGCTGGAGTAGCAGGGCAACCACCGGCTACACCAGCGGGAGCAGTCCAGGTGTCGCCCCGCGTGGGATTCGAGAAGGGCTGTCCCGTCGAAGGATTGGGTCGTCAGCCCAATCCGACCAAGGAGTCACCATGACGACCCTCATCGCCAGCGCCGCGACCGCGGCCACCCTCGCCGCGAATGACGACCACTGGAACGGCCCGGGCCCCTGGTGGCCCCTCTTCCCCCTCGTGTGGCTGTTGTTCATCGTCGGCATCTTCGCCGCGTTCCGCTTCTTCGGGATGCGTCGCTGGAGGCAGTTCCAGGGCCACGCCGGGACGCGCGCCGGGGAGGCCAAGCTCGCCGAGCGCTACGCCGCCGGCGAGATCGACGAGCAGGAGTACGAGCGCCGGCTCGCCACGCTACGGCGAATGGGCGCGACGGACTGACGGGGTGACGAATCATTGCCAACCCCGTTGGGAGGGAAGACAATCGAAGTGTTCGGCCCGCCTCGGATCGACGGACCAACTTCAAGGAAAGCTGGTTGTGACAACCATGAAGCGATGGACCCATCCACAGGATCTCGTTGCTCTGATCGCTGGCGCCTACGCAGCCCTATCGCCGTTGTGGACCACCACGACGACGCGGGCGACCACAACCATGGTCGTGCTCGGTGCCATCACCGCCCTCCTCGCCCTCGCCGAGCTGTTCAGGCCGGACATGATGTCCGTCGAGGGGCTCACGGCCCTCATGGGCGCCTGCATGATCGCCGCCCCCTGGGTGCTGGGGTTCAGCGGCACCCGGCCGATCTCGTGGACCGCGTGGATCGTCGGTGCCATCGTCCTCGTCGTCGGCGCCGCCGACCTGCAGGTCACCAGATCGCACCACAGGGGCACCATGGCGACCTCGCACTAGGGGGCCGTCACACGACGCTCAACAACGCCAGCGCATAGGCGCACTCGGGGTCGGGGTCACTGAAGGTGCCCCGGCCCCCTTCGCTGTCCACCTGCACGATCCAGTCGTTGCCGTCGCGGTGCAGCCCCACGAACCGGTCGCCGAGCAGGACCCGCAGCTGGTCCTCCCGCGGCATCCACAGAGCGGTGTCGAGGGTGACGGAGTCCAGGGCCCACTCGGTGGTGCCGTTGAAGCCGAGCAGCGGCTGTCCCTTGAACGTGTGCACGTCGATGGTCAGGTGGCTGATCCAGAACACCTCACCCACGATGTTGGGCTGGTCGATCGTGAACCGGTCGCCCGGCATGGGTTCCCAGAGCACCCCGCCCTGGCTGAGGCTGCGTGACAGCTCGACCGTGATCATGGGCCGAGCCTACGACGCAGAGGTACGCCGCGCGGCCGGGCGCGCACGCGGCATACCTCCGTCCGTGGTGACCTCACAGGAGGTCGAAGGCGCGCAGCTCGTCCTCGGACATCAGCCGCGAGCGGATGAGGAAGCGAACGCCCTCGGGGGCTTCGACGGAGAAGCCGCTGCCCCGTCCCTTGACCACGTCGACCGTGAGGTGGGTGTGCTTCCAGTAGGCATACTGCGACAGGGACATCCAGAACTCGACCGGGTCGAAGATTCCGCCCACGGCGAGCTCGGCGAGCAGCACGTCGGCGTCGCCGGTCATGAACTCCCCTGCGGGGTAACACATCGGGGAGCTGCCGTCGCAGCACCCGCCGGACTGGTGGAACATCAGGGGGCCGTGCTTCGCGGTGAGGCGGCGGAGCAGGTCCGCCGCCTCACCCGTGAAGTCGACCCGGCTGTGCTGGGTCGTGTCCACGCCGGCCTAGAAGAACCCGAGCGCGTCGGGCGAGTAGGAGACGAGGAGGTTCTTGGTCTGCTGGTAGTGGTCGAGCATCATCTTGTGGTTCTCCCGGCCGATGCCGGACTGCTTGTAGCCGCCGAACGCCGCGTGGGCGGGGTACTGGTGGTAGCAGTTGGTCCACACGCGCCCGGCCTTGATGCCGCGCCCCATCCGGTAGGCCCGTGAGCCGTCGCGGGTCCAGACGCCGGCCCCGAGTCCGTAGAGGGTGTCGTTGGCGATCTCCAGCGCCTGGGCCTCGTCGGTGAAGCTGGTCAGCGAGACGACGGGTCCGAAGATCTCCTCCTGGAAGACCCGCATCGAGTTGCTGCCCTCGAACACGGTCGGGGTCACGTAGTAGCCCTCGGCCAGGTCGCCGTCGAGGATGTTGCGCTCACCGCCGGTGAGGACCTTGGCGCCCTCCTGCCGGCCGATGTCGAGGTAGGACAGGATCTTCTCGAGCTGGTCGTTGCTTGCCTGGGCGCCGATCATGGTGGTCGTGTCGAGCGGGTTGCCCTGGGTGATCTTCTCCACGCGCTCGATGGCATCGCCGACGAAGTCGCTGTAGATCGACTGCTGCACGAGCGCCCTCGACGGGCAGGTGCAGACCTCGCCCTGGTTGAGGGCGAACATCGAGAAGCCCTCGAGCGCCTTGTCGTAGAACGCGTCGCTGCTCTCGGCGACGTCGTCGAAGAAGACGTTCGGGCTCTTGCCGCCGAGCTCCAGCGTCACCGGGATGATGTTCTGCGAGGCGTACTGCATGATCAGCCGGCCCGTCGTCGTCTCGCCGGTGAAGGCGACCTTGGCGACCCGGGGGGATGACGCGAGGGGCTTGCCCGCCTCGACGCCGAACCCGTTGACCACGTTGAGGACCCCGGCCGGGATGAGGTCCCCGATCAGCTCCAGCACCTTGAGGATCGACCAGGGCGTCTGCTCGGCCGGCTTGAGCACCACGGCGTTGCCAGCGGCCAGAGCGGGGGCGAGCTTCCAGGTGGCCATGAGGATCGGGAAGTTCCAGGGGATGATCTGTGCGACCACGCCCAGGGGCTCGTGGAAGTGGTAGGCGACGGTGTTCTCGTCGATCTCGCTGCTCGAGCCCTCCTGGCCGCGCAGCACCCCGGCGAAGTAGCGGAAGTGGTCGATGGTGAGCGGCAGGTCGGCGGCCAGGGTCTCGCGGACGGGCTTGCCGTTGTCCCAGGTCTCGGCGATGGCGAGCATCTCGAGGTTCTCCTCGAGCCGGTCGGCGATCCGGTTGAGGACCAGCGACCGCTCGCCCAGCGAGGTCTTCCCCCACGCGGGCGCCGCGGCGTGGGCGGCGTCCAGGGCCGCCTCGATGTCCTCGGCGGTCCCGCGGCCCACCTCGGTGAAGGCCCGTCCGGTGACGGGTGAGATGTTCTCGAAGTACTCGCCCTTCTTGGGCTCGACCCAGTTGCCGCCGATGAAGTGCCCGTAGCGCGGCTCGACCGTGACCTTCGAGCCCTCGGTTCCGGGGGGTGCGTAGACCGTCATCGCTGTTCTCCCAACGTCTTTGGTGGTGCCCCGCTGTGGGGTTGGGCTGACGTTAGGCAGCGCAACGTTGCGACGACGTTGCACGCTGAGAGCGACAGGCAGGTATGCCGCGCGGCGCGCAGGCGTCAGAGGCCGTGCTCGCGGTCGAGGCGGGCGAGCTGTCCGGCGACGAGGGGGCGCAGGGGCGACGACGCGGTCAGGCACGCCATCTGCGCCGTCCACATCTCGTAGTCGTCCGCGCCCCAGGCCGACCGGGTCCAGGTGGACATGAGGTCGGGTTCGCGGCTGGCGAGCACAGCCCGTCGCAGCTGCCCCTCGACGTTGCTGCGCAGGCGCCTGACGCCGGGTGCGCTCGAGTGGGGCAGCAGTGGGCCGCGGTAGGACCGCAGGGCGACGTCGACCGACCCCGCGGCCAGGTGCGCCTCGACCGCGAGCCAGTCGGCGGTGACCTCGGCGGCCAAGCGGTACGGGCGCGAAGGGAGCACGTCCTCGCCCAGCAGTGTGCGGAGCCGGTTGAGCTCGGCCCGCAGCGTCGAGGTGGTCACGTCGTCCTCGTAGAGGAGTACGGCGAGCTCGTCGCCCGAGAGACCTCGTGGTGCGGCAGCCAGCAGGAGCACGATCTCGCTGTGCCGAGGGCTGAGCCGCAGCGTCCTGCTCGCACCGCGACCGTCGTCGACCGTGAGCAGCGCGTCGTTGCGGCCGAGTCCGTGCAGCGACAGGACGATTCCCGCATGGCTGGGTCGCGACGAGTCCTTGGCGCGGGTCATCAGCTCCCGAGCGAGCTCCGCCTCCGCCATCCGCGCGGCGGCCCGCACCATCGCCATCGTCTGCGGCACGACGATCTGCTCGCCGCCGGTGATGTCGAGGACGCCCAGCAGCGTGGCGGTGGTGGGGTCGTGGATGGGGGTCGCAGCGCAGCTCCACCGCTGCACCGACCGGCGGAAGTGCTCAGCCCCGATGATGTTGACGGGCTGGTCGAGGGCCAGCGCCATGCCCGGCGCGTTGGTCCCGGCGAGGCGTTCGTCCCAGTTGCTGCCCTCGACGAAGCCGATGCTCTCGGCCCGGCGCAGCACGCTCGGGGTGCCGCACACCCAGAGCAGCTGACCGGCGGCGTCCGAGACGGCCATGATCGCGTCGCAGTCGCGCGCTGCCCGGCCGAGCACGTCGTCGAGCAGTGGGAAGACCTGGGCCAGCGGATGGGCCTCGCGGTGGTCGCGCAGGGCGTCCGCGGGCAGCGTGATCGGCGCCTCCATCCGGTCGGCCTCCACGCCGGCGGCAGCAGACCTCACCCAGGAGTCCGCCACCTGGGCGCGGACGGCCGTCATCGGTTCCACCTCGTCAGTGTGCGGGGCGCCGCCACGCCTGTCACCGGCCGTCCCGACAGGTGAGGCGAGCGGGCGGTTCGACCCGACAGGCGGTCGACGTGAGCGTGTTCGGCGCGGCCCGGCGAGACGCGGCGAGACGCGGCGCGGCTCAGCAGCCGGACGAGCTGGGTGCCGTCGTGGTCGCCGCCGCCTTGGGAGGTGCCGTCAGGGCGGTGAACTTTGCGCCCAGCACGAGGTCGACGGAGGAGTCCGTGCGACTGTCCTTGATGCCCTTGGATCCCTTGACCAGGGCCAGCACGAGCTTGGCCGACGTGGTCCCCGTGGCGCCGTAACGCACCTCCGCCGCGACGGCGACCTTCTTCTGGAGCGGGTCGTTGCTCACGGCCGCAACCTTGAAGCCACGCTTGCGCACGTCGGAAGCGGTCTTGGCGGCCAGTCCCGTGCGGTCCGTCGCGTTGTAGACGTTCACCGTGACCTGCGACGGGACCCTCACGGTGGAGGTCGCCGTGCAGGTCGAGGTCGGTGCCGCGCGAGGCTTGTTGCTGTCCTGGAAGTACGAGTACGCGTACCAGAAGGCGAAGAACAGCATGAGCGTGACGATCCCGAGCGTGATGAGTGCGCGGCGTCGGCGGGCACGGCGGGTGCGCGAGGCACCGGCCTCCACGACGTAGCTCATTCGCCCACCTCCACCCGCGGGTCCTGCGTGCGTGGGGCCCGTGCGGCCCCCCGCTGCGTGGGGTCAGTCAAGCACGAGGACGCGCGCGTGGAGGGTAGGACGCTGTTGAAGGGCGGCACGCAGGGCGCGGTGCAGGCCGTCCTCGAGGTAGAGCGTGCCCTCCCACTCGACCACGTGGGCGAAGAGGTCCCCGTAGAACGTGGAGTCCTCGGCGAGCAGGTGGCCGAGGTCGAGGGTGCGCTTGGTGGTGACGAGCTGTTCGAGGCGCACGAGGCGCGGTGGCACGTCGGCCCAGTCGCGGGGCGTCTGTTTTCCGTGGTCGGGGTACGGCCTGCCCTCGCCCACCTTCTTGAAGATCACCCAGCCACCATAGGCGTATGCCGCGTGGTCGGCCCTTCACGGCTCGTTCCACCTGCCCCAGCGTGTGTGGGCCGCACTAGAGTGCCGAAGGTGACCGAGAACGCGACGCCGGAGCAGCCGGCCACGTCCACTCCCCAGCTCGACGAGATCCGCGCGGGCTACTCCTTCGCGGGTGGCGCGCTCCACTTCGGGGCCGCTGTCGTCGACGGCGTGGCCCATCCTGATGCACCGGTGCGCATCCCGCTGTCGACGCTCAACCGGCACGGCCTCGTGGCCGGCGCGACAGGCACCGGCAAGACCAAGACCCTTCAGCTCATGGCCGAGCAGCTGTCCGGCCAGGGCGTGCCGGTCTTCCTCGCCGACATCAAGGGTGACCTGTCCGGCATGGCCACCGCGGGGACGGCCAACGACCGGATCACCGCCCGCGCGACGGACGTCGGGCAGCAATGGGTCGGCACGGCATACCCGACCGAGTTCCTGTCCCTCGGTGGACTCGGCAACGGCATCCCCATTCGCGCCACGATCACGTCGTTCGGACCCACGCTGCTCTCAAAGGTGTTGGGGCTCAACGAGACCCAGGAGTCCAGCCTCGGCCTGGTCTTCCACTACGCGGACAAGAACGGCCTCGCGCTCCTGGACATCAAGGACCTCCGCGAGGTCATCGCCTTCCTCAACTCCGACGAGGGCAAGGCTGACCTGAAGTCCCTCGGCGGGCTTTCGTCGGCGACGGCCGGGGTGATCCTTCGTGAGCTGATCTCGTTCTCGGACCAGGGCGCCGATGCCTTCTTCGGTGAGCCGGAGTTCGACACCCAGGACCTGCTGCGGACTGCTGCTGACGGCAAGGGCCTCGTCACGTGCCTCGAGCTGCCCGCGGTCCAGGACCGGCCCGCGCTGTTCTCCACGTTCCTCATGTGGCTGCTGGCCGACCTCTTCCACGACCTGCCCGAGGTGGGGGACGTCGACAAGCCCAAGCTGGTGTTCTTCTTCGACGAGGCCCACCTGCTGTTCAGCGACGCGAGCAAGGCGTTCCAGGACGCGATCGAGCAGACCGTGCGACTGATCCGCTCCAAGGGCGTCGGCGTCTTCTTCGTGACGCAGTCACCCAAGGACGTGCCCGGCGACGTCCTGGCCCAGCTGGGCAACCGGGTGCAGCACGCGCTGCGGGCCTTCACGCCCGACGACGCCAAGGCCCTCAAGGCGGCGGTGTCGACCTATCCGCACAGCGGCTACGACCTCGCCGAGCTGCTGACCTCGCTCGGCACGGGCGAGGCCGTGGTCACCGTCCTGTCCGAGCGGGGCGCCCCGACACCTGTCGCGTGGACCCGGATGATCGCGCCGCAGTCGCTGATGGCCCCGTCCGACGAGGCCACCGTGAAGCAGATCATCGCGGCGTCGCCCCTGTCGTCGAAGTATGCCGAGATGGTCGACCGCGAGTCCGCCTACGAGAAGCTCCAGGCGCGACTGCAGCAGGCGCCCACTCCCGAGGAGGCCCCGGCTCCCAAGGCTCCGGCTCCGAAGGCCCCGGCACCGGAGCGCGCTCCGCGGGCACCGAAGGAGGAGCCGGGCATCGTCGAGCAGGTCGTGCGGTCGAGCGCCTTCAAGTCGGCACTGCGTTCGGCCGGCACGGTGCTCGGCCGCGAGATCACCCGCTCGATCTTCGGCACCGCCCGCCGCTCCCGCTGAGCGGCTCAGCCGAGGAGGGCGGCGACCAGCAGGATGACAGGCACGGCGCCCACCGTCGTGATGAGGATGGTGTCGCGGGCCAGCACCGTGGCGCGGTTGTAGCGGGTCGCGTGCACGAAGATGTTCTGCGCCGTCGGCAGCGCCGAGGTGACCACGATCGCGAGCAGCGCGTGCCCGTCGACACCCAGCAGGACGCTTGCCACGAACCAGGCCACCGCTGGCTGCACGAAGAGCTTGAGGGCCGACGTCGACGCGAGCTCGGCCACCGAGCCGGCCCGGCCCAGCCCCGGGCCCAGCCGCAGCGCGATCCCGTAGGCGACCAACATGCACGGCACGGCCATGTCGCCGAGCAGCCCCAGGGGCGCGGCGACCATCGTGGGCAGCGTCCAGCCCGTGATCGACAGGCCGAGCCCGACCAGTGAACCGACGGTCAGCGGGTTGCGGAACGGACGGGTCAGCAGCTGCCACCACCGTGACCGCCCGTGCGCATCGGCGTCGAGGAAACCCAGCGCGAGTGGTTGCAGGACGAGGAGCTGCAGCAGCAGGGTGGGCGCGACGAATGCCGCGTCGCCCAGCACATAGCTCGCCACCGGGATGCCGAGGTTCCCGGCATTGACGTATGCCGCGGACAGGGCGCCGATCGTGGTGTCACCGAGCGAGCGGTGCCAGACCAGCCGTGCCAGCGCGATGTAGATGCCGGCTGCCGCTGCAACGCCGGCGACCGATGCGATGAGGTTGGCCGACAGCACCTGGTGGACGTCGGCCCGGGACAGCGTGATCACCATCAGGGCAGGGCTGGCGACGAAGAAGGCGATGCGTGAAAGCACCTGCTGTGCACCGAGGTCGACGATCCTCAGGTGGGCGAGCAGGGCGCCGACGGCGATGACGACGGCGATCGTCGTGAACCCGTTGAGTACGCCCTGCACACCGACAGGCTAGGTGGGCGGGCGCAGGACCGGCGCAAGGGTCTCAAGGACCGAGGCGTCCTCGATGGTGCCCGGCACGTTGGGGGTCTTGCCGTCGGCGATCTCGCGCATCGTCTTGCGCAGGATCTTGCCGGAGCGGGTCTTGGGCAGCGCCGTGACGATGTCGACCTGCTTGAGGGACGCGATCGCACCCACCTCGTCGCGGACCCGCTGGTGGAGCTCGGCGCGGATCCGCTCACCGTCGGCCGCACCGTCGACCCCGGCCTTGAGCACGACCAGCGCGCGGGGGACCTGTCCCTTGAGCTGGTCGTTGACCCCGATCACCGCGCACTCCGCCACGGCGGGGTGGCCGGCGAGAGCAGCCTCGATCGAGCCCGTCGACAACCGGTGCCCAGCGACGTTGAGCACGTCGTCCGTGCGGCCCATGACGTAGAGGTAACCGTCCTCGTCGACCAGGCCGCCGTCACCGGTGAGGTAGTAACCGTCGAAGGCGGAAAGGTAGCCGGCGACGTACCGGTCGTCGTCGCCCCACAGGGTGGGCAAGGTGCCTGGGGGGAGCGGGAGCCTGATGCAGATGGCGCCCTCCTCGCCGGCGGGCAGCTGCTGCCCGTTCTCGCCGAGGATCCGCACGTCGTAACCCGGTGCGGGCACCGTGGGGGAGCCCGGCTTGATCGGCATCGGCTCCAGGCCGCGCAGGTTGGCCGCGATCGGCCAGCCAGTCTCGGTCTGCCACCAGTTGTCGACCACGGGCACCCCGAGCCGCTCGCTCGCCCACTCGTAGGTGTCGGGATCAAGGCGCTCCCCGGCGAGGAAGACCGTCTGGAGGCAGGAGAGGTCGTGCCCCTTCATCAAGGCGCCGTCAGGGTCGTCGCGCTTGATGGCCCGGTAGGCCGTGGGGGCCGTGAACATGGCCTTCACCCCGTGCTCGGCGATCACCCTCCAGAAGGCGCCCGCGTCCGGTGTGCCGACCGGTTTCCCTTCGTAGAGAACGGAAGTCGCGCCCGTCAGGAGTGGGGCGTAGACGATGTAGGAGTGGCCGACGACCCAGCCGACGTCGCTGGCCGTGAACCAGGTGTCGCCCGGGTCGATGCCGTAGACGTTGCCCATGGACCACCGCAGCGCGACGGCGTGGCCGCCATTGTCGCGGACGATCCCCTTCGGCCGCCCGGTCGTGCCGGAGGTGTAGAGGATGTAGAGCGGGTCGGTCGCGGCGACCTCGACGCAGTCGGCGGGCTCGGCATCGGCGACCAGCTCGTCCCAGTCGAGCTCCTCCCAGTCGGTGTCGCGCTCGCCGACTGCCGCGCGGGCCTGTTCGCGCTGCAGGACGATCACCGACTCCGGCTTGTGCGAGCTGCGGTCGAGGGCCGCGTCGAGCAACGGCTTGTACTCGACCACGCGGGTCGGCTCCACGCCACAGCTCGCCGCGACGACGACAGTGGGCTTCGCGTCCTCGATGCGTGCCGCGAGCTCTGCGGCGGCGAAGCCCCCGAAGACGACCGAGTGGACGGCGCCGAGGCGCGCGCACGCCAGCATCGCGACGACGGCCTCCGGCACCATCGGCATGTAGATGACGACCCGGTCACCCTTCTCGACCCCGAGCGAGGCCAGGGCGCCGGCGAACGTCGCGACACGGTCGAGCAACGCGGCATACGTGATCGTCTCGTGGGTGTCGGTGACGGGGCTGTCGTAGTGCAGCGCAGCCTGGTCGCCGCGCCCGGCGGCGACGTGCCGGTCGAGGGCGTTGAAGCAGGTGTTGAGGGTGCCGCCGGTGAACCACCGGTAGAACGGCGGCCGGTCGTCGTCCAACACCCGCTGCGGGGGAGTGATCCAGTCGATCGCCTTCGCCGCGTCGCCCCAGAAGCCGTCCGGGTCCCGGAGGCTCCGCTCGTATGCCGCGCGGTACGCGCCGTTGCCCAGTGCGCCACCCTTGAGGCCGGCACCGCCGTTGCCGCCATCGTCCATCCCGCGATCGTCCATCCCGCCATCGTGCGGCACCACGGGGGGACCCGCCAGAGCGGTGCGGGTGCGAAGCCGCCCCTTCAGGCGGCGGCGGTCATTCCTGAGGGCGGGTCTGGTACTTGATGTAGGCGCTCGAGTCCCGGTGCCACAAGCGGACCAGGGTCCAGGCACCGACCGCAAGGAGGGCCAGGGCGAAGGCCTGGGCAAAGAGGCCGGCGGTGGGCAGCAGTCCGCCGAAGAAGCTCCCGACCGCGAGCGCGAACAACACGCTGGCGACGATGCGTCCCCATCGGGACCCGCGTGCCGTCACGCGGGCGAGGTAGAGCCAGAGGGCGCAGGCCAGCGCCGCGGTCACCGTGGTGACGGTGAGGCTTACTCGCAGCACGCCGTCGATGTCCGCTTCGGTCGCGACGAGGTGGCTGGCGGCGGCCTCGCGGGCGATGGCGTCGTGCAGCTGGCCCCGAGTGATGAAGCCACGAACGATCTCCGCGACCTCGAGCGCGGCGCCGAACTGCATGAGCCGGACGCTGTCGACGATCGAGCGCGGTGGGACCACCGGGCTGCCCGGCCGCCACAACCGCTGGGCCTCGGGCCGCCCGTCACCGGGGCCGTCCGGGCTGAGCACTCCGCGCCACGAGATCTGTCGAGCCATCTGGTTGGTGCTCCCTCCGAGCGATGTGTTGACATCCTGTCTCGGAACCCTGCGCTGAGCCAGTCTCGCGCCTGGTTGTCGGGTGGGCGCCGGAGTTTCTAAAGCCCTCCGGTCGCCTCATCCATGACGAAGGCCCCCTGCACCTGCGTGGGGGGCCTTGTCTGGTTGGCGGAGGATAGGGGATTCGAACCCCTGAGAGCTTTCACTCAACACGCTTTCCAAGCGTGCGCACTAGGCCACTATGCGAATCCTCCGCCGAGGAGGCTACCTGAGCGAACGGCCTGCCCTGAAATCGCCTCAGATGGCGCGGCCATGGCCGGCCAGGTCCGGCGTGCCGGCCGGGCCAGCGGATTCGCCGACCCGCTGGCCCCACGTCTACACTGGCGGCAGGCACCCCGTGTGGTGGTACCTCTCCGAACTCCCCCAGGGCAGGAATGCAGCAAGGGTAGGAGAGCTCTTCCAGGTACGCGGGGTGTCCCCTTGTGTGCCCGCCCGTACTTTCGGCCACTCGCCCGAATGCCTGGCGCGGCCGGCTCAGGTCCGGTGGCCCTCGTCGAGCAGCCGGACGCGGCGCCGGCCGAGGGTGACGGCCGCGTAGGACGCGAGCACCAGGACCATGAGCGCGTTCGACGCGCCGGACCGGGTGAGCAGCGCGGAGGCGGCGACCCCGCCGATGACCGTGAGCAGCAGCGGGCGGGCGTACCAGAAGGCAACCGACATCACGGCCGAGCCCGGCGAGAACAAGGACACCGGCGGCAGGCCGCGGAAGGCGGCCATGAGGTGCGCGCCCGCCACGAGGGCGACCATGGCAAGGGGCCAGACCGCCACGGCGACGCCGCCTGTCGACGTCAACGCGACCGCGCCGCCCGCGAGCAGCGCCACGACGGCATACAACAGGGAGGGGGCGACCAGGTGGGCCAGCGCCTCCTGCCCGTACGCCAGCCCGATGAGGGGCGTCGTCCCGGCGTTGTCCCCCTGCAGTCGCATCCCCTCGGCCCAGGCGCCGTAGCCGAGGTAACAGGCGACGATGCCGACGAAGGCGACGATGTTCGGGACCCCGGGGGTCGCCGCGTGCGCGAGCGCCCAGCACCCGCCCCCGGCAAGGATCGCGCCGACGATGAGCGCTCCGGGGGATCGTCGCAGCCCCAGCCAGTCACGCGCGGCGACCACGGCCACCGGCCCGCGGGCGCGCAGCCGCCGACGACGGAGCCGCGTCGTGGGGGAGGCGACGTCGAGCCGGGCAGCGCGCAGGTCACCCGCGAGCACGGCACCCCCGATCGTCACGGCGCGCGCGGCCTGGGTCCGCAGGCCGACGTGGTGCAGGGCGCGCAGCGAACGGACCTCGCGCAGGACCGTCCCGGGACCTCTCGTGCCGGTGGGCCAGGACCGTACCTGCCCCCACAGCCACGCGCCGGCGAAGCCGAGCCCGACCGCCAGGCCCCCGAGAGTGGTCGGGACGAGGGCCAGCGGCGACGCCACTGCGGCGACCACCATGCCGGTGCCGATCACCGCACCGGTGAGCAGCCCGCCGACCAGGCAGCCGAGGAGGCTGAGTCGCCATGAGCGGCGCAGCACGACGGCGCGGTCGAGGCCGCTGACCACGACGTGGTCGAGGTAGGGCAGGTCGGGCACCACCGGGCCCCGGACCGAGCCCAGCCGGTGCGCGAGCAGCAGGAGTGCCACGACGACGGCACCGACGACGAAGACACCCTGGACGCCGGTCAGGTGACGTGAGAGCCACGCCGGGTCGACGAACTCGAAGAAGGCCCGCGACGCCGGCACCCCGTAGACGAGGGACGCGATCACGGCGACGTAGGCGGCATACACGGCATTGCCGTTGCCCTTGTCGGGCAGGCCGCCTCGGATGACCTCGCGCGCCTGGGCGAGGCGTTCGCGGTCGGTCGCCGGTCCGGCGACCTCGACGGAGGGGTCGCTCATGGGCCGACGATGTCGACCACCGCGTCACCCAGGGCGGCCGTCATGCCGGGGTCGTGGCAGGCGACGACGAGCGCGGCGCCGGTGGCCTTGCGGGCCAGCAGGATGTCGGTGAGCAGCGCGCGCTTGTGGGTGTCGAGCCGCTGCTCAGGTTCGTCGAGCAGCAGCACCCGGGCCGGGCGGAACAGCACCATCGCGAGGTGGAAGAGGTGTTGCTGCCCGGACGACAGCTCGTGGGGGAACCGTTCGGAGAGGTGGTCCACCTCCAGCTCGGCCAGCATCGCGTCGGCCCGCTCGTCCGCGGTGCCGATGGCCCCGCCCCACGTCGAGTCGATGAGGACGAGGTGGTCGATGAGGGTCAGGTCGCGGTATGCCGTGGGCGAGCCGATGAGCGCGGCCACCCGGGCGCGCGTGGCCGGGTCGCGCTCGTCGAGCGGCTGCCCGTCGAGGCCGGCAGTGCCCGACGAGGCGTCGAGGGTGCCGGCGAGGATCCGCAGCAGGGTGGTCTTGCCGCTGCCGTTCTCCCCGCGCAGGACGACGCACTGCCCGGAGGTGACGGCCAGGTCGACGGGCCGCAGGAGCACGTTGCCGTCGATCTCCTTGGCGACTCCGGTGGCCGTCAGGGTGAGCGGTTGGGTCGTCCCTTCCGCGCCCGGATCCGGCTCGGCGGTGGGCTGTCTGCGCCGTGCGAACATCTGCCTCCTTCGTCGCCGTCAGTGTGCCACCCGGGTCTGAACGCCCGACGCGCGCGGACGCCGCGGATGTCGTCGGGGGCGACTAGGGTTCCCGAGGTGAGCACCGCGTTGTACCGCCGCTACCGGCCCGAGACCTTCGCCGACGTCATCGGCCAGGAGCACGTCACCGAGCCCCTGATGCAGGCGCTGCGCACGGGCCGGGTCAACCACGCCTACCTGTTCTCGGGGCCTCGCGGGTGCGGCAAGACGACCAGCGCCCGCATCCTGGCCCGCTGCCTCAACTGCGAGCAGGGGCCGACGCCGACCCCGTGCGGCACGTGCGACTCGTGCGTCGCGCTCGCCCGCAGTGGCGCCGGCAGCGTCGACGTCATCGAGATCGACGCCGCCAGCCACGGTGGTGTCGACGACGCCCGTGACCTGCGCGAACGCGCGTCCTATGGTCCGGCGCAGAGCCGCTACAAGATCTACATCATCGACGAGGCCCACATGGTCACGCCGCAGGGCTTCAACGCGCTGCTCAAGATCGTCGAGGAGCCGCCCGAGCACGTGAAGTTCGTCTTCGCGACGACCGAGCCCGAGAAGGTCATCGGCACGATCCGCAGCCGCACCCACCACTACCCGTTCCGGCTGGTCCCGCCCGGCCAGCTCTCCGACTACATGGGCAGCCTGTGCGAACAGGAGGGCGTCGCGGTGGCCCCCGGCGTGCTCTCCTTCGTCACGCGCGCGGGCGGCGGTTCGGTGCGTGACTCGCTGTCGGTGCTCGACCAGCTCATCGCCGGGTCGAGCGACGAGGGGCTGACCTATGAGGGTGCGGCCGCCCTGCTGGGCTTCACCGACGCCGAGCTCCTCGACGCGATCATCGACGCCTTCGCCGCGGCCGACGCCGCAGGGGTCTTTCACCAGGTCGACCGCGTCATCGAGACCGGCCTCGACCCGCGTCGGTTCGTCGAGGACCTGCTGGAGAGGTTGCGCGACCTCATCGTCGTGGCGGCGGTTCCCGATGGCGCGTCCTCGGTGTTGCGCGGCGTGCCCGAGGACCAGCTCGAACGCATGCGTCAGCAGTCGGCCGCCTTCGGCGGTGGGGCCCTGTCGCGCGCCGCCGACATCGTCAACGCGGGCCTCACCGAGATGACCGGCGCCACCGCGCCGCGACTCCAGCTCGAGCTCATCTGCGCGCGCGTGCTGCTCCCCGCCGCCTCCGGTGAGTCCGGGTATGCCGCGCGCCTGGACCGCCTCGAACGTCGCCTCGACGTCGAGGGCGTCCCGTCAGTGGCCCGTGCAGCGGCAGCACCCGTCCCCCCCACGTCGCCCTCGGCCCCCGCGGCGCCGGCCACCCCGCAGGCGGTAGCCGTGCCTGCGTCCGAGTCCCCGCCCGAGCCCGTCCCGACCCCCGCACCGGCGCGGGCGATCGAGCCGCACGACGTGTCGACGGAGGCGTCGCCCCAGTCAGGGTCGCCCGAGCGTGTGGCCACCGAGCCTGTGGCTGCCGAGCCTGCTCGCGACACTCTGGCGACCGAGCCCGCAGCGACCGAGCCGGTGGCGACCGAGCCCCCAGCGACCGAGCCAGTGGCGACCGAGCCGGCCGCTGCCGCAGAGGCGCCGCGCACCAGCACCCCCACCGGCGGCATCGACGTCGCGGCCATCCGCCGGGCGTGGCCGGACATCCTCGGCTGGATCTTCAAGCACAAGCGCACGACGTGGACCCTGCTCTCCGAGCATGCGACCGTCTACGACTACGACGGCTCCAAGGTGGTCCTGGGCATCTCGACCGTCGGCATCGCCAACACCTTCCGGCACGGCCCGCACGCCGACCTGGTCCGTCAGGCGCTCATCGACGTGCTCGGCGTGGACGCACGCGTCGAGGGGATCCCCACCCCCGATGCCGCCGTCTCCGCACCGAGCGGCGAGGCCCACCCCACCGTCGCTCCCGCCAACCGGTTCCCGTCCGACGACCCGGCAGTCAAGGGCGACAACCCCGCGCCGTCGCGCGCCCGGGGCGGGACGGACGGCGGTGCGGCGGGAAGCTCTGGCGGCCCGGCGGCATACGCGGGCCTCGCTGCCTCGAGCCCGCCCCCGGAGACAGGTGGCGGCTGGGCGACCGCCTCGTCCGGCCCGTCGAACGGCCCGAGCTGGGCCAGCGACGACGTGGCGGGGGCTGCGTCGACCCCACCCCCCGAGCCGGCGTCCGCGCCCGCCGCCGAGCCGGGCACCGGTTCGAGGCTGGCCGCGGCGAAGGCTGCCGTGGCGGCGGAGGAGCCAGCGCGCACGCCTGACACCTATGTCGCCGATGACAGCGCCGCCAGTGCCGACGACGAGGACATCGCCGAGCTGGGCGAGGTCGGCAGGCCGGTCATCGAGCGACTGCTCGGCGGCAAGGTCATCGACGAAGGGCCCTGACCGCTGCGATGCAGGTCGCCGAGCTCCTCACGCGTCCGACCGCAGCCGAGCGGGCGTCGTGGCTGCCCGGCGACGACGTCGTGGCCCCCTCGGACGTCGTGATGGACCGTGCCTTCACCCTGCAGGTTCCCCCCGACGCCGTGTGGCCGTGGATCGTCCAGCTGGGGAAGCGGCGAGCCGGGTGGTACCTCCCCGCGGCGGTCGAGCGGTTCGTGCCGCCCGCCCGTCGAGGGCTGCGGAGGCTCGATGACCGCCACCAGGCACTCTCGGTCGGCGACGTCATCCCGGACTGGGGTGGAGCGGACGCGACGTTCACCGTCGTAGAGCTCGCACCGGCCCGGCACCTGCTCTACGGCTCGACCCGCGGCCGCACCCACCTGACCTGGTGCCTGCGGCTGACACCGGTCGGTGGCCGACGCACCCGGGTGCAGCTGCGGTTGCGGTTGGCGCCGGTCAGGCACCGGTTCGTGGCGGAGCACCTGGGCGGGTTGTTCGACCAGCTCACCGTCATGGGCCTGGCGGCCGGGCTTCGCGAGCGGGTCCAGCCCACCAGCGACACCGCGAGGGCATAGGCTCACTGGTGTGTACGAAGGCGTGGTCCAGGACCTGATCGACGAGCTCGGGCGACTGCCCGGAGTCGGTCCCAAGAGCGCCCAGCGGATCGCCTTCCACCTGCTGCAGGCTGACGCGGTCGACGTGAAGCGCCTCGTCGAGGTGCTCACCGAGGTCAAGGCCAAGGTGCGGTTCTGCGAGACCTGCGGCAACGTGGCGGAGTCCGAGCAGTGCCGGATCTGCGCCGACCCGCGCCGTGACGGCACCGCCATCTGCGTCGTGGAGGAGCCGAAGGACGTGGTCGCCATCGAGCGCACCCGTGAGTTCCGCGGGCGCTACCACGTGCTGGGTGGGGCGATCAGCCCGATCGACGGTGTCGGGCCGGACGACCTGCGCATCAAGGAGCTGATGACCCGGCTCGCGTCGGCCGAGGTCACCGAGATCATCATCGCGACCGACCCCAACCTCGAGGGCGAGGCGACGGCCAGCTACCTGGCCCGTTTCCTGCGGCCCATGGGGTTGCGGGTGACCCGGCTCGCGTCGGGTCTGCCCGTGGGTGGCGATCTGGAGTATGCCGACGAGGTCACCCTCGGCCGGGCGTTCGAAGGCAGGAGGCTTCTCGATGTCTGACGACCTGCGGGTGCTGGCCGACGAGTCGGCCGCCGACGCCCGCGCCTATCTCTCGACGGTCACCGAGGTGGCCTCGGGGACGGCGCCGGACGCGGCGATCCCGATGACGCTCCTCGCGTTGTCCCAGGCGCTCGTCATGGGTGCCCGGCTCGGCGCCATCGAGGACATCCTCCCGGCGGAGCGGTTCGAGGCCGACACGGTCGAGGCCGAGCTCGACCCGCTGCGCACGGGCGTCGCGAACCTGTTCGAGGGACTCGACGAGTACGCCGACCTCGTCGACCCCGTCACCTCCACCGAGCTCGCCACGGGATCCCTGTCCAACGACGTGACGGTCGTCGCCTCCGCACTCGCCCACGGGCTGCGGCACTACGACGCCGGGCGGATGTCCGAGGCGCTCTGGTGGTGGCAGTTCAGCTATCTCTCCGACTGGGGCGAGCGGGCGGCCTCCGCCCTGCGGGTCCTGCAGTCCCTGCTCGGCCACATCCGGCTCGACGCCGACGAGGAGCGGGTCTCCGAGGCCGAGTTCGACGCCCTGCACCCCTGACACCCGCGCGGCGGTGCGGGCGCGCGGACGTGCGGACGTGCTGCAAGATCACTGAGACGTGCTGCAAGAGCACGTGAAACGAGAGCAGACCGAGGGGGTTCGACTGCGATGCAGATGAAGCTGGAACTGATTCCGCTCCCGGTGGCGGACGTTGACCGGGCCATCGCCTTCTACGGCGACAAGCTCGGCTTCACCAAGGACGTTGACGTGCGGCCCGCCGAGGGTGTCCGCATCGTCCAGCTGACGCCAGAGGGCTCGGGTTGTTCGATCGGTTTCGGGACGGGGCTGGAGGTGTACGCGGGTGAGCCGGGGAGTGCCAGGGGCCTGCACCTGGTCGTGGAGGACATCACCGAGGCCCGTGCCGAGCTCGTCCGCAGAGGGGTGGAGGTCAGCGAGATCCACGACTTCGGCGGCGGTGTCAAGGGAGCGAACTTCTCCGATCCTGACGGCAACAGCTTCGAGCTGCAGGAGATGGCCTGGCGCAGGGGCTCGACGTACTAGAGGTACGGCATACCCGTCTCGCCGGAAGTCTGACGCATCTCCGGCGGCGCGAGCGGTCAGGCGATGCGGGTCCCGTTGGGCAGTCGGCGGATCGGCGTCCGCAGTCGCTTACCCGCCACCACCCCGGCGCCGACGCCGGCGATCAGCAGGAACCCGAGACCGAACGGCCAGACCGGAGCGGTTTCGAGGGCCTCGTCCAGCGGGTCCACATAGCTCTCGTCCGTGAAGTCCCCCTGACCTTGGCCCACGAAGTTGGCGCACTCCTGCGCGACGGCGTCCGGCCCGTTGCGCGCCATCCGTGAGCCGGCGCTGATCCAGCGCATGGGAGTGAAGCCGCTGGAGTACATCCCGTTGGTCTTGCGGGGCTGGGAGGGTGCGGCGTCGGCGACCACGACGAACGGGTTGAGCGGCAGCATCCACCAGATGCGCTCCGTGTGCGCCACGGTCGCGCGACGCGTGAACGTGGTGCAGTCCGCGCGCGTCGGCTCGACCTGGCTCTTCTGGATCTGCTCGAGCTGTTCGGGGGTGAGGTTGGGGTCGTTGGGGTCGAAGGCGGGGGCCTGGTGGGTCTGGTACCACGACTCGGGGATGCCGTAGACCTGCTGGGTCTCCTCCTGGGTCACGAGGAAGGCGCTGAGCCCGAACCCGATGGTGGTGCCGAAGACCAGGGCTCCCATCGTCAGGTACGTCAGCACGGCCGAGGCGACAGGTCGCGCCGTCAGCGTGGAGAACATCAGGCCGATCGTGCAGACCACCGCCAGCACGAGGACGAGCACCACCAGGGACATCACGATGCCCCCCGCCGAGATGCCTCCCTCGAACCACGCCCAGGCCAGGAACGGCAGCGCGCTGGTGAGGAAGGCCAGCGAGATCGCCCACGCCGAGAGCAGCTTGCCGAGCGCGATGTCCCAGGGTGAGAGCAGCGTCGTCTGCAGGGTCGCCAGGACCCCGTGCTCGCGGTCGCCGTTGACCGAGGTCGCGGTGAGCGAGGGGACGATGAGCATGGACAGGCCCAGCACGAAGAAGACGACGATGTCGTACATCGCCGATCCCGATCTGAGGTCGGGGTCGTTCGTCGCCCAGTAGGCGAGGAAGGTGACCCCCGCGATGAGGATGACCCAGACTGCCAGCACGATCGGCCAGCGCGAGGTGCGGACACGTTGACGCAGCTCGAGGGCTGCGATCGTCCTGATGCCGTGCCAGCTCATCGCCGGTCCTCCGTCGCTGCGAGGTAGGCGGACTCGAGGGCGCCCTGACTGGGGGCGAAGGCGATGACCCGGATGCCGTCGCGGACCAGGTCGGCGAGCAGCCGCGCGGCGTTCTCCTCGCCGGCCACCTCGACCTCGGTGAGGCCGCCTCCGACCCGGATCGCGGGGACGTGGTGTTCCTCGAGCCAGCTGGTGAGGTCCTCTGGGTCGAGCGAGTCGATGCGCCAGGAGGCCATCGCCGTCGCGACGAAGTCCGCGTCGAGGCTCTGGGTCTCGAGGCTCCGCCCGCGCGCCACGATGACGGCGCGGTCGGCGACCTCCTGGAGCTCGGTGAGGATGTGACTGGAAACGAGCACGGTCTTGCCTTGTGCCGCAAGGGATCTCAACACATCACGCAGCTCGATGCGACTGCGCGGGTCGAGTCCGGAAGCCGGCTCGTCGAGTAGGAGCACGCTGGGGTCGTTGATGAGGGCGCGGGCCAGGCCGAGCCGCTGCTTCTGCCCTCGCGAGAGCACCCGCGCGCGACGGTCCGCGAGGTCGTCGAGGTGCACCGTGTGCAACAGCTCGTCGGTGCGGGCCCGTGCCCGCTCCGCCGGCATCCGGTATGCCGCGGCGATGGTGTGCAGCACCTCGCGCACCGTGAGCGCGTCCCAGGTGCCGAAGCCGTCGGGCATCCACCCGATCTTGGCCCGGACCTCGGTCGGCTGGCTGACGGGGTCGAGCCCGTCGATGCGGATCTGCCCCTGGTCCGGCACGAGCAACGTCGCCATCATCAGCAGCAGCGTCGTCTTGCCCGAACCGTTGGGACCGATCAACGCCGTGACCTCGCCCGGCTGGGCCGTGAGGCTGATGCTGTCGACGGCGAGCACGTCCCCGAACGCCCGCCGCACCCCCTGTACCTCGATGCTCATGCGCGAAGGCTAGCGGTGCAGGACCCGCCTGCCATGGGCTTTCCTACTCACCCGCGTCCGGAATGCGGCACCCACGTCCCACGATGAGGACGGCAGTTATGCTGGCGACTCCGCACCGCCGCACCGCCGTCTCGGGTCCACAGGAGTTCCAACCGTGCCGATCGTCGTCCAGAAATATGGCGGCTCATCGCTGGCCGATGCAGCCAGCATCAAGCGTGTCGCCCGCCGGATCGCCGAGGCCAAGAAGGCCGGGAACGACGTGTGCGTCGCCGTGTCCGCCATGGGCGACAGCACCGACGAGCTGCTCGACCTCGCCAACCAGGTGAGCCCGCAGCCCCCGCCCCGCGAGCTGGACATGCTGCTGACTGCGGGGGAGCGCATCTCGATGGCGCTCGTGGCCATGGCGATCGCCGACCTGGGCTACACCGTGCGCTCGTTCACGGGCAGCCAGGCGGGCGTCATCACCGACTCGTCGCACGGCAGGGCCCGCATCATCGACGTGACCCCGGGTCGGGTCACCGACGCCCTCGACAAGGGCCACATCGTCATCGTCGCCGGGTTCCAGGGCGTCAGCCAGGACACCAAGGAGATCACGACGCTCGGCCGCGGCGGGACCGACACGACGGCCGTCGCGCTGGCGGCCGCCCTCAACGCAGAGGTGTGCGAGATCTACACGGATGTCGACGGTGTCTTCACGGCCGACCCGCGAATCGTCCCGGCTGCCAGGAAGATCCACCGCATCTCCAACGAGGAGATGCTCGAGCTGGCGGCCTCGGGGTCGAAGGTCCTGCACCTGCGCAGCGTCGAGTACGCCCGCCGTTTCGACATCCCCATCCACGTTCGCAGCTCCTTCTCAGCGAAGGAGGGCACCATCGTCACGGACAAACCAGTTGAAGGAGACACCGTGGAAGCCCCCATCATCGCCGGTGTCGCCCACGACCGCAGCGAGGCCAAGATCACCGTCGTGGGCGTCCCGGACCATCCCGGCAAGGCGGCGGCGATCTTCCAGACCTGCGCCGACGCCGAGATCAACATCGACATGATCGTGCAGAACGTGTCCGCGACCGAGACCGGCCTCACGGACATCTCGTTCACCTGTCCCAAGACGGACGGCCAGACCGGGGTGCATGCGCTGAGGAAGGTGCAGGAGTCGGTGGGCTTCGCCTCGATCCAGTACGACGACCAGATCGGCAAGCTGTCGCTGGTGGGCGCCGGGATGCGGTCGCACCCGGGAGTCTCCGCGACGTTCTTCAAGGCGCTGGCCGACACCGGCGTCAACATCGAGATGATCTCGACGTCCGAGATCCGCATCTCGGTGGTGACGCGGGCCGAGGTCCTCGACGACGCCGTGCGAGCGGTCCACTCGGCCTTCGGGCTCGACTCCACCGAGGGCGAAGCCGTGGTCTACGGGGGCACCGGCCGGTGACCTCACTCGCCTCGAGGGCCCCGCGCCCGACCCTCGCACTGGTCGGAGCCACCGGAGCCGTGGGGGCGGTGACCCAGCAGGTGCTCGCGATGCGGGCCGACATCTGGGGCGAGATCCGGGCCGCCGCCTGCGCCGAGGATGCCGGGACCGTGCTGGTCGTGTGCGGCCGCGAGGTGGTCGTCCAGGAGCTGTCGCCCGAGTTCTTCGACGGCGTCGACATCGCCCTCGTTGACGTCCCCGCCCCGGTGGCTGCCCTGTGGGCGCCCATCGCCGCAGCCCGTGGTGCGGTCGTCATCGACAACAGCTCGGCGTTGCGCGGCGACCCCGACATCCCCCTGGTCGTCCCCGAGGTCAACCCCCTGCAGATCCGCAACCGGCCCAAGGGCATCATCGCCAATCCCGGTGCCACGACGTTGACCATGATCGACGCCCTCGGCGTCCTGCACGCCGGTTGGGAGCTCACCGAGCTGGTCGTGGCCTCCTACCAAGCGGCCTCCGGTGCCGGACGGGTCGGCATGGGCCGGCTCTACGACGAGCTCGAGGTCGTCGCCGGCCACCGCGAGCTCGGCCACCAGCCGGGTGACGTGCGGCGGCTGATCGAGCACGAGCTCGGCGCCGAGTCGCCGTTCCCGGCGCCCCTGGCCCTCAACGTCATCCCCTGGATCGGGGTGGCGGCCGAGGACGGCTGGACCTCCGAGGAGCTCAAGATCCGCAACGAGACCCGCAAGGTGCTCGGGCTGCCCGACCTGCGCGTCTCGGCGACCTGTGTGCGGGTCCCCGTCATCACGACGCACTCCGTCGCGGTCCACGCCACGTTCGCCCGCAAGATCGACGTGGCCGAAGCCCGCCAGGCCCTGGTCGAGGCGCCCGCGGTGGTGGTGCTCGACGACCCCGACAGCCTCGAGTTCCCCACGCCGTCGGACATCGTCGGCTCCGACCCGCGGTTCGCGGGGCGGTTGCGCCAGGCGCTGGACTTCCCCAACACCCTCGACTTCTTCATCTGCGGCGACAACCTGCGCAAGGGCGCTGCGCTCAACATGGTGCAGGTCGCCGAGCTGGTCGCGAAGGACCTGACCGTCGTCGGCTGACCGTCAGTCGTCGGCTGGCCCTCAGTCGTCGAGGGTCGCGCGCAGGCCGGCCTCCCCGACCGACAGCTGGAGTCTGCCGTCCTGCGGCAGGTCGACAACGGCACAGCCGTGCAGCACGTCCACCTGCGCCGCCTCCGTCATCCGGCACACGGTATGCCGCCCGCTCACCTCTAGCGCGAACTTCCCGTCCTCGTCGATGGTCGCCAGGACGCCGCCGGCAGCCGTGACGTCGTCGTGCAGGACGCGTCCGCCTACGTAGGGCAGGTCGTCACTGCTGGGGACGTCGATGCCGGCCTTCCCGAGGAAGTCCAACAGCGAGCCGTCCTCGAGCACGGCCACCCAACCGCCCCCGAGGGGCCGGTCCTTCTGGCCGGTGTCGTCGACCGCGATGACCTGGCCCTCGATCCCGTCCGGTCCGCCGCAACCCGCCACGGTCACCAGTGCGACGGCGAGCAGCACGGTCGCGATCGCGCCGACGAGACCGCGTCGCGGGGCGCTGGCTGCCTGGGTGCTGGTGGGGGTCATGGGCGCACATCCTCGCGCACGTCCTCGTCGGGCCGCGGGATCACGGGTGGATGACGAATCGTGTCGTCCGCGTGTCGCTTGACATGTGACTGGTGTGACTGGTGTGACGATTGTGACTCGATCAGGGACGAGCCAGGGGGCACCAGATGAAGGACGAGGACCTCACACCCACCCAGCTGTGGCGCAAGCACCGGATGCGCCAGGTCATGCTCTTCGTCACCATCCCCGGCGTCCTGCTGGGCACGGCCAGCATCACGGCGGCCTACTCGGCGGGCTGGATGAGCCCGCCGGCGCCCAAGCCCGCCTGCACCCCTGTCGTCGTCCCCGCGCCGGCACGAGGTTCCTTCACCGTCAACGTCATGAACGCCACCGGCCGCCAGGGCGTGGCTGCAGAGGTGGCCGTCGGCCTGGCCAAGCGCAAGTTCACCGTCGGGGGCATCAGCAACGCTCCCGAGTCCTGGTACGTCACCCAGACCGCCGTCGTTCACCACGGCCCGAAGGGGCTCGACCAGGCGCTCCTGGCGGCCTCCCAGATCCCCGGCGCGAAGCTGTTCGCGGACACCCGGACGGGCACCTCGGTCGACGTCGTCGTGGGCCTGGGCTACCAGCAGCTGGTTGCGATTCCGGCGCGGCTCAAGCCCATTCCGTCCGAGGTCAAGGTCAACGTCTACAACACGACCTACAAGACCGGGCTGGCCAAGACCGTCGCCGACGCCGTCGCCGCCCGCGGGTTCAAGGTCAAGGACGTGTCCAACGACCCGCTGCGGACCCTGCAGATGGGCACCGCCGTCATCCGCTACGGCGAGGAGGGTGACCTGGCCGCGACCCTGCTGCAGGGACACGTCCCGGGCGCCCAGCTGGTCAAGGACGACCGCCTCGGAGCAGGGGTGGACCTCGTCATCGGCAACGCGTTCACGGAGCTGACTCCGGTCGCCGACGTGCCCCCGCTGCCTCCCCGACCCACGCAGGCGGTGCCCACGGTGGCTCGTCCCTGCAAGTGACCACGACCTGAGAGCGTCCGCGTCCCGGGCTTGGCATCGGAGCGGGCGAACAGGCACAGTGGGTGCCCCATGACGTTTCGCCCTGTGTATGCCGTTTCCCTCCTGTGTGCCGTCCTCGCCTCCGCGTGCGGTGGCGGTCAGCCCGACTCCGCCGACACCACCGCTGCGTCCACGTCGCCCGCGCCGACCTCGGCCACAACGAGCGCGACGACCACGACGACCACAACCACGAAGCCTGCCGCCACGCCCTCGAAGGCCACCAAGCCCCCGGCGCCAGCCACGCGGCATACGACGCCTGCTCCGAAGCCCCCGGCGGCCACGAGCCTGGCACCGGTCCCGCGGGCGGGTGCCGAGCCCACGGTGCGTTTCCCCCGGAACGAACCCGCAGTCGGCTCGGGCGCCAACGCCTCGGTCGCCCGCGTCCCTGACGGCGTCTGGAACGCGATGGTGGGCTACTCGTGGACCGCGGGGTGCCCGGTGGGGCGCTCGCAGCTGCGGTACGTGCGGGTCAACTTCTGGGGCTTCGACGGCAAGCGGTCGAGGGGGTCGCTCGTCGTGAACGCGTCGATCGCCGACGAGACGGCCGCTGCGTTCGCCCGGCTCTACGCACTGCAGTTCCGCATCCGCCAGATGAAGCCGATGGACTCGTCGTGGGGCCGCAACCCCAAGGGGCCGGGCGCCAACGACTACGCGGCGATGGAGGCGGACAACACCTCCGCGTTCAACTGCCGCTACGTCGGGGGTCAGGAAGCGAGCAAGGTCTACAGCAAGCACGCCTACGGGACGGCGATCGACGTCAACGACTTCGAGAACCCCTACGTCGCCGACAACGGGACGGTCTACCCCGATCGCTACTGGCTGAGCCGGCGCGGCCCGGCGCCCGGCGTCTTCTCGTCCAGCGGGAGTGCCGCAGTCCGGGCGTTCACCAGCCAGGGCCTGCGCTGGGGCGGCCTGTGGTCACACCCCGACTACCAGCACTTCGACCGATGACCCGAGTTCTCCCTCGCCACCCACGTGGCAGGTGTGCCGTGTCGGCTGCGCTCTGCCTGACGGCGGTCGCGGCGCTCGCCGCCTGCTCCGGCCAGCCGGAGGCCACGGCCCGGACGTCGCGCGCCACCGTCTCGACGACGACACCGGCCGCGACCACCTCGACCACGACGACGACGACGGCACCCAAGCCGAAGCCGTCCACCACCACCCGGTCGACGCCGAGATCCACCCCGCCGAGCACCAAGCCCAGTCCGAAGCCCAGTCCGAAACCCCAGGCCGCGCCGAGCTGCTCCGTTCCCTCGGGGGTGCGCGCGTCGCAGGTCGTGACCGTCAGGTCGGCGGGCTCCAGCGCGACCGTACGCGCCTGCCGCCGGACCTCCACCGGCTACGTCCTCGACCTCGGTCCCTACTACGGCCACGTCGGGCTCAACGGCGTCAGCTGGTCCAAGCGCGAGGGTGACCTCAAGACACCGGCGGGCACCTTCCCCCTGCGGGGAGGCTTCGGTGCCCGCGCGAATCCCGGTCTCCCCCAAGGCTGGTTCCGCGTCGACGGCTCCGACGTCTGGGTCGACGACAGCCAGTCGAGCCTCTACAACACCCACCAGCGCAAGCCGGTCAACGGCCGGTGGAACTCGGCGGAGAACCTGCTCAACACGCCTGCCTACAACTACGCCCAGGTGATCGGGTACAACGAGGGGCGGACGCCCGGGCGGGGTTCGGCGATCTTCTTCCACGTCGACACCGGCAGGGGGACGGCCGGCTGCGTCTCACTGCCGACCTCGGCGCTGTTGGCCGTGATGCGCTGGGAACGGTCCGGCGCCGTGATGTCGATCAGCTGAGCCCGGCGACCAGCTGAGTCGACCAGCTGAGACCACGGTGGCCGTGCCCTCTCCGACACGGCAGAGTGGGCCCATGACCGTGAAAACCGTCGCCATGCTCACCGCTGGTGGCCTCGCCCCCTGCCTCTCGTCCGCTGTGGGTGGGCTCATCGAGCGCTACTCCGAGGTCGCGCCCGACGTGCGCCTCATTGCCTACCGCAACGGGTATGCCGGCCTGCTCACCGGTGACTCCGTGGAGGTCACTGACGAGGTGCGCGCCAAGGCGCACCTGCTGCACGGCTTCGGCGGCAGCCCGATCGGCAACAGCCGCGTCAAGCTCACCAACGTCAAGGACTGCGTGAAGCGCGGCCTGGTGCAGGAGGGACAGGACCCCCTGCACGTCGCGGCCGAGCAGCTCACCCGCGACGGCGTCGACGTCCTGCACACGATCGGTGGCGACGACACCAACGGCACGGCGGCCGATCTCGCGGCCTTCCTGCACTCCAACGGTTACGAGCTCACGGTCGTCGGGCTCCCGAAGACGATCGACAACGACGTGATCCCGATCCGACAGTCCCTCGGAGCCTGGACCGCCGCCGAGCAGGGCGCGTCGTTCGCGCGCAACGTGATCGCCGAGCACTCCGCCAACCCTCGCATGCTCATCGTGCACGAGGTGATGGGCCGCAACTGCGGATGGCTCACTGCCGCAACGGCTCTCGCACACCACAGATGGGTGCAGGGCGCCGAGTTCAGCGGCTGGCTGGAGAACTCCGCGGAGCGGTGGGACGTCCACGGTGTCTTCGTGCCCGAACGTCCGCTGGACATCGCGAGCGAGGCGAAGCGGCTCCGCAGCGTCATGGACGACTACGACGGCGTGAACCTCTTCGTCTCCGAGGGCGCTGGCGTCACCGAGATCGTCGAGGCGATGGAGGCCGCCGGGCAGGACGTGCCGCGCGACCCGTTCGGCCACGTCCAGCTCGACAAGGTGAACCCGGGGGCGTGGTTCGCCAAGCAGTTCGCCGACCAGCTCGGGGCCGACAAGGTGCTCGTGCAGAAGAGCGGCTACTTCGCGCGGTCGGCCGCGGCCAACGACGCGGACCTCGCCCTCATCAAGGACTGCACGACGTATGCCGTGGACGCGGCGCTGCGTGGCGAGTCCGGTGTGGTGGGGCACGACGAGGAGCGCGGCGACACGCTGCGCGCCATCGAGTTCGACCGGATCAAGGGGGGCAAGGCGTTCGACTCCTCCGTCGGCTGGTTCACCACCCTGCTTGCTGACCTCGGGCAGGCGTAGCACAGTCGGTGCCATGGCACCCACGTCCGCGGTCGAGCCCAGTCCCAGCACGACGGCATACCGAAAGGCTCGCGACACGCTCGTCGCGCTCACCGGGCAGCACGACCGGGCTGTCCGCGAGTTCAGCTGGCCCGACGTCGGGGCGCGCTTCAACTGGGCGGTCGACTGGTTCGACGCCATCGCCCGCGGCAACGACGCGACGGCGCTGTGGCTCGTGGAGGAGGACGGCTCCGAGCAGCGGCTGACCTTCGACGAGATGGCCACGCGCTCCGACCAGGTCGCGGTCTGGCTGTCGGGGCTCGGCGTGGCCAAGGGCGATCGGGTGCTGCTCATGCTCGGCAACCAGGTCGAGCTGTGGGAGACGATGCTCGCGGTGTTCAAGCTCGGCGCCGTCATCATGCCGACGACGGCGGCCCTCGGTCCGGCGGACCTGCGCGACCGCGTCGAGCGCGGGGGCGCCCGGGTGGTCGTGGCCAACGGCGCGGACGCCGCCAAGTTCGAGGAGGTGCCCGGCGACTACGTGCGGGTGAGCGTCGGCGACGTGGACGGCTGGCACACCTACACGGACGCGTATGCCGTGCGGCCGCACCCCTTCGAGACCGTCACCGCGGCAACGGACCCGCTGCTGCTCTACTTCACCTCGGGCACGACCAGCAAGCCGAAACTCGTTGAGCACACTCAGGTTTCATACCCGGTCGGTCACCTGTCGACGATGTACTGGATCGGTGCCAGACCCGGCGACGTCCACCTGGCCATCAGCTCGCCCGGGTGGGCCAAGCACGCGTGGTCGTGCTTCTTCGCGCCGTGGATCGCGGAGTCCACGATCTTCGTCCACAACTACACGCGGTTCGACGCAGGGGCGCTGCTGGACCAGATCCGGCGGGCCGGGGTCACGACGTTCTGCGCGCCACCGACGGTGTGGCGCATGCTGATCCAGGCCGACCTCAGCGGTGGGAGCGGTGACCTGCGAGAGCTCCTGGCTGCGGGCGAACCCCTGAACCCAGAAGTCATCAGCCAGGTCCAGCGCGCGTGGGACCTGACCATCCGCGACGGCTACGGCCAGACCGAGACGACCCTCCAGATCGGCAACATCGCCGGTGAGCCACTCAAGCCCGGGTCGATGGGGCGACCCATGCCCGGTGTGCCCGTGGCTCTCGTCGACCCGCTGACCGGCGAGCCCGCCGACGAGGGGGAGATCGTCCTCGACCTGTCCCGGCACCCGGTCAACCTGATGACCGGCTACCTCGGTGACGACGAGCGGCAGGCCCAGGCGATGTCCGGTGGCTACTACCACACGGGAGACGTGGCCCAGCGGGACGCGGAGGGCTACATCACCTACATCGGCCGCACCGACGACGTCTTCAAGGCGAGCGACTACAAGGTGTCGCCGTTCGAGCTCGAGAGCGTGCTGATCGAGCACCCGGCGGTGGCCGAGGCGGCGGTCGTGCCCGCGCCCGATGCGACCCGGCTGGCGGTGCCGAAGGCCTACATCGCGCTGGCTCCCGGCTGGGAGCCCGACGCCGACACCGCGAAGGCGATCCTGGCGCACGCCCGCACGCACCTCGCGCCCTACCTGCGGGTGCGCCGCGTCGAGTTCTTCGAGCTGCCCAAGACCATCTCCGGCAAGATCCGCCGGGTCGAGCTGCGCGACCGCGAGCAGCAGGCCTTCGACGGTGAGAGGTCCCTGTCGGAGGAGTTCCGGGACGACCAGTTCCCCGACCTCAAGGCGTGACCAGCGGCGCTCCGGGGCCGAGGGACGCGGGTGTCGGGTCGGAGCGGGAGGGGCCCGCGAGACGCCCGTGGCTTTGACCGGGCCGCTCGACTAGTCTGGCGCCGTCGAACCGGAACCGGGAGCGGTCCTGTCCGACAAACAGTGGGGACTGGGGGGTTACCGACCGTTTGCCTGATGGGAAGTTGGCATGTTACGACTGGCCAAAGCCGTGCCGGTGAGGACCTGTATCGCCGTCCACGTGCTCAGCATCGACCCCGACCGTCGCGTGCTCCTCGACCGGGCCCAGCCGCCGGAGCAGCCGTTCTGGGGCCTGCCCAGCGCAGTCATCGAGGTGGGTGAGGACCCGGTCATCCGCGTCCGGCGGCTGGTCTCCGCGGCGGGTGCGCTGACAGCCACCAGGGCCGAGGTCATCGACGTCGACAGCGTCGTCGACGGAGACCAGCACGTGGTGCACCTGGTCTTCGAGTGCGGGGCCGAGCCTTCCCTGCTGCCCACGGTGACCGGGTCGTCCGCGCTGTGGTGGAGCCTGCCGGAGATCGTCGGCCTCAACCTGTCGCCCCGGACGCGCAAGGCTCTCGCCTCGCGGTGGTCGATGATCTGGCCCGACACCTGACCCGACTCGGCTGACCCGCCCCCGTCCAGGCGGCAGGCAACAGCGTGGCGGTGGCTAGCGCGTGATGGCCTGGTCGCCGGAGCCGCCGCCCGAGCCGGAGTCGTCAGCGGAGCTCCGACCGGAGTCGTCCGTGTCGTCGTCGCCCGTGCCCGACGAGTCCTCGTTGTCGTCCGCGGGCTCTGTGCTGTGCGCGGTCGACGGCTCGTCCTCACCCTCGTGGCCACCGTCCTCGGTGTCAGCGGCTTCAGCGGGTTCGTCGGCCTCGTCCGCGTCGTCGCCGTCGCGAGCGTTGGTGGTCGCCACGGCGGGGCCGGCCATCTCGTGATGACTGGGTGTGGCCGGGTCGGACTCCCCGTTGGTCGCATCCGGCGAGCCGACCGGGAGGACGGGCAACTGGGTCGACGTGGTGTCGGCGATGTGCGGGGCCCGTGGCGTCCCGGGTGACACCACCGTCGGCGGGGGCGTCGGGGGCCCCGAGGACGTCGAGCGGTCGCTGGTTCCCAGGCCGCCGATGGCGGCCGCCGCCGTCGCGGTGGCGAGCAGGATCCCCGCGACGACCGTCGTGCCGGTCGCGACGTGGCGGACGCCGCCCTGCCTGCGCCGCCCCAGCTCGTCCCCCGACGCGGGAGCCGATGCCGGAGCGACCACTGGCCCCAGCAGTCGGGTGAGCTCGGCGTTCGGCTCGGGTGCCGCCGTGACCAGGGCGCGCAGCACGTCGAGAGCGGTATCGAGCGCGGGGTCGCCGGTGGGCTGGGCACCCGTCAGGACCGCCTCGACGGTGCCCGCGTCGAGATCGGTCTGCGGGGCGCGCTCGGGAGTGGAGTTCATGTCGCTAGGTGTCATCGTCGGTCCGGTCCTGGGGTTACGCCCTGTGCTCGAGCAGTGGTGCGCAGGGCCAGGAGGCCGCGACGCTGGAGCTGTTTGACCGCCCCGATGCTGCGGCCGGTCGTGGCGGCTGTCTCCTCGAGGCTGAGGCCCGCCACGACCCGCAGGAGGACCACTTCGCGCTGCCCGTCGTTGAGCGACTCGACCAGCGCCAGGGCCCGCTGCGACCCGAGGGTGCGAACGGCGACGGCCTCGGCCGACTCAGTGGCGCGGTGGTCGTCCTCGGGCACGTACGGCACGCTGACCGGCTGACGGTGGCGGGCCCGCAGCTCGTCGACCACCCGCGCATGCGCCAGCGAGAAGGCGAAGGTCCTCAGGCCCGCGGCACCACCGGTGAGCTCAGGAAGGCGGTGGAACAACGTGAGGAACACGTCCTGCGTGAGCGCCTCCGGGTCGGTGGACCCGTGGCCGCGGAGGTACCCGGCGACCCGAGGCGCCAGCGCGTCGTAGATCGACCGCAGCGCCCCGGGCTCACCGGCAACGGCCGCAGCGACCAGCTCGTCGGTGACCGCGTTCACGGATGTCAGGGTGACAGCGCTGGGCACCCGAGGGTCGCGAATGCGTCCGCGGACCGCCGGTCAGTCGTCGGAGCCGTTGTCGCCGCCGTCGTGGTCGTCGTCACCGCCATCGCCCTGGTCGTCCCCGTGGTCGTCGCCGTGGGTGCTGGTCGAGCTGGACGACTCGTGCTCGTCCTGGTCGTCGTCCTCACCCTGGTCGTCACCGTCCTCGCCCTGGTCGTCGGCATCCTCACCCTGGTCGTCGCCGGACTCGGTGTGGGTCGTGGTGGTGTGCGAGTGGGTCGAGGGCTCGGCGTGTGTGGCTTCGGAGGTCTCCGATGCCTCCGAGGTCTCCGACGTCTCGGACTCGGTGGGCTCGGACTCGCTGTCGGACTCGGTGGTGTCGGACTCGGTGGGCTCGGGGCTCTCGCTCTCGTCCGCGCTCGTGGTCGCGGAGACGGCGGGTCGGGGGTGGGAGACCGGCGCGGTTGCGGCCTGCGCGGCACCGAATCCGATGGCTCCGAGGACCGCTGCGGCGGCGCCGGCGCCGAGGACCTTGCGACGAACGGGGAGAGAGCGGGGCATGACTGTCCTAACTCGCAGGGACGGGGTTCCACGGTGGTCATCGCCCTGGCGGCCACAGGGGTTACGCCCCATGACGTAGTTGACGAAGTCTTTACCTTCGGCCGTGTCCCGGTTCCGGGCACCGCACCGGTCATTCCGACATTACGGGCATCCTGGTGTGGGTGGACCCGGTTGGTCTCACTGGGTGGCCCTTGGGCCCTTTCGAGGCCGTTGGACCCCGAGTACGGTGAAAGCGGCGGTCCGCCGGGGTCCGTCGGGTACTCGAGTAGGCCGGGGCTGCCTGTGCGGACCTACCCATACGCGTTTCACGTCGCCCTCGACGGCAACGGACTGAACGGTCTCGAGGGCCGGGCTGGCGTGTGCCTGTTCCACTACGACCCGGTGACCGGGGACCATGCCTACAAAGTCACCTACTTCGCAGGCGCCTCGGGTGGTCACGCGCCCAGCGTGGACCCGAGCAGGCGGATCGGCTTCCTGGGCAACACCGGCCAGCACCTGCTCTTCTACGACCTCGCGACGCTGGAGGAGGCCGACCGGGTCTCGACCCTGCGCTTCGAGGTCCCCGACACCACCATCAAGGGCAGCACCCACGTCGTCTGGCTGGACGACACCCAGTTCGTCACCTCGATCGGCGAGCACCTCTGGAAACTCGACGTGAACCGGCTGACCAAGGCCGAGCAGATCGCGCCGCACGGACTGAAGATCCCCCACGCCATGAAACGAACCGCCTCGGGTCGGTACATCGTCTACGGCGGAATGGACCACCCGACAAGGGGCGAGGCCAAGGAGGTCGGCATCCTCGACACGGTCACCGGCGAGGTGCGCCGGATCGTGCTGCCCACGACCTGCTGGCACGTGGTCTGCCACCCGGTCCTCGACGTCTTCTACGCAATCTCCTTCCGGGTCAATGCTGCCGACCGATCGGACTACGAGCACTGGGGGATGGCGTGGCTCCGGCAGTACGCCTTCGAGATCGACGCCGAGGATGGCCGCATCGTGCGCCACTGGGCGGCCGACCGCGACCTGCCGGCCCACATCAACTCCGACGTGACGATCTCCGACTCCGAGCTCATCTTCTGCACCGGCGGCAGCCACACCGTGGTCTTCGTCGACCTGCTCACGCTGAGCCAGCACCGGCTCATCGACGAGCACCCGGGGGCGTTGGAGAGCCTCGCGCTCACCCGCCAGTCGGCCACGACCTTGGCCGAGTCGGTCATGCGGGGCAACTTCTTCAGCAACTCCCAGCTGTATGCCGAGTCGTTGCGGGTCAGCCGTGGCGCCCTGGTCGACGGGATCTACGCCTGCCAGCTGTCGGCGGACCAGACCCTGCTGTTCACCGCCAACCGCGGACAGAACCACATCACGGTCTACGACTACCCGTCCCTGGGGGTCCGCGACCGGATCGTCATGCCGGAGCTCCAGGAGTTCGACTCGCGGTTGGGGGCCTGGGGCGACCCTCGGCTCGGCTTCCACCACTCCTACCTCGTCAGTCCCGACGCACCCTCGTCCGATGCACACAGTCTCGCAGGAGCACTCTGATGGCCGACTACTCGATCGACACCACCGTCTTCGGCGGGAACACGTTCAGCTCCGACGTCACCGCTGACGTGACCTCGACCCTGACCGGGCTGGACAAGATGAACCTCACCCTCGCCGGGGGCACCACCAACACGAACAACGGCGAGAACACCGTCCACACCGACTCGACGATCACCCTCCAACCCGTCACGCTCGAACCCGTCACGACGACGTCGACCGTCAACACCACCTCGAACGTGGACTCCACGTCCTCGGTCGACCTCAAGCCCGTGGCGGTGGACACCTGCGTCCGGCTCGAGCTGGGTCCCCCGCCGGCGACCGAGGTCTGCATGCCGTACGAACAGACTTGGGGCTGGACGGTGCTCGGACTGGAGCTCTTCGCGATCACGGTGCGCGGCAGCACCACGACGCACATCCGGCCTGAGCACCATGGTCCCGTCGTGATCGACCTGTGAGCCCTCCATGACGACCGCCCGACGCAAGCCGACGAAGGCCACCGCCGCGACCAAGGCGGCCGCCGCGACCAAGGCGGCCGCCGCGACCAAGGGGACCGCCGCGACCAAGGCTGCCGCCGGCACGACGCGCGCCCCCGCGAAGAAGCCAGCCGTGGACACCATCGTCCTGACCGGGCCGCCGAGCCTGGTGCGCGCCACGGTCTCGGTGGAGAACGCCGTCGACCAACGGGTCGCCGTCCGGGGACTGACCCTGCACCGCACTGGTCGAGCGGCCCTGACCGGGTCTGGCGCCGCGGTCATCGCGCCCGGTGCCACGGCCGACCTGCCGGTGTCGTTCCGGCTCGATCCGGACACCCCACCGGGCGAGTACGCCGCGGAGGTCGAGGTCGGGGGCATCCGCCGGGAAGCGGTGCTCCGGGTCGAGGCCGACCTCTCGATGCACGTCTCGCCGCGCCGCGTCCTCGCCGACGTGGGAGCGAACGCGCTCACCCTGACCGTCACCAACGACGGCAACCTCACCATCCCCCTTGCCTCGGTCGTGCGCGCTCACACCGACGACGGCAGCCCGGACCCCGACGCCGGTCCAGACGTCACCCTGACGCTGACTGCTGCGGCGACCCTGGCACCCGGCAGCACGGCCGTCCTCGAGGGCCACCTCACGGTGCCTGAGGAGCTCGACCCGACCAGGCGGCATACCGCACGGATCCCTGTCGGCACAGCCGATCTCGACGTCATCATCCTGCCCCGCGACCCATCGGAGTGATCAGCATGAGCACGACCGCACCCGAGTACCTCACCACCCTCCGCGACGGGTTCGCCGGCGCCGTGCAGCAGTGGATGGACCAGTCGACCGCGGCCTGGGACCAGTGGTCACAGGCCTGGTCGCCGGTGGTGGCCGCCGCCGGCCTGGGTATGCCGGGTGCTCCCGGCGGCGCGCGCGGTCACCAGCACGGGGCTCACCACCACAAGGGTCACCAGCACGAGGGTCACCACCATGGCGAGAGGGACTGCGGCGCGAAGGACTGTGGGTGTCACGACAGCTGTGGGTGCGGCGATGCGTGCGACTGCTGCGTACCGGAGGCCGATGTCGTCGTGCATGCCAGGGCTGGTGAGGTCCGGGTGGTGCCCTTCCGGCTGCACAACCCGTGGCGCCGGGAGCGCGAGGTGTCCCTGGAGATCGGGCCCTGGCACCGCTGCTCGGGCGACGACCTCCAGATCCGCGCCGAGCTGGAGGAGAAGAAGCTCGTCCTGGGGCCGTGTGAGGACCGGGTCGTCCGGTTGCTCCTCTCGACCCGTGGCTCAGCCGACGACGGGTCGTCGAACACCAAGGACACCAAGGACACCAAGGAGGGCAGGGGCGCGACGGCCACGCTCGATGTCGCCGGTGACGTCACGGTCGCAAGGACGAGGCGGGCGACCGACGTGGACTCGTGCGCCAGCGCCTACGCGGACGTCCGCTTCGAGGGGTGCGCCCGGTCGCAGCGCGTGGCCGTCGTGGTGCTCCCCGCGGACTGCGACGCCGTCGAGGTCGGGTGTGACTGCGGATGCTGCTGCTGACAGGAGGACCGAGATGACCGACTCGAAGAACACCGCCGCCGCGGACGAGACCCTGGCGCGCATCACCGAGCTCGCCCGACAAGCCCTTCAGGCCCAGGCGGCCCTCGCCAAGCAGTCCCTCGAGCTGGGGCGGGCCACCCTGTCCGGCGACGTGGACCGGTCGTCGACGAGCCGGGCCTACCTCGACGCCGTGAGTCGCGAGGGTGCGCGCTACTGGCGGGAGGCCGGCGCGCTCGGCTTCGACTACGCGAGTGACCTGATGGCGCTGGGCACTCGGAGCGCTGCCCGGATCATCAGCGACGCCACGACGGCCGGTGCCGGCTCCCGGACGCGCCGAGGGGCCACGGAGACCCGCAACGGCGCCGCCCCGCCGGCACCCCCGCACGACGAGGACGACGGGGTGCGGCGGGCGCGGGTGCTCCTGCGGGCCGCAGTCGGGCAGACCGCGCAGTCCTCGGTCACGGTCGTGAACCGCCACCCGCGCGCGCGTCGAGTCGAGCTGGAGCCGAGCGAGCTGCGTGACGCCACCGGCACCGTGGTGGCGGTGACCCTGAGCGTCGACCCCGACCGGGTCACGATCCCTGCCGGCGGTGAGTACCAGGTGCGGATCGAGGCAAACCTCGACGAGGACGTGGTCCAGCCGGGTGAGCAGTACGTCGGGCGGGTGGAGGTCAGCGGCGGCGACGAGGCCACGCTGGAGGTGACCGTCGAGGTCGCGGACTGAGGTCGCTCGCACCCGCCAGGGGGGCCGCCACCAGCTCTCGGGCGGCGCGCACCTCCGGGTGCAGCCGCAGGCCCTCTCGCGCCCACCTCGGCAGGTCGGGGCTGACGGCCAACCACGCCAAAGAGGCGGCGACGGCGGCGCGAGCCGGTCGCGCGGCATACCCGAGGTCCTGCGCCTTGGCCGAGGTGTACCAGTAGAACCGGCCGACCGTGGAGGCCTCTTCGCGCGTGGTCAGCGGGGTCTCGTCGCGCAGCCCGGCCCACCACTCGGCTGCGGCGGACAGGGCCCACGCGCTCCCGGCGGGCATCTCCGCGAACGGTCCGGGCAGCCCCGCCAGGTCGGAGACGAGGGCGTGCAGCATCCGCCAGCTGAGGTCCTCGCCGCCGAGGAGGTAGCGCTCGCCGGCGACGCCGCGCTCGAGCAGCGCGACGTGTCCGGCGCCGACGTCGCGCGCGTCGACCACGTTGCAGCCGCCCGCGAAGGTGCTGCGGGTGGGGTCGAGGAGGTAGCGCAGCACGATGGCGTTGCTGGGTGCGAGGCGGGTGAACGGCCCGCCGAGCACGACGGTCGGCAGGGCCAGCACCACCGGTAGGCCGAGGCGTTGCCCGGTCTTCAGCGCCACCTCCTCCTGGGCGACCTTGCTGGCGTAGTAGGCGGGTGCCGGCTCGGTGCCGAGGTGGTCGTGTTCCGACCTCGCCCGAGGGAGCAGGCTCGAACCGCACGTGACCGACGAGGTGGTCACGACGACGCGGGAGACTCCCGCCGCGGCGGCTGCGTGCAGGACGGCGCTGGTGCCCTCGGTGTTCACCCGCTCGACCTCGCCCGCGCGCGCCGCCCCGAAGGCGTAGACAGCGGCGCAGTGGACCAGGCCATCGCAGCCGCGCAGCGCTCGGGCGAGGGATGCGCTGTCCGTGAGGGCCGCCGCGGCCCTCGGCACCAGGTGTCCGCCGATCCGGAGGGTCGCCTCGCGCCGCTCGGGGTCGGGCCTGGTGACGGCCAGGACCTCGTGACCGGCCGCGAGCGCGGCGCTCGCCACCTGTCCGCCGACCATGCCCGTGGCGCCCGTGACCGCGACCTTCACCGGTGCCCCCTGACGTGCCGGAAGCCCTGGGAGTCCACGTCGTCGACGGCCGACCCGCTCGTGCCCGGTCCGCGGCGCCCGGCCGCAGTCGCGGGGTCTCCGCGGTCGGTCGTGTCTCCCAGCCACTGGCTGACGGCGCCGAGCAGCAGGTCGAGGGACTGCGTGAGCAGCGGCTCGGTGGGGTCCATCGCTGGGCGCCCGATGCGGAACTCGCGTCCCTCGAAGCATGCCTCGAGGTTGTCGAACGTCGTGGTGAAGAACCTCCGGTAGGCCTCCTCGAGGAGCGGGTTGCGCAGCTCCGGGAGAGCCGCCAGGTCCACCCCGGCCCAGGCGGTGGGGAGGGCGAACAGCTGTCGGCCACGCACGACCGCGTGCGTGCCTGACGTGGTGCGGCTGAACGTCAGGCTGCCGTCGTCGAACTCGGCAGAACCGTTGGGGCTCTTGACAGTTCGCCACGTGAGCCGGTGCCAGTCGGCGCTTCGTTCGACGAGCTCGATCTTGCAGACGTCGATCGGTTCGCCGCCCCAGGCGGCCAGGTAGTTGGGCTGGGGAAGGTAGAGGTTGCGCTCGGCCTGTCTGGTGCGAGCCACGGCGGCCTTCCCCGGTCCGCCGGCCGGACTCGACAGGACGACCCGTCGGCCACCCAGGTAGTCGGCCATCAGGCTGATCCCGGCCGCCACGTCCACGCGGGCGACGAACTCGTCGAAGTCGGCCCGGATGTCGCGTCCCACCTCGAAGACCGTGGCGCCGTCCACGAGCCGCCAGCGCATCCCGTCGGCGTTGTCCGGCACGCCGTCGAGCAGGGCCTCGAACGGTGCGACCAAGGCCGGGAGTCCGTCGAAGGCCGCCTCCTCGAATGCCGCGAGGTCGAAGCCCAACGGCACCTCCCGGCGGTCGACGGTCGCCTTCTCCGCGCCGGTCGCCCAGGCGAGCGTCCCCTGTCGCAGGGTGGCGACACCACCGAGGATCGTCGTGAGGGGCAGGTGTCCCACGGTGTCGTCCGCCGCGCCCACGAGCGGGGTCAGCACGGCTCGCACGGTGGAGAGCACCGGATCGGGAGGTCGCGCCCCCTCGTCCGGACCTCCGGTGGCCGCGCTCAGCACTCGCGCCAGTCGGGGCTCGGCAGCGACCGATCGCGCGGCGGCGCGGGCGAGGGGGTGCGCCGTGTGCGCACCGGCGAGGGGCGCCAGCCGCCCCTCGAGGAGGCCCGCCGGGGCGCCGTGGGCCAGGATCGACCTCTCCATCAGGCCTGACGCGGAGCGGTCCAGCCCGAGCAGGGCGGCACACGCGCTGTCGGCGGCGAGCACGTCGGTCGCGATCACGATCACGTTGCTGTCGATGACCCGCGGGAGTCGGGCGCCGTCCGGTCCCACGCTGGCGGACAGGGCATCCACCACCGCGAGGGTGGGGGGTAGGTGCGCGAGCAGGTCGCCCGCGACGTCGCCGGGATCTGCGCCGGCGACCTCCGGTGCCGCACCCAGCAGCGTGGCCAGGCACGCGGCATACCCGTGCACGAGGTCGGTGACGGCTCGGGCGAGCACCACCCGCGCACCGGCCTCGGCCCACAGGCGCGAGACCTGGTGACCGGACAGCACACTCGTGTCGGGCACCGGCGCCTCGACGAGCGCTGCGCCGAGGTCGACCACGTCGTAGGACCGGCCCCGCGACGTGCGGCCCTGCAGGCCGGCCCGGCGCGCGAGGTCGGCCACCGAGTGGTGCCCGCGGTCGCGGTCGTAGGCATGCAGGCTGGTGCCGACCGTCACCGGCGCGCATCCCCGATCGTGCAGCAGGTCGACCACCGCGTGGACCGCGACGGCACTCACGGGGGTCGGCTGGCAGAGGCGGGCGAGGACGAGGGCGGGTCCCTGCCAAGAGGCGTCCAGCCGGCGGGCGGCGGTGGCCAAGGCGTCGACGTCCCCGCCCCTGACCACGATGCAGGCCAGCGGATCCCGGCTCGGCACGCCCAGCGGTGCCACGCGTCAATGAAACCAGCGCGTCCTCGCCACCGACAGTGGGCGGTGCCATAGTGATCGGGTGGCCGACGACATCGACATCCAGCAGCACATCAGGGGACTCATCGACGAGGAGCACGGGCTCCGGAGCAGCCTGGGCGCCGGCGAGATCAGCGTCGAGGAGGAGAACCAGCGGCTTCGCACCATCGAGGTCGAGCTGGACCAGTGCTGGGACCTGCTTCGTCAGCGACGGGCCAAGCGCGAGTTCGGGGACGACCCGGCCAGCGCCGAGGTCCGGGACGCCGGCACGGTGGAGAACTACCGGGGCTGAGGCTCGCGGCCACCCGGTGGGCGGCGTGGCTGACTGGACATATCGGGTGGGCGTCCTACTCTCGAAGCAGGCCGGTTCCCAACCCCGAGGGGGTGCGCCCATGCGCACAGCACTCGCCCACCTGCACGTCCCCCACCACGAGACCAAGTGGTGGCTCAGCCACAGCGCCGCTGCCATCGCCGTCGCAGTCCTGCTCGTCTACGCGGCTGCGGTCCTGCTCGTCATCGCCGGCGTGCTGCTCTTCACCTGACCTCACCAGCCCCGTTCGACCCACTCCTGCAGGTGGGGTAGCTCCCTGCCGATGACGGTCGAGTCCCCGTGCCCGGGAAGGACCACGGTGTCCTCGGGCAGGCTGAACAGCCTGCGCACCGACTCGATGATCGTGGCGAAGTCGCTGTAGTCGTGCCGCGTCGCGCCGGGCCCGCCCGGGAACAGGGTGTCGCCGGTGAAGACGACCCCGAGCGAAGGTGCGTGGAAGCAGCACGACCCGGGCGTGTGGCCCGGCGTGTGGAGGACGTGCAGCTCCACGTCGCCGACCGTCAGCGCCTGGCCGTCGGCCAGCTCGCGGTCCGGCGTCACCGGATAGAGCTCGTCCCACAGGAACCGGTCCCGTGGATGCAGGTATGCCGGGGCGCGGGTGCCGTCGCAGACCTCACCGACCGCATCGAGGTGGTCGAAGTGACCGTGGGTGACGAGGACGCCCTGGACCCGCTGCTCGCGCGGGATCGACCTCACGATGGCGCGGCCGTCGTGGCCGGCGTCGATGACCAGGCACTCCGAGTCGTCGCCGATGACCCACGTGTTGTTCTCGAGGGTGAGGGCGCCCTCGGGTCGGTCGAAGGTGCCTGCGGTGACGACGCGCTGGATGCGCACGCCGCCCGGGGAAGGTGCGATGTCCGGCATGCCCTCATCCTCGCGCACCTCAGGTGTGGTCACCCGCGGAGGCCCGTCGCCCGGAGGCCTGGTCGCGGCGCAGCAGCCCCAGGGGCAGCACCAGCCAGTTCACGAGGAAGAGCAGGAGGATGGCAGTCGCGGCGGTGACCGCCCCGCCCGTGCCGGTGACGACGTCGAAGATGACGAAGGCCACGGTGCTGACCGCGAGGGCGAGGGCGACCAGGCCGATGCGCGCGCAGACGTGGGCGATGGCGACGAGAGTGGCCTTCTCACGCCTGCGGAACAACAGGCGGTGGGAGGCAACCGGAGCGACGAGGAACGCCGTGGCCACCACCGTGAGGCAGAACGCGACGAGGTAGACCGTCCGGTCGACGTCCTCGATCTCGGTGAACCGCTGCTGGAACGGCAGGGTCAGCAGGAAGCCCGCCAAGATCTGCACACCGGTCTGCACGACGCGCAGCTCCTGGAGCAGCTCGTCCCAGTTGCGGTCGAGCCTCTCCTCTGGGGTCTCGTGGCGCCCACGGTTGAGAGTGTCCTCGGTCATGATCCACATGTACCTCACAGGTGCCGGTCCAAACCACCACCACAGCAAAGCTCGTCACCCGATCCCGCCCAGGAGGGGTTTGGGGTGGCGGTCGGTGGGCACGAGGCTGAGCGTGGAAGTCGCCCGGTCGGAGTCCCCGACCGGCGCCCCGACGGATCAGGAGGTTGTCATGCCGCAACGCAAGCCAGGGCCGTCCGTGAAGGACCCGGAGATGTACGAAGCACTGCGCGACGACGGTGCCAGCAAGGAGAAGGCCGCCCGCATCTCCAACGCCGCTGCCAACTCGTCCCGCTCCGCGGTCGGTAAGAAGGGCGGGAGGAGTGGTGACTACGACGACTGGACCAAGGACCAGCTGATGAAGCGTGCGAGGGAGATCGGGATCGACGGTCGGTCCTCCATGTCGAAGGCCGAGCTGGTCAACGCCCTGCGCAGCCACTGAGTGACGGGAGTCCTGCACGGGGTGATGATGGGAGCGTGAGGATGCGGATGGTCATCTCGGGGTGCCTGCTGCTGGCGGTCACGGGCTGCAGCGTGGCCGGGGACACCCCTGCGCTGGGCCCGACCTCGACCACCCCAATGTCGACCACCCCAGTGTCGTCGTCCTCGTCCTCGCCGTCCTCGGCGTCGTCGTCCTCGCCGTCCTCGCCGTCCTCTTTCACCGAGGACCTCACTGTCACCTCTCCCGCGGGCCGGGGGCGAGTGATCACGGTCGCAGGCACGGTGGTCGAGGGGGTGGGGGCCCGCTGCCTGCTGTTGGGCGAGGGCGAAGGCTTGTGGCTCCTGGTGGGTCACACGGCGGGGCTGGCGGCCGGTGACACGGTCACGCTGCGGGGCACCGCGGTGAATGGGATGGCGACCACCTGCCAACAGGGCCGGCCGCTCTGGGTGGACGAGGTGCTGGAGCGCTGACTTTCCGTGGGCCGGGTGCTCGGGCACGCGGCATACCAGCGAGAAAGCACTGGACCCCGCAGCCACGAGGGCTGCGGGGTCCAGTGGTGAGGTGGTTACGGCGTGACGGAGCCGACCACGACCGAGCCGGTGCCGAGCACCGCGCCCTGGTCGGAGAGGACGCGCATCTCACCGAAGAGCTGACGACCGGCAGCGGGTGCTGCGTTCGCCGTGAGCTGGCCCGAGACCGGCGCCGAGGCACCGGGCGCGAGGTCGAGGGCGGTCGCGGGGACCGTCAACGAACCCAGCGCCGGGCTGAAGAACACGTCGAGGTAGTCGTACTGGGTGCTGCCGCTCGGCACGGCGTAACCGTCGACCCGCACGGTGTAGGTGGCCGCCACCGGGTTGGTGATGGTCACCGACTCCTCGGAGTCGCCGTCGGCCTGCTGGGCGACGATCGTGCCGCCGCGCAGGACGAACAGGTCGAGGTCGGCGCCCTGGTCGGACGGCCGCCCGATCGTTGCCGTGAGGCGAGTGGCGCCCGCGGGCACGACGACCTGGAACTCCTTCACCTCGTGGTTGGCGATCGTGTTGCGGCCGGAGACCGCGCTGCCGAGGACCCCGCCCTGAAGCGTGGCACTGACCTGGCCGAACTGGTTCGTCACCGTCCACGACACGGGAGCCGGCTGGCCCGCCGTCACCGAGGCGAGGGTCTGGGACGCCGGGTCGACGACCACACCCTGGACCGCGGCGGCGATGGTGAACGGGTTGGCGAGGGTCGGCGTGGTGCGCCGGGCCTCGACCTCCAGCTCCCAGATGCCGGGAAGCGGGTTGGCATAGCTCCGTGAGGTGCTGTTGCACGACGGGTCGCTGAAGTTGGTGAAGCACACCAGCGACGACGTCGACTCGACCGGAACGCCATACGGGTTGAAGGCGATCCAGCGAACCTGGCCACCTGCCTGCACACCGCTCAGGTTGACCTGCAGGGCCTTGGCGCCCTGCGGGACCGTCACGAAGACCTTCTTGGTGAGGTTGCGCTCGACGGAGTCGGACGTGGACTTCGCGTAGGACGGTGCCGCCAGGTCCTGCGAGAGGACCACGGTGAGCAGCACGCGCTGGTCGACGACCTTGGTCGCCGGGTCGTCGATCTCCAGGATCGCCGAGTGCGTACCCGGGGTGCTCGTGCGGGCCTTCACCGGGATGTCGACCGACTCACCCTTGGGCATCGGACGGCTGGTGGTCGGCAGCGAGAACGTGCCGTCGTTGCCGACGAGGCGCAGGTTGTGCGCCACCCGGCCACCGGTTCCGCTCGTGCGCGTCGCCTTGACGATGTAGGTCTTGGTCTCGCCGGATACCTGGCCGCCGTGCGCTGCGTCGCAGCGGTTGAAGACACCCGGACCCTCGTTGGGCGTCGCGAGGAGGTCCGAGAGCGGCGTGCAGACCGGGGCCGTCGTGGTGATGTCCTGCGCGGACGGCTTGGTCTTGAGCAGCTCCCAGGCTCCGGGGACGTCCACCTGACCCGCGCCCTGCCCGATGGCCTCGACGTTCGTGGCGTAGTCGGCCGAGCTGTAGAGCGAGTCGCGCAGCTGTCGGGTGGTCACGTCCACACCAGTGGCCTTGGCAGCCGACAGGAGCAGTGCCACGCCGCCGGCAGTCTGCGGCGAAGCCATCGACGTGCCGTTGAAGTGCGCGTAGCCCGGAGGCAGAGAGTAGCCGGTCTCGGGGACGGCGCCACCAGGCTGCCAGGTCGGGATCGAGGAGACCGCCGACCCGGGGGCCATGACGTTGGGCTTGAAGCCACCATCCTCACGAGGGCCGCGCGAGGAGTAGTTGTGCAGTGCCAAGGCCGACGAGACCTCCGCGCCGTAGTTGGACAGCCAGGTCTCCTTCGTCACCGAGGAGGCGACGCTGATGACCTTCGTGGCGACCGACGGGTCACCGATCGAGTTGATGCCGGGGCCGCTGTTGCCGGCCGAGATGACCAGCTGGACGCCGCCGTCGATGATGGCGTCGTAGAGCCGGGCCCGGGCGTTGTTGCCGTCGTTGAGGGCAGGCAGGCCACCGATCGACATGTTGATCACGTCGACGCCGCGCTTCTCGGCGAGGTCGACCATGCCGTCGGTCAGCGCGACGGCGGTGCAGCCACCGCCCCACGAGCAGGCGCGGGTCGAGACGATCTTGGCGCCGGGCGCCTGACCGTCCATCGCTCCGCCGAAAAGGCTGTGCCCGGCTGCGATGCCGGCGACGTGGGTGCCGTGGGCGGCCTCCACGACGCCGATGTTGACGAAGTCGGCCTTCTGGCCGGGCAGGCCCGCGGGGGCAAGGTCGACGTCCTCGCGGTACTCGACGGTGAAGGGCATCGACTCGGCGATCGCCGTGGCCGGGTTGTCCGTGCCGAAGTGGCCGACGTCGAAGTGCTCCTTGTAGGGCCGCATCTTCTCGGCGGCGGAGAACGTCTGGTCCTGGTTGGCGTCGACCCAGATGTCGTGGGTGGTCTCGTTGTACAGGATGCCCCAGCGGTCGGTCTTGTCACCGTCGCGGTTGAAGTCACCGGCCGCCTCGTCGTTGGCCGAGATGCTCTCCGCCACGCGCTGGAACTTGTAGGTGCCCTCGGGCGAGGTCCACGTGCCGGCGACGCCGGCCACGGTGAAGCTGGGACCGGTCACGCTCGTGAGCATGGCGCGCCAGGACCCGTCGCTCTCGATCAGCGGGTCGGTGCCCGTCACCCAGTCGACGATCTTGCGCTCGCCGGTGCTGGTGGTCTGCAGGGCCGGGTGGTCGAGATCGACGCCCGAGTCGATGACACCGATCGTGATGCCCCGCCCGTCCCACGTGGTGTGGGCGTTCTTGAAGGCGATCGAGCCGATGTCGCGGGTCGGCATGTAGGGGTTGTCATTCGGCGTGCCCGCACCGGGTGCCGGCTGCGGCGCGGCCAGGGCTGCCCCGGCGGGCTGCTCCGCCTCGGGCTTGGGGAGCGGGATCGACTCGTTGAGGTCGACCGCGAGGACGGACGAGGACTTGGCAAGCCCGTCGACCTTGCCGGTCGGCACGCTGGCGCTCACGTAGCCGTACTTGTCGCTGACCTTGGCGACCCAGCCGCCGGCGGCCTTGATGCTCTTGGCGGTTGCGGTGGCCTGCCCCTTGCCGGTGGCGACCATGATGGTCACCCGCGGGGTGCCCTTGTCCTGGGCCCGGGTGAGCAGCTCGCGGTCGTGCTGACCGAGCTTGTCGTTCGCCTTCGGCTTCTTGATCTTGCCCTGGGCCGTTTGGGCCGTGGGGGCCTTGTCATTTCCGGCTACGCGGTCTCCTGGGTCTGCGCCCGCCATGGGGGCGGTTGCTGCTGCGACAAGTCCTGCCGCAGCGATCCCAGCGATCGTCGTGATGCCGCGGCGCGTGATGCGTCGTCCGGTCACGGTGGTGTCCCTTCAGTCATCCTGCAGGTCCTCCTGAGCTGCAGGCGCCGCACCCGGGTTGGCCGGGGCGAACCGAGTCAGTGTGACCCGAGTCATGACCGGCGCTATGGGCGGCATGGGTAAATTCTTGGTCAGTAACTGCTGGTCAGCGCCCCGCGCCGACGTGCGTTGCCAGGTGTGACGGTGTGGCGCGCAGCCCCTATCGTCGAGTTGTGTCGACGCGGCGCCAGCGCGGTCAACGCCCCGAGCAGGGGTGGACCGTGGTGGTGGCACTGGTGGCGGTCACGCCACATCTGATGGCCCTCGCTGACGTTCAGGGCTGGGTGGGGGCGGTCCGCGGCTTCGCGTCCGGCCGGTTCTACCTGTGGAGCTTCCCTGTCACCCTTGGCCTGGCGGTCTGGGCCCTGTCGAGGGCCAGCCGAGCGCCACAGGTGGCCGAGGGGGCGAGCCCGCGCGAGCGCAGACTCGCCGTCGCGGCCACCGCGCTGAGTATCCCCGTCCTCCTGCTCGTGCTCGTGGCCTTCCTGGGTGTCGTCGCGTATGGCATCAGTGGAGGCGGATGACGACGGCGTCGGCCCAGCCGCAGGGGCCCACGACTCCGGGTGCACTGTCCCCCCGCTGCATCTTCCGCCTGGCGTCGAAGGGTCGTAGGTTGCAAATCGTGCGCGACAACGAGGTCGTGACACACGAAGGGAGTTACCCATGCGTAGAGGACGCCTACTCGCCACGGCTACCGCCGGGGCGATGGTTGCGGCCGGAATCACCGGTGCAGTGACCACAGCCTCGGCAGCGACGACGGCGGTCACCGCCGCCGGTGCTGCGGCAAACTACGTGGTCCTGCTCGACGCGGGTGCGTCGACGTCAGCCGTCGCCGCCCAGCTCAGCGCCGCCGGAGCCACCGTCACCCGGGCCAACACCGCGATCGGCCTGATCAGCGTGACGTCACGCGACAGTGCATTCCGCGCCTCCGCCGGCGCCATCTCCGGGGTCAAGGGGGTCGCGTCCGACGTGTCCATCGGCTCCACTCCGCAGGGCGCCGTGTCCAAGGACGCCGTGGAGCGCGAGCACCTCGCCGCCGCCTCGACCACGAAGGGCTCCGGGCAGGCCAAGCACGAGGCGCGCAAGTCCGGCGAGGACCCCCTCGACAACCAGTTGTGGGGCATGGACATGCTGAACCGCTCCGCGGCCCACGCCATCGAGAGCGGCGACAAGCGCGTCACCGTCGGCATCATCGACACCGGTGTGGACGGCAACCACCCGGACCTCAAGGCCAACTTCGACTTCGCCAAGTCGCGGAACTTCACCACGGACATCGTCGGCATCGACGGTCCCTGTGAGTACGCGGGCTGTGTCGACCCTGCTGATGTGGACGACAACGGGCACGGCACGCACGTCGCCGGCACCATCGGCGCGGCCCTCAACGGCCTCGGCGTGAGTGGTGTGGCCCCCGGCGTCACCCTGGTCAACGTCCGCGGCGGCCAGGACAGCGGCTACTTCTTCCTCGGCCCGGTGACCAGTGCGCTCACCTACTCCGGCGACACCGGCATCGACGTCGTCAACATGTCCTTCTACGTCGACCCGTGGCTCTACAACTGCGCCAACGGTGCACCGCAGGACTCGGCGCCGGCAGTGGCCGATCAGCAGGTCATCATCGAGGGTATGACGCGTGCGCTCAACTACGCGTACGCCCACGGAGTGACGCAGGTCGCGGCCCTGGGCAACGACCACGACAACATCTCGAGCCCGCGGCACGACTTCTCCAGTCCGGACTACGACAACCCGGACCTCTCCTGGGACAACACGCCCTACGAGCGGACCATCGACAACGCCACCTGCAAGGACCTGCCGGTCGAGGGGCCGCACGTCATCGGCGTCTCCGCACTCGGCCCGTCGGGCAAGAAGTCGGACTACTCCAACTGGGCCACCGACCTCACGTCCGGTGAGCTCGAGGTGTCTGCTCCGGGCGGATGGTTCCGTGACGGCTTCGGCACCCCGACCTACCGCACCAACGGCAACCTGATCCTCTCCACGGCTCCGCTGCACGTGCTCCAGGCCGAGGGGCTGGTCGACGCCGACGGGACCATCAACGAGGACGGCCTGGCCGCGGGTGTCCAGCGGGACTGCGTGACCAAGGGCGCCAACACCGCCTGCGGCTACTACCAGTTCCTGCAGGGCACCTCGATGGCGTCACCGCACGCCGCCGGCGTCGCCGCCCTCGCGGTCAGCGCCCACGGCACCGTGGACGGCAACCGCGGCATGACCATGTCGCCCGACGCAGTGGCCTCGCTCATGATGGCCACCGCCACCAACCACGCCTGCCCGCCTGGTGGCGTGCAGTCCTACCTGCAGGAGGGCCGCTCGGCCCAGTTCACCGCCACCTGCAACGGCACCGACGACTTCAACGCCTTCTACGGCGCGGGGATCGTCAACGCCCTGGGAGTGGTGCAGTAGCAACGGAGTTCGTCCCAGACGCTGAAGGCCCCGGCACCATCGCCGGGGCCTTCTGCGGTCTCTTGGTCAGGACAAGTCACGTCAAGACGTTGCTCGCGTGGGCCGGTATCGGAGGGCGACGGCCCCCGACCGGAACTCACGGCGATCGACGAGCTCGAGCCGGATTCGTTCGCGCAGACCGGCGAGCAACGTCGGCCCGTGTCCGGCAAGGACCGGTTGCACCACGAACACGTACTCGTCGATCAGTCCCAGATCTGCCAACGCCAGGGGAAGCGTCACGCCTCCCACGAACAGGCCCTCACCCGGCTCCTGCTTGAGCCGCTGAACAGCCGCCCCCAGGTCGCCTCGCACCAGCTCGGCATTCCAGTCGACCCTGCTCAGCGTGCTCGACACCACGTACTTCTTGGTCCGGTCGATGGCCTCGGCGAACGGGATCTGCACCTCGTCCATCCACTCCGGCCACCCGCCCGTGGCCGGCTGCCGCCACGCCGACTCCATCATCTCGTAGGTCACCCGGCCGAAGAGCAGGGCATCGGCTCGTTGCATCTCAGCGGTCCAGTAGCGCATCGACTCCTCGTCGGGGGGGAGCCCTGCCTCGTGGTGGCAGCAGCCGTCGAGGGTGACGTTGATCGAGTAGCGAAGTGGTCTCATCTCGTTGACCTCCCTTGATGCGCGCAGCGCGTTGTCACCGGCGGTCACAGCCGATGAGAAGTTTCGCAGCCACCTCGGCCTCCGAGGTGGCGGACTGCGAGATCGGTGGAAGCCAGTTGGTCACTCAGGCACGCACTCAGGCACGACAAAGGCCCTCGTCCCGGTGCTGACGGAGGGCCTCTGACCTGCGGTTTTGTTGGTCGGGGTGACAGGATTTGAACCTGCGGCCTCTTCGTCCCGAACGAAGCGCGCTACCAAGCTGCGCCACACCCCGTGGCAATCGCCACCCACGCCAGTTCGACGGGAGCAGCGACAGTGAAGGATAGCCCACCACACCCGGCCGCTCCCAATCGGTATGCCGGCGGCCCGGGGCCTGCTCACGAGCCGACGGGCACCAGGGTCAGCAGACTGGCTTCCGGGCGGCAGGCGAACCGCACGGGCGCGTAGGGCGAGGTGCCCAGCCCGGCCGACACGTGCAGCCATGCGGCGTCCGCCGGGGCCGCCGAGGAGGGCGCCGAACCGGCCCCCGGCCACCACCGCGAGACCCCCTTGGCGCGGTCGGTCGGCAGGTCGCAGTTGGTCACGAGCGCACCGTGGAACGGCAGCGCGAGCTGCCCACCGTGGGTGTGGCCCGCGATCAGCAGCCGCGCGCCGTCGGCCGCCATCGGGTCCAGGACCCGCTGGTACGGCGCGTGCGTGACCCCGATGGTCAGCGCAGCCGAGGTGGACGCGGGTCCGGCGACCGCGGCATACCTGTCCTTGCGGATGTGGGCGTCGTCGGTGCCGACGAACTCGACCTCGGTGCCCCCCACCGTGAGCGTCGTCCGCACGTTGTCGAGGTCCACCCAGCCACCGTCGCGCAGGCCCGCGCGCAGGTCCTCGATGGGCAGGTGCACCAAGCCGGCCGGCGCTTCGGCGTGGCGTCGGGTGAGGTAGCGAGCGGGGTTCTTGGGGACCGGCGCGTAGTAGTCGTTCGAGCCCATGACGAAGACGCCGGGGAACGCGAACAGCGGCTCCATCGCGTGCAGCGCCCCCGGCACTGCGTCGAGCGCGGCGAGGTTGTCACCGGAGTTGACGACCAGATCGGGTGACAGCGTCGCGAGCGCACGCACCCACTCGATGCGACGGCGCTGCCGGGGCACGAGGTGCAGGTCGGAGATCTGCAGGATCCGCAGGGGACGAGCGCCCGGAGCCAGGACCGGCACGGTGAACCGGCGCAGCGCGAACCAGTTCCGCTCCACCACGCTCGCATAGCCGACACCGGCCACGCCGAGCGCGGCGACGCCGGCTGCTGCCCCCAGGATCGTGTTCATCGCCGCCATCCTTGCAAACGCCCTGCTCGCACACGAAATGCGTGCAGGCTCCCTGCCTTCACGACGAAACCCCGTAGGTCGGACCACCACCCGCCTGAGAGACTGGCTGCATGACCGAGCAGAGCCTCAAGGCCACCGTCCAGAGCGACCTCACCGACGCGATCCGTCAGCGCGACCAGGTGCGTTCGGGCACCCTGCGCCTGGCGCTGACCGCGATCACCAACGAAGAGGTCTCCGGCACCGAAGCCCGTGAGCTCAGCGACGACGAGGTCCTCAAGGTCCTCGCCAAGGAGGCCAAGAAGCGCAAGGAGGCCGCGACTGCCTACGCCGGCGCGGCCCGTCCCGAGCTCGCAGCCAAGGAGGAGGCCGAGCTCCTCGTGCTCGAGGCCTACCTGCCCGCCCAGCTCTCCGACGAGGAGCTCACGACCATCGTCGCCGCTGCCATCGAGCAGACCGGCGCGACCGGTATGCCGCAGCTCGGCCAGGTCATGAAGGTCGCCCAGGGCGTCGTGGCAGGTCGCGCCGACGGCGGTCGCGTGGCCGCCGCCGTCAAGGCCGCACTCACCAAAGCCTGAGGTATGCCGCGGGGCGGGCTCCGCGGCATACCGGACGAACGGGGCCCCTCACCGCTGTGGTGAGGGGCCCCGTTGCTCACGGAGGTGGCGGCGTCTGGCTCGGCCCGGGGCCGGGCTTCCTGGGCTTGGTCGGCTTCGGGTCCGGGGTCTTCGTCGGCTTCGGTATCGGGGCGAAACCGGAGGAGACGAAGAGGCCGACCGTCGACCCGCGGATGGCTGAGCCGCTCGGGTCGGTGTACACCACCACGCCCTGCGGGAGACCGCTGTTGGTCAGCCCGGCGATCTGGGCAAGGAAGCCGGCTTCCCTGAGTCGTGCGCTGGCCTCGGCGACCGACATGCCGCTCACGACCGGCACCGCGATGCGATCGCCGTTGAGCACCTTGGTGCTGGGTTCGCCGAACTGGCGCTCGGGCATCCCCTCGGAGGCTCCCAGCATGATCGCCCGCCACGTGGGGGCCGACAGAGTGCCACCGAAGATGTCGCCGTAGGTGCGGTCGCCGAGCGTCAGGTTGCGCAGGCTGGACTGGCTGTCGGGGGTGCCGATCCAGACCGCCGTCGCGAGCTGGGCGGTGTAGCCGATGAACCAGCCCTCGGCGTTGTCCTCCGTGGTTCCGGTCTTGCCTGCGGCGGGCCGGCTGCCGAGGGACGCGCCCTTACCGGTGCCGTCCTTGATGACGCCCTTGAGGAGCTCGGTCGTGCCGCGGGCAATGTCCTTGTCGATGACCTGCTTGCACGGGTTGGCACCGATCTTGAGCGGCTTCTTGTCCGCGGTGGTGATCGACAGGATGGGGTTCGGCGGGCAGTACTTGCCGTCCGCGGCGAGCGTCGCGTACGACGCGGCCAGGGTCAGCGGGGTCGCGTCGGACGAGCCGAGCGTCACGGGGGAGGGGTAGCACTCGATCTGTGCGCCACTGCCCTGGTGCAGCCCCATCGTCGTCATCGTCTTGCGCACGTTCGGCACACCCAGCTTGAGCACCAGTGAGGCGAACGCCGTGTTGACGGACTTCGCGGTGGCGGTCTTGAACGGGATCGGCTTGCCGCCGATCGACTCGTCGTTGCGGACCTCCCACGGGACCTGCGAGCCACACGACCCTTGCTCCTGAGGGGTGTAGACGGCCGGCCGCTTGGTGTTGGCGTACTTGGACGGGACGGTGCCGTTGACCGACAGGCCCTTCTGCAACGCCGTGACGATCGCGTACATCTTGGCGGTGGAGCCGAAGTGCTGACCGACCGTGCCGCCGTACTTGCGGTCCACGTTGAAGTTCACCTGGTTGTAGGAGACGCTCGTGTCCTTGCTGGACCTGGGGAAGCTGGTGTTCTGGACCATGGCCACGATCCGGCCGGTCCCCGGTGCCACGACGCTGGCCGCGGCGCCCACGAACTGCGTCTTGCCACTCTTGGACTTGTCGCCCTTGGCCCGCCGGAGCGCCTTGTTGCCGACCGGCACGCGCTTGGTCAGCTCCTTGAGCGCCATCTTCTGCACGACCGGGTCGAGGGTGGTCTGGATGGTGAGGCCACCGCCGGTGATGTTCTTGATCCGCTCCGGCTCCGACTTGCCGAGGGCGTCCAGGGCGTGGTTGCTGGTGTCCTTGAGGTAGGCCATGACGTAGTTGCAGAAGTACGGCTCGGACGACGCGGCGCAGTTGCTCAGCGGGTTCTTCAGCTTGAGCATCTTGCGGACCGGGATGGCCTTGGCGGCCTTGAGCTCCTTGTCCGTGATGATGTTGAGGGCGCGCATCCGGTCCAGGACGACGTCGCGGCGGGCCTGGGCCTTCTCGGGGTTGTTGCGGGGGTCGGTCTTGCCGGGGTTCTGGACGAGGCCGGCCAGCAGGGCTGCCTGGGGAAGGTTGAGCTTCTTGGCACTGACGCTGAAGTAGTGCTGGGCTGCGGCTTCGATGCCGTACGCCAGGTCCCCGTAGTAGGCCAGGTTGAGGTAGCCCTGCAGGATCTGGTCCTTGGTCATCTCCTTCTCCAGGGTGACCGCGTACTTGATCTCCTGCACCTTGCGAGAGGCGCTCTTGCGCACCGCCGCCTGGGCGGCTTCCTCGTCGTTGTTGCGCAGGGCGTTCTCCTGCAGGGTGAGCTTGACGTACTGCTGGGTCAGCGTGGAGGCACCCTGGACGTCACCGCCCTGGGCGTTGGACGCCACTGCGCGGAGGATGCCGCGGGGATCGACGCCACCGTGCTCGTAGAAGCGGCTGTCCTCGATCGCGATCTGCGCCTTCTGCATGATCGGCGCGACGTCCTTGAGGTTGACGATGATCCGGTTCTCCTGCTGGGGAGTCGCCAGGATCCCGCCGCGCGCGTCCTTGATCGTGGACTGCTGCGACAGTTGGGTGGCGGTGAACTCCCCCGGGAGGTCGTCGAACATCTTCACTCCACCGGTGGCCGTGCGGCCCGTGGCGAAGGCTGCGGGGATCAGCAGACCGGCCGCCAAGATGCCCGCAACCATCGCCGTGGCGACGAAGGCTCCGAGCAGGCTGACAACTTTTCCGAGGTCGGTGGCGCGTTCGTGCATGGCCACAGGGTAACTGCCGAACATGGGGTATCCCGGCTCCGGACGACGAGCGCTTCGATTTGCTCCCACTCGTGACGTTTGCCGTGTTTGGCCATCACCCCTCCGTGCAGGGAAGGCATGGTTCCAAATGACTAGTCCCTTTGGCCATCGCAGAACTACACGAATGGGCCATGTCATGAAGGTGCCTTTACTTCCTATCGTTTTCAAACGTCGATACGGACATAAGACGCACTGTGAAGCGTCTGAATCAGCAGTATCTGGAGGCACTGAGATGACCATCGCACCAGCGCGACCGGGCGGACAGGCTGTCGGCACGGCATGGATGGATGACTGGGCGCCCATGGGCTCCTGCTCCAAGTCCGACCCTGATGCCTTGTTCGTCCAGGGGGCCGCGCAGCAGACCGCCAAGGTCGTCTGCCAGCGGTGTCCGGTCATCGCCGAGTGCCTCGCGGACGCCCTCGACAACCGCACCGAGTTCGGCGTCTGGGGCGGGATGACCGAGCGCGAGCGCCGGGCGCTGCTCAAGCGCCGACCCAACATCTCTTCCTGGGCTGCACTGTTCGCCCAGGCCCGCAGCCAGACCCCGGCCGAGGCCGAGAGCGCCTGACTCCCTCACAGCCCGACAAAGTCCCTGGCCATCCCCCCGGTTCCAGGGACTTTGTCGTGTCTGGGGTGTGCGGGTCAGGGCGTTCGGGTCAGGGCAGCGGCGATCTCGCGCAGGCCGTCGAGGTCGTGGATGTCCTGCGCGGACGCCGGGACCTCGACGACCGGTATGCCGGGGTGTCCAGCCGTGAACCGGGCGGCCAGCCGCTCCTGTCGTGCCGCCGTCTCGGCCAGGGACGCGTGCAGGCGGAGCAGGCCCTCGGCCGTCGCCGCCGTGGGGGAGGGGTCATCGGCATCGGCGAGCTGCTCCGCCGCGGCCAGGGCTCGCGAGGCCGTCAGGGTCGGTGCGGCCACGCGCTGGATCCGGTTCACGACGAGCCCGGCGAGCGGCATACCCTCCTCGTCGAGGCGGCCGGCGAAGAAGGACGCCTCGCGCAGCGCGTCACGCTCGGGGGCGGCGACCACGACGAACGCGGTCTCCGAGTTCTTGAGCAGCGCATAGGTCTGGTCGGCGCGCTCGCGGAACCCGCCGAACATCGTGTCGAGGGCCGCGACGAAGGTCTGCACGTCCTGGAGCAGCTGGCCCCCGAGCACCTTGGACAAGGTGTTGGTCACGACGTTGACCCCGACGCTGAAGACCTTGAAACCCGCGCGCCCACCCGCCTTGGCAGGGGCGGAGAGGAGCCGGATGAAGCGGCCGTCCAGGAACGAGCCGAGCCGCTTGGGTGCGTCGAGGAAGTCCAGCGCCGACCGCGACGGGGGCGTGTCCACGATGATGAGGTCCCAGCGGCCGTCGCGGCCCGCCTCGGCTCGCAGCTGACCCAGCTTCTCCATCGCCATGTACTCCTGCGTGCCCGCGAACGAGCTGGAGACCGCTTGGTAGAAGGGGTTCGCGAGGATCTGGGCGGCCTTGTCAGGGGTGGCGTGCTGCTCGACCACCTCGTCGAAGGTGCGCTTCATGTCGAGCATCATCGCGTCGAGCGATCCGCCGGGCTCCTGGTCGCCGGGACCACCGTTCATCCGCACCCCTGCCACCGGACGAGGCGTGTTGTCGAGCTCGGTCAGGCCCAGCGACTGGGCGAGCCGACGAGCCGGGTCGATGGTGAGGACGACGACCTTGCGGCCGTGCTCCGCCGCCCACAGCCCCAGAGCGGCAGCTGTCGTGGTCTTGCCGACGCCACCCGCTCCACAGCAGACGACGATCCTCGTCCGAGGGTCGGTCAGGAGAGCCGCCAGGTCGAGCGTGGCCGCGCTGCCCGGGGTGGGCGTGCCCCGCGTGGGCGTGCCCCGGGTGGGCGTGCCCCGGGTGGGCGTGCGCGGGGCCATCAGACCATCCCCTGCTCGTCCAGCGACTGCGCCAGCACCGTGATGCCACCGGCCTCGGTGCCCTCGGCCAGGAAGGGGAGCCGGATCGTGAGCCGGCCTTCTTCCTCGAGGATCGCGTCCTGCTCGCGCTCGAGGGCGATCCGGTCCGCATGGTTGGCGCCGTCGGCGAGCAGGCCCGCGACCATGCCGTTCGTGACGCGGACGCCGACGCCCGCCAGGTCTGCGGCCACCCCTTCGACCAGCTTGGCGGTCCGCCGGCCGCGCACCGCCTTGAAGGCCTTGTCGGTCAGCAGCGGGTCGCGCAGCTGGTTGACGACGATGGCACCCAGCGGGAGGTCGGTGCGGCGCAGCTCGGCCAGGGCGTCGACGGTCTCCTGCACGGGCATCTCCTCGAGCAGCGTGACCACGTGGACCGCGGTGGTGTGGCTGCGGAGCATCCGGGTGATCGAGTCTGCCTGCGAGCGGATCGGACCCACCTTGGCGACGTCGGCGACCTCGGCGTTGACGTTGAGGAACCGCACCACCCGCCCGGTCGGCGGGGCGTCGAGCACCACGGCGTCGTAGGCGGGAGCCGTCGGACCCTTCCCGGTGCGGCGCCCCGCGGCCTCGTAGACCTTGCCGATGAGCAGGACGTCACGGACCCCGGGTGCGATCGTCGTGGCGAAGTCGACCGCGCCGAACCGGTCGAGCACGGTCATCGCCTTGCCGACCTTGTAGAACTTCTGGAGGTACTCCCGCAGCGAGGCCTTCGCGTCGATCGAGATCGCCCACAGCTGTCCGCCGCTGCGGTCGGTCAGGATGCGCGTCTCGGTGTGCCCCAGGGGCGCCACGTCGAACGTCTGCGAGATCCCCTGGCGTTCCTCGACCTCGGCCAGCAGGACGCGCTTGCCCTGCCGGGTGAGGGCCAGCGCGAGCGCGGCAGCCACCGTGGTCTTCCCGGTGCCGCCCTTGCCGGTGACCACGTGGAGCCGGACCTTGGACAGGTCGTGGGTGGTCTCGGGCATGTCGCCAGCCTAGGAGGCGAGCAGGTCGACCGCTGCGAGGACCTGCGCGAACGCCGGGTGCTCCGGGTCGATCAGCCCGTAGTGCCCGCCACTGTTCACCGGCGTGAGGCGCACGTTCGGCGCGTGGTGCGCCGCGGCATACCGCTCGCTCTGGTCGAAGGGCACCACGACGTCGTCGCGCGCGTGCACCAACAGCGCAGGTATGCCGGGTGCGAGCCTGACGGGGTCGGCCGCGGCGTAGGCATCCGGGGCGTCCGTGGGGTATCCACCGAGGAAGTCGGTGATGGCGGTGTCGCCCACGCCGGTCTCGGCGCCGTGGCCGAGGTCGAGGACGCCCGCGAGGCTCACGATGCCGCGCAGGCCGTGGGCCCACGGCTGGGCGGCGGCCCAGGCGACGAGCTGGCCACCCGCGGAGTGGCCGACCAGCGCCGGCGGGTGGCCCAGGTCGGGGTCGCGGCGCACGGCGGTGATGGCGGCGGCGACGTCGTCTGCGGTGCCGGGCCAGCCGCCACCGGGCATGCCCGGCCGGCGGTACTCGACGACGGCTGTCGCGTAGCCGGCATCCGCGAACGCCTGGGCCTGCCGGCCGGCATGGGTGCGGTCGTACTCGGGACGCCAGAACCCGCCGTGCACGACGACCACCGTGAGGCCGCGGGTGACCCGGTCGGGCAGGCGCACGTCGTAGACCTGCGCGGGATCGTCGCCGTAGGCCGTCGTGCGCGTGGGGGGCGCGGCCACCTCGTCGAGCACCTGGCTGGGGTCGCGGTGGCTGGCCATGGGGCCATCCTCGTGCACTCCTGCCCGTCGGCGCCCAGTCATCACGGGGATAGGCTGCGGGACATGCAGAAATGGGAGTACGCGACGGTGCCGCTCATCGTCCACGCCACCAAGCAGATCCTCGACCAGTGGGGTGAGGACGGCTGGGAGCTCGTCCAGGTCCTCACCGGTCCCGACGGCAACGGCCTGGTCGCCTACCTGAAGCGGGAGAGAGCCTGATGAGTGCAGTTGAAGATCGTCTGGCCGAGCTCGGCCTGACCGTTCCCGAGGTCGCCAAGCCGGTGGCCGCCTACGTCCCCGCGATCCAGGACGGGCGCCGGATCTACACCTCCGGGCAGCTGCCCATGGTCTCCGGTGCCATCGTGCAGACCGGCAAGGTCGGCGAGGGCCACGGCCTCGTGCCGCCTGAGGACGCGAAGAAGCTCGCGGAGATCTGTGCGCTCAACGCCATCGCCGCGGTCAAGAGCATCGTGGGCGACCTCGACAAGGTGACCCAGGTGGTCAAGCTGGTCGGTTTCGTCGCGTCCGACCCCGCCTTCACCGGTCAGCCCGGCGTCATCAACGGCGCCAGCGAGCTGATGGGCAAGGCCTTCGGCGACGCGGGCATCCACGCCCGGTCGGCCGTCGGGGTCGCCGTGCTGCCGCTGGACGCCCCCGTCGAGGTCGAGATCGTCGTCGCCCTCGCCGACGAGTAGTCCCGGGTGGTCCGGCGCTTGGTCAGGCGCGAGTTCCCGATCGCCGACTCACCATCGCTCCGGGCCAGGGCGGACTCCTGGCTGAGTGCGCCCTCGCCCGACGGCCCGGTCGTGCCCAAGCGCGCCGCCACGGTCATGTTCGTTCGAGACTCGGTTTCCGACGGTGACTCGGGGGTCGAGGTCTTCATGCTGCGCCGGGTCGCGACGATGGAGTTCGCCCCGCGGATGATGGTGTTTCCCGGCGGTGGGGTCGACCCCCGCGACGCCGACCCCGGTCTGCCGTGGGCCGGACCGACGCCGGCCGAGTGGGCGGCGCGGCTCGACGTGGACGAGGCGACGGCTCGGGTGCTCGTGGCGGCTGCGGTCCGCGAGGTGTTCGAGGAGTGCGGGGTCCTGCTGGCCGGTCCGACGCCCGACCGGGTGATCGCCGACGTCAGCGGGGCGCACTGGCACGAGCAGCGCCGACGCCTGCTCCAGCGCGAGGCCTCGCTGTCCGAGGTGCTGCGCGAGCACGACCTGCTGCTGCGGTCCGACCTGCTCGGCTACCGCGCCCACTGGATCACCCCCGAGTTCGAGGTGCGGCGCTACGACACCCGGTTCTTCAGCGCGGCCGTCCCGCAGGGCCAGCGTGCCGACGACGACACCACGGAGGCGGACGTCGCAGACTGGGTCCGCCCCGCGGACCTCTTGCGAGCCTGGCAGGACGGCGCCGCCCTGATGCTGCCGCCCACCGTCGTGGCCGTCGAAGAGGTCGCCGCCGCGACGTCGGCCGCTGAGTTCATCGCCGAACGTCCCGTGATCGCCCCCGTGCAGCCCGAGCTGGTCGACACCGGCGACGGCCTGGTGATGCGGGCGGACCTCCCCCGATGAGTCCCGCGCAGCCGCCTGCTCCCTCGGCGGCGTCCGGCGACTGGCACGGTGGTCAGGTCACCGAACGTGCCCTGTGCGTCCTGTGCCCGAACCCCAGCCCGATGACCCTCGACGGGACCAACACCTGGGTGCTGCTCGAGCCCGGTGCCACCGATGCGGTCGTCATCGACCCCGGCCCGCTCGACGAGGGCCACCTGCAGGCGGTCGTCGAGGCCGTGTCGGCCCGCGGGGCCCGGGTCGCGCAGACGATCCTCACGCACGGTCACGCCGACCACGCCGAGGGCGCCGGGCGCTTCGCAGAGCTCACCGGCGCTCCCACCCGGGCGGTCGGGCGGGGGCACGACGACCTCGCCGACGGTGACCTCGTCACGGCCGGCGGGCTCGAGCTGCGGGTCGTCGCGACCCCCGGTCACACCTCCGACTCGCTGTCCTTCGCCCTGGCAGCCGACCATGCGCTGCTCACCGGCGACACCGTCCTGGGCCGCGGCACCACGGTGGTGGCGCACCCCGATGGTGAGCTGGCGGCATACCTCGCGTCGTTGGAGCGCATCGCCCGCCTGACCGGCGACGGGGAGGTCACCGCGATCCTGCCCGGGCACGGGCCGGTCGTGCCGGACGCCGCGGCGATGGTCGCGTTCTACCGCACCCACCGCGCCGAACGGCTGGAGCAGGTGCGGCAGGCGCTGGCTGACGGAGCGGCGGAGGCGCCGGACGTGGTCCAGGCCGTGGTCGAGCGGGTGTATGCCGACGTGCCCCGCGAGGTGTGGCCGGCCGCGGCGATGTCCGTGGCGGCGCAGCTGGACTACCTGCGCTGAGTCACCGGGCGCTCGGAGTCAGCGGGCGCGACGCTGGAGGCGCTCGACGTCGAGCAGCAGCACTGCGCGGGCCTCGAGGCGCAGCCACCCGCGGGTCGCGAAGTCGGCGAGGGCCTTGTTGACGGTCTCGCGGGAGGCGCCGACCAGCTGGGCCAGCTCCTCCTGGGTGAGGTCGTGGGCGACCAGCACCCCTTCCTCGACGGGACGGCCGAAGCGGGCCGACAGGTCGAGCAGCGCCTTGGCGACCCGGCCGGGCACGTCGGTGAAGACCAGGTCCGCGAGGTTCTCGTTGGTGCGCCGCAGTCGCTTCGCCAGGGCCGCGAGCAGGACCTTCGCCACGCTGGGGCGGCCCTCGAGCAGGCCGTTGAGGTCGTCGTTGCCGATGCCGAGCAGCTGGGTCTCGGCCACCGCGGTCGCCGTCATGGTGCGCGGGCCCGGGTCGAACAGGCTCAGCTCGCCGAACATCTCGCCGGGGCCGAGGATGGCCACGAGGTTCTCGCGGCCGTCGGCGCTGCGGCGACCGAGCTTGACCTTGCCCTCACGGATGACGTAAAGCCGGTCGCCCTGGTCGCCTTCGTGGAACAGCACGTCGCCGCGCTCGAGACGGGTCTGCGTCATCGAGGCCATCAGCGTCGAGGACGCCTCGTCGTCCAGCGCAGCGAACAGAGGGGCCTTCTTCACCACGTCGTGATCCACGGGCGACAGTGTGCCACGTCGGATGTCCGCGCCGCCCCGTAGTCTGTGGAGGTGTCTGGATCCCCTGTGCCGGCCGCCCGTGAAGAGTCCCCCGTCGCCCTCACCAGGCGTGCCCGGCGGATGTACCGGGCGCTCCACGAGCACTACCCGTACGCCCACTGCGAGCTCGACTTCGAGAACCCCCTCCAGCTCCTGGTGGCGACCGTGCTGTCCGCCCAGACGACCGACGTCATGGTCAACAAGGTCACGCCCCAGCTGTTCGCGCGCTACCCCGACGCGGCCGCGCTCGCCGGTGCCGACCGCGAGGAGATGGAGACGCTGCTCAAGCCGACCGGCTTCTTCCGCGCCAAGACCAACTCGGTGATGAAGCTCGGCGCCGAGCTCGTCGAGCGCTTCGACGGCGAGGTCCCCCCGCGCATGAAGGACCTCGTCACGCTGCCCGGCGTGGGGCGCAAGACGGCCAACGTCGTGCTGGGCAACGCCTTCGGCATCCCGGGCATCACCGTGGACACCCACTTCGGGCGGCTGGTCCGCCGGTTCGGCTGGACCGCCGAGGACGACCCGGTCAAGGTCGAGCACGCCATCGGGGCGCTGATCCCGCGCAAGGAGTGGACGATGCTGTCGCACGTCCTCATCTTCCACGGCCGGCGCACCTGCCACGCCAAGAAGCCCGCCTGTGGAGCCTGTCCCGTCGCGCGGCTGTGCCCGTCGTACGGCATCGGTGAGACCGACCCCGTCAAGGCCGACAAGCTGCTCAAGTTCGAGCTCGCCCCGGGCGCAACCAACCCGTATGCCGCGCCGGCACCTGCCGCCGGCGACGCGCCGCCGCAGCCACGCGGCATACGCACGGTCTCGACGGCGCCCACGGCGGAGGTCTCCGCCTCGTGACCACGGCACGACCCGCTTGGCTGGACCGTGCCCGCGACGCGATCGCGGCCGCCGACGAGGGGTACTTCGAGACGTTCGCGCCGCCGCCCGAGGGCGGGCAGCGCTCCAGCGTCATGATCCTGTTCGGCCCCTCCGACGACGGCGAGGGCGAGGACGTCGTGCTGACCGAGCGCGCCCACACCCTGCGCACCCAGCCCGGCGACATCTCCTTCCCCGGTGGCAAGCGCGAGCCCTCGGACGTTTCGGCCGCCGCGGCCGCCCTGCGCGAGACGCAGGAGGAGGTGGGCATCGACCCGGCGACGATCGACGTCGTGGCGACCCTTCCTGACATCTACCTCAGCCCGCGCCGGTTCGTCGTCACGCCCGTGTTGGGGTGGTGGCGCGAGGCCGGGCCGCTCGATGCCGTCGACCCGGTCGAGGTGCACCGGGCCGTGCGGGCGCCCCTGGCCGACCTGCTCGACCCGGCAGCCCGGTTCACCGTGTCCCACCCGAGTGGCTACCGGGGGCCGGGTTTCGAGTTCGACGGCCTCTTCGTGTGGGGATTCACCGCGGGGCTGTTGTCCGCTGTGCTCGATTTCGGAGGTTTGACCGTTCCGTGGGACCGTAGCGTTGAGCGTCCACTCCCCGACCGCTACCGGCCGGGTGGGACACAGGACGCCTTGACCAAGACCGCGACGGAAGGCCGAGCCTGATGTTCCTCGGACTGACCGTCCTGGACTACCTCCTGATCCTGCTCTTCATCAGCTACGGCCTCACCGGTTTCCGACAGGGTCTGGTGGTCAGCGTGCTGTCCCTCGCCGGCTTCTTCCTCGGCGGTGCACTCGCCATGTGGCTGCTGCCATTGGCGATCGGCCACTGGACCGAGCTCGAGTCGTCACCGTTGCTGCGTTCGGTCGTCCTCATCGCCGGCGTGTTCATCCTCGCCTCGAGCGGGCAGGCGGTGGCCGTGGCGATCGGCGGATCGCTGCGGTCGCGGCTCAAGATCAAGCCGGCCCAGTGGTTCGACGCGACGTTCGGAGCGGTGGCCGTCGTGCTGTCCGCAGCGATCCTCGTGTGGTTCATCGCCGGCGCCCTGCGCGGTGGCGCCCCGGCACCCATCGCCAAGGCGATCGGTGAGTCCCGGGTGCTGCGCACCATCGACAACGTGGTGCCCCCCGGCACGTCGAGGCTCTTCGCATCGTTCCGCGAGGTGCTCGACCGCGAGGGATTCCCGCGGGTGTTCGACGGGCTCGAGACTGAGCGGATCGCGCCGGTCGCGCCCCCCGACCCGTCCGTGGCGCAGACCGCCGGAGTTCGTGACGCCGCGGCCTCAGTCATCAAGATCACCGGAGTCGCGGCGGCCTGCAACCGCGGCCAGGAGGGCAGCGGCTGGGTCGTCGCCCGAGAGCGGGTGGTGACCAACGCCCACGTCGTTGCCGGCATGGAGAGCGCCACCCTGCGCATCCACGGCACCGGCCGGTCCTACACCGGCAAGGTCGTCGTCTTCGACGCCAAACGCGACCTCGCCGTGCTCTCGGTGCCAGGCCTTCCCGCTGAGCCGCTGCGCCAGGGCCCTGACCTCTCCCGCGGCGACAGCGGCGTGGTGGCCGGCTTCCCGCTGGACGGGCCCTACCGGCTCGACGCGGCCCGTGTCCGCGAGGTCGTCGATGCGCGGGGTTCGGACATCTATGGCAGCCCGGGGACCAGTCGTGAGGTCTACTCGCTCTTCGCCCAGATCCAGCCCGGCAACTCCGGGGGTCCGCTGTTGTCCTCCGACGGCAGGGTCGTCGGGGTGGTCTTCGCCAAGTCCCTGGACGACTCCAGGACGGGTTATGCCCTGACCATGGACGAGGCCCGTCCGGTCCTCGATGCAGCATCGGGCGCCGCCTCGCCGGTCGACACCGGCGCCTGCGTCGCCGGCTGACCCACGCGGCATACCCCGCAGCTCCCACGGGACGTGGGGTAAGCGGGTCAGCGGGTCAGCGGAGGGTGGCGAGCCAGGCGCAGAGGTGGTCGTTGACGACCCCCGGAGCCTCTTCGGGCAGGAAGTGGCCGGCCCCGGGCACCAGGTGTCGTTGGAACGGACCCGTGACGTAGTCCGCCGAGTCGCTGGACGTGTCGGGCAGCACGGCCCGGTCGTGCTCGCCGTGGAGCTGGAGCACGGGGAGCGTGATGGTCGTGCGCATCCTCGCGGCGAACCGCCAGCCGTCGGGGCGGAACTGGCTGCGCACGACCCAGCGGTAGTACTCCGCCGCAGAGTGCGCCACGAACGGCAGGGCCATCGCGTCGGCGTAGGTCCGCGCCTCCTCGGGCGACGGCCAGATGCCTTCGGGTGAGGCCCACTCGCGCAGCAGCCGCTGGACGTAGCCGCCGTGCACCGTCATCTGGCGCTCCGGCACGAACGGCCGCTGCAGGCCGCCGAGGTAGGCGTTGGCCTTGAGCTGGCGGGGGTTCGCGAAGGACGCCCTGCGGAACACCAGCGGGTGCGGCATCGACAGCGACGCGATGGCGCGGGTGACGGTCGGCTGCAGGGTAGGCATGCTCCAGGCGATCCAGCCGCCCCACCCGTGTCCGACGACGACCGCGCGCGAGGCCCCGAGAGAGCGCAGCACCGAGGCGACGTCGGTGGCCGACGTGCGCGTGTCATAGCCGCGCGGTGGCTTGTCGGACGCGCCGTAGCCGCGCAGGTCCATCGCGCACGCCCGGTAGCCGGCGTCGGCAAGGGCCTGCATCTGGTGCCGCCACGCCCACCAGAACTGCGGGAACCCGTGCAGCAGCAGGACGACCGGCCCCTCACCCTGCTCGGCGACGTGGAAGCGGGCACCGTTCGCGGCGACGAACCGGTGCTCCCACGGGCCCTCGATGAGGGCCATCGAGGCATCGAGACTCATGACTGGGTATGCCGTTCGGCTGGTGACGGGGGCGGGTCGCGTGTCGTGCTGGCCGGGTCGAGACCGGGGCGTTGGCCGGGTCAGGACCCGGACTTGACGGCGGTGACGGTGTCCTGGGCGTTCTTGATGGCGCGCTCGGGCTTGCCCTTGATCTTCTTCACGCTGTTGCGGCCGACGAGCGCCAGGACCGCGGCGACGAGGAAGAGCAGCCCGGTGGTGATGAGGTAGCCGGCCCACTCGGGGAGCCAGATGTCGATCACGGCGACGACGGTGTGGAACAGGAAGATCAGGCCGAGCAGGGCGACGAAGCCCGCGGCCGCGAACATCCCCGCACCGGCGGCGGCCTTCTTCGCGTCGGCCGCGATCTCGGCCTTGGCCAGCGCGATCTCGCTGCGGACGATCGTCGAGACGTCGTGGGTCGCATCGGCGACGAGCTGTCCGATGGTCCGTTCGGCGCCTGAGCCGGTGCCCGCCTGGGTGCCCGTCTGGTCGTTCACGCGGTTGGTGGCCATGCGCGTTCACCTGCGCTTCCTGAAGTCCGGTGGTGCGGCGTCCCAACCCTAACGGCGTCGTCCGGGCTCCACATCCGAGACCTCGAAGCAGTCCGGCACCCCGTCCCCGTCGTCGTCGCGGGACTCGAGCTCGGCCAGGCGCCGGTAGACGCGGTTCCGGGCACGCAGCACGACGGTCGCCAGGACCGCCGCAATGGCCGACCCGACCAGGACGGCGAGCTTGACGTGCTCGTCACGGGGGCTGCCCGTCCCGAACGCCAGCTCGCCCACGAGCAGCGAGACGGTGAAGCCGATCCCGGCCAGGAGGGACAGCCCCAAGACGTCCCACCACGCGAGGTCGTCGTCGAGCTCGGCCCTGGTGAACCGGGCGAACGCCCACGTGCCCCCGAAGACACCGACCAGCTTGCCGAGGACGAGCCCGAGCACCACCGCGATCGCCGCCTCGTCCCCGAGGCTGTCGCCGAAGCCACCCCCCACCACCCGCACGCCGGCCGCGAAGAACGCGAAGACCGGCACGGCCACCCCGGCCGACGGGGGCCGCAACCGGTGCTCGAACCGCTCGGCCACGTCGACGTCGGCGTCCAGGGGGCGGACCCGCGGCACCCGGGACACCCGCGAGGCCCGACCGCGGGGCTTCACCGGCACGACGAGCCCCAGCAGCACCCCGGCGACGGTGGCGTGGATGCCGGAGGCGTGCACGAGCCCCCACGTCAGGGCCGCCAGCGGGAGCAGCAGCCACCAGTGCGCCACCCGTCGTTGCACCAGTGCAGCGAACAGCGCGAGCGGCACCAGCGCGAGCGCGAGCTCGGCCAGGTCGAGGCTCCGGGTGTAGAAGATCGCGATGATCGTGATCGCCACGAGGTCGTCGACGACGGCGAGGGTCAGCAGGAAGCTCCGCAGGGCCGATGGCAGGTGCGTCCCGATCACCGCCAGCACCGCGAGCGCGAAGGCGATGTCAGTCGCCGTCGGGACCGCCCAACCGCGCAACGCCCCGCCACCCGCCCCACCAACGGCCGCACCACCGGCACCAGCGCCGGCACCGAGGAGGGTGACCGTCACGGCATACACGATCGCGGGGAGCGCGACCCCGCACAGGGCGGCGGCCACGGGCAGCGCGGCCCTTGCGGGGGTGCGCAGCTCGCCCACGAGGAACTCGCGCTTCAGCTCGAGGCCGGCGACGAAGAAGAACAGCGCAAGGAGTCCATCGGCGGCCCACTGCCCCAGGGTGAGGTGCAGGTGCCACGCCTGGGGGCCTGCCTGCCAGTCGCGCAGCGAGGCGTAGGTCTCGAACCAGGGCGAGTTGGCCCAGGCCAGTGCGGCGATCGCCGCGGACAGCAGGAGGGCGCCGCCGACGGTCTCGGTGCGCAGGGCGCCGCTGACGCGCTGCGCCTCCTGCCACGTGGTGCGGGCGAACAGCCGTGGGCGCAGGGGGTTGAGGCTCACACCGGGCCTTTCGGGGTCGACGTCGGGTCAGACGTCCGCAGACGCCGCCGACCAGGCTTCCCGGCACACCAGTTGTTCCTGCTGCCCATCCTACGTGCGAGCCGTGGCGAGCAGCTCGGCGAACATCGTGGCGAGCTCCAGCTGGTCGGCCTCGCCGGCGAGCACCTCACCCTCCTGGGTGAGGGTCTTCCCGAACGCCAGACCAGGGCCGTCGACGACCGTCATCTTGACGCGCTCGAGCGTCTGGCGCAGGGCCGACTTCGCATAGCTCGCGCCGTGCCAGCCGTAGCCGACGCAGCCCACGGGCAGGCCCTCCCACTCGGCGTAGAGGAAGTCGATCGCGTTCTTGAGCGCCGCGTTGTAGCCGCGGTTGTACTCCGGCATCACCAGCACGAGCGCGTCCGTGGCCTGCATCGCGGCCGACCACTTGCGCGTGTGCTCGTGGGCGTAGTTGCCGTCGGCGGGCTGGCCGGGCTCGTCGAGGAACGGCAGCGCCAGCTCGCGCAGGTCGTGGACGGTGACCTCGGAGCCCGCCGGGACTGCGTCCAGCACCCACTGCGCGACGAGGTGACCGATCCGGTGCGGGCGGGTGCTGGCGATGACGACGGAGACGCGCGTGGAGGCCATGGCGAAAGCCTAGGTGCGGTCCGCTCGGCCCCGGGGCGGCCTTGTCTGGAGAGATTCATCGCTCTAGAGTTCCGTTGAACAGAAATTGAAGTCCGTATCGTGGAAGATTGAGGTCGAGCGATGTCTGCACCGAGCCCGGGATATTCCATCACCGTTCGCGCCGAGGCGCCTGCCGCGATCGACACCACGGGTGCCGTCGCTGCCGCCGTGGCGTCGGCGGGCGGTGCGCTCACGGCCCTCGACGTCGTGGAGTCCCACGGTGACAAGCTGGTCGTGGACGTGACCTGCAACGCCTCCGACGCCGACCATGCCGACCGGATCACCGCGGCGATCGCGGCGGTCCCGGGGGTCACGGTCCGCAAGGTCAGCGACCGCACCTTCCTGCTCCACCTCGGCGGCAAGCTCGAGGTCGTGCCCAAGGTGCCGCTGAAGCACCGCGACGACCTGTCCCGCGCCTACACCCCGGGGGTGGCCCGCGTCTGCCTCGCGATCGCGGAGAACCCCGAGGACGCGCGCCGCCTCACCATCAAGCGCAACACCGTCGCGGTCGTGACGGACGGGTCCGCCGTCCTCGGCCTCGGCAACATCGGCCCGGCCGCGGCGCTGCCCGTCATGGAGGGCAAGGCTGCGCTCTTCAAGCAGTTCGCCGGAGTCGACGCGTGGCCGGTCTGCCTCGACACCCAGGACACCGAGGAGATCATCATGATCGTCAAGGCGATCGCCCCGGTCTACGGCGGAGTGAACCTCGAGGACATCAGCGCGCCGCGGTGCTTCGAGATCGAGGCGCGCCTGCGTGACGAGCTCGACATCCCCGTCTTCCACGACGACCAGCACGGCACCGCAATCGTCACCCTCGCCGCCCTGCGCAACGCCCTGCGCGTGGTGGGCAAGACGCTGGAGGACGTGCGGATCGTGGTCTCGGGGGTGGGTGCGGCCGGCCACGCCATCGTCCGGCTCCTCGACGCCCAGGGCGCGACCGACATCATCGGGTGCGACCGCCGCGGTGCGCTGGACCCGGAGGCCGACCACGCGGACGAGTTCCGTGGCTGGATCGCCCGCAACACCAACCCTTCCCGCACGACCGGCACGCTCAAGGAGGTGCTGCGCGGGGCCGACGTCTTCATCGGCGTCTCGGCACCGAACCTGCTGGACGGCGACGACATCGCCACCATGGCGGACCGTGCCATCGTCTTCGCGATGGCCAACCCCGACCCCGAGGTCGACCCGGTCGCGGCGAGCCACCACGCGGCCGTCGTCGCCACCGGACGCTCCGACTACGCCAACCAGATCAACAACGTGCTGGCCTTTCCCGGCTTCTTCCGCGGTCTGCTCGACGCCGGCGCGCGCGACATCACCGACGAGATGATGATCGCCGCCGCCGCGGCCATCGCCGACTGCGTCCACCCCGACGAGCTCAACGCGAGCTACATCGTGCCCAGCGTCTTCGACGCCGACGTCGCGCCCTCGGTGGCAGCTGCCGTGCGGCAGGCGGCCGGGGGACGGCACGCCGACCCGGCCACGCGGCATACCGGCAGCGCCACGCGGGAGGCGACCGCGCCGCCCGCCGCCACCCCCGCCATCCCGACAAGCCAGGCCCCGGCCCGATGACCGTGGACCTGGGCGCCCTCGGCGCCGCCCTCGACGAGCACCTGCGTGACGCGGATGCCGAGCTGGCCGCACGGTTCCCCGGCGAGCGGCCGGTGCGCCAGCCGGTGCACACGGTCTACGTGCCGGCCGACCGCTACGACGCCGACCTGGTGTCGCGGTGGCAGGCCGAGGCGGTCGCCGCGCTGGACGAGCACGGCGGCGGCGCCGAGGGGGCGGCCGAGGCCTTCGGGCTTCCGTCGGAGCTGGCAGCCGAGCTGTACGCGCGTGTGCGCACCAAGCTCGCGCGCGAGGCCATCGAGGACCTGCGCATCGACTTCGAGGACGGCTACGGCACGCGGTCCGACGACGAGGAGGATGCCGCCGTCGACGCGGCGGCTGCGGCGCTCCTCCGTGCCGTGGACGCCGGTGGGGCGACTGCCTTCAGCGGCATCCGGTTCAAGAGCTTCGAGGCGCCGACGCGCGCACGCGGGCTGCGCACCTTCGCCCGCTTCGTCGCTGCGGTGGCCCGGGACGGTCGCCTGCCAGACGGCTTCGTGGTGACGTTCCCGAAGGTGACGTCAGTCGACCAGGTCGAGGCGATGGTGGTGGCCTGCGAGAGGGTCGAGCAGGGTGTCGGGCTTTCGCCGGGGTCGATCCGCTTCGAGATCCAGGTCGAGACGCCGCAGGCGATCTGCGGACCTGACGGCACGGCGCTCGTCGCCCGGATGGTCCATGCCTCCGCCGGCCGGTGCACGTCGCTGCACTACGGCACCTACGACTACTCCGCCTCGTGTGGCATCGCCGCCGCCTACCAGTCGATGGAGCACCCGGCCGCCGACCACGCCAAGGCGGTCATGCAGGTCGCTGCGGCGGGCACGGGCGTGCACCTGTCCGACGGCTCCACCAACGTGCTCCCCGTGGGCAGTCACGACGACGTGCTGGCTGCCTGGCGGCTGCACGGGCGGCTGGTGCGACGCTCGCTCGAGCGGGGCTACTACCAGGGCTGGGACCTGCACCCCGCACAGTTCCCGAGTCGCTACCTCGCCACCTACGCGTTCTATCGCGAGGGGCTCTCGGCCGCCGGCCAACGGCTGAAGAACTATGTGGGACAGGTGGATTCGGGCGTCATGGATGAACCCGCGACAGCCCGAGCGCTGTCCGACTTCGTGGTCCGTGCGCTCGACTGCGGGGCGACCGACGAGCAGGAGGTCCATCGCCTGACCGGCCTGGACCGCCCCGCCATCGACCGCCTGGCCCGCCGCACCACCGCCTGACGCGTCAGGGCGCTTGACGGGCCCGACCACCTGACCTGTCTGCCGTCCGCCGGTAGGTTGGCCGCATGCGCGTGCGGGTGGAGTTCACGACCGAGCCGTTCCACGGTGAGGACGGCCAGCTGCCCGCCCACGTGACCGCGTCCGCCGACGCGCTCCGGTATGCCGGGTTGTCACCCGACCTGGGACCGCTCGGCACGTCGGTCGAGGGCGAGGCCGAGGTGGTCGTCGACGCGGTGGGCGCCGCGCTCAAGGAGGCGTTGTCCCACGGCGCGACCCGGGTCACCCTCACCCTCGGTGACGTCGACGCGGTGACCGCCGCCGCCCCCGCGGCCGGTGCCGGGGCCGGCGCCGGGGCCGGGGCCGGTGCTGGGGCCACCGACTTCACCGACGGCTTGTCGCGGCTCATCGCCGACGTCGAGCGCGAGCTCGGGGGCTCCCTCGCTACCCTGCCGCGCGCCGAGAAGCAGCATGCCGTGCGCCTGCTGGAGGAGCGCGGCGCGTTCGAGATGCGCCGCAGTGCGGAGACGGTCGCGGAGGCCCTGGGCCTGACCCGCTTCACCGTCTACAACTACCTCAACCGGATCCGGGACGCGGCGGCCGAGCCCGCCGGCTGACGCGGCATACCCCGTCGTCCTGGGACCCCGTCGAGTCCTCGCCGCGTCCCCCGCAGGTCTGCACCTGAGAAACTTTCAACAGATTGTTGACTGGGTCACATTGGCGCACCTATCCTTCCATCATCCGTAAACAGGTTTCCACCATTCGGAAGACCTCCGAATCGCTCGGGAAGCCATCCCCGCGCCACCCACGCCGACCCCGCCAGGGTCGACGGGCACCGCAAGGAGCACCATGAGCTTCGTCCTCGGACCCAACCAGTACGGCAAGGCGGAGAACCGCGTCGTCCGCGTCTATCGCGACACCGCCCGCCACGAGATCCGCGACCTCAACGTGTCGACCGCCCTCCGCGGCGACTTCACCGAGGCGCACACGACCGGTGACCAGGCCAGCGTCCTGCCCACCGACACGCAGAAGAACACCGCCTTCGCGTTCGCCAAGGAGCACGGCGTCACCTCACCGGAGGACTACGCCCTCACCCTCGGCCAGCGCTTCCTCGACGTCACGCCCGCCGCGACCGCCAGTCGCATCGAGGTCGAGGAGTACGCCTGGGACCGCATCGAGGTCGGCGGCACCGGCCACGACCACGCGTTCGTGAAGCGGGGCGGCGAGGTACGCACCACCGTCGTCACCCGCGACCGCGGTGGCGACGAGCCGCGCGCCTGGGTCGTCTCCGGCGTCAAGGACCTCGTGGTCCTCAAGTCGACCGGCTCGGAGTTCAAGGGCTACCTCAAGGACGAGTACACGACCCTCAAGGAGACCGACGACCGGATCCTCGCGACCTCGCTCGTGGCGCGCTGGCGCTACGAGTCCACCGAGGGCGTGGACTGGAACAAGTCGTTCGACGACGTGCGGTCGCTCCTCCTCGAGACGTTCGCGACGACCTACAGCCGCGCACTGCAGGAGAGCCTCTACGCGATGGGGTCGGCCGTCCTGGCCGCTCACCCCGAGGTCGCGGAGATCAAGTTCTCAGCCCCCAACAAGCACCACTTCCTGGTCGACCTCGCCCCGTTCGGGTTGGACAACCCGGGTGAGGTGTTCATCGCCGCAGACCGCCCGTACGGGCTGATCGAGGCCACGGTCCAGCGCGAGAGCGGCTCGGACGCGGGCGACGCCTGGCTCACCGTGCCCGGCTTCTGCTGACGCCCCTCCGCTCCTCGTCGCCACTCCTCGGGGCCGGCGCCCGTGCACCCCACGACGCCCGCGCCCGCTCCCGCACGCATCTGATTTCCCTCTCCTCCTCCCGGAGCCTCCCGACATAGCTCCAGACAGAAAGGCCTGTCATGAGCGCAGCCACCGCAACACCCCAGTCCCAGCGCGCCTCCCGCCACCCGGTCGACGAGGTCCTGCCCATCCCGAAGCTCGCGATCTACGGCTTCCAGCACGTGCTGGCGTTCTACGCCGGTGCGGTGATCGTGCCGATCCTCCTGGCCAGCGCCATCGGGCTGTCGACCCAGGAGCTCATCCACCTCATCAACGCCGACCTCTTCACGTGCGGCATCGCCTCGATCATCCAGTCGGTCGGGTTCTGGAAGGTCGGCGTGAAACTGCCTCTCCTGCAAGGGGTCACGTTCACCGCCGTCTCGCCGATGATCGCCATCGGGATGGCCGCGGGCGGCGGTACCGACGGCCTCCTCGTGATCTACGGGGCGGTGATCGTGGCGGGCCTGTTCACCTTCCTCGTCGCGCCCTACTTCAGCCAGCTGATCCGCTACTTCCCCCCGGTGGTCACCGGTTCGGTCATCACGATCATCGGCCTCGCGCTGCTGCCGGTCGCGGCTGCGGACGCCGCTGGTGGCGCGGGCCCCACCCTCGACCCCACCAGCGGGCGCAACCTCGCGTACGCGCTCGGCACGCTCGGGCTGATCGTCGCGATCCAGCGGATCTTCAAGGGATTCATGGCCACCGTGGCAGTCCTCATCGGACTGGTCGTCGGCACGCTCATCGCCTGGATCCTCGGTGATGCGCACTTCGACTCGGTCTCGGACTCGGGCTGGATCGGGGTCACCACGCCGTTCCACTTCGGCTGGCCCAGGTTCTCCGTGGCCGCGATCATCTCGATGATCGTCGTCATGCTCATCACCGCCGTCGAGACCACCGGTGACGTGTTCGCCACCGGCGAGATCGTCGAGAAGCGCGTCGGCAAGGAGGACATCGCCCGTGCCCTGCGCGCCGACGGTCTGGCCACCACGATCGGTGGTGTCTTCAACTCCTTCCCCTACACCTGCTTCGCCGAGAACGTCGGCCTGGTGCGGTTGACCCGGGTCAAGAGCCGCTACGTCGTCGCCACGGCAGGGCTGATCATGGTCGTCATCGGCCTCATCCCGAAGGCCGGCGCCATCGTCGCGGGCATCCCGCACCCGGTGCTCGGTGGTGCCGCGCTGGCGATGTTCGCCACCGTCGCCGTCGTGGGCTTCCAAACCCTGTCGCGGGTCGACTTCCACGACCACCGCAACGTCGTCATCGTCGCCACCGCGGTCGGCCTCGCGATGTACGTCACCGCACAGCCCGACGTGGCCAAGGCCGTCCCGGACTGGGCCCAGATCATCCTCGGCTCGGGCATCACCCTCGGCTCGATCACCGCCATCGTGCTCAACTTCCTGTTCCATCACGTCGGGTCGAGCCGTGGTCCGGCCGTGGCCGGCGCGCCTGGGTCATTGGTGCGCCTGAACGAGGTCAACCAGATGTCCCGCGAGGACTTCGCCGACACCTTCGGCAGCCTGTTCCAGGGTCCGCGCTGGGTGGTCGAGCGCGCCTTCGACTCGCGGCCGTTCGGCGACACCAGTGACCTGCGTCGCGCGTTCCAGGAGGCGCTGTTCTCGGCCAACGAGGACGAGCAGCGTCAGCTGATCGACTCCTACCCCGACCTCGGCGCCGACAGCGTGGCCGAGGGCGACGAGGGGCCGGACTCGCTGCGCGACCAGTCCTCGCTCGGGCTCACCCGGCTCGACGAGAAGGGTCACGGCGAGCTGGCCGAGCTCACCTCGCAGTACCGGGACCGGTTCGGCTTCCCCCTCGTCACGTGTGTCCGCGACCGCGACTCCTTCGACCAGGTGGTGCGCACCGGCTGGGAGCGGTTGAACAACTCCCAGGCGCAGGAACACGCCTCGGCGCTGGTGGAGATCGCCAAGATCGCCGGCTACCGGTTTGATGACCTTGTGGCCGACGCCAACCCGATCCACTCCGCCCGCACCCGGTTCGTGGAGGGTCGATGACCCTCGAGGACCTCAACGCGCTGCCGGCGTCGGCCCTGGAGGGGCAGCTGACTGCGTGCCTCCCGGTGCCTCGCTGGGTCGCCGCCGTCCGCGACGGCCGACCGTATGCCGCGTGGCAGGACCTCGAGGCGACCGCCGGCGCAGCCGCCCAGCACCTCGACGACGAGGAGCTGGAGGCGGCGCTGGCCGGCCACCCGAGGATCGGTGAACGGGCCGAGGGGCCGCACCACAACGCGGCCGCCAGTGCACGCGAGCAGTCCGGGGTGGACCCGGCCGACGCCGAGGTGGCGCGCGCGCTCGCCGAGGGCAACGCGGCATACGAGGCGCGCTTCGACCGGGTGTTCCTCATCCGGGCGGCAGGCCGCTCCGCGCCCGAGATCCTCGCAGAGCTCGACCGCCGGCTCGGCAACGACGACGCCGCCGAGCGCGAAGAGACCGTGACCCAGCTGCGCGAGATCGCGCTGCTCCGACTCCGACAGGTGGCCTCCTGATGGGAACCCTCAGCACGCACGTCCTCGACACCAGCCTCGGCAAGCCCGCGGCCGGCATCACGGTGGTGCTGGAAACCGTTGATACGACTGGCTCCGGGGGACAGGCGATCGGTGACGGCATCACCGATGGCGACGGGCGGGTCGGCAGCATCGGTCCGGAGCGGCTGGAGGCGGGCGACTACCGCCTGCGGTTCGCCTCGGGTGGCTACTTCGCAGGGCGTGGCGTCGAGGCGTTCTACCCCGAGGTGGTGGTGGTCTTCACCATCGCCGACGCCGACCAGCACTACCACGTGCCGGTCCTGCTCAACCCGTTCGGCTACTCCACCTACCGCGGGTCGTGACCGTGGCGACCGTCGCGCGGCTGGTCCTGGACGGTTGCACGGTGGTGACGATGGACCCGGCCAGGACCGAGCACGCCGTCGGCCACGTGGTTGTCGAGGGTTCGCGGATCGTCGCCGTCGCACCGGGTCGCTACGTGGACGACGGGAGTGCGGCCGAGGTGGTCGACGCCACCGGCTGTCTGCTGACGCCGGGCCTGGTCAACACCCACCACCACCTCTACCAGTGGGCCACCCGGGGCCTGGCGGTCGACGCCACGCTGTTCGGCTGGCTGACCGAGCTCTATCCCGTGTGGGGTGGCATCGACGAGGACGTGGTCGGTGCTGCCGCAGCAGCCGGGCTCGGCTGGTTGGCCCGCACCGGGTGCACGACGTCGATGGACCACCACTACGTCTTCCCCCGCCACGGAGGCGACGTCCTGGGTGCCGAGGTGGACGCGGCGCGACGGATCGGCCTGCGATTCCTCGCGACTCGCGGCTCGATGGATCTCGGCCAGAGTCAGGGCGGACTGCCCCCCGACCACGTGGTCGAGGACCTCGACACCATCCTCGCCGCGACGGGGGCCGCCGTCGACGCGCACCACGACCCGTCACCAGACTCGATGTTGCGGATCGGCGTGGCCCCGTGCTCGCCCTTCTCGGTGACCGCCGACCTCTTGCGCGAGTCCGCGGCCCTGGCTCGTGACCGCGGGGTGCGGCTGCACACCCACCTGGCGGAGACGACCGACGAGGAGCGCTACTGCGCCGAGCGGTTCGGGCTGAGCCCGCTGGCCTACCTGGAGTCCCTCGGCTGGCTCGGCGACGACGTGTGGCTCGCGCACGGCATCCACTTCGACGACGGCGCGATACGCACACTGGCGGCCACCGGCACCGGTGTTGCCCACTGTCCCTCGTCCAACGCCCGCCTCGGTGCCGGCATCGCCCGCACGCGCGACCTGCGCGACGCAGGGGTGCCGGTGGGGCTCGGGGTGGACGGTGCGGCGTCGAACGAGGCGTCCTCCCTCGTCGAGGAGGCACGCCATGCGCTGCTCTTCGCCCGGGCCCGAGGCGGTCCGGAGGCGCTCGGGGTGCGGGACGCGCTCGAGCTGGCCACGATCGGCGGGGCCCGGGTGCTCGGCTGGGACGACCAGATCGGGTCGCTGGAGGTCGGAAAGCTGGCCGACATCGCGCTGTGGCGACTCGACGGGCTGGGCCATGCCGGCGTGGTCGACCCGGTGGCCGGGCTCGTGCTCGGTTCACGGCCGCCGCTGGAGCTGCTCCTGGTTGGAGGCAGCCGGGTGGTGTCGGGCGACAGGCTGGTGACCGCTGACGAGGAATCGCTTGCGGCACAGGCGGTCTCGGCAGGGGAGCGGTTGCTCGCGCGGCACCGCGACGCCGCCGGATATATCTCGGCCACCGGCTGAGACGACGGCCCCAGCGGTCTTGACGATGTCGCAGGTTGACGCCTACCCTTTCATTGATCGGAAAAACGATTCCACAATGCGGAAACAAGGAGAGAATGCCATGTCGGACCACGGACTGCGCTACGAGGTGAACTGCTCGATCCTGTTCACCGAGCTGCCGCTGCTCGAGCGGCCGGCCGCCGCGAAGGCGGCAGGGTTCGACGCCGTGGAGTTCTGGTGGCCCTGGCCGGACCAACCGGTGCCCGCCGACCGTGAGGTCGACGCCTTCGTGGGCGCCGTCCAGGACGCCGGGGTTCAGCTGGTGGGTCTCAACTTCTTTGCCGGTGACCTGGCCGGGCCCGACTGCGGGGTGCTCTCGATCCCCGACCGCGTGCAGCAGTTCCGCGACAACGTCGACGTGACGGTCGGCATCGGAGAGCGGCTCGGCGTCTCGGCGTTCAACGCCCTCTTCGGGAACCGCGTCGAAGGCGTCTCGACGCAGGAGCAGGACGAGCTCGGGCGTGAGTCGGTCGCCTTCGCCGCCAAGGCCGCCGACCGGATCGGGGCGACCGTCCTCGTCGAGTCGGTCAGCGGCCCCAAGCCCTACCCGCTGCGCACCGCGGCCGACGCCGTGGCGGTCGTCGACGACGTGCGCGCCACCGGGACGAGCAACGTCGGCTTCCTCCTCGACCTCTACCACCTGGCCGCCAACGGCGACGACCTCGAGGCCGCCATCGAGGCCTACACCGACCGCACTGCCCACGTGCAGATCGCCGACGCCCCCGGGCGCGGTGAGCCCGGCTCCGGTGCCCTCGACCTCCAGCGCCACCTCGGCGCCCTCGCCCAGCGTGGGTATGCCGGGTGGGTGGGGCTGGAGTACAAGCCCACCACCGCGACCACCCCCGAGAGCTTCGGCTGGCTGCCGCGCGAACGCCGCGGCGCCTGATCACCACGAACAGACCCAAGGAGCACGACATGACCACCATCGCCTTCATCGGACTCGGCATCATGGGCAGCCCCATGGCCGTCCACCTCCAGGACGCCGGGCACGACGTCGTCGGCTACAACCTGCACCCCGACAAGACCAAGCCCCTGGTCGACGCGGGCGGCACCGCGGCGGCTTCGGTCGCGGAGGCGGTGCGTGACGCCCAGGTGGTCGCGGTGATGGTCCCCGACAGCCCCGACGTGCAGGACGTGCTGCTGGGCGAGGACGGTGTCTTCGCCAACGCCAAGGAGGGCACGCTGGTCATCGACTTCTCCAGCATCCGCCCCGACGTGACGGTCGAGCTCGCCAAGGCCGCGCAGGACAAGGGGTTCCGCCTGCTCGACGCCCCGGTCTCCGGTGGCGAGGCGGGCGCCAGGAACGCCGCCCTGTCGATCATGGTCGGCGGTGCCGCAGCGGACTTCGCGGAGGCCAAGCCGCTCTTCGACGCGGTCGGCAAGACCATCGTCCACGTGGGCGGCAACGGTGCTGGGCAGACGGTCAAGGCCGCCAACCAGCTCATCGTGGCCGCCAACATCCAGGCCCTGGCCGAGGCCGTGGTCTTCCTCGAGGCCTACGGCGTCGACCTCGGTCCTGCGCTCGACGTGCTCGGCGGTGGGCTGGCCGGCTCCAAGGTGCTGGACCAGAAGCGCGAGAACATGACCAACAAGTCCTTCGAGCCGGGGTTCCGGATCGACCTCCACCACAAGGACCTCGGGATCGTGACCACCGCCGCCCGCGAGGCCGGGGTGGTCGTACCCCTCGGCGGGCTCGTCGCGCAGCTGATGGCCTCGGCCCGCGCGAACGGCGACGGCGGGCTCGACCACTCGGCCCTCCTGCGCGGCGTCCAGCGCCTCTCCGGCCAGCTCTCGAGCTGAACCGACCCCACAGACCCGGCCACCCGGCATACCGAACCACCCTGAACCAGGAGCACCACCATGGCACGCATGACTGCGGCCCAAGCGGCCGTCGAGATCCTCAAGAAGGAAGGCGTCACCAACGTCTTCGGCCTGCCCGGAGCGGCGATCAACCCCTTCTACAAGGCGATGAAGACCAACGGCGGCCTGCACCACACGCTGGCCCGCCACGTCGAGGGCGCCTCGCACATGGCCGAGGGCTACACCCGCGCCAGGGCCGGCAACATCGGTGTGTGCGTCGGCACCAGCGGGCCGGCCGGCACCGACATGATCACCGGCCTCTACTCGGCCAGCGCCGACTCGATCCCGATCCTGTGCATCACCGGGCAGGCGCCGGTCGCCAAGCTGCACAAGGAGGACTTCCAGGCCGTCGACATCGCCTCGATCGCGGGGCCGCTGACCAAGATGGCGGTCACCGTCCTCGAGCCGGCGCAGGTCCCGGGCACCTTCCAGCAGGCCTTCCACCTGATGCGCTCGGGACGTCCCGGCCCGGTCCTCATCGACCTGCCGATCGACGTCCAGATGGCCGAGATCGAGTTCGACGTCGAGACCTACGCGCCGCTGCCGACCTACAAGCCGGCAGCCACCCGCCCGCAGGTCGCGAAGGCCCTGGACCTGCTGGCCGCGAGCGAGCGCCCCCTGATCGTCGCCGGCGGCGGCATCATCAACGCCGACGCCGCCGACCTGCTGGTCGAGCTCGCCGAGCTGACCGGCGTCCCGGTCATCCCGACCCTGATGGGCTGGGGCACGATCCCCGACGACCACGAGCTCAACGCCGGCATGGTCGGACTGCAGACCAGCCACCGCTACGGCAACGCCACCATGCTCGAGTCCGACTTCGTCCTGGGCATCGGCAACCGGTGGGCCAACCGCCACACCGGTGACCTCGAGACCTACACCAAGGGCCGCACGTTCGTGCACGTCGACATCGAGCCGACCCAGATCGGCCGCGTCTTCGCCCCTGACTACGGGATCGTCTCCGACGCCAAGGTTGCTCTGGAGCTGTTCGTCGAGGTGGCCCGCGAGCGTCGCGACGCCGGTCGCCTCGCCGACCGCAGTGAGTGGGCGCAGTCCTGCCGCGACCGCAAGGCGACCATGTGGCGCAAGACCAACTTCGACGTCACCCCGGTCAAGCCCCAACGCGTCTACCAGGAGATGAACCGTGCCTTCGGCAAGGACGTCCGCTACGTCTCGACCATCGGTCTGTCCCAGATCCAGGCTGCCCAGCTGCTGCACGTCTACAAGGACCGGCACTGGATCAACGCCGGACAGGCGGGGCCGCTGGGCTGGACCGTCCCGGCCGCGCTCGGCGTCGCCACGGCAGTCCCCGACGAGACCGTCGTCGCCCTCTCCGGCGACTACGACTTCCAGTTCATGATCGAGGAGCTGGCGGTCGGGGCGCAGTTCAACATCCCCTACATCCACGTCCTGGTGAACAACGCCTACCTCGGCCTGATCCGGCAGAGCCAGCGCGGGTTCGACATGGACTACTGCGTCCAGCTGTCGTTCGACAACATCAACAGCCCCGAGGTCGGCAGCTACGGCGTCGACCACGTCAAGGTCGTCGAAGGACTGGGCTGCAAGGCGATCCGCGTCTTCGACCCCGAGGAGATCGCGCCCGCACTGGAGAAGGCCAAGGCCATGGCGCAGGAGTACCGCGTCCCGGTCGTCGTCGAGGTCATCCTCGAGCGCGTCACCAACGTCTCGATGGGACTGTCCATCGACAGCGTGACCGAGTTCGAGGAGCTGGCAGCGGGCGGCGCCGACGCCCCGACCGCGCTCTTCGCCAACCTGGACTAGGTCAGCCGATGCCCCGCGTCCTGCTGGCTCCCGACAAGTTCAAGGGCACCCTGACGGCCGCCGAGGTCGCGGGGCACCTGTCGGACGGCCTGCGCTCGGTCCTGCCCGACGTCGAGGTGGTCGTCGTCCCCGTCGCCGACGGGGGCGACGGGACCCTCGCCGCGGCCGTGGCTGCCGGCTTCACCCGGGTGCCGGTGCGGGCCACTGGCCCGACGGGTATGCCGGGAGAGTCGGCCTACGGGGTACGCGGCACCGAGGCGGTGGTCGAGCTGGCGGAGGTGTCGGGCCTGGCCCAGCTGCCCGGCGGGCGAGCAGCCCCCCTGTCGGCCTCCAGCAGGGGCACCGGCGAGCTGATCGCCGCTGCCCTGGACGCGGGAGCGCGTCGCGTCGTCGTCGCCGTTGGCGGGAGCGCCTGCACCGATGGCGGGGCGGGCCTGCTCCAGGCGCTCGGCGCCACCATCCGCACCGCCACCGGCGCCGAGGTGCGCCCGGGTGGCGCCGGGCTGCTCGACGCGGCCCGCCTGGACCTGACTGGGCTCCATCCCGAGCTCGCCGGGGCGGAGCTGGTCGTGGCCTGCGACGTCGACAACCCCCTCACCGGCAGCCGTGGGGCTGCGGCGGTCTACGGCCCGCAGAAGGGCGCAGGCCCCGAGGACGTCGAGCTGCTCGACTCCGCGCTGACGCGCTGGGCCGACCTCGTCGCCCGCGCCACCGGCACCGACCGACGGGACGAACCGGGAGCAGGAGCTGCGGGCGGGGTCGGCTTCGGGCTTCTCGCCGTCCTCGGCGCGACGACACGACCAGGAGCCGAGCTCGTGTTCGAGCTGACCGGGCTGCCTGACGCCCTTGCCGGGGTCGACCTGGTCGTGACCGGCGAGGGCTCGCTCGACGCCCAGACCTTGCACGGCAAGGCTCCGGCCGCCGTCGCCGCGCTGGCCCGCGACAAGGGGGTGCCGGCCGTGGCGGTGGCCGGTCAGGTCACGCTGACGCCTGCCGAGCTGGGAGCGGCAGGCCTGCACGCGGCATACGCGCTGGTCGACGAAGGCACGCGGCAGGAGGCGCTGAACGCACCGGGGCCGCTGCTCGAGCGGATCGGCGCGCGCATCGCGCGCGAGCACCTCGGAGGTGGGCGATGAGGTTCGCGAGGGTCGGTCCCCCCGGAGCCGAGCGTCCCGTGGTCGTCGCCGACGACGGTGGCCTGCTCGACCTGAGGACACTGACGACTGACATCGACGCGGCCTTCCTGGGCAACCTGGCTGCGGTCGACACCGCTGCGCTGCAACGGCTTCCGCGAGACGAGGAGGTGCGGTTCGGCTCGCCGATCGCGCGGCCGGGCAAGGTGGTCGGCATCGGGCTCAACTACCGTGACCATGCCGCCGAGGCGCGGGTGCCGCTGCCCACCGAGGCGGTCGTCTTCCTCAAGGCGCCGACCTCGGTGTGCGGACCCACCGACGACATCAGGATGCTCCCGCAGTCGGTCACGACGGACTACGAGGTGGAGCTCGGGGTCGTCCTCGGGGCGCCGCTCAAGGACGAGCGCGACCGGTCCCGCGCGCTGCGGGCGGTCGCCGGCTACGTGCTGGCCCACGACGTCTCCGACCGGGCGCTCCAGCTCGAGCGCGGCGGCACCTGGACCAAGGGCAAGTCGGCTGACACCTTCTGCCCGCTCGGCCCGTGGCTGGTCACCCCCGACGAGCTCGGCGACCCTGCCGCCGTCAGGCTGCGCCTCTCGGTGAACGACACCCTCAGGCAGGACGGCTCGACCGGCGACATGCTGTTCTCCGTCGCCGAGCTGCTCTGCTACGTCAGCGGTCTCATGACCCTCGAGCCCGGCGACCTCGTCGTCACCGGCACCCCGGCCGGCGTCGCGATGGGCCAGCCGGAGCCGCGGCCCTACCTGCGCCACGGCGATGTCGTGTGCGCGGACGGCGGGGTCCTCGGTCGCCATCGCAGCCGCGTCGTGGACGCAGTTCGTTCTGCCACACCGGCAGCGGCGAGCTGAGGCAGGGATTACGGTCATGGCAGGCGCGGTGCAGAGCTCCGGGAAGGGGTCGGGCGTGACGGCAGAGGTGGTCGTTCGAGCGAGGCGTGCCGTGGTCGGCGGGGCCGAGGTCGCGGTGGCGGTCTCGCTCGCGGGCGGGCGGATCGTCGCGGTCGACCCCTACGACACCGAGGTGCCCGGCGCCCGCGTGGTCGAGCTGGCCGACGACGAGGTGCTGCTGCCCGGCCTCGTCGACGCCCACGTCCACGTGAACGAGCCGGGCCGCACCGACTGGGAGGGGTTCGCCAGCGCCACCCGCGCCGCCGCTGCCGGTGGTGTCACGACGATCATCGACATGCCCCTCAACTCCATCCCGCCCACCGTCACCGTGGCCGCCCTCGAGGAGAAGCGGGCGGTCGCCCGCGACCAGGCCTACGTCGACGTGGGCTTCTGGGGCGGTGCCGTGCCCGGCAACCTGCCCGACCTGCGACCGCTCCACGAGGCCGGCGTCTTCGGCTTCAAGTGCTTCCTGCTGCACTCCGGCGTGGACGAGTTCCCCCACCTGTCGGCGTCCGAGCTGCGCGAGGCGCTCGCGGAGACGGCCACCTTCGACGGGCTCGTCATCGTGCACGCCGAGGACGAGCAGACCATCGAGTCCGCACCGCAGCCGCACGGCCAGGGGTATGCCGGGTTCCTGGGTTCGCGTCCCAAGGAGGCCGAGGAGCGGGCCATCGCGCAGGTCATCGACGCGACCCGCGAGACCGGCGGGCGGGCGCACATCCTGCACCTCTCCGACGCCGACGCGATCCCGTTGATCGCCAAGGCCCAGGCCGAGGGGCTGCGGCTCTCGGTGGAGACCTGCCCCCACTACCTCACCCTCGACGCGGAGGAGATCCCCGACGGCGCAACGCAGTTCAAGTGCTGCCCGCCGATCCGCGAGCACGACAACCGCGACCGGCTCTGGGCCGGCCTGGAGGACGGCGTCATCCGCACGGTCGTGTCCGACCACTCGCCCTGCACCGAGGACCTCAAGCGGTTCGACTCAGGCGACTTCGGCGAGGCCTGGGGCGGCATCGCCGGTCTCCAGCTCGGCCTGCCCGCCGTGTGGACCGAGGCCCGGCAACGCGGGCACTCGCTCGCCGACGTGGTGCGCTGGATGGGGGAGGGGCCTGCTGACCAGGTCGGGCTCACCGACCGCGGGCGGATCGCGGTCGGCGCGCCGGCCGACCTCGTAGTCTTCGCCCCCGACGAGTCGTTCACCGTCGACGTCGCCTCCCTGCGGCACAAGAACCCCGTGTCGGCGTATGCCGGCCGCACGCTCACCGGGGCCGTGCGCCAGACCTGGCTGCACGGCATACCGGTCGACATCGAGGCCGACCCCCGCGGTCGGCTCCTGACGAGAGGACAGCGATGACCACGCCCCGCCACGCGACCACTTCCTACTACGCCCCCGCCGGAGGTCTGCCGCCGCAGACCCAGCTCACCACCGACCGAGCGGTGTTCACCGAGGCGTACGCCGTCCTGCCGCGCGGGACGATGACCGACATCGTCACGAGCAACCTGCCGTTCTGGGACGCCACCCGGCTCTGGGTCATCGCCCGGCCGTTGTCCGGCTTCGCGGAGACGTTCTCGCAGTACATCGTCGAGGTCTCGCCGGGCGGTGGCTCCGACAAGCCCGAGCTCGACCCGGGTGCCGAGGGGGTGCTCTTCGTCGTGGCGGGCGGGCTGACGCTGACCCTCGGGGACCAGTCCCACGAGCTGGCGCCCGGCGGCTACGCCTTCATCCCGCCGGGTCAGGAGTGGACGCTGCACAACCGCGGCGACGTCGTGGCGACCTTCCACTGGATCCGCAAGGCCTACCAGGTCGTCGACGGGATCGAGCCGCCCGAGGCGTTCGTGACCAACGAGGCGGACGTCGAGGGAGGGGAGATGCCCGGCACCAACGGGGTGTGGACCACCCAGCGGTTCGTCGACCCGACCGACGTGCGGCACGACATGCACGTCAACATCGTCAACTTCGAGCCGGGCGGGGCGATCCCGTTCCCGGAGACCCACGTGATGGAGCACGGCCTCTACGTCCTCGAGGGCAAGGCCGTCTACCTGCTCAACAACGACTGGGTCGAGGTGCAGGAGGGCGACTTCATGTGGCTGCGCGCCTTCTGCCCGCAGGCCTGTTACGCCGGGGGCCCCGGTCGGTTCCGCTACCTGCTCTACAAGGACGTCAACCGGCACGCAGTCCTCAGCCGCCAGTTCGGGTAGCTCACGATCTGGCGGCCAGGGCCATGGTGGGCATGATGGTCCGGTGACGGGTGGAGGTGGAGCATGACGCAGCCACGGCGACAGTCGGGCATCGTCAGCCTGCTCACCCGGGAGGACGCCTACGTCTCGGGACCCCAGGTGCTCTCCGAGCTGCGCCGCGTGATCGCCTCCGGCGCGGTGCCCCCCGGCAGCCCGATCCCGCTCGACGACGTGGCGGCCTTCTTCGGCGTGAGCCTGATCCCTGTACGCGAGGCCCTCAAGACCTTGCTCGGTGAGGGCCTGCTGGAGCACCAGCCCAGGCTCGGTTACACGGTCACGGCCCTCTCGCAGGCCGAGCTCGACGAGCTCTACGTGGTGCGCGGTGCCCTCGAGGCGGCTGCCCTCGAGGCGGCGGTGCGCCAGTCCGCACCGGCTGACCACGCGCGCGCCACGGCGATCCACGACGCCCTCGACCGGGCCGTCGCCGCCGACGATGCCGGGGCGTTCCAACGCGCCAGCCGCGAGTTCCACGAGGCGCTCCTGGCCCCGTGCCGGATGCCCCGGCTGCTGCACATGCTCGACATCGCCTGGAACCTCACCGAGCCCGTCCAGACCATGATGCGCACGACCGAGCAGGACCGGGCAGGCATGCGCGAGGACCACCAGCGGATGCTCGACGCCTTCGTCGCCCGCGACGCCGAGACCCTCAAGGCCGTCGCCGTGGCCCACCACGACCGGCTCACGGCATGCATCGCCCGCATCGGCGGCTGACCAGCCTCTTCTCGCCCCGATCCGGCGCCGGTCGAACCCGCCCGGGGGCGCCTGGATATACCCAGATATACGGTTCAAAGCCTTCTGTCCCAACGGATCCGCTCCTAGCGTTCTCCGCAAGCATCCGCGATCACGCGGTGGACAAAGGAGTCCGGATGAGCACCACGGAAAAGCCCTTCGAGACCGAGGAAGCGGCCGCTGCGGCCGGGTTCGCGACCCACCACGGGGAGCACGACCACGGCGCCGGCGCCGGTCTGATCAAGCCGTCGTACGACGAGCGCCTGACCAACGAGGACCTCGCGCCGCTCAAGGAGCAGACCTGGTCCTGGTACAACATCTTCGCGTTCTGGATGTCCGACGTGCACAGCGTCGGCGGCTACATCACGGCCGGCAGCCTGTTCGCCCTCGGCCTGACGAGCTGGCAGGTGTTCGTGTGCCTCATCGTCGGCATCACGATCGTGCTCTTCTTCTGCAACCTGGTCGCCAAGCCCAGCCAGCGCACCGGCGTCCCGTACCCGGTGATCTGCCGGTCCGTGTTCGGGGTGCTCGGCGCCAACATCCCCGCCATCATCCGTGGGCTGATCGCGGTGGCCTGGTACGGCATCCAGACCTACCTCGCCTCGGCGTCGCTCGACATCCTGCTGGTCCGCATGTGGCCGGGGCTCGAGCCGTACGCCGACGTGAGCCAGCACGGGTTCCTCGGCCTCTCGACCCTCGGCTACGCGACCTTCGCCCTGCTCTGGGTTGCGCAGGCGGCGGTCTTCTGGACCGGCATGAACACGATCCGCAAGTTCATCGACTTCGCCGGACCAGCCGTCTACGTCGTGATGATCGCGCTGTGCGTCTACCTGCTGTCCAAGGCCGGCTGGAGCGTCAACCTCAACCTGTCCGACCACGAGCTCTCCGGCGGCAAGGTCGTCACGACGATGCTGGCGGCGACGGCCCTGGTCGTGTCCTACTTCTCCGGACCGATGCTCAACTTCGGTGACTTCTCGCGCTACGGCCGCACCTTCCAGGCCGTGAAGAAGGGCAACTTCTGGGGCCTGCCGGTCAACTTCGTCTTCTTCTCGCTGCTGACCGTCCTCACCGCCGCGGCCACCCTGCCGGTCTACGGCGAGCTGATCACCGACCCGGTGTCGACCGTCGGCCACATCGACAACACCTTCGCCCTCGTCCTCGCGGCGCTGACCTTCACCACGGCCACGATCGGCATCAACATCGTCGCCAACTTCGTCTCTCCGGCCTTCGACTTCTCCAACGTCAGCCCGCAGAAGATCAGCTGGCGGATGGGCGGCATGATCGCCGCGGTCGGTTCGGTCCTGCTCACGCCGTGGAACCTCTACAACAGCCCCGAGACGATCCACTACACGCTCGACACCCTGGGCGCTTTCATCGGCCCGTTGTTCGGGGTCCTCATCGCCCACTACTACGTCGTGCACAAGCAGCGGGTCTGCGTCGACGACCTGTTCACCCTCGACGAGTCCGGCGCCTACCACTACAAGCGTGGCTACAACCCGCCCGCGATCTGGGCGACCGCGATCGCTGCCGCCGGCGCCCTGTCGGCCGTGTTCATCCCCGGCATCAACCGGTTCGACGACTACTCCTGGTTCATCGGCTGCGGTCTGGGCTTCGCGGCATACGCGCTCCTCGCTCCGCGGATGGGTGTCAGCGACAGCCCCCTCGACGCGAAGACGTGCGTGAAGTGACCGTCCACCTGACCCTCGTCAACCCGAACACGACGGCGTCGATGACCGCGCTGATCGAGGCGGAGGCGCGGCGGGTGGCCGGCCCCGACACGATCATCACGGCCCGCACTCCGTCGATGGGACCGGCGTCGATCGAGAGCCACTACGACGAGGCGCTCGCGGTGCCGGGGCTGCTCGAGATCATCCGGGAGGACCAGCAGGCGGACGCGTTCGTCCTGGCCTGCTTCGGAGACCCCGGTCTGGACGCCGCTCGGGAGGCGGCGTCCAGGCCGGTGATCGGCATCGCCGAGGCGGCGATGAAGACGGCTTCCCTTCTGGGGCGGAGCTTCTCGGTCGTCACCACGATGAGCCGCACGGTGGGGCGCGCGTGGGACCTCACCCGCACCTATGGCCTGGAGCGTCAGTGCGCGGGCGTGCACGCGTGCGACATCCCGGTGCTCGAGCTGGAAGAGGACCGCGACCGGACGTATGCCGTGATCCTCGCCTTCGCGAAGAACGCCCTGGCGGCTGACGGCTCGGACGCGATCGTGCTCGGGTGCGCCGGGATGGCGGGCCTGCCCGAGCTGCTCACCGAACAGCTGGGGGTGCCGGTCGTCGACGGTGTCGCAGCCGGAACCCTGCTCGCCGAGAGCGTCGTGCGGCTCGGGTTGCGACCTTCCACGCACGGCGAGCTCGCGCCGCCGCCGCCGAAGGCCTACGCCGGAGTGCTGCAGGGGTTCGGCCGCGCCTGAGTTGTGCCTTCCCGCGGCGCCTCCCCCCGAAGGCGGGCACGTGTTGCGCGCAGATCGTCACGGGTGGGCGGACATGGGGGTCCGGTGACCACCTGGCGGCAACAGGTCCCGGCGGTGGGGACGTGTTGCGCGCAGGTCGTCACGGGTGGGCGGACATGGGGGTCCGGTGACCACCTGGCGGCAACAAGTCCCGGCGGTGGGGACGTGTTGCGCGCAGGTCGTCACGGGTGGGCGGACATGGGGGTCCGGTGACCACCTGGCGGCAACAGGTCTCGGCGGTGGGGACGTGTTGCGCGCAGGTCGTCACGGGTGGGCGGACATGGGGGTCCGGTGACCACCTGGCGGCAACAAGTCTCGGCGGTGGGGACGTGTTGCGCGCAGGTCGTCACGGGTGGGCGGACATGGGGGTCCGGTGACCACCTGGCGGCAACAAGTCCCGAAGGCGGGCACGTTCGTCCAGCGCGCGGAATGGTCGGCCGAAACCCTTGATTCAACAGTTTGTTGAGGCCTATCCTGCTCGGGAACCAACGACAGGGCCGTCGTTCGGCATGGATAACCGGCGGACCCACTCCTGTCAGCAACCATGCCCCCAGGTGGCGACGCCTGGGGGATGATGGTCCCCAAGGATTGGGGCGACGGGAGTCACCATGGCGTCAACCAACACTCACGCTGTTGAAGAGCACAGTGTCACGGTCAACGGTGCGCCCAGCGCGCTCGACGGCACCGACCCGAGCACCACGGCCCTCGACTGGCTCCGGGCCCAGGGCCTGACCGGTGCCAAGGAGGGCTGCGCCGAGGGAGAGTGCGGCGCCTGCTCGATCATGGTGGCCCGACCCACCGAGGGGTCCGGCACCCAGTGGACCGCCATCAACGCGTGCCTCGTCCCGGTCGCGGCGCTCGACGGCCAGGAGGTCGTCACCTCAGAGGGACTCGGCCGCCCCGACGCCCTCCACCCGGTGCAGCGTGAGATGGCTGTCCGCGGCGGGTCCCAGTGCGGCTACTGCACGCCGGGGTTCATCTGCAGCATGGCCGCCGAGTACTACCGCGAGGGTCGGTGTGCCACCGCTGCGGCCGCTCCGGACCCGTCGCAGAACGGCCACCAGCGTGCAACCGAGGCTGCCCAGGGCCACACAGCGAACGACCCGGGTGCCGCTCCCGACCACGAACACGGACCCAACGGCTTCGACCTGCACGCACTCTCGGGCAACCTGTGCCGCTGCACCGGCTACCGACCCATCCGCGACGCCGCTTACGCCCTCGGCGAGCCCGCCGCCGACGACCCGTATGCCGCGCGGCTGGCTGCCGCGCCCCCCGCCGCCCGCGCCACGCGGCTTGACGGCCCCACCGGGACCTACGCCCGCCCCGGCGACCTCTCCGAGGCGCTGGCCCTGCTGTCCGAGCACCCCGACGCCGTCCTGGTGGCTGGCTCCACCGACTGGGGCGTCGAGGTCAACCTCCGTGGGTCGCGGACCCCCTTCGCGATCGGCATCGACCGGCTGCCGGAGCTGCGGACGCTCGAACTCGGTGACGACGCGGTGGAGATCGGTGCCGCCCTCAGCCTGAGCGAGGTGGAGCGGGGGCTCGCCGGACGAGTCCCGTTGCTGGACAAGATGTTCCCGCAGTTCGCCTCGCGCCTGATCCGCAACGGCGCGACCATCGGCGGCAACCTCGGCACGGGGTCGCCCATCGGTGACACGCCTCCTGCCCTGCTCGCCCTCGAGGCCACGGTGCTGCTCGCCTCGACCGACGGGGAGCGCGAGGTGCCCCTGGCCGACTACTTCACGGGCTACCGCCAGACGCTCAAGCGAGAGGGCGAGCTGATCCGGGCCGTGCGGATCCCGTTGCCGCTCAGCGAGGTCACGGCCTTCCACAAGATCGCCAAGCGACGGTTCGACGACATCTCCAGCGTCGCCGTCGGATTCGCGCTCGACCTCCGCGACGGCGTCGTCGTCAAGGCGCGGATCGGCCTCGGTGGCGTCGCCGCCACCCCCATCCGCGCGCTGGCCACCGAGGCTGCCCTCGAGGGTCGGGCGTGGAGCGCCGAGGTCGCCCGCGAGGCTGCGGACGTGATGCGCGGCGAAGGCACGCCGATGGACGACCACCGGGCCAGTGCGGCATACCGCACGGCGACGCTTGGCACCGCCCTCCTCAAGCTGCACGCCGAGACCGCGACCCAACAGGAGGTCGAAGCATGAGCGCCCTGTCCGAACGCCCAGCCAATCCCGTTGTCGGCCAAGAGATCCCGCACGAGGCGGCATCGCTGCACGTGACGGGTGAGGCGCTGTACACCGACGACCTCGCGGTCCGTACGCACGGGATCCTGCACGCCCACCCGGTGCAGGCGCCGCACGCCCATGCCCGCGTCACCCGCCTCGACACGGCGCCGGCGCTGGAGGTCCCGGGCGTCGTGCGCGTCCTCACCGCCGACGACGTCCCGGGCGTCAACGATGCCGGGGTCAAGCACGACGAGCCGCTGTTCCCGTCGGAGGTCATGTTCTTCGGTCACGCGGTGTGCTGGGTGCTCGGCGAGACCCTGGAAGCCGCACGGCTGGGCTCGCTCGCGGTCGAGGTCGACTACGAGCCGCTGCCGTCCCTGGTGACCGTCCACGAGGCGATCGAGGCCGGGAGCTTCCAGGGCGGGCAGCCGCACATGGAGCGGGGCGACATCGAGGCAGGGTTCGCCGGGGCGGCCCAGGTCTACAGCGGCCAGTTCGAGTTCGCGGGGCAGGAGCACTTCTACCTCGAGACGCACTGCTCGATCGCCCTCGTGGACGAGAACGGGCAGATCTTCGTCCAGAGCTCGACGCAGCACCCGACCGAGACGCAGGACATCGTCGCGCACGTCCTCGGGCTGCCGAGTCACGCGGTCACCGTCCAGTGCCTGCGGATGGGTGGCGGCTTCGGGGGCAAGGAGATGCAGCCCCACGGGTATGCCGCGATCGCGGCCCTCGGCGCGACGCTCACCGGCCGCCCGGTGCGGCTGCGGCTCAACCGCACGCAGGACATGACCATGTCGGGCAAGCGGCACGGGTTCCACGCGCAGTGGCGGGTTGCCTTCGACGACAACGGAATGCTGCAGGCGCTCGACGCCACGCTGACTTCCGACGGTGGGTGGAGCCTCGACCTCTCGGAGCCGGTGCTGGCCCGGGCCCTGTGCCACATCGACAACGCCTACTGGATCCCCAACGTGCGGGTGAACGGCCGGATCGCCAAGACCCACAAGACCAGCCAGACCGCGTTCCGTGGCTTCGGCGGCCCCCAGGGGATGCTCGTCATCGAGGACATCCTTGGCCGGTGCGCCCCCCAGCTGGGCATCGACCCGATCGAGCTGCGGTCACGCAACTTCTACGTCGACGGTCAGTCCACTCCCTACGGCCAGCCGGTCCGCCACCCCGAGCGGGTCGCGACCTGCTGGGAGCAGGTGCTCTCCACCGGTGACATCGCGGCGCGCAAGGCCGAGATCGCGGCATACAACGCCTCGCACCAGCACTCCAAGCGTGCCCTGGCGATGACGCCGGTGAAGTTCGGCATCTCGTTCAACTTCACCTCGTTCAACCAGGCCGGCGCGCTCGTCCACGTCTACAAGGACGGGTCGGTACTCATCACCCACGGTGGCACCGAGATGGGTCAGGGCCTGCACACGAAGATGCTCCAGGTCGCGGCCACCACGCTGGGGGTGCCGCTGTCGACCATCCGGCTCGCACCGACGCGCACCGACAAGGTGCCGAACACGTCAGCGACGGCCGCCAGCTCCGGTGCCGACCTCAACGGTGGCGCGGTCAAGGACGCCTGCGAGCAGATCATCGAGCGGCTGCGGGCTGTTGCCGCCGGACGACTCGGGGCGCACCCGGCCGACGTGCGGTTCAGCGACGGGCACGTGGGCAAGGTCGGCGGTGGCGCCACCGTGCCGTGGGCAGACCTCGTCAACCAGGCCTACTTCCAGCGGATCCAGCTCTGGGCTGCGGGCTTCTACCGCACTGAGGGGCTGCACTGGGACTCCTCCGCGATGCACGGGTCGCCCTTCAAGTACTTCTCCTACGGCGTGGCGGCGAGCGAGGTCGAGGTCGACGAGTTCACCGGCGCCTACCGGTTGCGGCGCGTCGACATCGTGCACGACGTGGGCGACTCCCTCTCGCCCCTGGTGGACACCGGCCAGGTCGAGGGTGCGTTCGTCCAGGGTGCCGGCTGGCTGACGCTTGAGGACCTGCGCTGGGACGAGTCGGACCGGCCGTCCCGTGGTCGGTTGGCCACCCAGGCGGCGAGCACCTACAAGCTCCCGAGCTTCTCCGAGATGCCCGAGGTCTTCAACGTGGCGCTGCTCGAGCGCGCCCACGAGGACGGCGCCGTCTACGGCTCGAAGGCGGTCGGTGAGCCGCCGCTGATGCTGGCGTTCTCGGTGCGTGAGGCGCTGCGCGAGGCTGCAGCCGCCTTCGGTCCGGCCGGAACGTCGGTCGACCTCGCCTCGCCAGCGACTCCGGAGGCCGTCTTCTGGGCCGTTCAGGAGGCCCGGGGCGGCGCGGAGCCGCCCCACATGACTGCGATGGTCGAGGGTGCGCCGGGCGTGGTGCCCGACCAGCCCGACCCCGACGCCGCACCCCTGCGGCCGCGTTCCGAGCAGGCCGCCCAGCCGGCCAGGGCGGGGACGTGACCGTGGAGTGGCTCTCGGCCGTCGAGCGCCTGCGTCGCGAGCGCCGGCCGGGCGTCCTCGTCACGCTGACCTCGGTGCGCGGACACTCGCCGCGTGAGGCCGGGGCCAAGATGGTCGTCGGCGTGGGTGCCACCTGGGGCAGCATCGGTGGCGGCAACCTCGAGGCCACCGCGGTCGCCCGCGCCCGCACGATGCTCGCCGAGTCCGTGGCCGTCCCTGAGCAGATCTCGTTGTCCCTCAACGACAAGGCGCCCGCAGAACATGGTCAGCAGTGCTGCGGTGGCGAGGTGCAGGTCCTCCTCGAGCCGCTCGCGGTGGTGCCGGCGGTCGCGATCTTCGGAATCGGCCACGTCGGGCTCGAGCTCGCCCGGATCCTCGCCCGCCACGACCTCGAGCTCCACCTCGTCGACTCGCGCGCCGACCAGCTCGGACACGACCGGCTCGACGTCCTCGACGACTCGACGGCCAGGGTCCACGTCCACCACGCCCCCGTCCCGGAACTGGTCCTGGGCCAGGTGCCCCACGGCACGCATGTCCTCGTCATGACCCACGACCACGCGGAGGACGCGGCTCTGTGCGACGGCGCCCTGCGGTGCGAGCACCTCGGCTCGATCGGGCTCATCGGCTCGTCGGCCAAGTGGTCCCGCTTTCGCCAACGCCTTGCGGCAGAAGGGCATTCGGACGCCGACCTCGCGCGCATCCAGACCCCGATAGGTGTCGCCGACCTCACCGGCAAGGACCCGGCGACCATCGCCCTGAGTGTCGCCGCCGACCTCGTGAGGGTGTTCGAGTCCGAGTCCTCGCGAGTGCCTCGATGACGCTCTTCCGGGCCACTGTGCTCGACACCCCCGACGACCCCTTCTCCGGTGGCGCCCTGCGCGCCCAGGACGACTGCGGCCTGCTCGTCGAGGGCGGGGTGATCGTGGCTCGCGGTGCCTTCGCGGCCCTGCGCGCCGAGCACCCCGACGAGGACGTCCTTGACCTGCGCGAGGGGATGGTCCTGCCCGGGTTGGTCGACACCCACGTCCACTTCCCGCAGGTGCGCGTCATCGGCGGGCTGGGCATGCCCCTGCTCGACTGGCTCGACCAGTGCGCCCTCCCGGAGGAGATGCGGCTGGCCGACGTCGACATGGCGCGTGGCGTGGCCAGGGACTTCGTCACCGGACTGGTCGACGCCGGCACCACCACTGCCCTCGTGTTCGGGTCGCACTTCGCCTCGGCGGTTGACGTGATGTTCGAGGCCGCCGACCTGTGGGGCCTGCGGGTCACCACCGGCCTGGTCACCTCCGACCGCATCCTGCCCGAGCCGCTGCTCACCACGCCCGAGCGCGCCTACCAGGAGTCGCGCGACCTCGCCTCGCGCTGGCACGGCAAGGGCCGCCTCCGGTATGCCGTGACGCCGCGCTTCTCCCTGTCGGCCAGCGACGCGATCCTCGAGTCCTGTGCCGCGACGTTCGGCGAGGTCGACGGGGCCTGGTTCACCTCGCACGTCAACGAGAACACCGCCGAGGTGCTCGAGGTGGCCGGGCTGTTCGACGGTGCCTCCTACGTCGACACCTACGACCGCCACGGTCTCGTGACCCCGCGGTCGGTGCTCGCGCACAACGTCCACCCGACCGACCCCGAGCTCGCCACCCTGGCGGCGCGGGGAGCCTCGGTCGCGCACTGCCCGACGAGCAACTCGGCCCTCGGCAGCGGGCTGTTCCCGCTGCGCCGGCACGTCGAGGCAGGGGTGCAGGTGGCGATGGGCTCGGACGTCGGTGCCGGCACGGGCTTCTCGATGCTCAAGGAAGGCCTCCAGGCCTACTTCATGCAGCGGCTGCTCGGCGACGAGGGACTGCCCCTCACGTCGGCGCACCTGCTCTGGCTGTGCACCGCCGCCGGTGCCCGTGCGCTCGGCCTCGAGCACGAGGTGGGAGACCTGTCGGTGGGCAAGCAGTTCGACGCGATCTGGCTGCTGCCGGAGGCCGGGGACCCGCTGGCCGTGGGACTGGGCAACGCCAAGTCGGCCGACGACGCGCTTTCGAAGGTGTTCGCCCTCGGCACGACGTCCGACATCGGCGGCGTCTGGGTCGGAGGTGACCAGATCGCCGCCGGTCGCTGGCGGATGCCCCGCCGCACCTGACAGGGCTACATCGAACCGGTCAGGAGGCGCGCTCGGCCTTCAGGACCTCGGCGTAGGCCGGGAGCGTCAGGAAGTCGGGGAAGTCGGGGTCGAGCGCGCACTCGACGAACAACCTGCGCGCCGTCTCCAACGCACCCCGCGCGGTCTCGTCGTCGCCCACGGTGTCGACCAGGGCGGCATACTCGCTCTCCACGACCTCGTCGACGAGCTCTCGGGTGACGGTCTCGCCGGACGCGAGGGTGGCGCCCGAGTTGAGCCACTGCCAGATCTGGCTGCGTGAGATCTCGGCGGTCGCGGCATCCTCCATCAGGTTGTGGATCGCGACCGCGCCGTTGCCGAGCAGCCACGCCTGGAGGTACTGGATGCCGACGGAGACGTTGCCCCGCAAGCCATCCAGCGTCCGGTCGCCCGGGGTGGAGGACGCATCCAGCAGGTCCGCGCCGGTGACCGAGACGTCGTCGCGCTGCTTGTCGAGCTGGTTGGACGAGTCGCCGAGGACGTCGGTGAAGATCTCCTTGCAGAGCTCGACCATGCCCGGGTGTGCGACCCACGAGCCGTCGAAGCCCGCGCCGACCTCACGCTCCTTGTCGGCTCGCACCTTGGCAAACGCCGCCTCGTTGACCGACGGGTCCTTGCTGGGGATGAACGCCGCCATGCCACCGATCGCGAACGCCCCGCGCTTGTGGCAGGTCTGCACGAGCAGGTCGCTGTAGGCCTTCATCATCGGCGCGTTCATCGTCACGGCGTTGCGGTCGGGCAGGGTGAACGACGGCCCGGAGTCCCGGAAGTACTTGATGATCGAGAACAGGTAGTCCCACCGACCGGCGTTGAGCCCGGCGGCGTGGTCGCGCAGCTCGTAGAGGATCTCGTCCATCTCGAAGGCCGCGGGGATCGTCTCGATGAGCACCGTCGCACGCACCGTGCCGTGGGGGATGCCGAGCGACTCCTGGGCGAAGGTGAAGACGTCGTTCCAGAGCCGTGCCTCGAGGTGCGACTCCATCTTGGGCAGATAGAAGTAGGGGCCACTTCCGCGCGCGAGGAGCTCGGCGGCGTTGTGGAAGAAGTAGAGGCCGAAGTCGACCAGGGCGCCGACCAGCGGCCGTCCGTCGAGGGTGAGGTGCTCCTCGTCGAAGTGCCAGCCGCGCGGGCGCGGCACGATGACGGGTATGCCGCCCGGGTCCTTGAGCTCGTAGTGCTTGCCGTTGGGGGCGGTGAGCTCGATGGTGCGGCGGACCGCGTCGTAGAGGCTGACCTGGCCGCCGATCACGTTGTCCCAGTGGGGCGTGTTGGCGTCCTCGAGGTCGGCGAGCCACACCTTGGCGCCGGAGTTGAGGGCGTTGATCGCCATCTTGCGCTCGGTCGGGCCGGTGATCTCCACGCGACGGTCGGCGAAGTCGGCCGGGGCCGGCGCCACCGTCCAGTCGCCCTCGCGCACCTCGCGCGTCTCGTCGAGGAAGTCCAGTCGTCCGGTCCTCGACACCTCTGCACGGCGTGAGCGTCGTGCCTCGAGCAGCTCGTCCCGACGGCCACCGAACCTCGACTGCAGCTCCGCGAGGAAGGCCAAGGCCTCGGGGCTCAGGATCTCCGAGCTCCGCTCGACGTCGTGGGGGGCGTCGACGACGACGGTGGGCACGGGCTGCATGGTGGGCGTGGTGGGCTGGGACATGCGCATCCTCGGGAGAAGTCGGTGGTGTCGCGTGCCGCGGTGGCGGCTCACAGACTACGATTGTTCCATGATACGAAATCTTCTTCTCATTCGGGAAGGACTGGGGAGAGATATATGAGCACCCCACCGACCGTCGAGGACGCGGCGACGCCCGCGAAGACAGGCGGTGGCGTCCAGTCGCTCGAGCGCGCGTTCGCGATCCTCGAGACGATGGCCGACGCCGGCGGCGTGATCAGCCTGTCGCAGCTCGCCAACGATGCCCAGCTGCCGCTGCCCACGATCCACCGCCTCGTGCGGACCCTCGTCGACCTCGGGTACGTGCGCCAGGAGGCCTCCCGCCAGTACTCCCTCGGCCCGCGCCTGATCCGGCTGGGGGAGACGACGTCCCGGATGGTGAGCCGGTGGGCGCGGCCGCACATGGAGCGACTCGCCCACGAGCTCGGCGAGTCGGTCAACCTCGCGATGCTCGACGGCGACCAGGTGGTCTACATCGGCCAGGTGATGGCCAGCCGCAACTCCATGCGGATGTTCACCGAGGTCGGTCGTCGCGTGTTGCCGCACTCCACCGGCGTCGGCAAGGCGATCATGGCCGACATGGACCCCGAGGCCGTGCGGGCCATCCTCGCGCGCACGGGCATGCCGGCGCGCACCGAGCACACCATCACCGATCCCGAGGCGTTCGCGGCCGAGCTGGGTCGCACCCGTGAGCGCGGCTACGCGCTCGACGAGGGGGAGCAGGAGGTCGGCGTCCGCTGCGTGGCCGTCGCCATCCCCGGCTCACCCCAGCCGTTGGCGCTGTCCGTGTCGGGCCCGCTGCCGCGCATGACGGACGCGTTCATCGAGAGTGCGACGACGCCGATGCACACTGTCGCGGCGGCGATCTCGGCCGAGATGCGGGGCGCAACCGTCTAGCGCGTCAGCATCGGGCGAACGGTTGCCCTCCGTGATGTGAACATTGGTGCCAGACACCGGTTTCCGCGCTCGGGCCCCCGAGCGTTCGGCACGCTGGAGTCATGGCCTACGGCACGGAGTCCCTCCCGCTCGCCCTCGCCCACCGCGGGGGTGCCGCCCTCGCCCCGGAGAACACCGTCGCCGCGTTCGCCCTCGCGTCGGCCCTGGGGGTTCGATACCTCGAGACCGATGTGCGGCTGACCGCCGACGGCGCGCTGGTCTGCTTCCACGACTCGACCCTCGACCGCGTGACGGACGCACGCGGGCCGCTCGCGCGGCATACCCTCGCGTCGTTGCGTGGGGTGCGGGTGGCTGGGCGGGAGCCGATCCCGACCCTGGCCGACGCGCTCGAAGCCTTCCCCGACGCCAACTTCACCGTCGACCTGAAGGACCAGGCGGCGATCGGTCCCTTGGGAAAACTGTTGCAGCACAGTGACTTCCGAGACCGGGTGTGCGTGGCCGGAGCCTGGGACGGTTGGCTCGATGTCGTGCGGGCCGAGGCGCCCGGAGTGCGGACCGCCCTGGGCTGGCGCTCCCTGGCCGCGGTGGTCACCACGGCCCATGCCGGGATGCCGCCCGCTCGCCGCTTCGCGACGGCCGAGTTCGCGCACGTGCCGCTCAAGCTCGGGCGGGTGCCGGTCTTCGTCGAACGGTTGGTGACGGGGGCGCACGGGATCGGCGTGAAGGTCGTGGTGTGGACCGTCAACGACCAGCCGTCGATGGTGCGGCTGCTCGAGGCCGGCGTCGACGGGATCATCACCGACCGACCCGATCTGCTGCGCGAGGTGCTGGTGGCTCGCGACCAGTGGCTGCCCATGGGCGACATCAGGTCGCGGATCGTCCGGAACCCGCAATAGCCTGCGCGACATGGCTATCGCACGTTTTCCCACCATCGTCCTCGACTGCCCCGATGCCGAAGCCCTGGCGACCTTCTACGGCACCATGCTCGACTGGTCCGTCAAGAACGAGGGCGACTGGTTCGAGATCCGCGCCGACTACGGGCAGTGCATCTGCTTCCAGCAGGTCGACGACTACCGGGCTCCCGTCTGGCCCGGCCAGGACGTCCCCCAGCAGATGCACCTCGACGTGGTGGTCGAGGACCTCGACACCGGCGAGGCCGACGTGGTCGCACTCGGTGCGACCAAGCACGACCACCAGCCGGGGACGACCTTCCGGGTCTTCCTCGACCCGGCCGGCCACCCGTTCTGCCTCTGCACCAGCTGAAACCACGAGAGACAGGTATGCCGCGGACGCCAGGTGCGTCCGCGGCATACCGAAATCCATTGGTGCGGTGGGGAAGTCGTCAGTCCTCCTTGCCGGAGCTCATGCCTTCCTTGATCAGGCCCATGACCGACGAGTCGGCCAGGGTCGTGACGTCGCCGACCTCGCGGTTCTCGGCGACGTCGCGCAGCAGCCGCCGCATGATCTTGCCGGACCGGGTCTTGGGCAGCTCTGACACGACCATGATCGAGCGGGGCTTGGCGATCGGGCCGATCTCCTTGGCCACGTGGTTGCGCAGCTCCTGCACCGTCTCGTCACCGTGGTCCTCGGATCCGCCGCGCAGGATGACGAACGCCACCACGGCCTGACCGGTCGTCTCGTCGGTCGCGCCCACGACGGCGGCCTCGGCCACCGACGGGTGCGACACGAGGGCCGACTCGATCTCGGCGGTCGACAGCCGGTGGCCCGACACGTTCATGACGTCGTCGACGCGGCCGAGCAGCCAGATGTTGTTGTTGGCGTCGTACTTCGCGCCGTCCCCGGCGAAGTAGTACTTCGGCCCGAACCGCGACCAGTAGGTCTCCTTGTAGCGCTCCGGGTCACCCCAGATGCCGCGCAGCATGCCCGGCCACGGTTTGGTCAGCACGAGGTAGCCGACCGCCTCGGGGTCGTGCAGCGGCTGCCCTTCGTCGTCGAGGATCTCGGCGCTGATGCCGGGGATCGGTCGCTGCGCCGAACCGGGTTCGAGGCTCGTGACTCCCGGCAGCGGGCTGATCATGATGCCGCCGGTCTCGGTCTGCCACCAAGTGTCGACGATCGGGCAGTGGCCGCCGCCGATGTTCTTGCGGTACCACAGCCACGCCTCGGGGTTGATCGGCTCACCGACCGAGCCGAGCAGCCGCAGCGACGACAGGTCGAACTTCGCGGGGATGTCGTCGCCCCACTTCATGAAGGTCCGGATCGCGGTGGGCGCGGTGTAGAGGATCGTCACGCCGTACTTCTGCACGATCTCCCACCAGCGGCCCTGGTGCGGGGTGTCCGGCGTGCCCTCGTAGATCACCTGGGTCGCGCCGTTGGCCAGCGGTCCGTAGACGATGTAGGAGTGGCCGGTCACCCAGCCGATGTCGGCCGTGCACCAGTAGACATCCGTCTCCGGGTGCACGTCGTGCACGACCGAGTTCGTGTATGCCGCCTGCGTCAGGTAGCCGCCCGTCGTGTGGAAGATGCCCTTCGGCTTCCCCGTGGTCCCCGACGTGTAGAGGATGAAGAGCGGGTGCTCGCTGTCGTGGGCGACCGCCTCGTGCTGGTCGCTGGCCGAGTCGACGACGTCGTGCCACCAGACGTCGCGGTCGTCGTTCCACTCGACCTCGTCCTTGGTGCGCTGCACGACCAGGACCTTCTCGACAGTTGTCTCGCCCTCGACGGCAGCGTCGACGGCGGGCTTGAGCGGGGCGGACTTGCCTCGGCGGAACTGGCCGTCAGCGGTGATCACCAGCTTGGCCTCGGCGTCGGCGATGCGGGTGCGCAGGGCGTCGGCCGAGAACCCGCCGAACACCACCGAGTGCGGGGCGCCGATGCGCGCGCACGCGAGCATCGCCGCCACTGCCTCGGGGATCATCGGCAGGTAGATCGCCACGCGATCGCCCTTCGAAACCCCAAGGGACTCAAGGGCATTGGYGGCCTTGGCCACGTCACGCTGCAGCTCGGCATACGTGATGGTGCGGGAGTCCCCGCCCTCTCCCTCGAAGTGGATGGCGACGCGGTCGCCGTTGCCCGCCTCCACGTGCCGGTCGACACAGTTGTAGGCCGCGTTGACCTCACCGCCGACGTACCACTTGGCGAACGGCGCACCGCTCCAGTCGAGGGTCTGGTCGAAGTCCTTGGCCCACGTGAGACGCTGCCGGGCCTGGTCGGCCCAGAAGCCCTCGAAGTCCTCGTCCGCCGCGTCGTAGAGGTCCGCCTGGCCGTTGGCCTGGGCGGCGAACTCGGGGCTGGGAGACAGATCCCGACCCTCGGTCTGGCTCGTGGACAAGGTTTCGGACACGGTGGTTCCTCCTGGCGGCGTTGGCAGGCGACGTCGTCGGCAGATCCGGCGTCGCAGTCGCGGTGACACCCCAAGCCAACCCGCATCCGGGCCGCGCATCAAGGGGAGTGGTCGCGTTGATCGATCGACGGACGTTGGGAGCGGCAAGCGGCTAGCCTCTGGTGGCGTGAGCACCGCGAGGAACTCCACCTCTGACGCCGGTTCCGATTCCGCAACGCCCAGCACGCTCGAGCGCGGCAGGGCTGTGGCCCGTCGCGTCTGGCCAGAGGTGGCCATGCTGCTCGCAGCTGTCCTGTGGTGGCCGGTCGGCTTCTGGGGTCTGACGTCGTGGTTCCACCTGCCGCTGAGGGCCATCAACGGCGACGTCGTCCTGCTGGGGGCGACCGCGGCCGCTGCGTCGGTCTCGCTGCTCGTGCGTTCCCCGTGGCCACGCTTCGTCATCGTCGTGCTGTTCAGCGTGCTCGCCTGGCTCCTCTCCGCGCCCTCCACTGACGAGTACCCCGACGAACGCCAGGTCCTGGTGATCCTGCTGGTGGCGGCGGCCCTCGGCGGCATCGTGCTCGGCATCCGCGGGCACAGCGGGCCACTCGGAGCGGCCACGGTGCTGGCCGTCGTGGCGGGGCTGTCGCCGGCCACCTGGCCGCACGGGCTGCTGCTGGCGGTGGCCCTGGCCCTGCCGTTCGCGGTGGCGACCTTGCAGCGCGTCGCGCCAACCCTGCTCAGCGTCGCCCGGATCCTGTTGACGTGGCTGGTCTTCTCTCTGCTGGCTCGGTCGCTGAGCCATGGCTGGGACGTGCTCCACCCGCGCATGAACGTCGGGTCCAAGCGCGGGGAGCTGCGCCTGGTCGCCGAGTCGTCATGGGACTTCCTCCGAACGCAGTGGTGGAGCTACTCGGAGTCCCTGGTGCGGTCCACGAGCGGCTGGCTCCTCGTAGCCCTCGTGCTGGCGGTGCTGGTCGCAGCGACGCGGGCGCTGCTCGGCGGCTTGCGTCGCCGGACAACGCCCGCGCGGGATGTCCACACCGACGAGACGTCCCCTACCAGCGGTGGGCCACGTCGATGACGAGCCTGCTGCCGGTGGCGTCGTGGATCGTGAAGGCCCGGAACGGCAGCCGTGCCCTGACGCCCAGGCCCATCGACGTCTGACCCTCGAACGTCCCGGCCCACGCGACCTGCCGGAACGTCGTGTAGCCGGTGACGTTGACGAGCTCGCGCTGGTTGGCGGGCTGGTAGCTCGCGGTGCCCGTCGAGGTGTACGCCGGTGCCCGTGTGACGACGAGGAGCTTGGCGCCACCCCGCAGCGGCACGACCGCCCCCTGGCCCTCGGTGAAGACGTTGGACACGTACTTCACCGTGTAGCCGGGAGCCTTGCCCTTGACGTCGATCACCAGTCGGTCGAAGCAGGTGTGCCGTCCCGCCCTGACGTTCGTGAGCGGGCCGGGGACCATGGTGGAGGAGTTCTTGGCGAGCGAACCCCAGGTGAGCCCGCAGTAGGGTGCGGCCTCTGCGGAGGTGGTGGCGGCAACGACGGGGACAACGCCGGCCGCCAGGGCGATGACGAGCGACCGGATGGCCAGTCGCGTGGAGCTATGCTTCGTGATGTTCATGGTGTCCTCCCTTCGGACACACCACTGACGCGGTCCGCGGCCCGGTGGTTGACCCGGCATACCAAATGGCAACGGTGCCGCGCCCCCTGTCCGGGGACACGGCACCGTGGTGATCCCTGTGCCGGGTGGTCGACCTAGTGCGCGACCGCCTTCTCGGCGCCGTGACCCGTGAGGGAGCGAACCTCCATCTCGGCGTACTTGGCTGCGTTGTACTCCTTGCTCGTCACGGTGCCCAACCAGCCCAGGATGAAGGCCAGCGGGATCGAGACGATGCCGGGGTTGTCGAGCGGGAACCAGTGGAAGTCCACGGTCGGGTCCGTGATCATCGAGGCGCTCGTCGTGAGCGGCGCGACCGGCGGCTTGCCCGAGACCACTGGGCTGAAGACGATCAGCGTCAGCGCGGTGATGAGGCCACCGTAGATCGACCACAACGCGCCTCGGGTGTTGAACCGCTTCCAGAACAACGAGTACAGGATCGTCGGCAGGTTCGCCGAGGCCGCGATGGCGAAGGCGAGGGCGACGAGGAAGGCGATGTTCTGGCCGTTGGCGAGGATCCCGCCGAGGATCGCGAGGATGCCGATGACGACCGCGGTGATGCGGGCGACCCGGACCTCGTCCTCCGGAGAGGCGGTGCCTTCCTTGATGACCGAGTTGTAGATGTCGTGCGACAGGCTCGCGCTCGCCGTGATCGTCAGACCGGCGACGACCGCGAGGATGGTCGCAAATGCCACGGCCGAGATGAGGCCGAGCAGCAGCTCACCGCCGAGCTCGTAGGCCAGCAGTGGCGCGGCCGAGTTGGCCTTGCCGGGAGCCGCTGCGATGGCCTTGGGCCCGACGAGTGCGGCGGCGCCGTACCCGAGGACGAGGGTGAAGAGGTAGAAGATGCCGATCAGCCAGATCGCCCACTCGACCGACTTGCGGGCCTCCTTCGACGAGGGCACGGTGTAGAACCGCATCAGCACGTGCGGCAGGCCTGCGGTGCCGAGCACCAGGGCCAGCGACAGCGAGATGAAGTCGAGCTTGGTCAGGCCGCTCTTCCCGTACTGCAGCCCGGGATCGAGGACCTTCTTGCCTCCCGACTTCGTCACGGCCTCGCCGAGCAGGTGGGAGAGGTTGAGCCCGAACCTGCTCAGCACCCAGACGAACATCACGGCGGCGCCGATGATGAGCAGCACGGCCTTGATGATCTGGACCCAGGTGGTGCCCTTCATGCCGCCGATGAGTACGTAGGCGATCATGATGACCCCCACGACGGCGATGACGACGGACTGGCCGCTCTTCTTGTCGATGCCCAGCAGCAGTGCCACCAGACCGCCCGCCCCGGCCATCTGCGCGAGCAGGTAGAAGAAGCAGACCGCGAGGGTGGAGATCGCCGCAGCCATCCGGACCGGCCGCTGCTTGAGGCGGAACGACAGGACGTCGGCCATCGTGTACTTGCCCGCGTTGCGAAGCAGCTCGGCGACCAGGAGCAGTGCGACGAGCCACGCGACGAGGAAGCCGATCGAGTAGAGGAAGCCGTCGTAGCCGTTGAGGGCGATGGCCCCGGCGATGCCGAGGAAACTGGCCGCCGACAGGTAGTCGCCCGCGATCGCGATGCCGTTCTGCCGTCCGGTGAAAGCACGACCACCCGCATAGAAGTCGGCCGCGCTGCGGTTGTTCTTCGACGCCCGGATGACGATCGCGAGAGTGATCAGGACGAAGACGCCGAAGATGGTGATGTTGAGCGCCGGGCTGCCGACGTTCGTGGCGGCGGGGGCGAGGCTGGCAATGGTGGGAGCGCTCATCGGTGGTCCTCCCCGATCGTCGTGGCGAGTGCGGCGGCGCGCGGGTCGAACTCACGGTCGGCCCAGCGGACGTAGAGGATCGTGATGACGAACGTCGACACGAACTGACCGAGCCCGAGGATCAGGCCCACGTTGATGTTGCCGAACACCTTGTGGCCCATGAACACCGGCGCGTAGACCGACAGCAGCACGTAGAGGAAGTACCACGCCAGGAACAGCGCGGTCATGGGGAAGACGAACCTGCGGAACCGGGACCTCAGGTCCGCGAACTCCTCGGACCCTTGCAGGTCCACAAAGGGGTCGTGCTCCGTGCGAGCGTCGTTGCTCACGGGACACCTCCTGTGGTGGCGCGGGCCGGTCCCGCGATCGTCGCCACTGTGCCGCTGCGAGCCCCTGAGCAGCAGGTATGCCGCGTGGCCGCGCGCCGTGCGGAGGGTGCGCTCGCCGGGTGGCAGGGGGTGCTGCGCCGAACGGTCGCCGTCGAGCGCCGAGCGGCGAGTCTCGCCGCAGCTGGTGGACCACCTGGGATGGTGTCACGAGTGATACCATCACATCATGGCCATGACGCTGAGACTGACTGAGGACGAGACCGAGGCCCTGCGCCGACGCGCCAAGGCGGAGGGTCGTTCGATGCAGGAGGTTGCTCGCGACGCCGTGTCGAGCTATCTCGAGCAGGCCGGCCGGCGACAGATCGTCGACGCGGTCCTCGACCGCGAACTGGTCCGCTACGCCGACGCGATCGAGCGACTCGGCCAGTGATCCTGCTGACCTTCGATGACGTCCTGCACATCGCGGAGCGCGTCCTGGGTGAGGTGCAGGTGCGTGACGCCGGCCTCCTCCAGAGTGCCGTGGCCCGCCCGGCTACGACCGTCTTCGGCGAGGATGCCTACCCGACGCTCCACGAGAAGGCAGCGGCCCTGCTCCAGTCGATGGTCGACAACCATCCTCTCGTCGACGGCAACAAGAGACTGGGCTTCGTCTCCATGCTGGCCTTCTACGGCGCCAACGGCCTGCAGCTCCGGCTCACCAATGACGCGGCCTACGACCTCGTGATGGCGGTGGCTACGGGGGAGCTCGCCGAGATCTCCTACATCGCCCAACGACTCGAGCAGGCCACCGAGGCCTGGTCTCGCGACCGCTAGCTGTACTGACCGGACAGGTTGGTCAAGCGGGTGATGGGTGGCTTGTTCCCGCAGGCGGTGTGGGGTCGGTGGTGGTTGTACTCGTGGATCCATGCTGACAGGGCGGCTCGTCGCTCGGCTTCGGATTCGTAGCAGCGGGCGTAGCCCCACCCGTCGGCCAGGGTGCGGTGGAAGCGCTCGATCTTGCCGTTGGTCTGTGGGCGGTAGGGGCG